>MFRN01000013.1:43578-166474 GCA_001784585.1 Candidatus Melainabacteria bacterium RIFCSPLOWO2_02_FULL_35_15 | reverse complement strand
GTTTACCTCTAACATGTAAGGAATATTTTTTTCATCCAGCATCACCAAATATTTATAGAATCTTTTACTTTGCCTGTATTGAAAAGAAGTTTGTTCTTTTACATGCTTTTACTAAAAAGACGCAACAAACACCAAGAAAAGAAATTGAAATTGCAGAAAATAGGATGAAAGATTATATAAGGAGGCAAAAATATGAGTAGGAAGATTAAAACAAATTATGATCTTTGGAGAGAAGAAAACATGAAAGATCCAGAATTTAGAAGGCTTTATAAGGAAGAAGAAGCAAAGTTTTCAGTTTCTCAAAAAATAAGAAGGCTTAGAGAAAAACTAGGTATGACACAACAGTCTCTTGCAAAAAAAGTCAAAACCACGCAATCTGCAATAGCTAGGATTGAAAGTGCAGACTACGAAGGACATTCTCTTTCAAAACTTGAAGAAATTGCTAAGGCTCTAGGAGCAGCTTTAGTAATAGATTTTATTCCAGCAAGAAAAATTAAAAAATCTGCTTGATATTAAGCAACTTTCCTAAAAATATAAGATTTCTCACTGTATAGTGTTTTCAATTTGCCTTATCTAAGCCTTTATAAAATTCTTTGGCATCATTTAAACCAAGATATTCCTTCTCATTTCCTTCTTGGATTAGTTTAAAAAGCCCATGATCCTCAAGAATATTTTCTATTTTTTCAAATGTCTTAATATCAACTTGAACAGCTATTTTTTTATTGTGTTTATCAAGAATATATTTTTTTTCAATTTCATCCATGATGGTTTAAATATAACATCTAGTTTTAATTTTACCAATATCCTAGTTTACTTAAACTCTTAGTAACAAATTTTAAGCAACTCCTAAAAATATAGGGCTTCTCTTCGTATTTACCCTGTGTACCCCCAACTAATCAAGATTGTAAAAGATTGTAAAAGTTTATTATGGTACGCCTAAAGGGACTGTCGCACATCTACTTATGTAATCTTGCTGTCTTCAAAATCATTTCCACTACTTTGTCGTACTTAATTCCGGCACAGGCAGCCTGAGCAGGGAGATCGCTGATATCTGTCATTCCCGGAAGTGAGTTTACCTCTAACATGTAAGGAATATTTTTTTCATCCAGGATATAATCAACTCTTCCAAACGACGAGCATCCAATTAATGAAAAAATAGTCTTTGAAATCTCGCCGATTTTAGTGCTGCTCTCTTTATCAAGGTTTGCAGGAAGTATAAATTCAGTTATACCCTTAGTATATTTTGCATGGTAATCATAAAAATCATTTTTTGGTTTTAGTTCAAGTATTGGCAGAACTTCAAGCTGTTTATCCACCTCTATTATGCTCACTGTAATTTCTTTGCCGGAAATATATTCTTCAATCAAAAAATTCGAATTTACAAGATCAATTTTAGAAATTTTTTCTTCAAGCTCTGACAAACTGTTAATTTTAAATGTGTTTACACTGGAGCCGTCATCTCTTGGTTTAAGAAAAACTGCTTTATTTTTTTTAGAAAGTTCTTCCCAGGCATTTTTTATATAAGAAGTATTTTTATCTTCCCTGGTTAACAGATATGAATTTGGTGTATTGATTTTATTGTTCCTGGCAATTTGCTTGGTAAGCCACTTATCCATAGACAGTGCACTTCCAAGAACTGAAGAGCCGGTATATGGTATACCTAGCCACTCAAGCACACCCTGGATGGCCCCATCTTCACCAAATTTTCCATGAGTTGCTAAAAAAGCAACTTCTACACCTTTGTTCTTCAATTCAAGCAGATCTTCAATTGTTCTGACATCTATTAATATTGAGTTATAACCTAATCTTTCTAGTGCATCAAAACAGTTTTTCCCGGATCGAAGAGAGATCTCTCTTTCACTGGATATTCCTCCACACAGGACAGCAATTTTTGTTTTTTTATTTATTTCCATTTGCTGGTAAACTATTATTATACCTATGAATAAGTCTTGCGCAGAAATAAATGAAAAGATTAAATCTGGTAAAGCTCAGGTTTTAACTGCACAAGAAGCCAAAGCCTTAATTAAAGAAAAAGGTCTTCAATATTTTACAAACAACATTGACATTGTTACATTTGCAAGTTTTGAGATGCACACAAATGCCCTTATTTATCTAAGTTTTGGGCAGACAGATCCACTTATATATTTTTCTGAAGTTTACATAAACAATGTCCCTGCCTGTCCCACCGGACCGACTGATATTGCTCTTTCTTGCGTAGCTTTTTCAGAAGAAAATCCTGAATATGGCGGAGCACATGTTTTAGAAGATTTAATTAAAGGAAAAGATATCCACCTTAAAGCTGCAGGGAGAAATCTGGAAGTTTTTACAAACAAAGAATTTGAAACCTGGTTTAATTTAAAAAATTTAAATCATGGAAAATTATTCTTAAATCAGGCAATTATTCAGAATAATATAGTAGCTACAAACTCCGGCGAAAAAGATATTAACTCACCAATGGGAACCCTAATCGGGAATTTGGAAAATTCGACTTTTAATTCTTCAAGTTATTTAAATCCTCTTATGAATGATCCTTATGCAAATTTAATTGGAATTGGAACAAAAATCTGGATAGCCGGAACTGCCGGATTCATAGCAGGACCCGGAAGTCACCACAACCCTCTCCAAAAAAGAAACGAGCATGGACTTCCCATTGGACCGGGAATTATACTTTCGGCAGTAGCAGACATAGAATCAATGAACTCAAAATGGATCCGTGGTGGATTTATTAAATCTTACGGACCTGTTTTATACATTGGCATAGGTGTTCCGCTTCCTGTTTTAAATGAAGAAGCTGCAAAATATATTTCAGTTACAGATGATAAAATTCATTCAACAATAGTTGATTTTTCAATACCAAGGAGAACAAAACCTACATTCGGTCAGTGTACTTACAGTGAGTTAAGAACCAGCACAGTAATAATAAACAAAAAACCAACCCTTTCAGCTCCGCTATCCAGCATGGCCATGGCAATAGAAATTTGTAATGAACTTAAAGATACTATCTTACAAAAAAACTTTTTGCTCTCCGAAAAGATACTTCCGGTAGACTTAAATACAGAACCAAAGAAGCTAAATTCAAGATTAGGAGAACTGGTTTAAAAATTAAACTAATGAACTTAAATCATATTAAAAAAAAGATTATCCTGATGATTCTTGTCGTTTTATTATGCAGACCCTGTATAAAAGCTTTCGGAGAAGACATAACATCAGAAGTTTTAAATTTAAAAGCAGAAAATAATATTCTCTTAATAGATGTAGCAAAACACTATCCGGAAGTCCGGTTTTTTAAATTTGATTACCCAAATAAGGTTTTAATTGAACTGTTAAACAGCAGGTTTCACAAGCAATTCAGGTTTAGTGATTCTGCAAAAAAGAATTTTTTAAGTGGGGTAAATTTTATTACTGATTTAACAGTTGGTAGTGCAAAACATGAAGATGATAAAACAAAGATTTCAATTGTTCTTACATTTAATGAAAGTTTTAAACCTCTTCCAGGAATAATTTCCACAAAAGACAATATTATAAAAATATCGTTTCAGGAACCACCAAACATCAAGCCGGTACAGGAAATATCAGCAGAGCAAAATCCTGAGGTTATAAAAGAGCTTTATAATAAAGCAGTTGAAGAAACTATAAATGGTAATGTAGAAAAATCAGAAGATCTGTATAAAGAAATAACAGCTAAAGACAATCTCTTTTTCCCTGCCAGGTACAATCTGGCAAAAATATACTTTGATAAGGAAAATTATGATCAGTCTCAAAAGCTGCTTTTACTGCTAATTGCAGATATTGAAAACACAAAAGAAGAGAATGCTGATAAAAGATTATTACTGCTTTCAAAAAATTTATCAGGACTGGCTTACTTATCGCAAAATATATATAATAAAGCACAGGAACAGTTTAATGAGATTGTAAAAATTGATCCTGTTTTTTATGAGGCATATTATAATCTTGGAATTAGTTATGAAAAAATAAAAGATATTGAGCAGGCAATTACAAATTTTAAAAAGACTGTTGAGCTAAAGTCTGATTATGCCCCTGCTTACTACCACTTAGGTGTATTAAACTTAATTTTAAAAAATAAAAAAGAAGCTACTGCTAATCTTGAAAAGGCATTTTCCCTTTCGTCAGGAAGTAATATAGGTAAATTAAGTGAAAAAGAACTTCAAAAACTTAGAAAAAGAAGGTTTAAATTACATACGTAATATTTCACCAACTTGGTTTTTTCTGGATACTGGTATTAATGATGGAATATTTAATATGTCCTGTGATAACTTTTTACTGGATTCAGCATTAAATAACTCTATAAAACTTCCACTGGTCAGAGTTTACGGGTGGATAAAACCCACTGTTTCGCTTGGTGCAAATCAGTTATTAACCAAATCAGTACAAAAAATCCCGATTGTTAAAAGAATTACAGGCGGGCAAGCTGTTTCACATGGATTACCAGATAATGAACTGACTTATTCTGTCGTTATGAGGTATGGATATAAAGTCAAACAACTTTATTTTGGAATCGGAGAAATACTTCTTACATTTTTAAATCTTTATAGTTTAAAGGGAGACTTTGGTTATTCATCAAATAATTATTTTAAAAGTTTTGACTGTTTTGATTCAAAAACTGAAGCCGATATCGTAGTAAATGACATTAAGGTCATAGGAAATGCACAGTGCAGAAGAAAAGAATTTGTTTTACAACATGGTTCAATAAAACTTGATATAATCCGTAAGCTATCAGGTAAAAATATCAATTTTCAGAATGCTAAAGTAGAATTAAAAAATGCTTTTCAGAGTAAGCTAAAAATTAAATTTATAGATTATCATTTAACATGTCCATTAAATATACCTTGTGAACACAGCAATTAAAAAATCAGAAAAATACTCTCTGGAAGAAGTAAGTAACATTTACAATCTTCCTTTTTTAGAATTAATCTTTAAAGCTCAGTCAGTTCATCGTCAGTATCAGCCGTTAAACAAAGTACAGCTTTGTACTTTAAGCAATATTAAAAGCGGTAATTGTCCTGAAGACTGTAAATATTGTCCACAGAGTTCAAAATATAAAACTAAAATTGAAAAATATAAATTGTTACCAAAAAATACTGTTTTAGAACAAGCAAAAGAAGCAAAAGAAAACGGTGCTACCAGATTCTGTATGGGAGCAGCATGGAGAAGTGCTCCTGCAAATGGCGAATTTGAAGATATTCTTGAGCTAATCAGAGAAGTGGCAAAACTTAAAATGGAAGTGTGTTGTACATTAGGCATGCTGACCCAGGAACAGGCATTTAAATTAAAAGAGTCCGGACTTACAGCATACAACCACAATCTTGATACTTCCAGTGAGTATTATAAAGAAATTATTACCACAAGAACTTATGAAGATCGGTTAGAAACTATTCAATATATCTCTAATGCTGACATTCAAGTATGTTGTGGTGGAATCCTGGGACTTGGTGAAAGTCAGGCTGACAGAATTAGTTTAATTAAAACTCTTGCTAATTTAAACCCGCAGCCTGAATCTGTACCAATCAATGTTCTTGTAAAAGTAAAAGGCACTCCTCTTGAAAACGAGAAGGACATAGATTCATTCGAACTTGTTCGCTCTGTTGCCAGTACCAGAATATTAATACCAAAAGCAAAAGTAAAACTTTCTGCCGGAAGAATAGGGATGAGCCAGGAGCTGCAGGCTTTAGCATTTTTAGCAGGTGCTAACAGCATTTTCATGGGCGAAAAATTATTAACCACTGATAATCCGGGAATCAACAAAGATAAAGAACTTTTTAGCAAACTTAAAATTGAATCATTATAAAAGCAGGCACGAACACCTTTACTGGACGTCAATAAATAACGATGCCGGCTAAAAGATATAATTTATTTTTTCTGTTTATTATTTTTTTATTTAGTTTTAATCCTGCTTATTCAAATAATACTTTAACAAGCACACCAGATGAAATTTTTATGTCCGGTGAATACGGTACACCAATAAAACTTGAAGCCAGAATTGATGTACCAATGGAATTAAACTTAGAGCAGGCCTTAAAGCTTGCTCTTCTGCAAAATCTGGACATAACGCTGGCAAAAAATCAGAGAGATCTTGATAAATGGAAGCTCTGGGAAAACCTCTCACATTATTTACCAAACTACAGTCTGGGTGTAACTAATCAAAGGTTTGACGGAACATTTTTAGTTGGTGGTGTTTTTGCAGTAATGTCACTTACAAGCAATGTAAATGCATATATGAGATTTGATTATCCGTTTTTTCAGGGTGGTAAGGGATTTTTTAATACCCTTGCTGCAAATAAAATATTTAAATCTTCAAAAGAAAATCTGTCAGCTTCAATGAAAGATGTGTTGCTGTTTGTCACAAAAGCATATAATCAGCTACTGAGAGAACAGGCACAATTAGATGTTTTGGCAAAATCATTTGAAGAAGCAAAAGCAGTTTACAAGCTAAATCAAAATCTGGAAAAGCAGGGTGCTGGTACTACCTTTGATGTTTTACAATCTGAAGCACAGCTTGCTGAACAAGAGCAGTTATTTATAGCACAGCAGGCAAACTTCAGAGATTCTGCCATTAATTTATCAAGACTTTTAAACCTGGAACAAAGTGCTCATATAAGACCAAGTCAGAAAGATTTAACAGCCAAAAAACTTTTTAATATTGATAAACCAATAGGTGAAATATTAAAAGTCGCCTTTGATAACAGGACTGAGATTAAAAAAGCCAAATTAGAATACAATGCTCAAAGAAATTATATTGCTGCTGCTTATTCAGGCTTTTTGCCAAGCGCAAACTTTTATGGGCAATACGGCGGAACAGGGCATGTATTTTTCCACAGAACTAAAGTTTCCGAAGTTATTCCGGATGCTATTGCACTTGATGCAAGCGGGAATCCGGTTATTCAGATGGTTTCAAGAAGCAGATTTTTAGATCAAACCGATTTAAGCAATATCACTTCTGTATCAAATGTAATAAAAGGAGCTGGAAGTCCATTTTTATCCAGCGTCGATGATTCGCTGATGGCAAGCAGATTTATCGGTATACAGGTAGGCTGGAATCTGGCAGAAGGACTAGGATTAACAACTTTATCAAAAATTAACCAGGCGAGAAATCAGGCAAAACTTTACAGTGTAAATATAGTAAAAATAAACCAGCAGATTGAGCAGGAAGTACGTCTGGCATATCTTAAGGCACAGACTACAGAAAAACTTTTAGAAGTAGCTGTAAAGCGTATAAATGCAGCTGGTGAAGCACTGCGCCTTGCAAAATTAAGACTACAAAATGGTGTAGGCATAAACACAGAACTGCTAGGTGCTCAGAAACAACATTCAGAATCATTAGGTTCACAGGTTAATGCAATAGTTGACTATAACAATGCACAGGCTGATCTGCTGCATAGTCTGGGATTGATTAGTATAGAGAGTCTTACGAGAAACAATTAATAACTATGTTTTGGCAACTTTTATCATTAAAATATAAATTACCGGAATTACAACCAGGGTAAAAATTGTAGAAAAAATAAGACCGCCTACAATTGCTAAGCCCATTGGATGACGGCTTTCAGCACCTGCACCGACAGCAAATACAAGCGGTAATGCACCCAGCACCATTGTAGTGCTGGTCATAAGGATTGGTCTGAAACGAATCTTACACCCTTCATAAACTGCTTCAATTAATTCTTTTCCCTTAGCCCTGCTTTGATTAATGTATTCGACTATTAAGATTGCATTTTTTGTAACAAGCCCGACTAAAAGTATTATTCCAATGGCACTGTAGAGGTTTAATGTATCTCCGGTAATTAAAAGTGTAAACAATGCTCCAAAAATTGCAAGCGGAACACTAAACAATATAATGAACGGGTAAATAAAACTTTCAAATAATCCTGCAAGAACAAAATAAATAAATGCAATGGCAATAGCAAGCGTAAAATATACTTCAGCTTTTGTCTCAGCAAACTCCCTTGATGTTCCGGCAAGCGCTGTAGTATAAGTGGCTGGTAACTCATTCTTAGCTATTTTGTTTATTTCATCCAAAGCTTTTCCAAGCGGAAACCCTGGTGCAAGGCTGGCACTTATTGTCACGGAACGCTGCAAGTTATAGTGATTTATCTGTGCGGGTGCTACTTTTGTAATTATACTTACAAAACTGCTAAGCGGCAGCATATTCCCGTCTTTTCCATGCAGATAAATGTGGTTTATTTGTTCAGGTATGCTTTTATACTTTGGTAACAGAGTAGTAATTACATCGTATTGTTTATTCCGGAGAACAAAATCATTAACCCTGCTCTCTGAAAAAAGAGTTTGAAAGCTATTTAAAATTTCTGAAATCGGAACATCCAAATCAGAGGCACGCTCTCTGTTAAAAACTATATCAATCTGAGGAGTACTGATTAACAAGTCACTGTCTGCATTGATTAGTCCTGGTATTTGGCCAATCTTATCAAGGATAGAGTTACTAACCTTGGTAAGCTCTTCTAAGTTATTTGAAGAGCTTTTAATTACAAATTGAACATCTTTACTGATTGGACTTTGTCCCAGTGAAGGCGGATTAAGAACAAATACTAAAGATCCTGGTAAACCAGCAAGTTTTGAGAAGAGATTTTGAACTATTGTTTGTTGCTTTATTTTTCTTTCATGCCAGTGTTTTAATCTGGAAAAAATAATGCCATTATTTGTATTTGGTGGCCCGCCAACAGCAAGTCCTATTGCAGAGAAATAACCTGTAACCTCCGGAATCTTTGCTATTTCTTTTTCTGCTTTAAGCTGTGTATGGTTTGTATAAGCAAGCGTTGAGCCTTGAGGAGACTTTACTACAGTTAAAAATACTCCTCTGTCTTCAACAGGTACAGAAGTTTTTGGAATAATGATAAACAACCCTGCTATTCCAGATATAATGATTAATATAAAAAATAGAATTACCAATGAATGAGTAAGCGTCCATTTCAAACTTTTTTCATATGCTTTATTTAACACATTAAAAAAATTTTCAAGCAGTAAATAGATACTTCCATGCTTTGCAGTATACGTAAGATATTTTGAACAAAGTGCTGGAGTTAATGTCAATGCTACAAAACCAGATATTGCTACGCTGACTGCAACACTGACAGCAAATTCTTTAAATAATCGTCCTGTATAACCCGCAAAAAGAGACAATGGGATAAAAATCGCCACTAAGGAGACAGTGGTTGCAATGACAGGGAAGACCATTTCCCTGCTGCCAAAGACTGCAGCATCAAGCTTATTTTCTCCATGTTCTTCATGTCTGAATATATTTTCTAAAACAACAATTGCATCATCCACCACAAGCCCGATTGCAATGACCAGTGCAAGGAGCGTAATAACATTAACCGAATAACCTAAAACTTTTAAGCCTGCAAAGTGTCCGATGATAGACGGAGGAATTGCTAATGCAATTATTACTGTTGGTGAAACAGATCTTAGAAATATAAAAGTCACAAGTACAACAAGAAAAATTGCAATCAATATAGTTTTTGTAACTTCTTTCAGGGACTCTTTTATAAACCTTGAATTATCAACTGCTATTTCAAGTGTTATATCTTTTGGAAGAGCTTGTTTTATCTTTGGTAATATTTCTTTTACTGCAAGAGCAACTTTCAATTCGTTTGCTTTTGATTGTTTAATAATACCCAGACCAACTACCGGTCTGCCATTGTATCTTACAAGAGTGTCATAATTTGCTGCTCCAAGTTCTACACCGCCTATATCTTTAATTCTTACCAAACTTCCATTCTGATTACGAATAACAAGATTAGAAAAAACTTTTGGATCAGCAATCTGTGCATTTGCATAAATATTAAACTTTCTTGTTTCACCTTCGATTTTTCCAGCCGGTAATAAAAGATTACTTTTCAAAATTGTATTTCTGACATCACCTGCATCTACATTACGGGCTGCCATTTTTTCAGGATCCAGCCAGATTCTCATGGCATATTTACGTTGGCCACCGATTAATACAGATCCTACGCCAGGTAATATCTGAAGAGGAGTTTTTATAATACGATCTGCAATATCACTTAATTCTTCAGGGGTATATTTATCCCCCTGAAGAGTAATCCACATAAGAGTTCCTGCATTTGCCTGAGTTTTTGCAATTATTGGCTTATCGGCAGACTGAGGTATTTTTCCAAGTGCACTCTGGATTACATTATTTACATCACCAGCTGCTAAATCTATATCCCTTGACGGTACAAACTCAATATTTATAGTACTTACACCAATCGAGCTAACAGATGAAATAGATTTAATTCCATCAATGCCATTTAAAACTTCTTCCAGAGGCTGTGTAACTGTACTTTCAATTGTTTCAGAGCTTGCGCCGGTATAAGTCGTGGTTATTGATACAATAGCTGTTTCAACATCAGGATATTCACGAACAGGAAGCGCCTGGTATGCCACAATCCCGACTATAATTATTAACACATTAAATACTAAAGATAGCACTGGTCTTTTTATAGCTAAATCTGAAATTAACATAATTGCTTATTTTTCAACTTATTCGGGAATTTGTTTGTCCAGGATTTTATTATGAATTAAACTGAAAGATTTAGGAATAACTTTACTCCCGGGATGAATTTTTTGATGCCCGGAAGTAACAATTACATCACCTTCCATAAGACCATCTGAAATTAAAATCGAATCTTTATCCCATTCACTGACTGTAACTTCTTTAAAGATTACAGTGTTGTCTTCTTTAACAACTGCAACCTGTTTTTTAGAATCCTCCTGGATTAAAGCTTCCTGCGGAATTAGAATTGCATCTTTTATGTTTGCAGTTTCTAATCTTACATTTGCAAACTTTCCGGGAAGAAATTCTCTGTTTGAATTTGAAACAACAGCTTTTAGCTGCACAGATCTGGTATTAGGATCAATATACGGATCAATCACTGTAAGCCTCGCCAAATATTCTTTTCCTGAATTGCTAATCATAAATTTAATATCCTGATCGATTTTTATTTGCGGGGCATATTGTTCAGGAAAACTAAAAATAAGATAAAGGGGATCTATCTGGCTTATTCTTACTACCGGATCGCCAGAATCTATAAATGCTCCAAGACTGACTTTTCGCAAGCTTAATAAGCCTGTATATGGAGCAACAATTGATGTTTTTGTTTCAAGTGATTCTGCTCTCTCTGACTCACCTTCTGCAATCTGGAGCTGTTCTATAGCATTATCCAGGACTTGCTGAGATACTGCACCTTCACTTTTAAGTGCCTGCATCCTTTTAAAATTTTCCTGTGCATTTTGTAATTTTGCTTTTGCTACCTTTATATCAGCAAGTGTCGTACTGTTGTCAACTCTTGCTAAAACATGACCAGCAGGAACTTCCTTTCCTTCCGGTATATTTAAGTAAACAATCTTTCCCATATTTTCTGAACTAACTTCTGTGGTCTGGGGACTTATTAACTCTCCCGTAGATTCAATTGTTTTTGCTTTTGTTAAAGGAGAAATCTTAATTATTTCTACTTCAGGTAGTGGCATATTGTGTATATGATTTTGTGACTTTAATCCGCATGCAGCAAAAGCAGAAATAAACAGTGAAATATAAAGTATTAATACCAGCTTATTTAATATTCCTTGTTTATTTAAAATTGATTTAACTCCCATAATGTTTTCTTATTATAATAGACAGGATAATTTTTCAAAGGAAAGATATCATTAAAGCATTATCATGAATATTAGCTTAGCCGAAAAAGAAAAAACAGAACAAGAGATCCAGTGGCCTCAAAACCCGGAACAATTTACACCTCTTATGAGGCAGTTTCTTGAAATCAAGTATAAATACGATCTTGATGTACTGCTTTTTTTTAGAGTAGGTGATTTTTATGAAACTTTTTTTGAAGATGCAAAAATTATTTCAAAAGAGCTGGAACTTACACTTACAGGCAGAGCAGAAACAAATTATCCAAACGGCAGAATACCAATGGCCGGTGTACCGGCAAAAGCAGTAATTAATTATGTTTCAAAACTTTTAGATAAAGGTTTTAAAGTAGCTATCTGCGATCAGATGGAAGATCCTGTTTTAGCCAAAGGCATTGTAAAGCGGGAAGTTACAAAATTACTTACACCAGGCACAGTCCTTGAAACAGACTGGCTTCCACAAACAAAAAATAATTTCATAGCGTCTGTTTATAAAGACAAAAAACGGTACTCTTATGGTTTTGCATATGCAGATGTATCGAGCGGAGAATTTTTCTTTACTGAATTAAACTTTGATGAACTTATTTCAGAATTAAACCGGACAATGCCTTCAGAAGTGCTGATTCCGGTGATTTATAAAAAAAACGAAAATCAGATTGTTAAGGAAAAAACACTGGATATGGATGTAGTAATTAAAGAAAACTGGTTTTGTACCGGTTTGGAAAATGAATACTTTAATAAAGATTTTGCAAATAAAAGAATAAAGGAAGAATTACAAATACAGTCCATAGAAAGCTTAGGTGGAATTGATTTAGCTCTGGGACAAATTGCAAGTGGTGCAATACTGGCTTATATAGATAAAACACAGCTGGTGGAAAGACCAAACTTTGAAAAAATAATTCCTTACAGGGTTAACTCATTTTTAAATCTTGATAAAATGACCAGGAAAAACCTGGAGCTTACAGAGAGCATAAAAGATAAATGTTACAGCAATTCATTGCTTTGGGCCATTGATTTTACAAAGACACAAATGGGAAAAAGAAGACTAAGAGCCTGGATTGAGCAGCCACTGTTAGATTTGGATTCCATTAACTTAAGACTGAATTGTATAGAAGAGTTAATTCAAAATAAATATTTATTTTGTAAAATCACAAAATCACTTGAAAAAATATTCGATTTGGAAAGAATCAGCTCTCGTCTAAGCGCTTCTGCCGTAAATGCCAAAGAGCTTATAGCACTCAAAGAATCTTTAATGGAAGTTCCTTCACTCTCTGCAGCGCTTAAAAATCTTAAATCACCTTTTTTACAAAAAATCATTAACTACCCCGGAGAAATTGTAGAAGTAGTGCAAATAATTGAAAATGCAATTTTAGACAATCCGTCAAATACATTAACAGAGGGGAATTTAATCAAGCCTGCATTTAATAATGAAATAAAACAATTAAAAGAAATAATGGAAAATGGAGACAGCTATTTAGAATCATTTGAAACAATTGAAAGAGAAAGAACAGGAATTAAAAACCTTAAAGTAGGCTTTAACAGGACATTTGGATATTTTATAGAAATCAGCAAAGGAAATTTGCCGCTTGTACCACCGGAATACATTTGCAGGCAGACAATGGTTAACTCATCCCGGTTTATTACAAATGAACTAAAAGAGTTTGAACAAAAAGCACTTCATGCAGAACAAAGAACTAAAACTCTAGAATATGAAATATTCTGTCAGATCAGGGAAAAAGTAAAAAGTTTTGGTTCAATAATCAGAGAACTTGCTTATAACATTTCATGCTTAGATACACTTTTTTCATTTTCACAGGCAGCAGTTATAAATAATTACAAAAGACCCGTCTTAAACAATTCCGGAATTATAGATTTGAAAGCCTCAAGGCATCCGGTTATTGAAAAAAAAGCAGGATTTAATAATTTTATTTCTAATGACTGCTATTTAGAATATAACAAATCAAAACAACAATTAATTATTCTCACCGGTCCAAACATGGCTGGTAAAAGTACCTACATGAGACAGATTGCATTAAATATAATACTTGCACAGAGCGGATCGTTTGTACCGTGTGATTATGCACAGATTGGAATAGTGGATCAGATTTTTACACGTGTAGGTGCATCAGATGATATTTCTGAAGGACAGTCTACGTTTATGGTAGAAATGACTGAAACAGGTGCAATATTAAACCGGATGACTGAAAAAAGTTTAATTCTGCTTGATGAAGTAGGGCGTGGAACCAGCACTTATGACGGTGTAGCTATAGCATGGGCATTAGCTGAATATCTGGTAAAAAATAAAATGTCAAGAACAATTTTTGCTACTCATTTTCATGAATTAAACGGGCTTGCTGATTTATATGAATCTATTTGTAACTATCAGGTTACAGTAAAAGAAGAAGAAGGACATGTAATCTTCTTAAGAAAAGTAATTCCCGGTGGAGCAGACAAAAGTTACGGCATAGAAGTTGCAAAAATGGCCGGGCTGCCTAAAGAACTGCTTTTGAGAGCCCAAACTATCATGAACATTATGTATAACAAATCCCAGGCACCATTAAAAAAAGAGACTATAAAATCACAGATAGAGTCCGGACAATTGAGCTTGTTTAACTAAACTAATTTAACCAAGACACTAAAAAGGTGTGATAGTATGTTTCCTAATGTCATCAATTAGAGCAACAAATCCCAAAATTATCAGGGTTGCAGAGATTTTCAGTAAAAAATATCCTGATATTATTCTCGCAGAGGTGCTGGAAGCAGCTTATGAGAATAGGGATAAAAAAGCTGCTGTCTTTTTAATGACTCTGCCCACATTGTACAATAGTGCAAAAAAAATTTTCCATATTAAAAATTCTGATGAAAGCCCTGTTTACAAAAAATATCTTTTGGCAGTTGCACAGGCACAGATAAATTTACTTTACGAAGGCAGTGAGTATGAGCAAATAAAACAATTAATAGAAATAAACTTTATACAATCAAGGCACAAAGATGTTTTTCAGACTATTGCAAATATTGCAGGTGAACTGTCTAATGTAGTTAATGCCGAAGCTGAGACCAGGTTTTTAAATTATTTAATTGATCAATTAGTCAGTATAGACCTGGCAAAGAAAGAAGGTAAAAAAATTTTTATCGGTGATATTGATTCAGAATTAACATCAAACAAAAACGGATTTATTCTTACTGCTATTCAGACTGAAGATATTAAAAATTTATTTATTGAGGCGGCTTTGTTTTAATTAAACATTATAATTCAGCCGCAGCCAGCTCCCCGCGTCTTATGATCTCTTCTTTTGTTAACTTCTCTTCTTTATTCATCTCTTTGTAAAATTCCGAATCGTATCTTCTCGATCTAACCACAATGGGCATTGGCATTGCATATCCGAACATTAGAACTTCTTGTTTTGGATTTAGCTGGGAAAGAATAGTCTTTAAATTATTTCCGCCGGATTCACCTACAAAAACTGCATTAATATCATTTTCATCATTTAGCAGAAGTGTGGCCCGTGTACCAATCTGCGAAAGTACTTCACTGTCAATTCCTGACGGTCTTTGATCAATAATTAACAGAGTTACATTATATTTTCTAAGCTCCCGGGCAATAGTTCCAAAGGTTGAAAACTTTGCAACCTGAGGTGATAAAAACTTATGCGCTTCTTCTATCGTAATTACCAGCTTTTTAGGTTCCTGAAATTTTGTAGTATCTAATAAATATTGTTCGGTTAAATTAACGTACTCAGCATGTATACGCCTGGTTATTATATTTGAAGCCAGAATATAACTCTTTAAATTATTTAGTCTTCCAAACTGTAAAACCACACTTTTTCCGCTGGTTAAAAAGTTAAGTATTTTTTTTATGCCATCATAACTGGTTACAGGTTTTAAGTATTTAACCGAATCCACCAAAGTATTTAACTTTCTTTGTAAAGCCAGTATTGATCCTATGTTTGCACCATTTTGTGCACAAAACTCTTCTATTTCTCCAAGAGTCATGTTGCAAATTTTTGAAAACCAGTCCTTCTCAAAACTTCTTTGAATCATCCTTGCATGATCAAGCGCTGCTTCTGAAAGACCCAGCTCTCCACGCAATAACTCAAGATCTTCTATTTCTACCTGGTTATAACTAATTGTAAGATCTACAGCATCTTTAAATGTATAACTTTTATTTTCAGGATCAAGTGTAAAAACTTCAATCTTATCACCAAACAGCTGTCTCAATCCTTTTATAGATTTATTGTCTTCACTAGTCCCCTGCCAGCCGTATTCATTGTGCATGTCAAAGACTAAAACACTTGCTGCATCTTTTTTTAAGATCCCGGATAAAAGTACTCTGCTTAAGAAAGATTTTCCTGTACCGGATTTTCCAAATACTGCATTTGATCTCTGTACAAACTTATCAAGATTTATACATAGCGGTATTTCCATTTCAGGCGGATAGCCAATGTAAAAGTTTTTATTTAATTTTTCTTCTTTGCCAAATATTTGTTCTATATCATCTTCCTGAGCTTCATAGACACTTGAGAAATGAGGCGGAACTGTTTTTACTCTGCTTACGGAATCCTCTGCAATTTTATCCTTTAAATCTACCATTAAATAAGGAGTTAACTGTATCAGGCTGTATACTGCTGAACCTTTTAAAACATCTTTTATAAAACTGTCTTCAGGTGATGGAATATGATTTAAAAATTTTGGATTATTTGTCTCAAGAAGAATATCCGTAACCATTGAAAAATATTTTGTTTTTTCACCTTCAATAACTACAAACTTCCCGATTCTTAAGTCTTCTACATTAAAATCATTTGACAGTTTTAATAAAAGTCCCCTGGAAAAAGATCCGGATATAATTTGTCCGATAAGACATTTGTGAGATGATTTCGTCACTTCATTCCTCGTTTGCTTCACTTCGCGAACAAAGCAGGCAATTGACAAATTGTCAATTTAACACCGATACGCTGGCAAGATATTTGTCAAACTTATCCATATGTAAAGGTTTTGGTTCCGGAATCATTGCCCTGATTAACCTGGCTAGTTCAATGCCCTGTTCATTGTCAGATGGAACATGGATAGTGTCTATGTTTACACGAATTTTGCTATTGTCTTCACAGGTTAATCTTCCGGTTTGAATTAATTCCCTGGCCCTGTCTGCAGCGCCCTCAAGTAGATTTTTTACATTTATGCCGGGACTATGTGGCAAAATCGTCCCGTCTTTTCTGTACCTTCTGGCCACCTGTACCTCGTGACCTGCTTTGATATTTGCGTTTGTACATGCTGTAGCTAAAACAGATCCGCTTAAACCAACAAGTGTAATCCATCTGCTAAACTCACTTACTGCTTTTGCTACTGTTTCAGCAATTAAAATATCAGTGTAAAGCTGTTTGTATAAAAATCCATGTGTTCTGACATGCCTTATTTCAAGACCTTTTGAGTGAAGCAGTGCATGTAATGCTCCAAGCTGATATAGAACCATTGCCCTAAGTTCTTCCACACCCAGGTACATTTCTCTTTCACCGTTTCCAACCCTGTCATCAAAACCAATTAATGCACCAATGCTTATATTGTGATTTCTTGCCAGATCTATAACCCGCGCCATTGTAAGTGGATCACCTGCATGTGCTCCACAGGCAATATTTATAGATGTCACATATGGAAATAATTTTTCTTCATGCTGATTTTGATAAATGCCAAAGCCTTGTCCTACATTGCAATTTATGTCTAAATTTTTCTTCTGGACAAACACATCAATCCTGCCCCTGCTACTTGGTCTTTGGTGAGGTCTTCTGTGTTGATTTCTGTTATATGGACGTCGTTTCATTTTTATTTCGCTCCGTGTTTTCAAGAAAACACTCCGCTTTTATAGGTAATTCTATCATGCAAACTTTCTATGTATTCTATAGCCATTGTAGCAGCTAAAGAACCATCACTAGCTGCAGTTACAGCCTGCTTAAGCGGAGTTTCCCTTACATCTCCGGCAGCATAAACTCCGGCAACACTTGTTTCCATTTTTTCACTGGTTTCTATTCTCCCTGTTTGATCCATTTTTAATTTGCCTTTAAATAACTGTGTATTTGGATCAAGTCCGACATAAATAAAAACTCCATCACACGGGAAATCCTTTTCTTCATTTGTAACAATATTTTTAATCCTTATAGCTACTACAGAATTCCCGTCTCCTTTAATTTCAGAAACCGTCGTATTCCAAATAACATTTATTTTCGGATTCTTAAATGCTCTATCCTGAATAACTTTTTCAGCCCGGAATTTATCTCTTCTGTGGATTATGGTTACACTGCCTGCAAACTTTGTAAGAAATATTCCTTCTTCCACCGCAGAATCTCCTCCGCCTACTACGACTAGTTTTTTATCTTTAAAAAAAGCACCATCACACACTGCACAGTAACTGACTCCTTTTCCGCTATACTCCTTTTCGCCTGGTATATTGAGCTTTCTATATTCAGAGCCAGTAGCAACAATTAACACTTTTCCCCTGTAAGTTCCTTTATCGGATTTAATAATGTGCCTGCCTTCATTTAATTCTACTTCTGTAATATTACAGTTATTTACAATCTCACAGCCAAAGCGTTTTGTCTGTCCTTCCATAGCCTGAGCTATCTGTGGCCCGGTTACATGATCCATGCCAGGATAGTTCTCGACATCCAGAGTGTTATTTAATTGTCCTCCTGGAATTAGTTTTTCCAGAATAACTGTTTTCATATTTCCACGAGCAGCATATAAACCACCGGCTAATCCTGCCGGCCCTCCGCCAATAATAATTATGTCGTAATTTTTTATATTGTCAGATGAAATCATTTTTTTCAATTGTCAGATGATGCACCCCGATACTTTCAAAAAACATTTTAAGTCTTTTTTGTTTTTCAGACATTACATTATGATAATTCTCCCAAATCATTTTGCTATCAGTATTAACAATACAACGTTGTTTTGTTTCAGGATCTATTAAAGCAACATAGCCCTCCTGAGGCAGATTAAAATCCAGAGAATCATAAATTTGAAACAAATATATATTTTGTTTTTGAGAGGTTTCAAAAATCGGCTTTTCCCAGTTTGAAATATTTATAAAATCACTTATAACAAATATCAATCCTTTTTTTAAAAATGATCTTTTGACAAAATTCAAAGCGCTGGAAAAATTTGTAACAGTCTTGCGGAATGATTTTTCTTTATTTTGCATGCTTAAACCATCAAGCACGTTTAAAAATGTTTTAAACAGAAGATTTGTCTGCGAGCCGGTGCCAGACAAAGGGAAAACATATTTAATTTCATCCGAAAAGAAAACACCACCAATTTTTTCACTAAAATTAACAGCCATATTCAGGAGAAATGCAAATAATTTTATAAACGGTTCAGGTTTGTTTCCACAAAACATTGAATTACTTATATCAATTAAAAAATAAGAATAAATTTCTTTCTCCGTAAAATATTCTTTTGTCTGAAGAATGCCTGTTTTTGCGGTGGCATTCCAGCTTATATGTCTTAAGTCGTCTCCGATTTTATACTCTCTGATTTCATTAAAATCAAACCCGCTGCCAAACTTATTACTCCGGAATGCACCCACTAACAGAGCTTCAATTTTTTTCAGCTTATCTTTGTTTAAATTTATTTGTCGTAAAAAATCCTTTAAACCATAAGTAGAATCGCGATTAACTGTGATTCTGCAGGATTTCTCTGGCGATAACCAGTCTTTGTATTTCATTTGTTCCTTCATAAATTTCTAGAACCTTTGAATCTCTATAAGCACATGCTACATAGGAATCTTTAATTAATCCTGCACCTCCAAAAATCTGAACTGCATTTGAAGAGTGTTTTTGTGCTGTACTTGTACAGAAATATTTTGCCATACTTGAAAGTTTATTTAATTCTTCAGGATGATTTTCTTTTGCCCATGCTGCTTTATAAAGGAGTAATCTTGCTCCGTCAAGGTCTTTTGTCATATCTGCAATGTACCATTTTATAGCCTGATAATCCGAGATAGATTTCCCAAACTGATTTCTTTTTGTACTGTGTTTAACAGATTCTTCCAAGATTCCGCTTAACAGACCCACAGCCTGTGCTGCACAGAAGATTCTTCCAAGTGAAATGGTGCCAAGTGCAATTTTTATTCCGTCCCCGATATTTCCTATTTGAAACTGTTCATCTACCATTAAATTTTTTATAAGAATTTCATTTGATGGAGTAATCTCTACACCCAGCTTTGGAGTATCTTTTAAGATTTCTACTTCTTTGCACTTTGATGGAATAATAAGACAGGTTATTCCTGATTTATCTCGTTGAGGCAATTCATGAATCGCCTTTACAGATTTTGTCTGGGCAAAAGTAATAATAATGTCAGATATTGAACCGTTACTCGCCCAGATTTTATGTCCGTTTAATATCCATTTGTTTCCTTCTTTTTTTGCAAAAGTTTCAATCATGCTTACATCAGAACCTGCATTTGGCTCTGTAATTGAAAAACAGGAAATAATTTCACCCGAGATTAGTTTGTTCAGATATTTTTCCATCAAATTTTCCGATGCAAATTCCCTTATGGTTTCAATACATGCAAACTGAGTAAGCAAAAAAAGACCAATGCCCGGTTTGAATTTACACAAGGCTTCTGTTAGTAAAACATTTTGAAAAAAACTGTTTTCTCTGGAAATAATCCCTTCTTTAAAAAGATTTTGCCATAACAATTTCAGATTAATGTCTTTAGTGGTTTTTAAATTTCTGGAAATAAAATCTTCAATTTGATTTTTGAAATCTATATTTTTATTTTCTAATAAAACCTGCATTATGGATAGTATTATATTTCATGCAAATAACAATCTCTTCTCTAACTCTTCAGCAATTTCATAAATATCTATAAGCAAATTCCCGGTAAGTGCAAAATCATCTGTTTGTGGATCGATTTGTAAAAATTTTTCTTTTATTAAAACAAGTCCCTGCAAAAGTGTTTCAGTATCCACTTCCTGCCAGCTGTCGTAAGTTCGTTTCTGATAGTCGTGTTGCATATTCTTATCCTGTTCTTAACTATTCCTCAGTCTTTTTACTGAATCCTTATAGGCTTGACCTATACATTCCCAGTTTTCATTAAAAAGTGGTATATATAAAAATAAATGGGTTAAGTAGAGGAGGATAACTGCTCAGGTACTCCAAGTGCATCATGATCATGTCCTAAATCTGGGCCATCTAAGGAAGCGAGGTTTGCCTGATTCATTCAGTAAACCGAGCGGTCTATGCAAAGGTGGCTCTGAGGAGCAACGTCACCGCAAGAGCCACCTGAGTAATAACAGAGGAGGGAATAGGGCTATCCTTTATGCCAACATCAATATATTTATCAGGGCCGCCAATTGCACTCAGTGATCCTTCGCTTGGAGTTTCTACTGACTGGAAAGCTTATGCTGCAAGCACCTTTATACGATCAGGCATTACTGTAGCCAATCCACTGGATTTGGATTTAACTGGTTTTGTAAAAAGCGTAGGTGAATCTACAAGTGCAGTAAAACACTCACTGTCACTAATAGACAGGGCAGATTCTCTGCTGGCAAATCTTACACAGGTCACTGAATCTGCAACCATGGAAATGTTTTATGCTCACGGGCAGGGAAAACAGGTCGTAGTAGTAGGAAATGAGCCATTTAGCCCATGGGTTTTATTTCACTCTGAAGCACGTTTTAATAAATTAAAAGAAGCTCTTTCTTATCTGGTAAATCATCCTACAAATTTTGACACAATTGCCTGGTCCACTCAGTTTGAGGCACAGTTAAAAAGAAGATCTGAACAGTATCCACCTGAAGGTGAATTTGATTATGAATATTACGGTGGTGAAATTCCGGCTTTAGTATTGGCCCCGCATTCAACTGCATTTTTTACTGATGGAAACTGGCACTCTTCTGAATCTTACACCGGCTCACTGGCAGTATTACTGCATAAATTAACAGGATGCCACTCCCTGGTAAGTTCTTACTGTGCAGCCAGTGATCCTGTTTATTATTTAACCTCTCCTTATGTAAGTTTTTTAAGTCAGCTGATTAAAAAAACAAATTTAAAACTTGTTTTAATCCTGCATGGCATAGAAAACTGGAACAGCCCGCATGAATTAATTTTAAATAGCTGGAATAACAGTTCACTGATAAACAGAACAGAATATTTACACCTGCTGACCAGCATGCTTAAGGTAAAAGATTTTAAAAAAATCGGCTACGATTCAAAAGATGTTATTTCAAAAGAAATGAAGACAATAAATCATTTACTTTTTGAAGATTTTTCAATTCCAACCCTAAGGCTTGAAATCCATAAAAAATACAGACAGCCAAAGCTGCACCCAAGTCAATATTCAAGCCTTCATACAGCACTTGCACAGTTTTTAATGCTGGTAGGGGCACAGTAGTCGATATACAATTCCTTTATACTTTTCTTCAAAAGAGGATGTACAAATCTTTTTGCAATTTCCATAAGCGGAATTAAAACAAAATATCTCTTTTCAATCATTGGATGCGGGATGGTTAGTTCTTTCGTATTAATAATCTCATTTCCATAAAATAAAATATCGAGATCTATAACTCTTGATATTTTCCTTCTTTGTATTCTTGTTTCCTTGCGTCCTTGCTTCTTCTCTATCTTCTTGCACACTTTTAAAAGCTCAAGCGGAGTCAATGATGTCAGAAGCTTTATGGCCCCGTTTAAAAAATAACCACTTTTAATTCCTTCCTGGGGAGGATTTTTTAGCATCTTTGAAATTTTTAAAAGTTTTATTCCTTTTATATTGCTAAGCAGGTTAATAGCACTTGAAATATTTGTTTCTCTGGTGCCTTTATTGGTCCCAATGCCAAGATAAACTGTTTTAAGTGATGACAAATTAGATGCCTTTAAATTATTGTTTGTTTTATTTTTTAACATTCAGGTTAAGAGAATTCTTCTTAACCATGTTAATCATTTATTATAACTGAAAGGTTTTGTCCGATTTACTCGGCAAAACCTGCCCAATGCTGTATTAAGGTATACCAAAAATCTTTGCAAAGCAACGCAATTTTATTAGAAAATTGTGTTGCGGCAGGTAAAAGAAAAAAAACTTAAGAATAGTTTTATCTTTAAAAATGAATTTGGCCTTGACTTGAAAAGTTAAAATTTAGTAAAGTTTATGTATATAGCATTTTGGCTTGTTCTTAAATTCAAGAATCATATAAAATTAAGGGAAGTATTGAAGAACTGTAAAAAAAGCCAAAAGTTATAAATACTAAAAAATAGTATTTAAACTAAGGAGATAAAAATAATGAAAATTGGTGGAGTAGAGCTAACTGCAGCACAAGTAACGAAATTGTCAGCTATATCAAACCCAACTGCTAAGAATATAGCTGATGTCTTGGGTGTTAAGGAAGATGCTGTAATTGGGGATTCAGGATTACAAAATGATAAAAAAGAATTTGATCCAGCTAAAGCGATACATATAGCACGGCAAGCTGTTAAGAAGGATGAAGTAGCAGGTGGTGCAGCAGCAGGAGGTGCAACAGGAGGTGGTGCAGCAGGTGGTGCAGCAGCAGGAGGTGGTGCAGCAGGTGGTGCAGCAGCAGGAGGTGCAGCAGCAGGAGGTGCAGCAGCAGGAGGTGCAGCAAAGGTAACCGGAGAAGCAAAAGTTAGTGAACAAGGAAGCATTACTTTGCCAGAAGGTAGTACTCTAACAGGACAAAATGCTCCAGACAAAGGTAAAGAAATTGAACATGATGGGGTAAAGTGGGGACTCTCTGCTGATGGAAAAACTCTGACTTTTACCAGCTCTGCTGTTGGTACTAAAACAGCTCCATTTAAAGTTAAGGCAGATAGTAAAGAAAGTAATGTAGAAGTTGCTATTAACGAAAAAAAAGGATTTGATTGGTGGGACTTATTGAACTGGAATAAAACTTTGGGGAGAATAGTTTATGCTGCAATTATAGGACTTGCTGCATTTATATTTGGTCGCCAATCAGCTACTTAACTAAAATAAAAGGAGGTTGACAAAAAATAAATCCTACTTTTTTAATAACAAATTTATTTAATATTTTTTTGATTTATGATATTTTATGACGACTTTAGCCATACCGAACAACGCCATACTGGCAAGACCAAGCACACAGAAGAATTCTTCAGGATTCAGTTTATATGATGATGCCAAATCATTTGCCGGCTTAGGAGCAAATCTGGGCGGAGCTGCAGTAGGAGCAGCAGCAGCTTTCACATTTGGAACATTTGCTGAAGTAATTCCCGGGAAAGATAGTGTACCAGACTGGTTCTTTAAATTTTTAGCCGGTGGTGGAGCTATATTTTCAGGTTATTTCTTATACAAAGTATGGAAGCTGATAAAAAAAGAAAAACAAGCTGATGTAAAAACTGCTCCATTTGCTCTGACAGATGAAACTCTTGTAAAAAATATAGGAAATTCAGTAGCAAAAGTTTCTGCAAATTCTGATAAGGTACTGGGGCTTTCTTTAAATATTTTAAATGGAAACCCTGACGGCGATACTATAGCCCAAGCCAGAAATTTATTTACTTGCTGGACAAATGATGAAATTAAAAATATTGTTACTAAATACAGGGGTAGACCAGAAATAGAACTGATTAATGGAAATGGAATCGATGCTAAAATTTATTTCCCGGATTTAAAAGACAGACTTGCTATTTTAACAGGTTACATAATTGGAACAAGAGATGTTTGCTTAACTACCCCAGATTCTGAAAAAAATGCTCTCCCCCAAACAATTACAGGGCAATTTTTAGACCTGAATGAAATTGAAGCCGGGAAATTTGATTTAGATCGTCTTGTGCCGGATGAGTTTGCAATAGTATACTCTGCAGCAAAACATTATGTAGAAGGTACTTTAGTCAGTGACAATGATTCAATTACAAAGGTTTTTCCTAAAATTAATACTGATACTTCATTAACTCAACTTAAAAATTATTTCAAAGGGACACTTGGTGAAAACAATAATGAAGCAAATAAAGCTCTAACAGAATTTAAAAAGACATATAATTATTTAAAAGTTTTACAAAAGGCAATAGAATATGTGATAAGTACCGAAGGACAGACTAATATCAGTGCTGGAAAAGTACGAAATGCTGCTGTTTTAAAAGCTGCATTAATTTCAGGACTGGGTCTTCGATTTGATCCTAATGTACCTGTTAATGATCAGCTTAAAAAATATCTTGAAGATGTTCAGGAAACTTCAGCATCACCTGTAAAAAAAGGATTGAAATATAAAGTAAGTGAACTGGAAAGACTCTGTAGCAAGTTGCAGGAAACACAAGGTGAAGGTGGTATTTCTATCAGCATAACAAAAGAAGATTCAAAAGAAAAAACATATGGAAATATTTTTACACATCCTACGGATGAGTTTATTGTATTTGATGAGTTAATAAAAGAGTTTAATTGTAGTTAATTTCTTTTTTTTAAATACTTCGAAACCACACTTGTACTAATTCCACCCCGGGCTGTAAAGTTTCCAGTGACAGTAATTTGTTTTGGTTTTAATACCTTTAGTAGATCATCAAGAATTTTATTTACTACATACTCATAAAAAATACCTTCATTTCTATACTTTAAAAGATAATATTTTAGTGACTTTAACTCAATGCAGAGCTTATCAGGTATATATTCAATAATTATTGTCCCAAAGTCAGGCTGCCCTGTTTTAGGGCATACAGAAGTAAATTCAGGACAAGTAATGGTTATTGTATAGCCTCTTTTTGGGTATTTATTAGGAAAGGTCTCAAGATTTACTTTATTGTCTTTCATAACTTTACTATTATAATAGACATATGCCTAAACAAACAGAAACAAAAGAAATAACCATAAAAGAAGCTGCAAATGAATTAGACATTTCAGAATCTACTGTTAAAAAATACTTAAAGGATTTTGATTTACCATCCAGTGGTAGCGGTACTAAAGCTACTATCTTACAGGAAACATTGCAGGCGCTTCAGGAAATAGCAAAACTTAGAGCAAATGGACTTACCATTCAGGAAATTAAAGAATTAAAAAGTCAGGAACCCTCAAAAACAATACTGGATGAAATCGAAGAAACGGCTACCACAAAAAAAGAAGAAGAAAAAAACCAAGAAAAAACACCTGAAGATCCTGAAGAAGAAACAAATCTAAAAGATGAGTCTGAAAATGAAACTGATACAAATGGAACAGCTGAGGCTTCTGAAGAAGAAGTAAGCGAAGATACATCCCTAACTACAGGTATTCAGGAAGAACGGTGCCGGGAAGAAGCTCCAAGAAGAAGAGGGTTTAATTACAGATATGTAGAAAGACAAATATCAATGGATTCAAAAAAGGTTTCCTCCTTAAGACTGCGTTTAAGAAACCCCAATCTTTCAGTCCATGACAGATTGTTTTTTGAAGAGGCTCTTGAAAGAAGAATCTTATTTTTAAACGGATGGAAGCATATTCTCAGATGGATTGCAAAATAGGAGAGACGCTCCGACGGGGCGTCTCTGACGTATAACACACATGCCAATTAGATTTCTTACAGCAGGTGAATCACATGGACCTGAGTTAAACATAATCCTGGACGGTGTTCCGGCAGGATTAGAGCTTCTGCCTGAAGATGTAAATATTGACTTATTCCGCAGGCAAGGCAACTATGGCCGCGGCGGCAGGATGAAAATTGAAAAAGATCAAACTTTATTTACCGGTGGAGTCAGGCTGGGTAAAACCATTGGCGGACCAGTTTCAGTAAAATTATTTAATAATGACTTTAAAAACTGGGATATTGCTATGTCACCGGTACCTCAGGATTTAAGCAATCCTGAAATAAAAAGAGAAATTGAATCAAAATATATTTCCTGCGTAAGACCCGGGCATGCTGATTTACCCGGAGCTGTAAAATACGGACATGAAGATGTAAGAGATGTGCTTGAAAGATCCAGTGCCAGAGAGACCACAAGCCGTGTTGTAGTCGGTGCTATTTGTAAAAAATTACTTAAACAATTTAACATAAAGGTTTTAAGTTACGTTTTAAGAATTGGTTCAGCTTATGTAAATATTAAAACTCTTGGAAACGATTATGAAGCTTTATTTTCAAAAGCTGAAGTATCTTCTCTCCGATGTCCGGATCCGGATGTTTCAGAACAAATGAAAAAAGCTATTGATACTGCAAGGACTCAGGGAGATACTTTGGGCGGGCTTATTCAGGTAGTAGCTACAGGAGTTCCTGTAGGACTTGGCTCATATTCACAGTGGGATAAAAGATTAAATGGAAGAATTGCAGGAGCACTGGCCTCTGTACACACTGTCAAATCCATCGAGATCGGTCTTGGCAAGCTGGTTTCAGAGCTTTACGGCTCCCAGGTTCATGATCAAATTTATACAGATGAAAACTGGAAAGGTGACAGGCTTCGTTATAAAAGAAAAACAAATAATTCAGGAGGTATTGAAGGCGGTATGTCAAACGGTCAGCCAATTGTTTGTACTGTTGCTGCAAAACCAATACCTACACTTATAAAACCACTTGACTCAGTAGACATAAAGTCAAAATCAAATACTCGGGCACATTTTGAAAGATCTGATATCTGCGTAGTCCCGGCAGCAGGTGTAGTACTGGAGTCAATGCTTGCATATGTTTTGGCAGATGCTTTGTTAGAAAAATTTGGAACTGATAATGTTAATGATATTTCTGACAATTATAAAAATTATTTGAGAAAATGTTACGGGCGTTAAATGATTCATTTCACTGCTACATGAATTGCTATTACACCACCCAATAAATTTTTAAAATAACATTTTTTAAATCCGGTTTGTAAAATTAATTTTTTTAATTCTTCCTGCCTGTACCAGGTCTTAAGAGACACTGGAAGATATGTGTATGCTTCTTTATTCTTTGCAAAGAGTTCACCTAACTTAGGAACAAAATTATAGAAATAGAAAAAATATAACCTTTGCCATAAAGAGTTTACCGGGTAAGCAAGATCAACACAGGCAAACACGCCTCCTGGTTTTAAAAAGTCAAAGACATTCTTCAGGCATTTTTCTTTATTTACAAGATTTCTAAGACCAAATCCTACAGTAACAATGTCAAATGACCAGGAGTAAAACGGCAGATTTTCACAGTCTGCTTCTAAAAAGTCAATATTTTTAATTTTCAAATTTTTTGTTTTATTTTTTGCGATCTCAAGCATCTCGGGACAGTTATCAACACAGGTGATTTTGATTTGTGGAATTTTACTATTTAAACTTACTGCCAGATCACCTGTTCCGGAACATAAGTCCAGAGCCAGTTTAGGGCAATCAATTTCTTTCAATACTAAATCAATAGCTTCTTCTTTCCATTTACTATGTAAACCCAATGTCATTAAATTATTCAAAAGATCATATTTGTGAGCAATTTCAGCAAACATTCGGTTTACGTATAAAGCTTTCTCGTTATTGGTTATTGCTTTTTTTATAGTCTGTGACATATCCTATTACAATTATGTATGATCTTGATTCTGTAGACAAAGAAATTTTCAAAGCCTTTAAATTTATTAATGAAGACAGATTTAATGAGGCAGAACAAGCTATTGAAAATTTATTAAAGGATTTACAAAATTTTAAAATCAATCAATTTCAAAACATTGCTGATATCTGTTTAACCCTGGGAAAATTTGAACTTGCAAGAAACCTGTATATTAAGGCAAATAATTTAGCCGGCATTGCCTTTTCACTGATATTACTAAAGGAAATTCAGCAAGCAAGAGAAGTACTGGTTAATACCCCGGATTCACCTGCAAAGTTCTGGTGTGAGTTTCTTGCAGAGCTGTTTACAGAAGAGGATATAACCCGGAAGTATCCGTCATTTTTTGAGATAAGGCACTTCCTGGAATTAACTGTTTATTTGTTACTTCGATCAAAAAATCAACCTTATATTAATTTAATCATCAAAAACTTAAATAAATTACTCGAAATAAATCTGGACAGTGAAAAACTTACAGGTTATGCATATTTTCACTTTGGTGATTTAGAGAATGCCCTGTCCTTACTAAATAATTCAATTCAAAGAAATCAGTATGACGGTGAAATATATTTTGTACTTGGAAAACTATACTTACAGAAGGGCTCTGCATATGATGCCCTGGCAATGCTGGAAAATGCCCGGCTGTTTTTACCGGATCATGCGCCCACTAAAGAGTTATTAGAAAGGACAAAATCAATCATTGAAGCATAATCACAAATACTATAACAAATTATATCCGGATTAATCTTTTTTACAAGTCCGGTTAAAACTTTTCCAGGCCCGATTTCAATCACAGTGTTTATTCCGGCACCAGCAAGGTTATTAACTGTCTGAGTCCACATAACCGGTGATGTCATTTGCTTTTTAATTTTTTCTTTTATCTGCTTAATATCAGTGCTTGGCTTACCATCGACATTTTGAAAAATTGGAATATTTATATTAGAACTGGTTTGTAATTTATCAAGTTCTTTTGTAAATTCTTTTGACGGTAAATTCATAAGTGGTGAATGAAATGCGCCGCTTACAGGCAAAACAATTGCTTTTCCGCCCAGAGACTTGACTTTAGGCACTATCTCTTCAATAGCAGCTCTTTCACCGGAAATTACCAGCTGTGTCGGGCTGTTATAGTTTGCAATTACAATTTTGTTTTTTAAATCATCTGAACTTAACAAGTCTTCAGTTTGTTCTTTTGTAAGATTTAAAACTGCAGCCATAGAACCATCAGGTGAATTTTGCATTAAGTTTCCACGAATAGAAACAATTTTTATTAAATCATCAAGAGATAATAATCCGCAAAACCAGAGAGCAGTAAATTCTCCAAGACTATGTCCGCAACATGCATTCGGTGTAAAGTTCAGATTTTTCTTTTTTAATTCATCTTTTAATAAAAGTGTCAGCAAAACAGAAATAATAACAATAGCCACCTGAGTATTTTTAGTCTGGTTTAATTCGTTTTCCGGTCCTTGTAAAAATATTTCACTGACTTTTCTTCCTGTTATACTATCAACCTTATAAAATAACTCTTTTGCAAGAGGAGCTTTATCAAGCAAATCAAGTCCCATACCAACTTTTTGAGAACCCTGTCCTGGAAATAAAACAGCAAGTTTCATATTAACCATTAACCTTTTTTGAATCTTTTACTATTTTCATCATCTCTAAAAGGATATTTGACTCTTCTGTAATATTCTTGCAATCCTTTAACATTTCTGTAAGAGATTTTAATTTTTGTTTGTTATTAATCCACCAGTTTATCCACTCTTTTGCTTCAGATAAAATTTTTGCCTTGTTTTTAGAATAACTTAAAACAAGATCAGATTCAATCCTCCAGGCAAGATCAGAAACAGTAGCCATTATATGCCTGTATTCATTGAACTCCTGAACTAATGCATTTATAACTTTGTCCGGGGTAATTTCTTCCTGTGAAATATTATCCAGAAAGTCTTTAACTAACTGGTGCTTTTCATCAATAAACTGAATTTTGTTTAACTCGGTTTGAATTTCTTTGCTGCTATATGGAAACGAGCTTACATATAAAGTAAGAAGCTCGACTTCAGCATGTTTAAATCTTTCTATTGAATGCATTGTATATTGTTCTTCATTATTATTTTTTAAGCCGGGGTCTGGTTTTTGACTTCTTGTAAATCTTTTCTTTGCAGTTTTTGATTTATCTTTTACTTTGAGATTTAACAGCCCCTCTTCAATTTTCAAACTATGAGAAATATACTTAATACAATCATTTTGTTCAAGCGGATCTCTTAGATCAATAATAGTTTGTAAGAGTTCATCCAGAATGGATTTTTTTTCGAAATCGCTCTGAGCCGAAATGTATCTTTTTATTCCACCGTCCAATACAAAATATATTAATCTCTGGACACGTTCAATTTTGTTTTTTAGCTCCGGTAAATTATTTAATTTTAAAGCTTCGTCCAGATCCTTTGCACCCAAATCAGGTACCACTCCTACATCAAGTAAGATGTTATTATCAGCGCTGTTTATGAGTCTAAAAATACTTTCAACTGCTTTTTTACCAGCATTATCAGAATCCATACAAAGGCAGACTTTTTTAGACTCTGTATATTTCCCAAGCAATCTTGCCTGATAAGGTGTAAGTGCAGTACCCAGAGTAGCAACTGTATTTAACAGCCCATACTGATGCGCTGAAATTACATCAAAGTATCCTTCGGTTAAAATCACATAACCGGATTTTTTAATTTCATCTTTTGCAAAATTTAAACCGTATAAAATGCTTCCTTTATTAAAGACCAGGGTCTCAGGTGAATTAAGATATTTTGGTTCTTCATTTGTTACTGTTCTGCCGCCAAAGCCAATCACATGATTATTTTCACTCAGTATAGGAACTATAACTCTGTTTCTGAACCGGTCGTAGTAACCGTTTGAGTTTTCCCTTGGCACAAATAATCCTGAAGCAATAATCAATTCCTGAGGATATTGTTTTTCTCTTGAAAGGTATAATAACAACGCATCCCAGCTGTTTAATGCAAAACCAATTTCATATTTATTAATTATTTCCTTGGAAAACCCTCTTATATTTATCAAATAATTTAATGCTTCATCGCCACTTTTGGAAAACAAATTTTTCCTGAAAAAATCCAAAGCAACTTTATTAAGTTCATATAGCTTATCTTTAATCTGGGTTTCTGGTTTATTTTCATCGCTATATTCAATCTTAAAACCATATTTTGTAGCAATATCAGTCATGGCTTCTGACCACTTCTTCTTATTTATCTGGGAATAAAAATAAATCAAATCTCCGCCTGTCCCGCATGAGAAACATTTAAATATACCTTTGTCAGGATTTATATGCATTGAAGGATGATGATCGTCATGAAAAGGACATAAAGCCACATAACCGCGTCCTGATTTTTTAATAGAAACATATTCTGAAATAAGCTCATGAATCGGGATCTGGGCTTTTATCTGGGATACAAGTTCTTGAAAGTTTTTAATGTGGAGGGTCATTTATTTATTTTAGCTATTTCCGGCTAAAAGCTAATGGCTAACAGCTAATAGCCATCTTAGGGTATTTCACCTACACTATCAAGTCCCATATTTTCCTTTAAAGATAAAATTATATTCATATTCTGGATAGCCTGACCGGAAGCACCTTTAACCATATTGTCTATAGCACTAATTAAAATCAACCTGTTGGTTCTTTCATCTTTTATCGGGGTTATATGACAAAAATTTGTATATTTTACATTCCTTGTATTAGCATAAAAAGCCTCCGGCAGAATCTTAACAAAATATTCATTTTTATAATAATCTTTATAAAGCTTGTAAATCTCTTCCTGGCTTAAACTTTTTTTCCAGCTCCCTAATAAATTAACATAAATTGTACTTAGTATCCCTCTGTTTACAGGTATCAGGTGAGGAGAAAAAATTACATTAAATTTTTCAGCAAAACCTGAAAGCCGGCGTAATTCGTTTTCAATTTCAGGAATATGCCTGTGTTTACCGGCCAGATTATACGGAGCAAATGATTCATTTATTTCACAAAACTGTAATTCTGGTTTTAGCTGTTTACCTGCCCCGCTGACACCTGATTTAGAATCAATAATAATAGAATTTAAATCGATTATTTTATTTTTAATAACCGGTGCCAGCGCAAGAATGACAGATGTCGGATAGCAGCCAGGATTAGCAATTATTCTTGAAGATTTTATTTCAGTCCTCCTGATTTCCGGAAGTCCATATGCAATTTTTAAATCCTGTTTTTTCCCTGACCTTATATTTTTTTCCAGTCTGAAATCCGCACTTAAATCTATAATTTTTATATTATTATTTTTATTTAAAAGTTTTGGCACAAAGTCACAGGCAAAACCGTTCGGAGTAGCACAAAACACCACATCACAACTTTCTGAAATATCTTTTAAATTAACACTCTTTAGCCTTCCGTCAAATCTTCCGGTAAAATTCGGATAAACCTCATAAAAATATTTTCCGGCATGTTGTTCAGAAGACAAATAACTAATTTCCACTTCAGGATGATCTAAAAGAAGCCTGGTAAGTATTACACCTGTATAACCTGTAGCGCCTAATATACCAGTCCTTGGTTTCATTAGAAGTATTTTAGCAAACAAAGAGGACGTAAGTTAGAATTAATAAACTATGGTTTATTTACATGACGCAAAGATAGCATGTTTAAAACTGGCTGACGCGCCAGTTTAATTGGTATGAAAGATGCGTAAGTCATGACTAATGCTTATCTAAGCGAAATATATTCAGCAATTCAGGGCGAAGGTCCGCTAACGGGAATTCGTCAAATATTTGCAAGATTTAGTATTTGTGATCTGCACTGCATCTGGTGTGACACACCTGAAAGCTTGATTAAAAACGAGTTTTGCACCATTGAAAAAATAGCTGGCACAAGAACATTTCATAGAATTAAAAACCCCATAAACATTAATGATCTTTTATCACACATTAAGCTACTATCACCGGAATTACATCACAGTATTTCTTTAACCGGAGGAGAACCTCTCTTATATTCTGATTTTTTAAATATTTTTCTTCCACGTTTAAAAAAAGAGATTTCTCTGCCCGTTTATTTAGAATCAGGTGGACACAGACCAAAAGAACTGAACAAAATAATTAATTTTTTAGATTATATCTCAATGGATTTTAAACTACCATCTTCAGCCAATACCGGGATTCTGTGGGATAAACATAAAGAATTTTTAGAAGTCTCAGCCAAAGCAAAGAATCTTCAAAATATCTGGATAAAAATTGTAATCACCAATGAAACTTTACCGGATGAACTTATTTATTCAATTAACCTGATTAAATCTGTTTACAAAAAAAATAATCCGGAAATTTTTCTTCAGCCTGTTACTAAAACAAACAGTATAACCCCGCCGGATGAATTAGAGTTATTAAAGATTCAAAAAGAGCTGCTGAATATTTATCCGAAAATCCGGGTGATTCCTCAGGTGCACAGGCTGATCGGACAAATGTAGTGGCGCAGCATGCCATACCACTACTAATTTCGTGGGGTAACTTTAACTTCAAATTCAGACATTACTGCCATTAAACCAAAAAATAAAGGTGTTTCTTCTACAGATACTTTAATTTTTACAATTAAATCATTTTTATAATCTTGTCCAAAAATAAAACCTGCTTGTTCATTTGTAAATGGATCAGTAAGTGCTTTAGCAGTAAAGTTATTGCTTACTGATATATTTCTGCGGACTGCTTTTAACTGTGCAAAATGATCTAAAAATAAATTATTATTTTGCTCTGCAGAGCCACCAGGTGAAAAAGTATCAGAGCTGGTTCCACTAGTTGTAAGTGATGCAGAAGAGGATTGCGTTAAAGTTTCAATCAATTCATTGTCTTCAGGAAGAGTGGATTTATAGATTTCCAGAATAGGAGGTAAAAACGGCCATTTCTTTTCCTTGTCTTCTGTGTAGATTTTACTCTGGTTTTTAAACCTGAGTGTTTTTAAAGTCAAATATTTGTTACTGTCATATTTTCTTTTTGCACTTACTTCTTCAAAATCAATACTTTGCTTAGGCTTTGCAAAATAGTATAAAACATAATCATAAGCAATCACATCGCCGGTTGGCTCATAAAATGCAGGCTTTGTAAAGTAAATAAAAGGAGAGCTATCCTTTACATCATCCGGTAAAGGAACTCCAAACGATGTCCCTCTGCCTATAGAGACTCTGTTTTTATTTGCATCCATCAGGTCATCCGATAATACTTTAACTGCAAGTCTGGACTTTACCTGGGATAAACCTCTTGAATAACTCTGATAAAACAATCTCCAGCCGTTATTTGAATACGCATATAAAAGTCCCATGACAATACCAAGTACTGCAAGAACTGCCATTGTTTCTATTAAGCTATAACCTTTTTTACATCTTTTATTTTTTAAATTCATCTTATGTTTTAATTAAAGTCATGAAAAACATTTTAGCATCTGACTCTCCTTACTTAATCGGAATAACCGGAGGATTTGGCACAGGAAAAAGCTTAGCAGGAAAAATATTAGAAGGAGCAGGAATTACTGTAATTGATACTGATGAGATAGTTAAAAATATCTTAGAGACAAAAAATAATATTACTTTAACGATTCAGAATGAATTTGGCGCTGGCATCATAATCAATAAACCTGGCGAATACATAAACAGAAAAGCTTTAGCTAAAATAATTTTTAATGATGATTTAAAAAGAAAAAAACTTGAATCAATTCTTCATCCTGAGGTAAATAAAGTATTAGATTATTTTATTTTACAAAACAAAGATAAAAGCATAATTGCAGTTTTAGTTCCACTGTTATTTGAATGTCACTTAGAAAGCTTTTACAATGAAATCTGGTGTGTAACCTGTAAAAGTGAAATTCAACTGGAGAGGTTGCTAAAAAAAGGATTCACACCGGATGAGATAAAACTCAGAATAAATTCCCAGCTGCCGATTAAGGAAAAAACTAAAAAATCAAATTTTGTTATAGACAATTCAGATACAATTGATGAAACAAAAAAACAAGTTCTTTCACGACTTACAGAACTGGTTCAATCAAACCATAATCCCCGTCTTTCCGGCGATAAATAGTATTTATCTCATTTGTTTCTGAATTTATAAAAACATAAAAGTCATGGCTAATTAGATCCAGCTGTTCTGTGGCTTCTTCAGGAGTCAATGGCTGCAAACGAAATTTTTTTGATTTGATTATTTTTCCTTCATAGCTGTGTTTGTTATTACCGCTTTCAAGCAAAACCCCTGTTAATTCAGGATTTGGAAGAGGCCTTTCTTTGTGCTGAAGACTTCTATAAACCTTATCTTTATATTTATGAAGCTGACGCTCTAATTTATCAGCTACAAGATCAATACTTGCGTACATATCTTCACTGGCATGCTCTGAACGAATTATTTTTCCATCAAGAAAAATCGTAACCTCTGTTATGCTATGGTTTGTAATTCTTGGATTTTTTGCAGTGCTAAGTTTTACTCTGATATCATGGTCCTTAATAATATGCTCGTAATGTTTTCTCAACCTGCTTAATTTATCCTTTACATAGTCCTTAAGAGCACCGGTTAATTCAATATTTTTTCCTTCAATTAAAATGTTCATATTTTATGCTTCCTTTAAATCTGCTTACGTAATAAATTATATCCTATGGTAAGCTAAAATACCTGACAATAAATCGCTTTAACACTTTCATGAAAAAGAATCTTAAAATAGGCATTACTTACGGTGACCCGGCTGGAATTGGTCCTGAGATTTTAAGAAAAGTTTTAAAAACCTGGAAATATAATTTTACTCCATACATAATCGGGAAAAAAGATTACCTGAGTTTTAAACCAGGTTATCCTTCCGATCTTACAGGAAAACTTTCACACAAGTATTTAAGAGAATCAGCACAGCTTGGAATTGATAAAAAAATAAAAGCTTTGATTACTGGCCCTGTATCTAAAGAAATGATTAACAAAGCTGGTGTTGATTTTTCAGGGCAAACAGATGAGCTTGCAAGGTTTTGTAAAGTCAGTCCGGATGAAGTAATAATGCTCTTTAGTGCAAATGATCTACGTCTAGCCTTATTTACAAGGCATATACCATTAAAGGATGTACCAGCAAAAATTAATCAAAAAAAACTCTGTAAATTTTTAATTCTGTTAAATGAGGAATTTAAAAAGTGGTTTAAAATCAAAGCCCCAAAAATTGCAGTCTTAGGATTAAATCCACATGCCAGTGAAAATAGTTTATTTGGAAAAGAAGAAAAAAATATTATTATTCCGGTAATAAAAAAACTGAATAAATCAGGACTGATAATTTCCGGACCTCTGTCTCCTGATGGCACCTTAGCTAAAGCCGGACAGAATTTTCTTTTAAAGAAAAAACAAAAATATGATGTTTATGTTTCTTTTTATCATGACCAGGGACTTCCAATGTTTAAAGCAGTTGCTGGTTTAAACGGTGTAAATATTACTCTGGGACTGCCTTTTTTACGGGTCAGTGTAGATCATGGAACTGCTTTTGATATTGCAGGAAAAAACATAGCATCACCACAGGGACTTATAAGTGCGATTAAATTTGTTGAAAATATCATCTCGCAATGACATTGTTATTTATTTCCCATTATCAGTGATAACACTTCAGCTCTTGATGCCTGGTTAGTCTGAAACACTCCTTTTAAAACAGAAGTAATGGTTTTACTTCCGGCTTTTTTTATACCTCTCATTGACATGCAAAGATGTTCAGCTTCAAGAATAACTGCCACACCAAGCGGATCTAATTTTTCTATAATTGCCCGGGCTATTTGTGTAGTCATTCTCTCCTGCAGCTGGGGACGCTTTGATGCTACTTCAACCACACGGACAAGTTTACTTAGCCCTGTAATAAGTCCATCTTTAGGTAAATATGCCACATGCGCTTTTCCAAAGAAAGGTATCAGGTGATGTTCACACATACTATAAAAAGATATATCTCTTACTAAAATTATTTCATCGTGATCTTCCCTGTAGGTAATAGTAATTTCATCTTTTGGATCTTTATCAATCCCACAAAATATTTCTCTATACATTCTTGCTACACGGCCTGGTGTAAGCAAAAGCCCTGTTCTGTCAGGATTTTCACCAATTGCTGCAAGTATGTTACAGACAGCATTTTCGATTACTTTGCCTGGCTTGTTTTCAGTGTTTGCCGTTTTATTGAACTCTTCAATTGTTTTGGTCATTTTATCCTCAGCTACACACACCAATCATAATTATAAGCTAAAATATATCCTTATGCAAAGAGTCTTATCAGTGCTAGTAGAAAACGAATCAGGTGTGTTAACCAGAATTGCCGGGTTGTTTTCCAGACGTGGATTTAACATAGAATCCCTTACTGTAGGCCCGACAGAAAACCCGGCTTATGCCCGGATCACTATAACTGTTAATGCAAGCAATGTTGCTATAGAACAGATTACCAAACAACTGCATAAACTAATTAATGTAATAAAAATTACTGATCTCACGGAATCCAGCTTTGTAGACAGAGAACTTGCTTTAATAAAAGTTTCATCAAATACAAGCACCAGATCAGAAATTATTCAGATTGCAGATTTGTTCAGAGGAAGAATTGTAGATGTAGCTGAAGATATTTTAATCGTTGAAGTTACAGGAGATGAAGGTAAAATAAATGCAATAGTTCATCTCTTGGGTAAATTTGGTATAAAAGAAATTGCAAGAACCGGCAGGGTGGCTCTTTCCAGAGGTGTAAAGCTTGATGAGCATCAGGTGCAGAGAATACCTCTTAGAATGGTTACTTCAAGCTAGAGGTTTACTATAGCGGTGCAATTCCTGCCCCTGTTAATTCACTTGTAATTAACTTTTCAAGATCTTCTGGTCGTGAACTTTTACCAAGTGCATCTTCCGGTCTGATTAGCTTTTTCTTTACAAGATCTGCAAGACTGTTTTCAAGTGTGACCATTCCAAGCCTCCCGCCGGTTTGAATAGCCGAATATATTTGAGCAGTTTTGCCTTCGCGAATTAAATTTGCAATTGCAGGTGTGTTAACCAGAATTTCCATTGCCATAACTCTTCCGGTAACCTGTCCCTGTGGGCCAAGCTTAGGAATTAATGTCTGGCTGAATACTGCTACAAGACTATTACTTAACTGAATTCTGATTTGCTGCTGCTGATCAGGAGGAAAGACATCGACAATTCTGTCAATTGTCTGGGCAGCTGAACTGGTGTGTAATGTAGCAAATACTAAATGTCCTGTCTCTGCAGCTTTTAGGGCCAGTGCAATTGTCTCAAGATCCCGCATTTCACCTACCAGAATTACATCAGGATCTTCCCGCAGTGCTGCCCTAAGAGCATTATCAAAGCTATGAGTGTCTGCTCCAAGTTCTCTTTGATTTACTACAGATCTTTTACTTGTGTGAATGTATTCTATAGGATCTTCGATAGTAAGAATATGATCAGATCTGTTTTCATTTATCCAGCCTACCATTGTGGCAAGCGTGGTACTTTTACCTGAACCGGTAGGTCCGGTTACAAGAACCAGTCCCCTTGGTTTTGTACAAACCTGCTGGCATACTTTTGGAAGATTTAACTGATCAAAAGTCGGAATCTTTGAAGTAATTGTTCTGAATGCAGCAGCAAAACCATTTCTGTCTTTATATGCATTAACCCTGAATCTTCCTATACCGTCGATTCCATAACTACAATCAAGTTCAAGTTTTTGTTCTAAGATTTTTTTTTGTTCAAGTGTCAGGATACCGAAGATTAATGCTTTTGTATCATTTGCTGTCAGGGATTCATATTCTGCAGGTACAAGCTTTCCGTCTATTCTTAAAACAGGTGGCATTCCTACACTAATATGCAAATCGCTTGCTTTTTTTTGAATAACCAGCTCAAGCAGTTCCTTCATAATTCCTTAACCTCTGAAAGTTTTCTTAAGAGTTGACCCATATAAACTTCACCGGTTCCCTTTGTTTGAACAGCAAGTAATTTATCTTCTTCATTAACCATTACTAAGGTTCCATTTTTTGATTCTAACAAAATATGGAGTAAACTGCCTTGTTTTGTTTTATTTATTTGTTTATTAAATTGATTAAATAGCTGAGTTATTTTCTGTGGCACGTTTTCGCTGTCAAATAATTCTGGCTTTTCATTCCAGTTTTCTGATAATACATTCCCATTGTATTGTAAGTAAACAGATCCAAGAACCTGATCAGTATTGTTTACTTCTTTAAGCCTTTGCTTAAGAATTTCTCTTTCTTCATTAGAAACAGCAGCTGGTTCAATTTCTGAAAACTCTTTTTTTATTTCAATTTTTAAACTTTCTATTAATTCTTCTTTTATGCTTTTAATGCTTTCAATAATATTTTCTTTTGGTTCATTCGGAGCAGGCGGCTTTGATTTGATTTCCTGTTCAAGCTCTCTCTTTAAAGTTTCTTTTATTTCTTCAATCTTTTCAGCATCGCTAATCTGCCTGAAACTTGCTTCATGAATATCTTCTCCTTCTACCTTTACTGAAATTTGTGATTCAGACAAAGAATATGGTTTTTTACTTTCTCTTTCTGTCTTTCTTTTGTATGGTTTTTCTGATTTAGATGATGTAATTTTTTTAACTGCATCAAGAGATGAATATTGTTCAAATATTTCAGCCAGTTCATCTTTTATGTTTGAAGGCGGGAATGGGCTGATTTGGATTGGCTTTGGTTTCTCTATAGTTTGATAAGCAGGAGTATCATTAAATTTCTTTGCTGATTCATCATCATCAAAAAATTCAGATTCTTTCTTTATGTCCTTTATTTCTATTTCTTCTGCAAATAATTTACCTGAGCTTTCTTCAGGGAGATTTTTAGCGGTTTTGTCTCCTTCAGGTTCAAATTCAAAAGGTTTCCAGAAGTCTTCATCCAGATCTTTATCTAAACTTTTAGTTCTAGGAGTTTTAAACGCTTCCGTACTTTCACTTGTAGACTTTATGGCTTCTTCAAAGTGAGGACGATTTAATTTTGATTTATTGATATTACTGAATAATCCTTTTTTTCTATCTTTTATAGCTTGTTTATTTTTTTTTGTTAACTCTTCATCGTAAGTAAGTTTGTAATTTGTTATTAATAAGATAAAAGAAAAAATATTAGAAACAAATAATGCAAAAATGTTAATCTGAAACTCATCATCTTTTATCAAAAAAGAATACTCACCCGGCCAGCCTAAAGAGTTTATTCCCCATGCAGCCAAACAAGTGACTAAGGTAGTAAGTAAATAAATTACTGCCAGTACAATTGCCTGAATAAAAGTAGCCCTTGGAAACAAAGCAATAACAGGAATAAAACTCAATCCAATCTCACCGATTAACAGTGAAGTCAGGGAAATAATTCTTGACTGTATAAAATAATGAGGCGTTAATGCAGCAACAATTATTCCAAGAACCAATAGTGGAATAAAAATTATTATATTTGGTCCGCTTAGCCTATACATTTCACGTACTATTAAACCCTGAATTTTGCCTGGAAGCAAGCAATAAGATGGTTTTTTATTTTATTTACCTCATCATCAATTTGTTTACTTGTAAGGGTTTGTTCAAAATCCTGCATTTTTAGTCTGTATGTTAAACTTCTAAATTCTTTATCTAAATCATAAGTGCTGACTAGTTTTATACTTTGAACGAAGCCAGACGTTACTTTGCTGACCTCATTGGAAACTGTATTAGCCTCATATTTTCTTGGCAGATCAATTGTTATATCTCTCATTACAGCAGGCTGTGAAGAAATTTTTTCGTATGCCTGTATTTTTTCCAGATTATTTATAATACTGTCAAAATTAATTTCAAAAACCATAACAGTCCCTTTTAAGTCAAATTTTTTCTCAAGCCGTGGATGTAAACAACCAAATGAACCAATAATATTATTGTCGTAAGAAACTGCCAGAGAAAATTTTGGATGTAAAAAAGACTCTTTATTTGGCAGGAAAATTACCTGACATTTGTTTCTTTCAAAAAAACTTTCCAGTATTCCCTTTGTTATAAAAAATAAAAATTCATCTGCTGCTCCTGTTATGTGTCTGTTTGTAAACCAGTTTTCTTCATGTCCGCATATTACACCGGCTATTTTTGTAACTTCTTCTACGCCGGTTTCTTTTTCCTGCGGAACTCCGTTTAAAAAATAAGCCTTTCCGATTTCAAATAACTTAACTGATGAAACCTGATGACTAAGATTTAATTTTAAAGCTTCTAAAAGTCCTGGAAGCAGACTTTGTCTGAGGATTGCATGTTCCCTTGACAAAGGGTTAAGCATAGAAACTGCCTTTGTTTTATTAAATGTAAATTCTTTGTTACTTAAGACTTGTTCTCCAGTAAGACTGCTCAGATAAACTTCAGAAAAACCTGTTGAGAGAAAATGACCTTTTATCTTTTTAAGCCATATTTGTGTTTTTTTTGCAGAGAGAGTAGAAGGCGGAGGGGAAGCTTCAATCAGATCATAACCATACAGCCTGGCTACCTCTTCTATAAGATCTATGGGTCTTGAAATATCATTTAGTCTTCTATACGGTACTAAAACTTCAATTGTGTCATCTTGAATCAGCTTACACTTAAATTCCAGTGATTCAAGTAGTCGGGCAGTTTCTTTTATGCTTATATTTATCCCAAGAACTCTTTTTACTTCTCTTTGTGGCAGTTGAATCTTTAATTCTTTTTTTACAGGTTCTCCGGCTTGAGAAACAGGGCTGACTTTGATTTTATTATTATCTGGTATAGCCAGCTCTTCTATAAGCTCAATAGCTTTTAAAAGAGCACTGTAGGTAAAATTACTGTCTACACTCCTCTCAAAGCGTTTTGAGGCATCTGTAGTTAGCCCAATAGTTCTTGAACTCTTTCTTACTTTTGTCGGATTAAAAACTGCTGCTTCAAGCACAATTTCTTTGGTATTTTCAGTTACTTCAGAGTCTTTTCCACCCATAATTCCAGCTATAGCTTGTGGACCGTTGCTATCAGCAATTACCAGGATACCTTCCTTTAGTTCTCTCTTTTTACCGTCAAGTGTAAAGATTTCTTCACCTTTTTTTGCAGTCCTTGAAATAAGAAAGTCACCTTTTAGTTTTTCTTTGTCATAGGCATGCATAGGCTGCCCAAAAGAGAAATTTATATAATTTGTTATATCTACAATATTATTTACAGATCTGATACTTATAGATTCAAGAAGCCTTTTTAGCCATTGAGGACTGTCTGTAACCTTTATATTTTGAATAGTGGCAGTGTAAAAGAGAAAAGTATCTTTTGGGTTTTCAATTTTGCTTAAAATATTTTTTACTGAATTATCAAATTTTGGAGTTTTAAAGCTTAATTCTTTTGTTTTTTTCTTTATCAAGGCACTGATTTCTTTACTTAGACCAAAAACCGAAAGTGCATCTCCTCTGTTTGACCTAGAGGCTACCTCTAAAACGGTATCTTCGTTTAGTGACAGGTAGTCAATTATACTTTGACCGAGCTTTGCATCCTGCGGAAGAATTAAAATTTCATCTTGTTCTTCTTGTGGCAACCCAAGTTCGCTGGCTGCACAAAGCATTCCAAAAGACTCAATTTCGCGAATTTTGCTTCTTTTGATATGCAGTTCAGAGCCGTCCTTTCTGTTTATAACTACAGCTCCAGGAAGGCAGACAGGGACCCTTTGCCCAACCTTAATATTTTTTGCCCCACAGATTATTTGAAATTTATTTTTTCCGTCTGTGGTTACTTTTGTCACCAGGAGGCGGTCAGCATTAGGGTGTTTCTCTATTTCCAGGATTTCTCCTATGAGGACAGGACCCATGAACTTTGGACCGACTGCCTGAATATCTTCTACTTCAAAGGCTCCCATGGTCAGCTTTGAAGCAACTTCTTTACTAGAAGTGCCGTCTAAGGGTAAAAAGTTCTTTAGCCAATTAATTGAGAGTTTCATGAGTAGATCCCAAAGAAAATTATGACACAGGTTGGCTAAAAATTTCAGAAAGGAGGTTCATAAAAAAACTGAAAGATATAGGGGAATCACAGATAAACAACTGTTATAATCAAAAGCTTGTTAATAAGGTTATTTTTTCTGATTAAAAAAAATACAAAAGATTTAAGAAAGGGAATAAGACTTATTAACAGATCAAAAAGTAAAATTAAAAACACAAAAAAATAAAAATGAAAGGAGTAAAAATAGCTTAGTTACTAGCACCGAAACGGTGACTGCCCAATTCCGGCCAAACGAAAAATTTTGGAAATTAAACTGGGCAAAAAATAATAGTAAAAATACAAAACAAATCAGGAAAAAATTTTAGGAATTTGTTTTGTAAAAGGCTGGAGGAAAAAAAAGATGTTTGGACCACATTTATTACTGGAAGGTTACGGTTCTCCAAAGGAGAAACTGTCTGATGTCGGAATGATTAGTGAACTTTTGGATATTTTCCCAAATAAGCTTGAAATGACAAAAATCATGCCCCCATATGTATTTAAATATGACGGCGGTGAAATAAAAGAAGACTGGGGCATAAGTGGAGTTGTGTTAATTGCTGAGTCACATATTGCTTTACATACATTTCCTGAAAAAGAGTTTTTTACCCTGGATATTTTTTCCTGCAAAGACTTTGATGTAAGAATAGCTGTAGATTTTGCCCTGGATTTTCTGCTTCCTGTTCATTTTGATGAAACAGTTATAACCAGAGGCAGAGAATTCCCCCGTTCAATAGGCCGTGCTGCAAAAATTGTCGGTCAAGAGCGAAGAAGAATTGCTAGCGTAAAGTAACTAAGAGCATTTATCCGATTTACTCGGTAAATGCGATTTAACTTAGAGCTTGACCGAAGGAAGGTTCAGCTTGTCTGAACCTATAAAAAAAGAATTGCGAGTGTTAAGTAACTGAGTGGCAATAACCAACTGTTTATATTTAACGAAACCATTACCTTGTAGAAATAGACTATTACTATAAGATAAAAATACTAACTTTTATCTTACTTTATTTAAGGATGTGATGAAGTTATGAATGCAACAGCACCTGCACTACAGGCCGGGAATGGCTCAGTGGTACCAGCCTCATTTATACCCACCGGTCTAATTTCATTGGACAATTCTCATTCTGGAAGGAGAGATGAATTTATTGCATCACCTGAAGTACAGGGTGAAGCGGGGGAAAGTCCTTCTTTTTTTACAAGGTTTGTTCAGGGAGTTGTAAACACGACAAGAAATGTATGGAGAGCTATAAGACAATATAATCCAATAACTCTTTTGTTTAATCATATTGAGCAAAGAAGTATTGCAGGATTTCTTGAGACAGCAAGGACAAGAAATGGTGCAACAACAAATGAAGAGTTAACAAATTATCACAGATCAATTGAATATAATTCTGATTCTTCTGATAACTCAAATGCATTGTACAGGTTTCACCGATCTTCAAGTCATCGAGGTAATAGTCCAGGACATCTTGTAATAATTTCAAATGGTCATCTGCATGATCTTAATTCACCGGAATCTTCAGCCGGAATAAGAAGCCAAGTACAACGATTTCTGGATGCGGGATGTGATGTTCTGGAAGTAAGAGCTGGAATTGTATCTCATGAACTATTGAGCAGGGTTGGAATTGGTTCACCGCTTCATCCTGTAGTAGTCGAAACTCATGTTGGAAATATTATAGAAGATGTATGGAGAGGCGTTGGAGCATTTAGTGGAAGGGGATATAACTATCAGGATGTTTCAGCATTATGTTATAGCTATGGAGCAGGAAACATGCAAAACAATATTAATTCCAGACTTCAACATATGCCTTTTGCTGCTACTGTTTATCTGGATGGGATAGATCATTTGGCACATGGGTTAGCCTGCCCGGTAAATCTAAGACCCAATCATTCCGGTATACACTGCTCTATATTTCAAGGGAACTCGTACTTCACAAATGGAGCACATCCAGCTAATCTAAGACCTGGCGATAGATCAATATTGGTACAGGGTAATAACATAGATCATCATTCAATAGATAATGATTCACAGGCACTTAATACAGCATTTGGATTTATAATGGGTGCTATAAATATAAACACATCATCTTCTTAGAGAAAAATTAAAATTTTCTTACGCTTCTTACAAGGTCAATAAATACATTAAGGCAAAACTCTTAACTTAAATGTTAGTATTGGTTTAACTGACAAATTGAACTGACAAACAATTACTGGCCTTTAGCCTTTGAAAGCCAGTAAAGGAGTTTTTTATGGTTAATGTTATTGATAGGAGGATTTTTCTTGGTTCTACAGCAGCTATTATAGGAAACCAGTTTTTATCGGGTATAGCGAGAGCTAACAGAGCGCAGCCAGTTGTACAAACACCCACATTACAGATTTCAAATGTAATTACAAGGGGTATACCGGCTGAGTATCAGGCATATCTTGATGTCCAAACAAATACTGACGGCAGATTTACCTTAGGACTGCTTAAAGAAAGAATTCCAGGTCGAAAAATATCAAGGGCAATTTATGATGAAAGAGATAGAACCGAAGGAAGATTATTTGCAAAACCTGCTGATCAGGCTCAACCATCAGCAATTATAGATGGAAGAAATGCAGGTATAGAAGGTGTATTTAATATCCATGATACTGGAAGTGGATATGAATCATGGTATCCAGTCTCACCGGTTTTGTGGTTGCCTGAGTATGCGGAATTTGCTACTAATTATTTATTTAGCATAGATAACTCACTAAAAAGAATTCCTGCAGGTATTACAAGCGCTTTTCATAGAAATGAAAGCTGGACTTTAATAGGAAAAGATATTGAGCAAACTTATTACTGGCTAAATCCATCATGGAGAACACATGATCAAAACACGCCAATAGATCCAAACAAACCCTGGATTGAAAAAATAGATGGCAGATGGGTTGATAATAGAAGATATGCCAATCTTCCTGGTTTATATCTGCCAGACAGAAAATTGATTGTTATTCCGCAGACACACATTACTTATGGAACTGCAAATGGTATTAAAGATAGAAATGGTCAGGATGAATGGAACAGAGATACTATTTTTCATGAAGGTGGGCATGGTCTGGACTATTTAACTTCTTACTCTAACTGTTATTCTAATGCTCATGGATTTATAAATGCCTATGAAAAAGATAAAAGTAGAATTGCAGACAGTGAAGAACATATGGTCAGTTACTATTTGCAAAACAGGGCAGAACCTTTTGCAGAAATTACAGGTGCGCTTATGGGAGGTTTGTCAGGGAGAAGGGCTGCAAGAATTTTAAGCTTCTTTTATAATGTTGCAGAACATGTAAGAACTCAGGTTCTACCTCACTATGGATATAGAATTACACCGGAGCAGATAAGAGAAAAAATTTATTCTGGTTATGGATCGGATAGAAGAGCTGCACTTACTTTATATCCAGAAATTCAACTTGCAAGCTCTCTAGAGAGAGATGCTGGTGTTTGCATGCATCTGCATAATAATTCAAATAATGGTAGCGCTATAGTTCAAACTCAAACACATAATCATAATACTGTAGTTTAGCTGGTTTTGAGAATGTAAAATTATTTAAATTTTTTTTCTTGCAATGGAATTATAAATCTTGTATTCTTAATATAACTGCAAGAGCAGTAGGGTTTTAGATCGAAAACTCTTTTTTACGTTTTTAATCCTGGAGATATATTCCCTGATATTCAATTTATACATTCATAGGTAATGCAAATGTTATAATAGCTCAGGTAATTTGAATAATAACTGAATAACCTTTAAGCTAAATAAAATGTCCTCTTTGACTAAATTTGGAAATGAACCGTTTGTCTGGCTTATAGAGCTGGGGCAGTCATTTGAGAACTTTTTATTAGCACTGTATAGTATTTTTACCGGCAAATTTGCAAAAAAAGAATTTGTTGAACAGGCGAGCAAATTTGGTTTTGATACTTTACCAGTAGTTGCTATTGTAAGCTTTTTTATTGGCTTGGCACTAACTTTACAAATTTCCAAACAGCTTATGGGGGTCGGAAATACAAGCGCACTCGGCACCACAGTAGCTGTTTCAATAGTAAGAGAAATCGGACCGGTTGTAGCTGGTGTGATGATTGCAGCCAGAATTGGCGGAGCAATGGCTGCTGAAATAGCCACTATGAGCGTTACTGAACAAATAGATGCCCTGACTGTAATGAAACAAAACCCGATTAGATTTTTAGTAGCACCCAGACTTTTAGCTTCAATGATAATGACTCCGTTATTAACGGTCTTTGCTATTTATATTGGAAGTATTGGAGGAATGTTAATTGCAATTATTTATGTTCACCTGGATCCGTATATGTTTTTTGATTCTTTCAGATCGGTGGTGGGAAATAAAGATATAATCATTGCTCTTACAAAGGCACTGGTAAACGGTGCACTGGTCGCCACGTTAAGCTGTACATTCGGAATGGAAACAAGCGGCGGAGCTGCAGGCGTAGGGCAAACTACTACAAAATCTGTAGTATGGGCAATGGTTGGAATATTTTTATTTAACTTTTTAATTACAAACAGTGTTTATTCAGTGGCTAAGGTTCTTGATCCTGCATTTGTGAGATAAGATTTAAAGGAGGAATATAAAGTGCTCTGTACTAAAAGCATTTGTTCTGCCTAAGGCAGACAAATGTGACCTTGCAGAGAAGAGCAGCCGACGGAAGCCATCAATTTGTTTGGTGGCATTAAAAAATGAATTTAATAGAAGTAAAAAATGTAACCAAGTCATTTGATAAGCAATTAGTTCTGGACAGTATTTCCTTAAATGTCCAAAAAGGAGAATGTGTCGTAGTGGTGGGGCCTTCCGGAGTCGGAAAATCCACTTTACTTAGAATTATTGCAGGACTGGAAACCGTTGACAGTGGAGTAGTTAAGGTTGCCACAGACAAAGTAAGCATGGTATTTCAGGGAAGTGCCTTGTTAAATTCTTATACAGTAGGAGAAAATATCGAACTTGCTTTGGATCACCAGGAATTTACAAAAGAAGAAAAAAAAGAAAAAATCCTTGAAAATTTAAAACTTACAGGTCTGGAAAAATATGTAAATTATTTTCCGGATCAGTTGTCTGGCGGACAAAGAAAAAGAGTAGGATTTGCCAGAGCAATTGCAAGTAATCCGAAGATAATACTTTATGATGAACCTACCACAGGACTTGATCCGATTTTATCTACTTTGATTGAAGACTATATGAATAAACTTTCAGGGGAATTTAAAGTAGCAAGCATTATTGTTACCCATCAGCTCTCTACCATAAAAAGAACAGCCCAGAGAGTTGCTTTGTTATATAAAGGAAAAATTATCTGGGAAGGCACTCCCGGGGAGTTTTTTAAGTCAGACGATCTTTATGTAAAACAATTTGTTAATGCTGAAGTAAACGGTCCTATATTTTCAGAGTTGCTGGAATGAGGTAAAATTGATAGTTTGGTAATAATATGAAAAATATAAATGAAATTAAAATCGGAATATTTGCCATAACAGGCTTAATATTGCTTGTAGTAGGCTGGGCATTTTTAAGAGAATTCAGTATTCAACAGCAGGGATATTTTACAGTTGTTTTTGATGATGTCGGCGGATTAACTAAAGGTTCATTTGTAAGAATAAACGGATTAAGGGTAGGTCGTGTAGACGGTCTTACGCTGGATACAAAAGAAAACAAAGTTCTGGTCCATGCCCGAATCCAGCTGCCAAAAGTTACTGTTCCTGCGGATTCCAGGTTCTTTATAAGAACAAGCGGATATGTGGGCGATAAATATCTGGATATTATATTAGGAATGTCAAATATTGTTTTAAAAGACAAAGAAGCAGCTGTTGGTGAACCTGTTGTTGATGCATTTCAGTCACTTGAAAAAGTAAGTCAGATTTTAAATCAGCTTGATCCAAAAATAGTAGGTATGAGTATCCAGGATGTAACCTCTGGTGCTGCAAGCCTTGTAGAAAATACAAATAAAGTTATTACAGAGCTTCCAAAAGGAGAAAACTTAAAACAATTAATTTGGCAGGTGCATGATACTGTAAACCAGCTAAATATTGCTATTGATAAAACCCGGCATCTTGCTACAGATTCAGATGCCCAGAATAATTTAAACAAATTGCTTTCACAGGCGAATATTATTTCAAAAGATTTAAATCAGACTTTAAACAATGCAAATAACCTGGCAAATAATAAAACAGCCTTTGAAAATGTAAATAATCTTTTACTTCGGGCAGGAAAAATAATAGAACAGCTGGATGAAATAAGAGCAGATCCGTTAATTCAGAACAATATAAGAGAAACATTAACTAATACAAATTTAGCTGCAAAAAAAGTAGCATTTACAAGTGATGAAGTTTCCATGGCGTTAAATCAAAAATTTATTTTACCTAAATTACTTTTCTGGAGGCTGTCTCCTTCTGATAAGAAAAAGAAGGGAAAATAAGATCAATGACATTTTTGGTTAATTTGTACCAATGACCCTGATACTGAAAAAAATAGAAACATTTATCGGTAAACTTTCCACAAAAAACAATTTCTGGAATAAGGTCTGTTCACTAATATGGCTGCCATTTGCTTTTTCAAGCGGCCTGATAATGACTAAAGATGAGAATACAGCTATACTTCCATTCCGGCGATTTAATAAAAACTGGTACAACGCAATGGCAGGGGCTATTCTGCTGGGTAATAGTGAAATTGCCGGCGGTACTTATGTATTTAAAAAAACCAAAGGACTATATCGGGTCGTTTGTAAGAAGGTAGAGTACAAATTTTTGCTGCCCTGTATTGGTCCTGCTGTTTATAAAATGACTCCTTGTGAAGACATCGAAAAGCTTATTTCAACAGGAACTGAATTTAACATTGATTTGGATATGACCATCTGCCAGCTAATGTATGCCCCAAATAAAAAACAACGCCGTGTTGGAAAGTGTATTATTACTTTTCATGCAACACCAATAACCTCAAAAAAAAGAAAATAACCTTTTGAAGACTAACTCTAATAAAGAATCAGCTCTCTTCCAAACATTAGGATGGGCTTTTTATTTAGCCTGTTCATGGACCTGGTGTATTGGAATGTTCTTACCGGTACTCTTAATCCGGGACTATGGCCCGTGGGGCTGGGCAGTATTTGCTGTTCCTAATATTTCAGGTGCCTGTGCAATGGCCTATGTTATTAAAAAATCTGACACAAGTAAAGAACTGGTTGAAAAGCATAAAATTGCCTGTACTGTGTTTTCAATAGTTACAATTATGTTTCAAATTTATTTTATCGGCTGGTTAAGTACAGTTAGTTCCCGTATTTTTATAATAATTACTGGTGTTGTATTTTTTTTAATATATACCCTGGGTTCAATTACAGATAAAAACCAAAGATTTAATGCTTTTATTATTTGGACATTATCCCTGATTTGTTTTATGTTATTTTTTTATTTTGTGCCGCCGGAAAAAATTGATCTCTTTAAGAGTGGAAATTTAATTCATAACACTAATGCCCTTTTATATTTAACACCGGTATGCTTCTTTGGATTTTTACTTTGTCCTTATCTTGATTTAACTTTCCATAAAGCCAGACAATCCAATTCTGCAGGAAATTCAAAAATTGCTTTTACAACAGGTTTTTGCTTTATGTTTCTTTTAATGATACTTTTTACCTTCTTTTATGCAAGGCCTATGGCAAGTGTGATAGAAAGTGTTCCGTATTTCCTTAAAGACCGGAACAAATTGCCGTTAGTATTTATTTATCCTGTAATTTTCTATATGTTAATCCAGGCAGGATTCACAACAGCTCTCCATTGTAGCTCCATCTTTCCAATGATTAAAAGACAGTCCAGAGTAATTTCCTTATTAACAATACTGAGCATAGTAGTTTTTTTACTGCCTGTAATTTTTAATGGAAGACCTACGTTTTTAAATCTGACAATAAATGAAATAATTTATCGATCATTTATGGCTTTTTATAGCCTGATTGCACCGACGTATGTATTTTTATTTATGATTACAAAGAATGGAAAAAGTATCCCTTTAACTAACCGCAACCTCTGTGTATGGATTGTGGTTATATTACTTGCTTTGCCACTCTATGCTCTTGCTTTTTTAGGAACGAGATGGAATCTGGAGATTTTTTCACTTACAGGTTTAGCTGTAGCACTGTTTTCCAGAATACTAATTTAGTAGCTGTTTCTTCTTTTCTTAAAACCGCCGCCACCTGAGTTACGGAAGCCGCCTCTGTCATCTGTTCTTTCTTTTGCAATACTGACATTAATAGCTCTTCCTTTTACCTCAGTTCCGTTCAATGCATCAATAGAGCTTTGGGCACTACTTTCAGAACTCATCTCGACAAAACCAAATCCCCTTGAACGGCTGGTATCTCTGTCGAGAATTACTTTAGCCGATACGACTTCCCCGTATTGCTTAAAAAGATCTTCAAGATCAAAATCCGTAACTTCAAACGATAAATTACCAACAAACAATTTTTTTGACATTATTTTCCTCTTTCATTTAGGTACTTGACAACTTTCGAAAGAGGATAAAGAAATCTATTTTTAAATAACAACTTAATACTCTTCTCAAGACACAAACACCAATTTTTTCTACTTACCTGGTAACCCCAGGTTCAAACACTATACCACAAAGCTTTAAAAGGGTATCCCTTTGGTTCTTTAAATATTTAAAATTTTGCCGTTTTTGCCTGCTGTATATGGAAAAGACAGTATAGCTAAATGCCAAAGTCATCAGAAAAGTTAACCGGTACATTCTCAAACCTGCATAAAACCGTTACTTTCCCGTTTTCGTCTGTCTCCACATCCTCTTCAAGCTTTTGAATGGTTTTTAGTGTATTTGCAAAAACCATTTTAAGCACACCTGACACCTCGCTGTTTTCATCATCAAAGCTTTTCACTAAGATATTGCCTGTTACACTTGTCCTTTCGCCTTCAGGAGTTTCATTTGTAACCTCGATTGTTTTCCCGTCGCTTTTTCTTGTTTTAGAAATTGAAAACTCAAATTGCTTACTTTGAAAGCTTACCTCTTTGCCATCAAGCAATGCAGCAGGATCAGATACAGCTTCTATTACTGCAAAAATATCTGCACTTACTGTGCTTTTTTCAGTATCTAACTCTGACTTAATCGAAACATCAGCAGTTGCACTCAGAGTATCTATTACCAAATTGTTATTAGCAGCTTTAATACTGCGAAAGGGAACCCTTCCGTTAAACACACACTTGGCAGTACCTCCGTTAGTTAATTCCACATCTACATCACTTTGTGCAAATGAAACACTACATACAAATAAGGCACTTACAAATAAAATAACCAAACCAACAAATAATTTCTTTAACATTATTTAACTCCTTTAAAAAATAAATAAACTTTACAATCTCAAAATAATTATATCTAACGGGACAGTTGCAGGTGTGTAAACTAAACGCGGGGATATATGATGGAGTAATTGCTCAGGTACTCCAGCGTCACCCGTAAAAGATTTACACACTCCTTAAGCCAGACCAAAAATTCCCGGATTCATACCGTTTACACCTGCACTAGCCCAATATCTGTTATAACCAGCATAGTTTAGGAGCAGATCATTAGGATCAAAAGCTATTGCATTACCATTTGCATTATTATTTAGTGGGTTTCCAGTCATAATATTTGCAAAACATCTTGCTAAATTGTTGAACCATGGATTCCCGCCATTGTACCAAGCGTTTCCCCCATATGCGGTGTTTGATGCATATGGCTGTACGTTTGCACCATAATTATTTGCAATGGTAGCCATGTTTGCATGTAGAGTTCTCAGGTAATTATTAAAAAGCGTCCATTGACCCTGGTTAAATACACCGATTCCATAATTTCTTACCATGTAAGATGCAGTAGCAAGTCCTGATGCAAGTCTTATGGCATTTTGTTCAAGTGCAGGATTAACTATAGCTCTGCCTATAGCAGGTTGACCTAATAATTGTGATGGCATGTTTTTGATTTTATCAGTTTCATTAATATCATCAGGAGCTGGCAGCTCTTGTACAAGATCTGCTAACTGTCCAAAGAGCTTGTCAGCATCATCTGCACTTAGATTTTGATCTATATCATCAAAAGTATAACCTTCAAGACCGCTAATCTGGGATCCTGCTTCAGAGTTCACAGAATTATCCGTGTCAGAATTACTAATCTTTAGGGCATTAAAAAGCAGATTATCATCAGCCTTTACTTCCTGCGGACTGTTTTGCATCGGCCTTGTTATATGCTCATTTCTTATTGACTCAGTACTCATGGTATTTCCTCCCTAAATCATTTTTTGGATTTATAAAAGGCATAATAAGCATGTTTAGTTAAAGTAAGGTTAAATTGAAGCCAGGATATCTCTACATTTCGTTTTTGTCTACTGCCCTCCTTGCTTCGTACCTCGCAGGTCGGGCTTTGCAAAGTGCTCGCAGTCTGCCTTTTGTATCATTTTTCAGGTTTTGCTGGATAAACCAGGCAAAACCTTTCTTTGTAAGTTAGTCAGGTTAGACTTAGTAACATAGCTAGGCAGTAACTACGTTCCTTTAATATAATTGACATAAAGCATTTATAAATTGTAAGATTTCCAGCACAGTACACAAAATAAACAAATTTCAAACACCGTAATGGAGGAAATATGGCTCTTAAGGATGAAAAGTCACCAGGAATTCTAATAAAGGAGAGAAATACTGATAAAGATCAAAATATTTCTACGGTAAAAAACTATATTAATGGTAGCTGGATTCCGTCAATCGGAACTGAAACAGTAGATATTATTAATCCGGCAAATAAAAAAATAATAGGTAAGTGTCCCTTAGGAACCTCACAGGATGCAGATGGCGGAGTGAAAGCCGCCAAAGAAGCTTTTAAAACATGGAGAGAAGTTCCGGTCATTGACAAAGTTCAAATTTTGTTCAGACTTAAAACCTTGCTGGAAAAAAACTTTGAAGATCTCTCCAGAATATGTACACAGGAAAATGGAAAAATTTTAGCAGAATCCCGGGGAGATGTTCGCCGTGGAATTCAAATGATTGAAATGGCTTGTGGCATGCCCACACTGCTTATGGGAAAGTCGCTTGAAGATATTGCTTCAGGCATTGATTGTCATGCCATAAAAAGACCACTTGGAGTATTTGCTGCTGTTACACCGTTTAATTTTCCTTCAATGGTACCATTCTGGTTTTGGCCTTTTGCTGTAGCGGCTGGAAATACTTTTGTTTTAAAACCCAGTGAAAGAGTGCCGCTTACGCAAATTATGATTTTTAAACTTATTGAAGAAGCCGGTATGCCAAAAGGTGTTTTAAATCTGGTTAACGGAAGCAAAGAAATTGTGAATGCATTGTGCACTCATCCTGATATAAAAGGCATTTCATTTGTCGGGTCGACTCCTGTAGCCAGATACGTTTATGAAACTGCCAGCTCACATGGCAAAAGAGTACAGGCTCTTGGCGGTGCTAAAAACTTTATGGTAGTTTTACCTGATGCAAATATGGAACTGACTGTAAAAACTGTTTTTGAGTCCTGCACCGGATGTGCAGGACAGAGATGCCTTGCAGGCTCAGTAGTTCTTTGTGCAGGAGAGACCTATGACATACTTAAAGAAAAACTTACAAAAAAAGCAAAAGAGATTAATATTGGCGACGGGCTGGATCCAGGCTCTGGTATCGGACCGCTTATTTCCGAAGATGCAAAAAAAAGAGTTAAAGCACTTATACAATCCGCCATCGACGAAGGAGCAGAGATTTTAATTGATGGTCGTAAAGATGTCGATCATTTAAATGGTTATTTCTTAAAGCCTACTGTACTTGGTAAAATTAAGCCGGATATGAGAATTGCTAAAGAAGAAGTTTTCGGACCGGTTATCTGCTTAGCAAAAACCAAAGACTTTGATGAGTCTGTTAAATGGTTAAATAGTTCTGAATATGCAAACACTGCTTCACTTTTTACATCAAGCGGTGCAGCGGCACGACAGTTTTCATATGAAGTTGACCCTAGTATGATCGGCATAAATATTGGTGTTCCGGCACCTATGGCATTTTTTTCTTTTGGCGGAACAAAGGCTTCATTTTTTGGTGATACTAAAGCTCATGGACAGGCATGTATAGATTTTTATACAGATACTAAAGTAACCATTAAAAGATGGATCAAAGACTCAGGCATATGGTGAAATCATTATTAATTAAAAATGGACTGCTTGTTACAGCTGTCGACAAGTATGAAGCAGATGTTTATACAGAAGGTGAACAAATCCATACCATTGGAAAAAATTTAAATTTTAATGCTGATGAAATTATTGATGCAAAAAATTGTTATCTTTTTCCCGGAGGCATAGATCCCCACACTCATATGGAACTTCCGTTTATGGGGACCTGTGCCAGTGATACTTTTGAGACTGGTACCATTGCAGGTTTATACGGTGGTACCACTACTATCATTGATTTTGCTATTCAAACTCAAGGGAAGTCTCTGAAAAGTGCTATTGATGAATGGCATAGAAAAGCAGATGGAAATGCTGTCTGTGATTATGCTTTTCATATGGGAGTTACTGATTTTAACAAAAACACTCAAAAAGAAATTAAAGAGATCTGTGAAAAAGACGGAATCTCTTCTTTTAAAATATTTATGGCTTATAAAGGTGCCCTGATGATAGATGACAGACAAATTATCGGGCTTATGAAAGAAGCCGGTAAATATGGTGGTATGGTTATTTCACACTGTGAAAATGGGGATATGATTGATGAGCTTGTCAGTGAAGCAAAATTAAAAGGTAATTTATCACCTGTGTATCATTACCTTACACGCCCTGAGATTGCAGAAGCTGAAGCCACAGGAAGAATTATAGATATGGCATATCAGGGCAGTCATCCGCTTTACATTGTTCATATGACCTGTGAGGCAGCATTGAACAGGGTTCGTGAAGCTACAAAACGAAACCAAAAAGTAAATGCTGAAACCTGCATTCAATACCTTTTGCTGGATGAGTCACTTTATGAAAGTCCCGGCTTTGAAGGGGCAAAATGGATAATGAGTCCTCCCCTTAGAAAAGAAAAAGACAGAGCTGCTCTCTGGAGCGGTATTGCTCAAAATCTTGTTCATACAGTAGCTACCGATCATTGTCCTTTTTGTATGGATCAAAAACGTATGGGCATTAGTGACTTTTCAAAAATCCCAAACGGAATTCCTGGAATTGAACACAGGCTGGAACTTTTATTTTCCGAGGGTGTGCTGAAAGAAAAAATTTCATTAAACAAGTTTGTTGAACTAACTTCTACACAAGCTGCAAAAATTTTTGGTATGTTTCCTAAAAAAGGAACTATTGCTGCAGGAGCTGATGCTGATATTGTAATCTTTGATCCGAATATAAAACATACGCTCTCAGCAAAAACACACCATCACAAATGTGATTATTCTGCATTTGAAGGCTGGCAGGTTCAGGGCAAATGTAAAACAGTTATACTTAGAGGAACAATTGCTATAGATAACGCTCAAGCCTTAATCAAAAAAGGATTTGGGAAATATATTAAACGCAGTCAGTATAATAAAGAGTATAAAAAAGAGAAAGAATTAACAGGAGCAATTTCATGACATCAAAAACAGTAAAAATCGGATTAATACAAATGGCAAATAAATTGCCTGCAGAGTCTTCATGTAAAGAACATGTAAAAGCAATGATTGATGCACACATTCCTTATATAGAAGAAGCAGCCGGTAAAAAAGTTCAGATGCTTTGTTTCCAGGAAATGTTTACAGGTCCTTATTTTTGTCCGTCACAGGATACAAAGTGGTATGACCTTGCAGAGCCAATTCCTGATGGTCATACTACACAGCTTATGTGCAACTTTGCAAAAAAATATAATATGGTAATTATTGTACCGATTTATGAAATGGAAATGACAGGTGTTTATTACAATACTGCTTCTGTTATTGATGCAGATGGTAAATATCTTGGTAAATACAGGAAAAATCACATCCCGCAGGTTAAAGGATTCTGGGAAAAGTTTTTCTTCAGGCCTGGAAATCTTGGCTATCCGGTTTTTAAAACAAAATATGGAAGTATTGGTGTTTATCTTTGTTATGACAGGCATTTCCCCGATGGTGCAAGATGTCTGGGTTTAAACGGAGCTGAAATTGTTTTTAATCCTTCTGCTACTGTAGCTGGCTTATCAGAATATATCTGGAAAGTAGAACAGCCGGCACATGCTGTAGCAAACGGATACTTTGTCTGTGCGATTAATCGTGTTGGAACAGAAGCTCCATGGAATATTGGCGAGTTTTACGGTTCATCTTATATTGTTAATCCAAAAGGACAAATTCTGGTACAAGCTTCAAGAAACAAAGATGAGCTTTTAGTTTGTGATATTAATATGGATGAAATCAAAGAAGCTCGGGATCTCTGGCAGTTTTATAGAGACAGACGACCGGAAACATATAAAGAGCTGGTAGCACTGTAAAGGGCAGACAGGGCAATTGGAAGTTAAGACAAAAACAAAAAAAGAAGAATTAGTTGAGATTAGGAAGAAAAATTTTCTTCCTACTGCTTTTTTATACTATAAAAATCCGCTACAGCTTGTAAAAGGAAAAGGTAGCTATGTCTACGATGAAAAAGGTACTGAATATCTGGATGCAATTGGAGGTATTGTCTGTAATTCAGTCGGGCACAATCATCCGGAGATACAAGAAGCGTTAATAAAGATGATTAGAAATGATGAGATTCAGCATACTTCCACAGTTTATTTAAATCAGCATCCTGCTGACCTGGTGACAAAACTTATCTCTGAAGCACCGGATGGAATTAATAAATGTTCATTTACAAATTCAGGTTCAGAAGCAAATGAACTTGCTTTTATGGCAGCCCGCCATACAACAGGTGAAACAATTGTAGTTAATCTCAGGCATGGCTATCATGGTGGCACATCAGGTACGCTTTCAAACTGTGGTCATCATACCTGGCGATTTAAAGCCCAGCCGGTGTCATCTGTAACATCTGCACTTGAACCATATTGTTATCGCTGTCCATTTAATCAAAAACCTGAAAGCTGTCATCTTGAATGTGCAAAAAATGTAGAAACTACTATTCAAACCTCTACGCATGGAAAAATTGCTGCATTTATTGCAGAACCAGTAATGGGAATTGGCGGGGTAATTACCCCACGAAAAGAATATTTTCATGAAGTTACAAAAATTGTACATAAATATGGCGGTAAATATATCAGTGATGAGGTGCAAAGCGGGGCCGGAAGATGCGGGGAAGATTTTCTTCTTACTAAATCACTAAAAATTGATGCCGACATAATCACTATGGCGAAAGGGTTTGGTAATGGTGCTCCAATAGGAGCTGTATTAATGAAAGAAGACATTGCAAATACTCTGTCAGGCAAACTGTACTTTAATACATTTGGCGGTGATCCTTACCAGGCTATGCAGGCTTTAAAGACTATGGAAATAATTGAAGCAGAAGACCTGATAAAAAATACAAAACTAATGGGAGAATATTTACGTAAGGGTCTTGAAGAACTGATGAATGAGTACAAAATTATTGGTGATGTAAGAGGGCGCGGGTTGCTTATAGGAATTGAACTTGTAAAAGACAGAAATACAAAAGAACATGCTATAAAAGAATGCGCAGAGCTTATGGAATTATGCAAGGATCGGGGACTCCTCATTGGTAAAGGCGGACTTTCTGGAAATGTAATAAGACTTGCACCGGCACTTTCTATAAATAAAAAACAAGTTGATTTTATGCTTAATGTATTTAATGAATCTCTGAAAATACTATCAGTAAATAAATCCTAGATCATGACAGAAAATAAATTTTCCAGTATAAAACCAAGAATGACAAAGACTGAGTCGCTTGTTGAGGCATCACGTTGCTTATTCTGTCACGATGCTCCTTGCATAAGGGCTTGTCCGACATCAATTGATGTTCCAATGTTTATCAGACAAATTATGACACATAATGTTAAAGGTGCAGCCAAAACAATATTTACTCAAAATATTTTAGGAAAATCCTGTGCACATGTTTGTCCGACAGAGGTTTTATGTGAGGGTGCCTGTGTTTACAATCATTTAAATGAAAGACCCATTAATATTGGCAGGCTTCAGGCATGTGCAACTGACTGGGCAATTGAAAATAATATCTGCTTCTTTAAAAAAGGCTTACCGACAAATAAGAAAATAGCTGTAGTTGGCGGGGGACCGGCAGGACTTGCCTGTGCACACAGACTTACAGTTTTAGGGCATGATGTAGTCGTATACGAAGCAAACGAAAAAGCAGGTGGCTTAAATACTTATGGAGTGGCACCGTACAAATATACAAATAAAGATTCCCTGCAGGAAGTTAACTATATTTCAGAAATTGGTTTTGAAATTAAAACAAACACTCCTGTAAATAACGCTATGATACATGAACTTGAAAAAAAATATGATGCAATATTCTTAGGGACAGGACTTGGGAAATCAAAAAAACTTAATGTGTCCGGAGAAAACCTGAAAGGTGTTTGCGGTGCCAGTGAGTTTATCTATGAACTTAGGAAAAAAGAACAAAAGATTAGTGTCGGGGAAAAAGTAATCGTACTTGGCGGAGGAAATACTGCAATAGATGCTGCCGTAGAGTCTTCCAAGCTCGGAGCTGATGTAACCGTTATTTACAGACGATCTGAAAAAGAACAAAATGCATACTTTTTCGAAGTTGAACTTGCAAAAAAAAATAACGTTAAGTTCATATATCTTGCTTCACCTCTTGAGATCCTCGGGAAGGAAACAACTGAAGGTTTAAAGTGTATAAAAAACAAACTTGAGAAAAAAAATGGCAGTAAAAAATCCGAAATTATACCGATTAAAGATTCAGAATTTGTAATTCCCTGTAATATGGTTATTCTGGCTACAGGACAGGAAAAAATGATTAATTTTTACAGTTCTATACCCGATTTAGAATTAAATAATGGAAAGATTCTGGTAAATAATTTTTTTCAAACTAAAAATCCTAAATACTTTGCTGGTGGAGATTGTATTAATGGCGGGAAAGAAGTCGTTAATGCCGTAGCAGATGGCAGAGATGCTGCATGTGGAATTCATGAATATCTGATGAAAGGAAAGTTTAATGGCTGACTTAAAAACAAACTTTGCAGGCATTGAATGTCCAAATCCTTTTTGGCTGGCATCTGCTCCGCCTACAAACACTGGCTATCAGGTTATGAATGCATTTTGTGCCGGCTGGGGTGGGGCAGTCTGGAAAACACTGGGTAAGCCTGTTGTAAATGTATCCAGCAGGTACAGTGCTGTTTCTTATAAAAATAGCCGTATGATAGGTTTAAATAATATTGAGTTAATTACTGATCGCCCTCTGGAAATTAATCTTAAAGAAATGAAAGAAGTAAAGGAAAGATTTCCAAAACATGCATTAATTGCTTCAATGATGTTTGAAACTAAAGAAGAGTGGCAGGATTGTGTTAAACGATGTGAAGATATAGGCATAGATGGTTTTGAACTTAATTTTGGTTGTCCGCATGGTATGTGTGAAAGAGGGATGGGATCTGCTGTAGGACAAAACCCGGATGTTTGCGAACGGATTACTTCCTGGGTAACTGAAGTTGCAAAAAAACCAGTAATTGTAAAATTAACCCCAAATGTTACAGACATAACAAAACCAGCGCTGGCAGCACAGCGCGGAGGTGCAAAGGCTGTTTCTTTAATAAATACCATAAACTCAGTAACCGGAATAAACATTGATACCATGGAGCCAAATCCCAGTGTCGGTGGACTTTCTACACATGGAGGATACTGTGGTCCTGCAGTAAAACCAATTGCATTAAATATGCTCTCAGAAGTAAGAAACCATCCGGACTTTCATCTTCCTGTTTCAGGAATTGGCGGAATTGAAAGTTGGCAGGATGCTGTGGAATTCTTTTTAATGGGAGCAAGTACAGTACAGGTCTGTACTGCTGTTATGCATTATGGTTTTAGAATTATAGGTGACTTAAAAGAAGGTTTAAATGACTACCTGGATTCTCATAAAATGAAAAAAGTCAGTGATCTTACAGGCATTGCTGCAAAGAAGCTAAGAAAATGGGAAGAGTTAGATTTGAATTACAAAATAATTGCACATATAAGTCCTGATACATGTATTGGATGTCAGCTGTGTTATGCTGCCTGCGAAGACGGTGCACATCAGTCAATTACTTTAGTACCAGGAGTACGAGTTCCAAAAATTAAAGAAGACACTTGTGTTGGATGTAATCTCTGTAGTTTGGTTTGTCCTGTTGAAAACTGTATAACGATGGTTCCAGCTGGAGCTGGTAAACCAAAGCTTGTCTGGGCAGATCATCCAAAAAATCCTAATCAATTGAAATCTTACAAATCTCTTACTTAGCACTTAGTTTAAAATACACAATTCATTGTAATCGTAATATTACAATACCTCATAAGGAATAATTTTTAATGCCAGTTGCTATTCAAGGAGATGTACCTCGCTCTGGTAATAACTCTTTATCTACCAAGGACTTTATAAATAATTCATTAAATGAAATTTTAACAAGTTACAAGACAAAAAAAAATATTAATTATGCTGTTAACGGGAGTGCGTCACTATGCAGCCTTTTTACTTTTTTAAACGGTAATTTTAATTTTTTAGATTCTCTGCAGGAAAAATTAGAACCATTAAGTGAAGCTTTAGTAAAAATTGCATTTAGCACAATTCATGTGATTGGTGCAGTTGACCTCTGGCAGAAGAAAAACGTTTTTCCGTTTATAGGTTACCTGATGGCACCTGTAATAGCCCTGTTCAGTAGCGGCTATGACCTTTGGGTATCGACAGGACTTTGTGGCGGACTAATTAATTTTGCTATTATAACTGATCAGCGTGAAATTGTTGATGACAAGGGAAATCCAGTTCCTGATAAAGATGGAAATGTACAGGTTGTAAATGGAGATTTTAGAGACAGAGGATGGCAAAGTAGTTTTGAAACAACCATTAAAGAAAGCTTTAAAATGATAAAAGAAATATATACTAATCCATCCAAAATAAAAAAATTTGCTCATGCTGTTTTCCTTTCTTCGTCGTCACTAATAGCCGGCTCAGTGTTAGGAATGTTAGGATTAAAAAAATTAGAAGCAATTATTAGAAATACTGCAAGTATTGCCGGTGAAACTGCTCTGCTGTTTCATACGAACATAAAATCAGGCACTGCAAATAATCCTAAAAATACAATAGATTTAAAATCTCCTGTTGCACAATCGGGGTTTTTATGGATAGGTACTGCAGTAGTTGATATGTTAAAAAGACTTGATTACATATCAGAAAATATTAATAACCTGACTCATCTTTCTTTAGCATTTGACAGAATGGCCAGTATTAGATTTACTCAGGGGATACTAAATATAAACCACAATTAGCCTTGGAACCTGTTGATTTTTTGCCTCGTCTAAAAGGTTCTTATGTTTGCATTAAAATCCGAAGTAAAACCAACTTATTTTCAAAACAATAAATTTAATTCTCAGTCTGTTGTGGATAAGATTTTACTCAGCTATAAAAAATTAAAAAAAATTGCAAAATCCGAAATAAATTCAAAAAATAAAATTAAAGATGATTCTTTAGAACAAAAAATCCAGATATTAACTCAGATAAATAATCTCTTAAATGATTATTCCAAACTTCTTACTAAGGATGATTTTAGTAAGTTCTTTGAATAGAGAATTCGTTTAGTGCATTTAAAACCTTGCCTGAAATTAAATCTTTTTCATTGAAAATATTACAGTTCTCTGTGGCTTGTTTGGCACTTCTTATTCCAGGAATGGTTAGCGATACTGCCGGATTGGAAAGTACAAAATGCAGGGCATTTGCTACCAGTGTCTTTTTATTATCACTATTAACAATGCTTTTAAACTGTTCTGCTTTTTCTAAAATTGCCTTAAGATTGCTTCCTGTGTATTTATTCCTGCGAAAATCATTTTCTGCAAAAGTTGTCTCTTTTGTAAATTTCCCACTTAACGCACCATATGCTAGTGGAACCCGGGCTATTATTCCTATATTATATTTTTGTGCTTTTGGAAATAAATTTTTCTTAGGTGTTTGGGCAAAGACATTATATACAACCTGGATTGTATCTACTCTTTCTGTCTCAATCAATTCAAGTGCTTCATCTTCCATATTGTCATGAACTGATATTCCAATATATTTTATTTTCCCCTGCTCTTTAAATTTACAAAGAGTTTCATACCATTCTGTGTCATTTGTCCAGCTTTCACGCCATGAATGAAGCTGTATTAAATCAATACAATCAACACCAAGGTTTCTAAGACTTGCTTCTACTGATTCAGTAATCTTTTTTTTTGGAAAAGCATCTTTTATGGGACTGTTTAATGGCGGCGGCCAGCTAAGTGGCGGTATTTTTGTAGCTATGTAAATTTTTTCTTTTCTTGTTTTTAAAACTTTTCCTATTATTTCTTCGCTATGTCCATTTCCATAAACTAAAGCTGTATCAATAAAATTAACCCCAAGGTCAATTGCTTTATTTAGGGCAGCTACAGAATCATTATCATCTTGATGCCCCCACATGTTTCCGCCAATAGCCCATCCGCCAAATCCTATGGCAGATACTTTTAAATTTGTTTTACCAAGAATACGATATTCCATATACGTGCCGGGTCTGTATACGCCACATATTGTATCATTGTAGGTATGAGTAACTTATTGACTGAGAGTATTATGGATACTTCACTGGAAGCATTTGAATGTAAAGTAAAAAAAACAGGGAAGCTGATATTTCAAAGGGTTAAATCATCTCAATCTTTATTCTTTGATCGTTCATTCTGGAGCACAAAGCTTATGGAGCTTGGCATGAAAGATCAAATGCTAAAGACTGAGCTTTTTCGTTTTGTGGATGTACTTCCTTCTTTAAATACAAATGAACAGTTATTAAAACACATCAATGAGTACTTTGGTTCTGTAAAGGGCGAATATGCTGATCTTATAAAGTCATTAACGGCATTTGGTACAGGTAATATTCTCGGTAAGATGGCAGCATCTTTTGCTATAAAAGCTGGTGTTTCACAGATGGCAAAAACTTTTATTGCCGGTGGAAATGTAAAAGAAGTTTTTTTACGGGTAAATGATTTACGCAAGAATCAAATGTCTTATACAGTTGATATTCTGGGAGAGGCTGTATTGAGCGAAAAAGAAGCCTCTTACTATCAAAATCTTTACCTGGAGCTTATTTCCGGGCTATCAGGTGAAGTTTTAAAATGGAGCAATATTTCACTTCTTGATATTTCTCCCTACGGAACATTACCAAAAGTAAATGTTTCAGTAAAACTTTCATCCTTATACTCTCAGGCAGATCCTGTTGATTTTGAGAATTCCGCAGCCCTGTTAAAAGAAAGACTTTACCCTATCTTTAAACTTGCAAAGGATTGCGGAGCCTTTGTTTACCTGGATATGGAGGATTATCATTTTAAAGATTTGACCCTTGCTGTTTTTAAGGCGATCTTGTGTGAGAAAGAATTTATAACATGGGAACATGCCGGGATAGTTATTCAGGCCTATTTAAAGGACTCTGAGTCAGATTTAAAGAATCTTATTGAGTGGGTTAAAAAGAGAGGAGTACCCATTACTATAAGACTGGTAAAAGGTGCTTACTGGGATTATGAAACTATTATTTCAAAACAAAAAAGGTGGCCTTCTCCGGTTTTTCAGAATAAAAATGAAACTGATGCTAATTTTGAAAAACTGATAAAAATATTAATAGATAATTATCCTGTAGTTTTTCCGGCTATTGCCAGTCATAATATTCGCTCACTTGCATTCTCAAAAACATATGCTGAAGAAAAAAAACTACCGAAAGGTGCTCTTGAATATCAGTTTTTGTTTGGAATGGCAGATCCCATTAAGGAAGCTTTTGTTAATTTTGGTGAGAGAGTCAGGGTTTATACTCCTTATGGTGAGCTTATCCCTGGTATGGCATATTTAGTGCGCAGACTTCTGGAAAATACTGCAAATGAATCATTTCTAAGGCAGGGATTTGCTGAAGGTATCAGCGAAGATGAACTTTTGAAATCTCCTGAAGCAGCTAAAAACATTAAGCTGCCCGTAAGCAAAGCTCACACATCAAATCTGCAGAAATTTTTAAATGAGCCTGATACAGATTTTACAGTTTTAAAAAACCGATATCTGATGAAATCTGCAATTGAAAATTTTAAAAAAGAGTCTGAAAAAAAATACCCCCTGATTATTGATGGAAAAAGAATAGAAACTGATAAATGGTGTAATTCTATAAACCCGTCTAACTATTCTGAAGTTATTGGAAAATTTTCAATGGCTGATATTAACCATGCTGAAGATGCTGTTAATGCTGCTAAATGTGCATTTGTTAACTGGTCAGGTACTGATGTTAATTATCGAACTGGAATTCTTCAAAAAGCTGCAGAAATTATGAGACAAAGAAGGTTTGAACTTTCTGCTGTTATGACTCTGGAGGAAGGAAAGCCGTGGAGAGAAGCAGATGGGGATGTAAGTGAAGCGATTGATTTTTTAAATTATTATTCATTAGAAGTAAAACGGCTGTTTACTTTTGAAAAACTTATTTCTCCTTTAGGTGAAGAAAACTATTCTTTTTATCAGCCAAGGGGTATTACTGCTGTGATATCTCCGTGGAACTTCCCGCTTGCAATTTTAACCGGTATGAGTTCGGCAGCACTTGCCTGTGGAAATACAGTAATTTTAAAACCTGCAAAACAGGCAAGTATAATTGCTTCTAAGTACGCAGGAATTTTAGAAGAAGCAGGATTGCCGCCTGGTGTATGCAGTTACCTGCCTGGAGATGGAAAAGTTATAGGAAATTATCTTGTTAAACATAAAAATGTAAATGTTATTGCTTTTACTGGTTCTGTGGAGGTTGGACTCTCTATTAATAAGCTTGCAGGAGAAGTTTTTCACAGGCAGGATTTTGTAAAAAAAGTTATTTGTGAAATGGGCGGGAAAAATGCCATTATTGTTGATGCTGATGCTGATCTGGACGAGGCTGTTAAAGGTATTATATACAGTGCGTTTGGTTATGCCGGACAAAAATGTTCAGCTGCTTCAAGAGTTATTGTTCTGAAAGAAGTTTATGAACATTTCCTTGAGCGACTAACTGAAGCTGCAAAAAGCATTAAGGTTGCTGCTTCAGAAGATCCTGCCTCATATCTGGGACCTGTAATTGATAAAAATGCTTTTGAAAATACAAAAAAATATATTGAAATTGGTAAGAGTGAAGGTGTAATGATTTGTGGCGATGGCAACGTATCTGCTAATGGTTATTTTATTTCACCAACGATTTTTAAAGATGTAAAACCAGACACAAGGATAGCTCAGGAAGAAATATTTGCTCCTGTATTAGCTGTCATTAAAGCAGAAAATTTTGAAGATGCAATTAATATTGCAAATGGTGTTAAGTTTGCTCTGACAGGTGGAATCTTTTCCAGAAGCCCTGGGAATATAAAACTTGCCAAGGCAAAATTCAGAGTAGGAAATCTTTATATAAATCGTGGTTCTACAGGTGCAAAGGTAGGCAGGCAGCCTTTTGGCGGATTTAAAATGTCAGGCATTGGTTCTAAAGCTGGTGGCAGGGATTATCTGTTACAATTTGTAGAACCCAGAGTAATAACAGAAAATACCATGCGAAGAGGGTTTGCGCCTGATGAGCAAACTTAATTTGCTTTTGTTGCTTTTATGCTTTTTTGTTTTTTTCTTTGGAATTGGTAATTATGGCTTGCTTGATAAAGATGAACCGCGCTATGCCGGTACTGCTCTTGAGATGCTTAAAAGCAATAACTGGATTATTCCACAATTTAATTTTCAAAACAGATTTGATAAGCCTGTTTTATTTTACTGGTTAATTGCACTTTCATATAAACTCTTTGGAATAAGTGATTTTACAAGCAGATTACCATCGGCACTGTGTGCAACTTTATGTGTTTTATTCACATGGTATATCACAAAAAAAGTTTTCGGAAAGAGAGTCTCATTTTTATCAGCAATAATTTTAATTACATCTGTTGAGTTTGTTTTGCTTGGGAGAAGAGCTGCTACTGATACGACTTTATGTTTCTTTTTTACAGGCTCTTTGTATTCTGCTTTTTTAAGTTGCTATATAAAAGATTTTAAGATAAAAATTTTCTGGTGTATTCTGGCTGGTGTTTTTTGCGGGTTTTCAGCATTAACAAAAGGTCCTGTCGGCGTTTTATTGCCGTTAGTTGTTTTAACCGGATTTCTAATCGTTAAAAAACAGCTTGACATTAAGCACTTAAGGGTTTACTTTACAATTTTATTTTTTGCTTTGCTGATAAGTCTTCCCTGGTATCTGAAGGTACACTTGGTGACAAATGGAGAATTTACCCGTGAGTTTTTCTTTGAACATAATTTAAAAAGATTTACTTCTGTGGTAGGAGAGCATCCCGGACCATTCTGGTTTTATGTACCTGTAGTTCTGGGTGGATTTATGCCATGGACTCTTTTTTTTATTGATGCTGTTATACATCTCTTTAAACGGGTTTTAAAGAAATCGTTTAATAAACTTTTATTATTTTCTTTTGTCTGGATAGTAACGGTATTTTTGTTTTTTTCCTTTAGCACTACAAAACTTGCTACATATATTTTGTTAATATTTCCTCCGCTTTCAATTATTACCGGGTACTGGGCTTCAGTTTTATCTAAAAGAAGCCCTGGTGCTATAAGAAATATAATTATATTTTTATTGCTGCTTTTAATTCCGGTATTTTTTTGTGTTTTTAATTTATTGTTGAAATGGAACACAGAACAATCACTTAAATCCATAGTGTTGTTAAAAATATCTTTGTGTGCAGCTTTTCTGTTTTTTGGATTACTGGTTTCTGTCTTTTGCCTGAAAAAAGCCTATTCATTGGTTATTGGCTTTGCTTTAAGTTTTATTGTTTTCTTTATCTTTGGACTTAATTCTTACCTTGTTCCTTATTATAAGCATACACATGCAGACTTAAGAGATTTTGCCAGACTTGCTAAAAAAAACAATGCAGCTAAAATTATATCTTTTGGTATGTATCGCCCTTCTCTGGTTTATTACAGCGGCTTGCCGGTTGACTTTAGTGATAAAAAATATCAAATTAAGAAAATTAAAAATTTACATGACAGCAATGTTTTTGTAATAGGGCATTCGTCAGATATTGAAAAATACAAAGAACTTTTCGCCGGAATTAAACTCCTTGATCTGAGAAGAAAGTATTTTGTCGGTATTATTTAATGCTCCAGCATTGCTCTTATCCAAAGGGGTAGTTTTCTAAGTAAAACAAACTTTTCAGCGATTACATAAGCTGTATAAAAACTAATTACTCCAAATAAATAAGGAAACCGCCTTTCAAGTTCTAATATTTTTTCACTTAGAGATTTAAACAAATTTATTTTTTCAATTATAATACTTGAGCATACAGCTATTGCCATACCTAATGCCATGTCTGATACATAATGAAGCCCGAAATATAATCTGGGTAAAATTCCTGCTATAAGAACAAATAAAAATGCTGTGATTCCAAGGAACCTGTTCCATACAAATAATCCGGCAGCTATTGTGGTAAGCAGTGCTACTGTGTCGCTTGGGAATGATCCGTGTTTTGGATTTCTAACCCAACCTTCTTTCCATAACGCTTGTGTATCTAAAGTAGTAATCGGGTTGTAAATTAAATGTCCCATGGTTACTATAGGCCTTGGGCTGTCAATGAGTGCATTTAATATTTCAATTATTCCAAGAGTAAGAATAATGCTAAATAAAATACAGAGCACTCTTTTTTGAGCGTTTTTATCTGATTTGGATTTTCCATATTGCCAGATGCCTGCTGTCAATGCCACTAAAATAGCTGTTCTTAGCGCATCAACCGATAAAAATAAAAGTGCCAATGTGTCCCAGAATTGTGACTTTCCGCAGAACTTATTAAAAAACAAAACAGTCGCCACATCCCAGCTGTAATGAGGTATTGCAATCATGTCATTTTTTCTTTTTGGATTTAAACCAGCTTAATGAAACTATGCAAAAAGCAGTGGTGCTTAGGATAAGCATTAACCCGGTAGGTATTAGTGCGTGAGAATATGCAAACCTGTAGGAAAAGAATCCGGCAAGAATCAGACTTATTGCGGAAACATATAAATATGCGGATGCGGATTTAATTTTACAGCTTAATAAAACTATTAATCCGCTTACAATTCCTGTAAGCAGTGAAATTTTACTGTGAACCTTTAAAAAGCCTATTACACCACCAAAGACTAACATTACTCCATATACTAAACTTACCAGTTTGCTAAATTTATCCATTGATTTTCCTCCAATTGGTAACTAGAGGATATTGTAGATAACTTGCAGATGAAGATCAATAAATATAAAAATAATATTAAGTTTTTCTTTTGATATGCCTCAATAAGCCTTTTTATGGGGAATTGAGAAAAGTGATTTCACTTAGATGTTATACTAACATAGTCTAAAAATCATTTTTAATAGATTCTCCCTAAATAGCAATAAACTTAACTAACTAATATAAGAGTCTCTGTTTCAATAATTTTTAAGAAAAATATAAACTAAGGAAAACAAGCATGCAAGAAAAAGCATTTAAGTTTAACTATTCTTTTAAAAATAGAAAAAATAATAGTTCAAGGAAGAAATTCTTTGGAAATAAAAAAGGTAAAGGTATTAGTAGTAATAGTGATATAGAAATATCCAGGTATGTAAGAAAAGCTATGGAAAAAACGCCAGAGAAAGAATATATCCCTAAAAATAATTTTTTTGAACTGAATATAAATACGCAGTTGAAACAAAATATTTTAAATCGAGGCTATATTAAACCGACTCCTATTCAGGATCAGGCTATTCCTGTGATTTTGGAAGGCAAGGATTTGCTTGGAATTGCAAATACCGGTACAGGAAAAACAGCTTCGTTTTTAATACCTTTAATTGAAAAGGTTTTAAAAGATAAAAACGAAAAGGTATTGATCATAACTCCTACAAGGGAACTTGCGTTGCAGATAGTAGATGAGCTAAAGGCTTTTTCAAAATCCCTGAATATTTATTCAGCAATATGTATCGGTGGCTCAGGTTTAGGTAATCAAATATATACATTAAAAGGAAATCCAAATTTTGTAATTGGAACTCCGGGCAGGTTAAAAGATTTAATTAACAGAAGGTGTCTGGCTCTCTCTAAATTTTCTAATGTAGTGCTGGACGAAGTAGACAGAATGCTTGATATGGGATTTGTTCGCGAGATAAAGCATTTAATATCCTTACTTCCGGCAAAAAGACAGTCTTTGTTTTTCTCAGCAACAGTTTCAAAAGAAGCCGAAAATTTAATCGGAAGACTTTTAACTGACCCGGTGAAAATCTCAGTAAAATCAGGCGACACTCCGAATAATGTCGAACAGGATGTTGTAAGAATAAAAGATAAAAGCAAAAAAATTGAAAATCTGCATGATTTGCTCATAAAAGAAGAATTTAAAAAAGTTTTGATTTTTGGCAGAACAAAAAGAGGTGTTGAGCATTTATCAAACACATTGCGTGAAAGAGGTTTTAAAGCAGGCTCTATCCATGGAAACAAATCCCAGTCAAACAGAGAAAAAGTTTTAAAGCTCTTTAAAACAAATCAACTGCAAACCCTTGTGGCGACTGATGTTGCTGCCAGAGGATTAGATATAGCTGATATAACGCATGTTATAAATTATGATCCACCTGCTACATATGATGACTACATCCACAGGATAGGCAGGACAGGCAGAGCAAATAAAACTGGTAAGGCATTGACTTTCGTAGGGTAATAAACCGGAAAATCCGGGACAAAAAATTATAAACCATAAAGGACAGATTTATATTCCAGAGTTAGCTTTGACTGCGTAAAAATTACTATATAGCATTATTTACAATGACTCAAGCAGATTTAGCAAAAGAGACTGATTTATCTACTTCAAAAATAAATGATTTAATAAAAGGGCGAGTCCGCATTACTCCAAATATTGCAAAAGAACTAGCTTCTGTCTTTGATGTAGAACATACTACTTTCTTATAAAAACGGGGAATCTGGGACCAGGTTCGAACAAAAATTATAAACCATAAAGGACATATTTATATTCCAGAACTGGCTTTGGTAGCATAAAAGTTACCCTATAGTGCTCCTCGCTATAATTGCAGGAACAGATTGTGCTTATTCAAGAAAACTCAATCTAAAAGTAACCAAGTTTTTCTAGGATATTTTTTGCTGTAGTTCGAGGTTCTTTATCCCTAGCACTCAGAACTTTAACTAGTCCTGGTACTGCTGGTAAAGCTTTCTCTTCTAATCTTTCCAGTGCCCATAATGCTTGTCTTTGAACTCTATAACAACCATAGTGTAAAGCTTCGGAAAGTGCTGGTGCTGCTTTCTCTCCAATTTTTACGAGTGCATCTACGATTTCACCTTGAGTAATCATCTCAGACTCGTGTTTCAGAGCACTAATCAGTGTTGGTACTGATGCACTGGCTTTATCTCCAACATTTCCTAATTCCCTTGCAGCACTTCTTATTCCACCAATATCTCTTTTTATCGAGGCATTCTCAAGAGCTTTAGATAATTCTTGAACTTGTAAATCTATAGAATTACTTACTCCACCAGATTCATCCTGGGAAAAGTAAACTCCTCTTTGTCCTAATCCTAAAATTGGTATTTCCATAATTTTTCTCCTTAAATAATTTTTTCCTGACTATATTTTTATAATAGCAAATGCAAAAAAAAAATACATTAAACTTATTTAAGGTAAAAATAAAAAGATTGTTAATTATGCTAAAAACTGCTTAAATAAAGCCTTTAGACACTTAAGCTAAAAAAACATTTATAATGATTTAATCTTTAGATTAAGAAATTAACCAAAAATTACAATGACAAAATATATTATTAACCCAAAGAATCTGGCACTGATTGTTAAAGAACTAGCCTACAGGCTACCGCGGACAAACATAAAAGAATTATAAAAGTATCTTTGTTCTTTTTATTATACTGAATTACTTATAGGACTTACGCAGGTTAAGGATTTAACCTAATTTTGTACAAAAAAACCTTAAAAAAAATTAATCTGGGTTTGGTTAAGATTTTGTTGCTTTTTACTTAGATGTTTTGCATAATCAAAGTATAGACAAGACCATTTGGTAAAATAAAAAATAAACATTTAAGGAGAATAAAAATGCCTAGTCAAAGAATACCTACTACTATAATAGGATCATTATTATTGAGTAAACTTTTGCAAGACCAAAAGCCTTCAATTATAGAACAACTTTCAGTGATTCCAAAATTAGCAATTACACCATTAAGTATTAGTGTGGATGCTAGGAAACAAGCCTTAGGTATTGGTGAACCACAAGCCGATGTACCAACAATAGTTGTTGTAGACCCAAAGAAAGAATAAAATATTATTCTCTTAGAAAGAAACTTGAGACTACTGCAAAAATAGTAGTCTCTTTTGTTTTTATAGTTTCAAGCTTATTTTTAGCTTTATATCCTTGCAAAACCTTATATAATATTGTGCACAGGACATTGGTAAACAAAATTCTTTGAGCCAACATTTTATGTAACCCAGGGTTACATCTGTTATAAAACTGTAACTGTAGGTTACATCTTAACTATTGATTTAGTAGGTCATGTTTCAATTTCAGCATGAAAGATTTTGTATTAATCCCAATCGAAAAAATTGAAAGCAGAATATTGTTTTTACGTGGGAAGAAAGTCATGCTTGATGTAGATTTGGCTGAATTATATAAAGTTAAAACTAAAGTGCTTAACCAAGCTGTAAAACGTAATCTAAAACGTTTTCCAATAGATTTCATGTTTCAGTTAACAAAAAATGAAATGGATGAACTGGTCACAAATTGTGACCGGTTCAAAAATCTAAAACATTCTACCTCTTACTCCTTTGCTTTTACTGAACAAGGCGTTGCTATGTTATCAAGCATATTAAATAGTGAAAGAGCAATTTTAGTTAACATTCAAATCATTCGTACATTTACCAAGCTTAGAGAAATGATTGAGGGTAATCGTGACTTAAAAAAGAAAATAGAAGAAATGGAAAGAAAATACGATACTCAATTTAAAGCAGTATTTGAAGCAATAAAAAATTTGATAGAGCCTGAAAGGACTTAAAAAAGAAAATAGAAGAAATGGAAAGAAAATACGATACTCAATTTAAAGCAGTATTTGAAGCAATAAAAAATTTGATAGAGCCTGAAAGGAAACCAAAAAGAAAAATTGGATTTTATGTAGCTGATGAAGAGATAAAAAATTTGAAGAGTTTTACAGGGATTAAGTTCTATGATAAGTAACCATTAATTTCGTTTAACAAGATTTTAGGTGTTTCCGTAAGCGAACAACCGGAACGTCGTTAGGTGAGATCATAAAAAGCGGAGCATTTCTATGAAATGTGGAGCGCTATATAAAAACGGAGACGGTGAGATTCGAACTCACGTGACGATTGCTCGTCAAGCTGATTTCGAGTCAGCCCCGTTACGACCACTTCGGTACGTCTCCATAGGATATGTAAATTTTTTACGGATGACGCTGTTTTTATAGCTCTTGCCGTGGACAAACTTTTTTGCTTGTTTCGCAAGAAACCCAACAGCGCAAAAAAGTGTCCCCTCGGCTATAAAAACAGCTTCCATCAGATATCCCCGCATTTAGTTTACACACCTGTCTTCATACTCCTTTATTGTAAACTATTATCATTGTAACCATGAACCAACTGAAACAAATTATTAGGAATATTAAACTGCTGGTGCTTGATGTAGATGGTGTTTTAACAGATGGCTCACTCTTTTATTCTAAAGATGGAGAATATATAAAAAGATTTAATGTTCGGGATGGTCAGGGAATAAAACTGGCTCAGTCATATGGTATAGAAATTGGAATTGTAAGTGCAAGAAATTGTCAGATTGTACTAAACAGATTTAATGAACTTGGAGTTAAATATATTTATCAGCACTGTTATGATAAAGCAAAAAAAGTGAAAGAATTGTGTGATGAATTAAATATTCCGATTGAACAGACTGCTTATATTGGAGATGACATTTTAGATGTACCGTCACTGGAAGTTGCTGGTTTGGCAATTTGTCCGAAAGATGCACACCCCTCTGCAATATCAAAAGCAAAATTAATTACAGAAACTAAAGGCGGATATGGGTGTGTACGCGAAGTAATTGACTTAATTTTAAAAGAACAAGGGAAAATACAATTATAGTTTAATTAATCCCTTGTATACACTCTTGGCAGCCTGATTTTAAGCCTGCAAATTAATTCGTAAGAAATTGTATTTAAAATCTCTGCCCAAGATGAAACAGGCAGTTCGTTATTTAATAAAGTTATCACATCACCGACCTTTGGATCTTTTAATTCTGAAATATCAAACATTGTTTGATCCATTGTAATTGCTCCAACTTGTTGTATTTTTTTATTATTATAAAGGCCAAAAATTTTATTTGAAAGTTTCCTGTCTATTCCATCTGCGTATCCGATTGGAACAGTCGCAATTATACTGTCTTTTTTTGCAGTCCATGTTCTTTCATAGCTTACAGGTTCATCTTTTAATACTTTTTGTATTCTTGTTATTCTTCCTTTTAATGAAATTAAAGGTTCAAGAAAATTAAACTCCTGACCATAAAGTCCGATGCCTGTTCTAACCAGGTTATACCTAAAATCAGAATAGTTAATCGCTGCATAAGTGTTTGCAATATGTTTTTGTAACAGAGGCATGCTTTGACATGCCTTATCAAATCTTCCTTTTTGAATCTTTGAAAAATCATAATTTTTTGCATCTGACAAATGAGTAAAAACACCTTTAAGCTCCAGGTACTTTGAATTTGTTAAATCAGTAATTGTTTTTAAACACTCATTATAGTCGATTCCAAGCCGGTTCATCCCGGTGTCGATTTTTAACTGGACAGGGATTTTAAATTTGTTTTTTTGTGCAAGTTCTTCAAGCTGATTAATTTGTTCTATAGAATAAATAGTTATTGTTAAATTGTCTGAAAAACAACTTTCATATGCCCACAGTGGTGTGGCTCCAAGTATTACAATCGGTATTTTTATTCCTGCCTGACGAAGTGCAATACCTTCATCAATAGTAGCTACCCCAAATGAATCTGCTCCCAGTCTTTGTAATATGGGACATAAAGTTGCAGCACCGTGACCATAGGCATCTGCTTTTACAACTGCCATTATCTTTGTTTTTATAAGCTCTTGTAATTTTTTAAAATTTCTTTCTAGAGCTGATAAGTTAATTTCAACCCAGGCATCCCGCTGGGTTGATGTTAAAGAATGGGTTCTGTGTGTAACTGTCATGAATATATAATATCAGGCTTGTAGTAAAGATATAATCTCCACTTGAAAGACAAAATTATGCGATAAAATATCCAAGGAATGAAAAAGCGGGCATTAATCAGCGTTTATAAAAAAGATGGCATTGTTGAGTTTGCCAAGGTACTCACAGAGAAATATAATTATGAAATTATTTCTACCGGTGGTACTGCAGAACTTTTAAAAAAAAATAATATTTCTGCTATTGAAGTAAGTGAACTGACTAAGTGTCCTGAAATGCTTGAAGGTCGGGTGAAGACTCTCCACCCTGTTGTTCATGCCGGTTTGCTGGCAAGACGTGATAAACCTGAGCATATGAGTACAATTGAAAATCTTAATATAAAGCCAATTGATATGGTAGTTATAAATCTCTATCCGTTCCAGGAAATAGCAGCTAGTCTTGAAGTATCTTTGGAAACAGTGATTGAAAACATTGATATTGGCGGACCTTCCATGCTTAGAAGTGCTGCTAAAAACTATTCTGCGGTTACTGTGGTCTGCGATAGCAGAGATTATGATATTGTCTTAAAAAGCCTTAGTGAAAATAATGGAAACGTTACTCTTCTTTTAAAAGAAAAATTAATGGTTAGAGCTTTTCAGGCTACAAGTTTATATGATGATGCAATATCGAATTTCTTTTCAAGATATTTTTCCAAAGATAAATCTTCTCTAAACGGAAACCCAAAAGACTTTCAGGAGAATTTAAACTTAAACTTAAAATTAAAGCAGACTTTACGTTATGGCGAAAACCCGCATCAAAAAGCAGCTTTGTATCTTTCGTTGAATACAACTTCAGGTTTAGCAAATGCCAAGATCCTGCAGGGGAAAGAACTTTCTTTTAATAACTATCTTGATCTGGAGTCTGCATGGAACATAGCTAGTGAATTTGATGTTAAAACTCCAGCTTCAGTCATTGTTAAACACAATAATCCATGTGGTGTTGCAATAGCGCCTACACTTTTACATGCTTATATAGAGGCCTTAAGTGCTGATCCTGTCAGTGCTTTTGGTGGAATTGTGGCTTTTAATGGTTCTGTGGAAAATGGATTAGCCTCAGAACTTGTAAAAATATTTCTTGAGGCTGTAATTGCACCTGACTATTCTGAAGGTGCTCTGGATATATTTAAGAGAAAACCAAATTTAAGAGTTTTAAAAATTCAGCCTGGAATAACTCAGGAAAGACAATTTGATATTAAAAAAATCGGTGAAGGATATTTAATTCAGGATCTTAATAACAAAACCTTAGATATAAATAATTTGAAAGTGGTTACAAAAAGAAAACCAACAAATGAAGAGATGATTGATTTAATCTTTGCATGGAAAATCTGTAAGCATGTAAAATCAAATGCAATAGTAATTGCTAAAGATGGTAAAACCCTTGGTGTTGGTGGAGGACAAACAAGCAGGGTAGCTTCTGTAGAAATTGCATTAAATCAGGCAAGCTTCAATGCAAAAAATGCAGTTATGGCTTCAGATGCATTTTTCCCTTTTAAAGATAGTATTGAAATTGCAGCCTCTGCAGAAATTTCAGCTATTATTCAGCCGGGTGGAAGTATAAAAGATCCCGAAGTAATAGAAGCCTGTGATAAATATGGAATTGCAATGGTTTTTACAGGGATAAGGCATTTTAGGCATTGATGATATTATTTGTTTATGCCGTTAACATTCCAGGAACTATATCTGACACTAAATCAATACTGGTCTAGTCAGGGCTGTGTAATAATGCAGCCGTATGACATTGAAAAAGGGGCCAGCACAATGAACCCGGCTACTTTTTTATATGTGCTTGGAGACAAAGTGTGGAATATGGCTTGTATAGAACCCTGTAGAAGACCTACTGACGGAAGATATGGGGATAACCCGAACAGGCTTCAGCATTACTTTCAGTATCAGGTTATTATGAAACCTTCACCTGACAATATTCAGGATATTTATTTAAACAGCCTGGAAAAGATCGGGATAAAAACAAAAGAACATGATATTAGATTTGTAGAGGATAACTGGGAGTCTCCTACCCTTGGTGCATGGGGAGTGGGATGGGAAGTATGGCTCGATGGGATGGAGATTACTCAGTTTACATATTTTCAGCAGGCCGGTGGAATTGATTTAAAACCAGTTTCAGTTGAAATTACATATGGGCTGGAAAGGCTTGCAATGTATCTTCAGGATGTAGAAAATGTTTTTGATCTTAAGTGGACAAAAGATGTTAAATATGCAGATATCTATAAAAGAAATGAGTATGAACAAAGTAAATATAACTTTGAAATTGCTAATGTGGATTTTCTGCAGAAGCGTTTTGATATTTATTATGAAGAGAGTAAATCGTGTCTTGAAAACAAGCTTTTAATGCCAGCCTATGACTATATTTTAAAATGCTCTCATTGTTTTAATCTGCTTGACTCGAGGGGTGCTGTCAGCCGTGATGAAAGAATGGCATATATTTTACGTATAAGAAAACTTGCAGAAGCTGCAGCAAGGCTGTATTTAGGTATAGAAGATAAAAGTCACAAGACAGAAGCCAGAAAATAAAAATTTATTTTTTTTATGCTACCGCCAATAATCTAAGAGTAAATAGCATTCCATCAACCATTATGGTTCTATAAACTGGTTCTTTCTGTAAATCTTCATCATCTGAAAGTACAAAAAGGGATGAGCTTTTTTTCTTTGTTCTGTCAGCCCTTTCTGTCCTGGTTAATCTGGTTCTTTCGTTAATAGCCTCTTCAAGAGTGGCTTTATTATAACCATCTGATTTAGCCATATCATGGAAAGCTTCTTCCCCGCTTTTACTTTGAGTACCACTGACTTGGCTGGGAAGATTACTTTGTCCGGATGCTATACGATTTGTTTCCATTTTCCCCTTGTGATTTTATTTAATAATGTATAATTAATTATCGGCTGCTTGCCATTGGTCAGTAAATAATGCTTGAAAAGGGTTAATAACAGGTAAAATACAATATTAAAGTTTTTTAATGATAAACAGATTAGAGTTGAAGCTAGTTAAAATATCCCAGTCAGTCTTTTACTTTTGTGTCTGGATGATAAAGTTTATAATATTTTCATTATTTTGTAATATAAAACTTGAAGGACAAAGGTATATCCCTAAGAAAGGCAGATTTATATTAGCTGCAAATCATCAGAATTTTTGTGATGGCTTTTTCCTGGCTTATGCTCTAGGACCTTTTAAAAAGGTAAGTTTTGTAATTGCTAAGAGAGCATTAAAATCAAAATCCATGCGACTTTTAGCAAGGCTTATAGGTTCAGGACTTTTAGGTAATAGTCTGGAAGATTATCAAAGGGTACTAAAAAATCTAAACAAGGTTTTATCGCATGGAGGAAGAGTAGGAATTTTTCCTGAAGGAGATATTTCTCCAAGGGCTATACCGAAAAAATTTAAAGGCGGCGTAGCTAAACTTTCAATCGATTCCAGAACAAAAGTAATCCCTGTATTTTTAGGTGGAACCTACAATTTGCGATACCTGAAATATTTGTTGACCAGGCCGACAATAACAATAAAAATTGGCAAACCAGTAGAACTTTATAATTATGCCAGTGAAAATGGGAATAATTTAGATCAAATCGCATCTATTTTAAGAGAAAAAATCATAGAACTGGGAACTGTAGGGAAAGCTGAAGATTTAGATGTTTCAACAAACTTTAACCCTGTACCGTTTTCTTATAGCTCTCCTGTTAAAGAACCTATAGTTGAAGCATAAATTGTTACTGGTTTTAACCAGCTGTTAATCGGGGAATAAGAGAATTACCAGAGAGCTTATGATTTTATCTTTTTACGACAATAAAAAAAACGGACCAATAATTTTATTTATTCATGGTACTGCCAGTGCTAATGATATTTGGGAAGAACAATATAAATTATTAAACAAATCTGATTACAGAATTATTGGTATTGATCTTAGAGGACATGGTAAGTCATTAAATCCTGGCGGCTTTTGTACCCTGGAAGAACATAGTAATGATTTAAAAGAGACACTTGATCACATTGGAATTAATAGCTCTATAACAATAATAGGGCATTCATTTGGTGCGGTGCTTGCCACAAGGTTTGCTGAAAAGTATCCTGATAAAGTTTGCAGGCTTTTGCTTGTTTCACTGCCGGCAAGGATGCCAAAGTTACTGCTTAAATATTACAAATGGTTTTTAGGAAAACCGTTTGAATATTTAAAGAAAAAATTAAATCTAATTCTAAAATTACCTTTAAAAAAATGCTACAAGTTTGCAATTTCCACTGATTTAAGTATTATAAGGGACATATTAAGAGATTCTTTTAAATGGGATTTATTATCTCAGGTACCAAAAATATACTGCCCTGTTTATCTTTCGGTTGGAAGGTTTGACTATGTAGCTTTAAAAAGCATGGTAAAGAAGTTACATAAAGAGTTACCAAACTCCAGCTACAAAGTATTTAACTGGGCAAGTCATAACTGCATGGAAGATGTACCTGCTGAATTTAACAAATGGGTTCTTTCAGTATTAGCTTTACCCATGATTCATTTATCTTGAATAATTTAATATATTTTGTTACTGCTTAGCTATTATTGCCTGTGAAAGCCTTATAAATTGTGATTTTTAGTAGATTTTGTGGTATTATTTTTAATATAAAACTATAAAAACAGCTATGACTAAACAACAAATTGTACAATACGGAGATCCGGGCTTAAGGAAAGTAACCAGCAGAGTTCTGAAGTTTGACAAATCACTGAGGAAGCTTATAGAAGATATGTTTGAAACGATGTATGCTTCTGATGGTGTTGGTCTTGCAGCCCCTCAGATTAGCGTCAGTAAGAGAGTGTTAGTTCTTGATGTTGATTATCCGTCGAAGAGATATATTGATGAGCAGACAAAAAAAGAAGTCCCCTCGTATACCCCCATAGTTTTAATTAATCCTGTGCTTATTCACAAAGAAGGTCAAATAATTTCAAAGGAAGGTTGTTTAAGTTTCCCAAATGTTGTTATTGATGTAATCAGGTTTAAAAAAATCATTGTAAGATATCAGGATTTACTCGGGAAAGAAAGAAAACTAACTGCTGAAGATGACTTGCTTTGCAGATGTATTCAGCATGAAATTGATCACCTGGATGGAAAACTGTTTGTAGATAAAACAGCTGATGAAGTCCAGATGAAAAAAATTCTTGAAGAAGCTGGTTTTGGAAATATAATTTCACCGGCTTCACCTATTATGATTGGATAAAACATTTTGTTTTTACACAAATACTTCTGTTCCCCATGTGTCTTACACGTGTTAAGTTTTATGAATGTCATAATTAGGCGTAGAACCTGTAATTTTTTAATCAACTAAATGTTTCTTTTTATTGTTATCTGATTGTAAAGATTCTGTATGGGAAAAATAAAAATAATATTAAGTAATTGAATGAAAGCTAAATTCCTGCTGTAGGATAATCAGAGTCCTTAAATAAGCACAGGCTAGAGATTAAAAAATATGACTACAATGTTAAAAAATAAGCAATTAAATCAAACAAAGCCAGTTGATGTGGTTGAAATAAATTTTGCAGTTCCACAGGATCAGGTAAACATGTTCAGGCAAATGGCTATTAGATACATCCTTGATAATAATGATGAAGGTACTGCATTTAAACTAATAGATTTAACTCATACAAAGCTTAGAAACGATATTAAGGTTTGGAAAAAATAGTTTCGGGGTGATTCTGTGGATCGGACAGGATTCGAACCTGTAACCAAAGGATTATGAGTCCTCTGCTCTACCGTTGAGCTACCGATCCGGCCTCCGTAATATTATACTTCATGCACTCTTTGCTATGTGTGATTCCTTCTTAAAGTCTTTTATTTTAATTGTGTTTTGATTCGGAACTGGCAATGTAAATTCAAATATGCTGCCTTCTCCGAGCTTACTTCTAACTGAGATTTTGCCGCCATGCTGTTCAATTGATTTTTTAACAATAGTAAGACCTAAGCCGGTTCCTTTAATAGTGTGAACCTTGTTTTCAATCCTGTAAAACCTTTCGAAAATTAACGGTATATGTTCTTCCTGGATTCCAATACCATTGTCTATAATCTGGAATAAAATAAAATCTTTCTCTTCCTTTACTGTAAGTTTTACAATTCCATTTCCTGGTGTGTATTTAATGGCGTTTGAAATTAAATTAATCAATATTCTTTCAATGTATTCTTGATTCATGTTTAGCATAGGAAGATTTTCACTAATGTCAGTGAGAAGTTTGATTGACTTTTTGTTTGCCAGTACCATTGTAGATTTAAGTGCATAATCTATTGACGGATAGACTTCCTGAACTGAAAGCGAGATCTTTGCAGAAAGTGACTCTAGTCTGGATAATTCAAGTATGTCATTGACCAGGTTGCTTAATCTGTCTGTTTCTTCATTTACAATGGAAAGAAATTCGTTTCTGATTTTTCCATCGATTTGATCATTGTGAGAACACAATGTGTCTACATAACATTTAATGCTGGTAATGGGAGTTCTTAATTCATGGCTTACATTGCTTATAAATTCTTGTTTGATTAATTCCACCTCTGCTTCTTTGGTTCTGTCCTGAACTACTATTACAGCTCCCAGTTTTTCATTGTTTGCATCGTAAAGAGGAGTAATTATTAATTTTAAATTATTGTTTTCTCTTACAAGTTCAAAATTTAAATATTCATGCGGATATCCTTCTGTATCAATTATTCTTATATTATTCAGATAATTTAATATTTGTTCATTTGTTCTTACATCCCAGATATTGTTTGCTTTTTGTCTGAGTAATTCATCTCCGGATCTGTTTAAGAGCCTTGCTGCTGCTGGATTTACAATCTGAATAGTATTTTCTTTATCCAGGACTATGACACCATCTGCAATTGACATAACTACAGATTCAAATTTGTTTCTTTCTGAGCTGAGTGTTGCAAGGTTTGATTCTTCGTATTGCTGGAGTCGCTTTGACATTTTATTAAATGCTTTTACAAGCTGAGACAGCTCTTTTCCCAAGAACCCTTTTAAAGGCAGCTGAAATCCAAAACGTCCTTCACTTATTGCTTTTGCACCTTTTTCAAGCTTTCTAAGCGGTCTTGTAATTATTAGTGAGTTTACAATTGCACCGATTACTGACAAAATCCAGACAAGTAAAAATATTTCAAATAAAAATACAAGCAGCTCTTTCTTTGATCCTACAATTGTAAATCCTGTATCTGCAAAACCTACCCAGACCCAGCCTAAAAAATTTGAATTAAACTGAATTGGTTCGGCAAGAGTTAAAAGCTTGCCATTTGTTGAATATGAAATCCGTATAAATGGTACATGATTCGGAGGCATAACTTTATTTGGGTAATTTTTAAAAAGATTATACAAATGTGCAAACTTGCTTTTTGCCAAAACATTTCCTGCATTGTCTGTAATAACTACAAAATAAATTTCTGAATCTTTTTTGCTTACAGTATTGATTAGTTCTTCTAACCTTGCCTTTCTTATATTGTTTGTTTTGTAATCAAAAATCAATGTTTGAGCACTAAATTGAGCCAGTGTCTGAGTGATTTTTAAATTGTGATTCAGCTTTAAAACCTGGTTGTCTATATTTGATTGAATATTGTGAATAATCACAAATGCACATAATGTAATAAAAATTGAAATACTGAAAATTAATGAGAATATGAGTTTTACCTGAAAACTTAAGCTGTAAAAAAAGTATTTTACAGATCCAAAGTAATGCTTTATACGGTCAATTACTATATTTCCCATAACTAAAATTATACTTCTTTTATTATTTTTTAAATATTAATGTTTTGGGTCTCTTGTTTGTAATCGTATTGCTGGTTAATTTCTTGTCATTAAAATTAAAAACTACTTCTTCGGAAGACAATTCCTTATCTGCCTGACTTACATTTGCATTGCCTTTGAATATTATTTTTTCTGGTTTTTTATTCTCCTCATCTCTTAATAGTAATGCTTCATTGCTTTCTCCTTTTGTATCTTCATATGTGATTTTAACCCTGCTTAAGTTGCCTTTTGCACTTACTTCTCCTGTCTTATGGTCTATGAAAAGCTCATCAGTATTTAATGATATTGGATTCTGTTTGTTTTTTGGTTTTGTTTTATAAGGCCAGATTACGCTTGTAACCTCTCCTTTTGCATAAATATCATTTGTATTTATGTCAAAGATAAGCTCTTTAGCCAATGTTTTATGATTTTCTTGTTCCATATAAGCTGGCTTTGTACTTCCGGTAAATATTACCTGCTGCGGTTTTTTATTTTTATAAATAATTTTTGCTTCATCAGAAATTACCTTTGTATCCTGATAAGTTGTTTTTATGTTTCCTTTTGCATTTGCGTTTTCCCCGTTCCAGTGAAGTTCCTGATGATCAGAAGTAATAGTAATTAAATTGTTATTTTTGTCTTTTAGTTCTGAAGAGGTATTTCCTTCCGCATAAATGGTTTCATCCTGAATTGAGACTGTGATTTTATCTGCTTCAATTTTTCTGTCTTTAAGTTTTATTTTTGCACGACTATAGAAAAGTGCATTATCTGGTTTTCCTTCCTGATTTGTGTTAATTCTTCCTTCAGGTGCTTCAATAACGGCATCTTTATATTTAATTAAGATATTGCCCTGAACATTTATCTGTGCTCCATCTGCTTCAAGTGAATCTGCATGCTTTATTTCAAACTCTTCCGAAGCAGTTCTCCCTTTTAAAGGGGTAAGTAAAAATAACATTGCAAAAATTAATATATATTTTTTCATAATTACTTAGGTTTTATGACTTGCAAGAGTTCTTACATTACCAACTGCTTGAACTTTTCTTGAATTAACATCATAAATAATTTTATCTGCCAGTATTTTTTTGTTACCCTGAACGGCTCCTGGGCTACCTGTTATTATAATGAAGTTATTTTCATAATTAAGTGAATTACCATAGCATTCGGTTTTGCCATGGACAATACTTACGCTGCTTTTGGCAAAGACTTTTTTATCCGGAGAAATTGTTAGGGTACCAGCTTTGAACACCTTATCTCCGGAGATATAAATTACATTAGCGGCTGCTTCTATATTTTCCGAAATATCCCATTTTATGGTGTCTGCAGTTAAAGTATCATTGTTTTTTAAGATAATTTTTCCTCCGTTTTCTACGATGGCGCTGACAATTTCACCTTTACTGTTTTTTTCAATATAAACATTTTCGCCAGAAAGTTTTATGTCTTTAAATAGTGCTTCTTCTAGTTTTGTGACAGTAATTTTGCTTTGATCATCATTAATAAGGGCACTTTCTCCTTTTACGGTTCCATTGGTTTTTAAGTATAAATCAAATCCTTTTTGTGCTTCAATCGACGTTCCCATTCCAAGAGATATTTGTTTGCTTTTTAAAAGAAAGTTTCCGTCTCTGTCTTTTGTAATCACTTCACCAAATAAATAAATTCCTTTTGTCAGTGAGTTAGCTTTAGCATGAGGCGCTGAAAGTTCAAAAATTATTTCCTTATTTTTGTAAACATGTGCTTTTATGTCATTTATAACTGCTGACTGCAAATCATTTTCTGTATTGCCTTCCTTTGCGCTTAAATCCCATCGAATTTGCCCTGTTTTTGGATCTATTTCTTTTAAGATATATTTTTTTGCTTCAGATTCAGCAATCTGTAATTTTGGATTTATTTCTTTTTCTGATTTCTGAACTATTGACTTACCCCTGAAGAATGAAATGGTAAAAAATATAATAACGCTAAGAGTTAAAAGTAAAGGAATAGATTTTGATATGTATTTAGGCATAAAAATTAATTCCCGGCAGATCTTAGCAATAATGCCTGTGAAATTTCCAGAATACCCTCTTTAAGGTTACCCTCTTTAATCTTTAATTCACCAAGGAAAAAATGTGGTGCTGGATTGTTCGGATTCTGCCTGACTGCTTCGTTCCACAGTTTTTTAGCACTGTGAAAATCATTGTATTGTTCAGCCAAAATAAAACCATAGTAAACTTTTGTCCAGATGTCATTTGGATTTGCTTTTAATTGTTCATTAAAATAATAAATACTGTGCTTAAGGTTTTTCTTAATTTCAGGATTGGAATCATTAAGAGAAAACGATTTTGAATTAAGCAAATCAAGTGATTTGGATTTTTGTCCTTTGGTTTTTTGAATTTTTTCAATCTCCTTTGAAATTAAATACGCTTTTAAATAATGACTGAATGCCAGTCTGTATCTTATATTATTTGCATAGGCTTCATTTTCACTGTCTTTCAGCATTTCCTTGTATTCGGTTATTTTTTTATCTATTATTCCTGTATTTTCAGGTTTTCGTATTAAAAGTTTTGTCTTCCTGAGTTCTTTAATCGCCTGTTCTACCAGACTTGTACGACTCAGTGCAATAGCCAGATTAAAGTGTGCTTCCGGGTTGTCAGAATATTTTAAGACCTGAGCTTTTGCAATATTTAAATCATCAGTCAGGATAATATCTTCTGTTTCTGTTCCGATTTGTAGCGGTTCTTGTGAATAAACAGGAACAATGTTCAAAAAAACATAAAATACAAAAAACAATCTTATTGTATTTTTCATTTATTTAATTTTCCTAACTCAATTGATCTTTCTTTAGCAGCTTTTATTCCTGAAAAAATTATCTTATCCAAGCCTTTCTTTTGAAATGTTTTCAGGGCAGCTTCTGTAGTGCCTTTTGAAGAAGTGACACTTTTTCTTAGTTTGTCCGGAGGTAAATTATTTTTACTTAATAAGAGCAGGGTTCCTTTTGCAGTTTGTAAAACCAGCTCACCTGAAAGCTTTTGATTTAACCCCAGCTTATTACCGGCACCAATTATTGATTCTATAAAATAACAGAAATAAGCCGGCCCGGATCCAGAGACGGCAGTAATTATATCAAGACTGCTTTCATTTACTTCCACAGTTTTTCCAATGGCAGTAAAGATTTTTTTAACGGCTTCTTTTTTCTCCTTGGTGACATTTCTGTTAAATGTTAAAGCACTGATTCCTTCTCCAATTTGGCAGGGAGTATTAGGCATAATCCTTGCAATTGGCTGTTTCCTGCCAAGATACTGCTCTATATTTTTTATTTTTACTCCGGCTAATATTGAAATTACCAAAGCACTTTTTCGAATTGATTTTTTTAATACAGTCATCGATTCATTAAAATCACTTGGTTTGACAGCCAAAATAATAGTTTCTATGCCTTTCTTGTTTAAATTATCAGCTGTAAAATATTTTTTCTTTTTTAAATAGTTAATTCTTTCTGGATTCTTTTCTATAAAAAAAATATTTTTTTTCAGAATAACCCCTTTCTTTGTAATGCCCGAGGCAATGGCTAATCCCATATTCCCGCCGCCGATTATTATTAGTTTTTTCATGATTGCTTTAATATTTTACACTGTTAGGACTTGTATGTTAGCAGTGCAATATCTAGCCTAAACCTGTCTATTTTGTTACAATTAAGCTCTTATAAATTGATGACAATAAAATCCGAAAAACAAGTGGATGAGACAGGGAATGCAAAAAGTTTTTTAAAATTAGCTGACAGATTGAGTTATGTACCATCCTATATTTTTGCCAAGCTGGATAAAGAAAAACAAGAATTGCAAAATAAAGGTATTGATGTTGTTGATTTAAGTTTAGGAAGCCCGGATCTGCTTTCTCCGAAGATTGTTGTAGATGAATGTATTAAGGCAGTTCAGAATTCAGAAAATTACAGGTATCCTCCTTTTTGGGGACAAAAGCAGTTTAAAAAAGCAGCAGCAGACTGGATGAATAAAAGGTTTTCAATACAGCTGGACCCGGAACATGAAATTCTTCCTCTGTCAGGCTCAAAGGAAGGCATTACCCATTTAGCTTTTGCAATTATTAATCCTGGTGATTTATCAATTGTCCCCAGTCCGTATTATCCGGTTCATTCAAGGGGTACTTTACTTGCTGGTGGTACTGTTTATGAGCTGCCGCTTCTGGAAAAAAATAAATTTATCCCGGATTTGGATTTAATACCACAATCAGTCCTGGATAAAGCAAAATTGTTTTTTATAAGCTATCCAAATAACCCTACTGGTGCAGTGTGTGATTTCGAATTTTTAGAAAAACTGACAAATCTTTGTATTAAAAATCAAATTCTTTTAATTAGCGATCTGGCCTATTCGGAACTTACGTTTGATGGTTCTATAGCATCAAGCATTTTACAGGTTAAAGGTGCAAAAGATATTGCAATTGAGTTTCATACTCTTTCAAAAACTTACAGTATGGCTGGATGGAGAATAGCTTTTGTGGCTGGAAACAGAAAAATTATTGAAGCACTTTATGAAATTAAAACAAATACCGACTATGGTGTGTGTAATATTGTCCAGGCATCAAGCATAAAAGCTTTTTCAATCCCTTTTGACGAGCATAAAAAAACTGCAATGATTTATCAGGAGCGCAGGGATATAATGTTAGAGCAGCTTAAGAAAATTGGTTGGAATATACCTAAGCCCGGAGGTGCTATGTATATCTGGTTGCCAGCACCTCCAAAGTATAAATCCAGTTTTGAATTTTCACATGATCTTTTACATAAAGCACATGTAGCAACAATTCCTGGTACTTCGTTTGGCACGTATGGTGAAGGTTATGTGAGAATAGCTTTAGTCGACAGAAAAGAAAGATTATACGAAGCAGTAAACAGGATGAAAACAGCCGGACTGATCTATGAATAATGTGAATATAAAATTTATTTTTGTGATTTCTTTTGTTTTTGTTTCTGCTTTTAATCCTTTATATGCAAAGAAACAAGAAGTTTTATTCTCCCCGATCTTTTTGAATGAAGGTATTAGAAATTATAAAGACCGTGACCTGCAAAATGCTGTTTTTTCTTTTAATAAATCACTTTCTCTAAATTCGAGTGATATTTCAGGTTTACTTTTGCTTGGACAGGTTTATATAAAAGACGGGAAGCCGGATCTTGCAGTTAAAACTCTCCAGGTGGCTGGTAAATTCCATCCAAAGGATGCCTTGGTTCATTATCTTCTGGGTATTGCATATGAAAAAAATAAACAAATCAGGGAAGCGCTTGCTGAATACAGAACAGCTATAGAAATTGAGCCTGAAAATATTTTAATAAGAGCAGCATTAGGAAATATTTGTTTTTTAAGTGAAGATTACAAATGTGCAGTTGATAATCTTGAGAACGCAATTTTGGCTTATCCTTTACATCTTCGCTCCAAATTAGCGCTGGCTTTTTCTTGTCACCATTTAAAAAAATATGCTCTTGCAAAAGAGCAGTATAGAAGCATTTTAGATTATTTGCCTGATAATGCTGTATTGTGGTATAACCTGGCTAAATCAGAAATTGCACTTGGAGAGCTGGATGATGCGAAACAAAGTATTGATCGGTCAATTGTGCTTGATGATTCTGTTGTCGAATTTTATCTGGACAGAGCACAAATTAATTACAAGCTAAGTAAATTTGAAGATGCAGATAATGATTATTTGACAGCTCTAAGGTTAGAACCAGTTAATCCTGTTATTCCTGTTGAATATGCTGGTTTTTTGTGGAAAACAGGTGCTTATTTAAAAGCAGCTGACCAGTATAAAATGGCAATTGAACTTCAGGGGGATGAGCTGGATCTGCTGGTAAACAGAGCATATTTGTTGCAATTAGCCAGGCAATACCCCGAAGCGATATTTATGTGGAATGAAGTTCTGGATAAAGACAATAAAAATCAATATGCACTTTTTAATCTGGCAATACTTTATCAGGAAAAAGAAGAATATGAAGATGCGATTAATTTATACAAAAAATTAATTTCTACAAAAAACGTTTCAAAAGAAACCGGGCTTGATGCAAAATATAATCTTGCTTTTTGTCTTCAAAAAATTCAAAATTCCTCTGAAGCTAAAATAATTTATAGTGAACTAATAAAAGAAGAACCTGAAAATTCGAACTTCTTATATGAGTATGGAAATATTTTAACTAAAGAGAAAAATTACAAAGAAGCTGTAAATTATTTAAAAAAGGCTATTGAACAAAAATATGAACCGTTAAAAATTGTTTATCAGCTCCTGGCTAATGCATATGAAAATTTGAATGATTCTGAAAATTTAAAAATTGTATATAAAGAATGGCTGAATGCTGATAAAGATAACGCAGATGCAAGAATTGCTTATGCAAAATTTTTAGCCAGAAGCGGAGCTACTCAGGAAGCAGTGGAACAATACAGGGTTGCAGCAGCCTTAGACAATACAAGTTCAAGCAGATTTAAGCTTGCCCAGTTTTTAATGGAACAAAAGGATTTTTATGGTGCAATTGGCCAATTGCATGAATATTTAAAATCATCTCTGAATGATTTAAATGCTTTAATATTGCTGGCTAATGCATTTCAGGAACTTGGGATCAACGAACAGTCCATTAATACTTACAAAAAAATAATTTCAATACAGCCTGATAACAGCCTTGCTTATTTTAATTTAGGTTTGCTTTATCAGCAAGGGAAAAAATCAGAAGAAGCACAAAATTATTTATTAAAAGCAATTGAATTAAATGAAAATTATGCACCTGCATATTATGCGCTGGGACTTTCTTATATGGCACTTGAAGCCCCTGACAATAATAAAGCTAAAGAGTTATTTGAAAAATATTTACAACTGGATCCGGGCGGTGAATACAAGGATAAAGCAGAAGCATTTTTAAAAGAAATACTTTCTAAACCCATGACAGTAAATCAACCAAAGGTATAAAAAGCTTAAAAAATGAAAGATATTTCAGAAAAATATAAAACAAAAGTTTCAGAATTAATTACTGATAAAGCACAGCTCTTTTTGCCTGGTGGTCCATCAGAGTTAATAAGGCTTTATGATAAAGCTTCTGTTGAAAAGAGACAGTTGAGAGTAAAACTTGGAATAGATCCTACCAGTACCGACCTGCATCTGGGGCATACAGTTTGCCTGCACATGCTGCGAAGGTTTCAGCAACATGGGCATAAACCTGTACTAATTATTGGCGGGTTTACTGCAATGGTAGGAGATCCAAGCGGCAGAAATGAAGCCAGGCCCCCATTAACTTATGAACAGGTTCAGGAAAATGCAAAAACATATTTGGAACAGGTGGGAAAAATACTTGATTTGAAAAATATAGAAGTAGTTAATAACTATGACTGGCTGAGTAAAATAAGTTCAGCTGATTTTATAAAACTTGCTCATCTTGTAACTGTTAATCAGTTAATTGGCAAGGAAGCTTTTGGTGCAAGAATTGAAAATAAAGAGCCTTTATATCTGCATGAAGTTTTATATCCGGTTTTGCAGGGCTATGATTCTTACTTTGTAAAGGCAGATATTGAAATTGGCGGTACTGATCAAACATTCAATGTTTTATTTGGCAGAGATGTACAAAAATATTTTAATCAGGTTCCTCAGCTGGTAATTTTAAATCCTTTGCTTATTGGGCTGGATGGTAAAAGAAAAATGTCAAAATCTTTTAATAATTATATTGCGCTACAAGATTCACCGGATGAAATATTTGGAAAAGCTATGAGCATTCCTGATGACTTAATCATCCATTACTTTAGTCTGGTTACAGATGTTTCAATTGAAGAAATGACAAATTTCAGAAAAGAACTGGAAAGCGGTAAGAATCCACGTGATGTAAAAATGGAGCTGGCGCACAGACTGGTTAAGTCTTTATACAATACCAGTAAGGCTGAAGAGGCAAAAGGGAATTTTGTAAAACAGTTTCAAAAAAATGAAATCCCTGAAAATATTGATGAGTATAAATTAAATGAACTTCTGAAGATTACTGATTTAATGTATCTGTCGAAGATTGTTTCTTCAAAAGCTGAAGCTAAAAGGTTAATAGAAGGCGGCGGGGTTAAATTAAAATCTGAAAAAATTAATGATCCTAATTTTTTAGTGACAGCCGACCATAAAAATTCTGTTTTACAAATTGGTAAGAGAAAATTTATCAGGATAATATAACAAACAATTATGATAACCACTCCTCAGGACAAAAACAAATCTAAGGTAAGAGAGCTTTGTTTGCTAAGTTCATCTTTAAATGAAGAAGAAATCGGAAGACTTGAAAGTATAATAGATAATTTTCAGTTTATATCGGATCTTTTAGCAACAGACTTAATGGTTTATGTAGAAGCAAAAAAGAAAGAAAACTATGTACTGGTTGATATTAAAAAACCTCATGGGCATCCTACTCTTTTTCTTGAAAGTTCTGTAGGCCGCATTGCAGATTCAAACTCAGAGCCTTTTGTAAAAAAAGCATTTGAAACTGGCAAAAAGACTACGGGAGCTTATGGTGTGATAATTGCAGGAAGACCGACTCAGCAGGTAATATACCCTATTTATCACTATGAAAAAATTATTGCTGTTTTATCTTTTGAAAAAGATTTACATTTAACAGAAAGTTTATTAGGTAAAAACTGGAATATGGTGGCTGATGATCTGGTGGGTGCATTAAATCAAAAACGCCACAGATTAAAACACTGGCCAGGTTTAGTAGGGCAGGAAGGATTTATTTTAACGGATAATTCCGATCAGCTTTTATACATAAGTTATATGTCTCAAAATCTTCTTGTTTCTATCCTTGGAATCAGAGATGCTTCAGTAGACAGAAAGCTTTCATATTTGTTGAAAGACTTTCATCCGGAAATTTTCCAGACCGAGCCTGTAATTAACCTGTCAAAAAAGAGATATTCAGGCATTGGTGGTACATTGCAAATTACAAGCTTTGATCTTTCGCCGGAAAACAGGATTCATGTTTTACGGGATGTTTCGGAACTAACTTTGAAAGAAAAAGAAATTAAAGTAAAAGGAGCTTTAGTAAAAGAAATCCATCATCGTGTTAAGAACAATCTAAATGCAGTAGCAGCGCTTCTTAGAATGCAGCTTAGAAGATCAAATGATATTGCAGTAAAAGAAGCTTTTAAGCAGGCTATTTTAAGACTGGACAGTATTACACTTGTGCATGAATTTTTAGCACATGCTGATAATGTCCAGATAGTAGATATTGGTCAGATGATAAAGGATATTGTTAGAAATCTTCAGCACACCCTGGGTTATGAAGAAAAACGAGTTAATGTTTCTTTGAATTGCCCGAATGGTTTTTATCTGGATAGTGAGCTTGCAGTAAGTGTGGCTTTAATAGTTAACGAGCTGGTGTCAAACTGTTATGAGCATGCTTTTCAGGATATGCTCATAGGTGAAGTCATGATTGATTTATTCTGGAATAACGATAATAAAACAAATTTTACCCTTGCTGTAACAGATAACGGTGTAGGTATTCCTTCATCCTTTAATAAGGAAAATCCTGACAGCCTGGGATGGCACATTATTAATACTCTTGTTACTGAAGATTTAAATGGTAAAATATCCATAAAAGATTTAAGGAGTGAAAACAAAAAGGGTACTGAAGTAAGGATAGAAGCAGAAGCTCATGCAAAACAAAAGTGAAAACAATAAAACAAGAATTTTAATTGCAGATGATGAAGCACTTATCAGGCAGGATTTAAAAGAAATTTTAAATGAAGCCGGATATGATGTAGTTGCTGAAGCAAAAGACGGACACCATGCACTGGAGCTGGCTAAGCTTACAGTGCCGGATATGATGATTCTGGATATTAAAATGCCAAATATTAACGGACTTGAAGCTGCTGAAGAAATTCAAGTAGCTTTAAACAAAAGAATCCCTGCAATTATTCTTACGGCATATAACCAGCCGGAACTAATACAAAAAGCCGGAACCATTGGTGCCTTTTCATATTTAACTAAACCAGTAAAACCCCAGGACCTAATAGCTACAATTGAGACAGTAAAAAGCCGTGCAAAAGAAATTGATACTCTTTACAGTGATATTTCAGACTTAAAAGAAAAACTTGAAATCAGAAAACTGGTTGAAAAAGCCAAAGGCATTATTATGAAAAAACTTTCTCTGGATGAACCTGAGGCTATGCATCACCTTCAGAAAAAATCAATGAACGAAAGAATTTCTATTAAAGAAGTAGCACTACAGGTTATCAACACTTCCGGATTAAAACTTTAAAATAACCTTCAATAGATTTTACATCTAAAATAATATGTCCTTCTTCAGTTATGCTTGGTGGAACACTTTCAATAGCTTCGCCGGGATCTAAAAATATCTCAAGATTTTGTCCGCTCTGCATTTTTTCAAGCTGAATTTTTGTTTTTACAAAGTTCAAAGGACACTCAATACCCCTTAGATCTAAAGTTATATCTGGCTTTGTCATGGTTTATTTATAAAACATTTATGAATTACACAGGAACCAGGTAAAGGGCACTCATCCCTGATTTTCATTTTTATCCATTCCTTTTTAAAACAATCCCTGCTTTGAATATAACCAAATACAAAATCAAACATGCTGTCCATATCCTGAGAATGCAGTTTGGACAAGCACTTCAGACAAAACTGTTCTTCCACATAACCTAAAGCAAGGTTCATATTATATGCTCTTCGACATATGCTTTGACCACATTTGGGACACAAGTCCATTATTTTTTCGTGGGTGGTTTATCTGTTGATTTTGCAGCCTCTTTAGCAGAAGTTTTTACAGCTTCTTTACCAGTTGGTGCAGCAGCACCAGGAGCACCGGCAGCAGCAGCACCTTCTGCAGCTGGGGCTGCAGCAGCACCTTCTGCAGCAGCAAGAGCAGGAGCAGCTTCTTCAATTTCATGAGTCTTAGGTATTTCAACCTTTACAAGTACTTCTTCAGGCTTTGCAAGAATTTGAATATTTTCTGAAACTTTTAAATCTTTCGAATGAATTGCCTGTCCGATTTCTTTTATTTCTTCCAGATTTACATCAATTGTATCCGGAATATCTTTTGGCAGGCACTGGATTTCAATTTCATTGTGAGAAACTATTAATATACCGCCAGCTACAATTGCAGGTGAATGTCCAGTATAATTCAAAGGCACTTTAACTTTAATTTTCTCATCACTTTTAATCTTATAAAACTCAATATTTAAAAACTTATCCAGAACAGGATCAAGCTGAACATTTCTAATAAGCACAGGAAATTTTTCACCATCAATATTTAATTCATTTATGTGTGAATATGCTTTATATGGGACTTTTGAAAATTCTTTTGCATTAATCTGGATAGAATGTGATTCAAATCCATGACCGTAAACAGTAGCCGGAACAAATCCTTCAGATCGTAATTTGTTTGGAGTTTTCTTTTCTCTTTGCTTTGCGTTAATTGTAAGTTGTTTTGCCATAGGGTTTATATTATAGCGTAAGCAGCTAATTCGTCAATAAAACGGAGGATTTGTATCTGTTAGAAATTTGTATAACAATGAAAGAATTATCTAGTTAAATCACTCAACTTCCGGAAATTTTTTCTTTATAAAGCTAATTAACAATTTAGCGTGTAGCTCTTTAGCTATAGTTGGACGATTTAATATAGAATCATCCTGGAAAGGGGTAAGCAATTCTTTACCACGTTCATCATTCCATAATGCCAATAACTGCTGCTCATCTAATCTTTCAATTAACTCAGTAGCTGTTTTTACATTAGGTGTATATAATTGTTCAGTGTTTAATTGTGTTTTTCTTACATCTTGCAGCTGTCTTTCTATCTGCTCATCTACACTATCATTAGGTTCAATTTTTTTAACCAATGAATTCACAACCATATCAAGAGTTATTAAATTACTTCCTCCTTCAGTATTTAAATTGTTATTAATCACATCCTCAACAAGTCCTTGTGTTAATTGACTAAATCCTATATGTTCTTTACAGTTAATTGCAAATTTATTAAGATCGCCTGTTTCCTTTATTTGATCATTTTGAATAAGTATTTGACCATTTCGAATAATCGAACCTTTAAATCTATCCTCTATTGTTCTCTTTAGCTCTTGAGCTAAAGCCTCTTCATTATTAATAAGGTTATTGAGCTGAGAATCAAATAACTCACCAGAAGTTATTCCTAACCGTTCAGAAAGCCTAGTAAGATATACAGCTGCTATCCTAGCTTTTGTTTCAGTATCAGGTAAGCTAAGGGGGATTTTCTCTTTTTGATACACCTCTCTATACCACTTCCCAAGATCGCCCTCAAACAACGCTTGTAATTCTTCTTCAGGAAGTATACTACCTAGACCTAAAGGATCATTTGGATCAGCATTACATGCAAATAAAACATCATAGTTTTTCTCAGATAAGTCTTTAAGCACATTGACAACGTTTCCTATTAGACCTGTGTCATATTTATTGTCTGGTGTTCTTGCCAATGACCATATAGCATTTGCTTCATCAAATTGAAGCACGATCCTTTTGCTTCCTTCTTTTGTTGCATCCTCAAGTTTTTTTCTTAGTGCAAGCATAGCAGAAAGTAATCCCGGTCCTTGCCCTTTAAGTAAATCTCCAACATCTCCCAATCCCAACTGTCCAGCCAATCCAGCAAGACCTTGTTTGATAATTTCCTGACCTTCATCATCTTTTTTGATACCTAAAAGTTTTGCTACTATATCATTACCACAAATTTTATGAACAATAACTTCTCTTTGTGTACCATCTTTTTTACCTCTCTCATAATTAATTATCTGACCAGTAATAGAATTCATCAACGCTGTAGTACCTGTTTTATGTTTGCCTATAATGAAAGCCTTTACAGGTCCTTGATAATTTCCTACAACTGTTTTGATTGCTTTTTGTTCTTTATCACAATGTCTCAAAGTACTATTAACAGCCTGATTAGCAAGATCATCATTATTATTTAAAGTCTTTAGTGTTGCATTTAAGACATTTTCACCCCTTGCAATTAATTGCTCAGTCTCATCTACATAATATTTTCTATTTGCACCTGTAAATTGGGAATATCCAGCAGCTCCTATACAAACCATCCAAGCAAGTCCTGTAATTTGTTTTCCAAGACTTACCAGAGGATTTACACCATCAGGATTACTTTGAATATGTCTACCAAGGAAGAAATCACTAACCTTTAGTACTACACCAAGAACAGCTCCCCAACAAAAAATATATCTGTTTGCTAATGCTAATAAATAATAGGACTTACCTGCTTCTTTTTTTTCTTTCCAGTATTTATTGGAATCAACTCCATCAGTTTTATTTAAATTAGTTATTACCGGCTTACCTGCAAATGCAACTAGCCTTTTTAAAGGACCATTTTCAGCACTCTGTAATTGCCCAAGAAATTGCCTTGGATCAAGTCCTGCTGGAAGCGAAAGTCCACCTGTTAAAAGCGACAATGGGTTTAGCATATTGGTTTCTTTAAAATCCTCTTAACTCGATACTAACTAATTTAACTCCTAAGAGTAAATACTCAAATCATAAAATTTATTAAATCTTTCTTAAGATTAGCTGTTAGCTATTAGCCTTTAGCTGTTAGCCAGAAAGTTAAGCTAAAATACTTGTGCCTTAACCAGTTTTCTTAACTTCCTTAACCTCACTGTATAATAAATACGTAAATGGGAAAATAAAAATCATGAAACGTAAAAAATCAAAATTAAAAGGACAAGTTAAATATAAAATTGATATTTTTAAAGACTCTGAAACAAATCAATATACTGGAATTGCTCAAGGGTTAAATTACTCTGGATATGGTCTTACTATAGATGAAGCTATAAAAAATACAAACATCTCCGTAGAAATGGCATTAGAATGGTGTGTAGAAAATGGAACCTTTGAAGATGTGTTAAAAGAATCTGGGTTTGAGCTTCGTACAGAAAATGATAAACCAATATGGGAACAGAAGAGTTATGTTGGAAGTTTTGAATCTAGCATTGCAGCATAATGTCAAAGAAGATACCTTCAATTCCTGCTCGAGATCTAATAAAAGTTTTTGAAAAGCTTGGTTTTACTTTTAGTCGCCAAACAGGTAGTCATGTTCAAATGACAAAGCCTGGTAAGAGAACAATCGTTATTCAGGTATCTAACAATGTACCAATTCATCATATATTAGCAAACATAAAATCAGCAGGTATAACTAAAGAACAATTTTTAGACTTGTTAGAACAAATATAACTTCACAAAAAAAATGCTTAATCGACTGTTTGACTATTCTAATCTCATAAAGTTTGAACACTCTGTTTTTGCTCTGCCATTTGCACTGTCTGGAGCATTTCTGGTTAAGGAATCCGGATTCCCCGAAGCTAAAATAATCTTTCTAATAATCCTTGCCATGATAGGAGCGAGATCATTTGCTATGAGTGTAAATAGAATTATTGATGCAAATATTGATCTTAAAAATCCAAGGACTAAAAACAGAGAAATCCCGGAAGGAAAAATCAAAAAATCACATGCAATCATTTTTTCTGTAATTTCATTTTTGGTTTTTATTTATGCTGCACTTAACTTACCAAGGATCTGTCTTTTGCTTTTGCCAATTGCAGCTCTTTGGTTTTTAATTTATCCGTTTACAAAAAGACTCACACCCCTTTCACATCTATGGCTTGGAGTAGCCCTTGGGGCTTCGGTTTTAGCAGGATGGCTTGCAAGTGGTGGCAGTATCTCATCGCCCACACCGTATGTTTTAGGTTTAGCTGTTATGTTCTGGACGGCTGGCTTTGACATAATCTATGCCTGTCAGGATTATAACTTTGATAAAGAAAACAAACTGCATAGCATTCCTGCAAAGTTTGGAATTAAAAATGCTCTTTTAATCTCAAGGATATTTCACATGTTCACAATAACTTTATTAACCCTGCTTGGAAAAATAATTGCAGCTTCTTTTATCTACTGGACAGGAATATTGTTTGTTTTGGCAATGTTATTTTATGAGCAAAGCTTAGTAAAAGAAAATGATCTTAGTAAAGTAAACCTGGCATTTTTTACTGTAAATGGATGGGTTAGTGTAGGATTTTTTGTGTTTATAGTTTTAGAAAAACTGCTACCGTGGTAAGATAAAAACATGTCAACAGATCCAACCCATATTCAAAAAAAAATACTTAACCTACCTCCAGATGAACAAAAGGAGGTAATTGATTTTATTGAATTTCTAGAACAAAAAAACAACAAAGAAAAGAGAGAAAAGACCAGTATGACATTTGAATGGGAAGGTGGTCTAAAAGACTTAAAAGAAAAATATACTTCGGTTGAACTTCAACATAAAATTAATGAATGGAGAATTGAAGATGCATTTGATTGATACAAATGTATTTTTAGAAATACTTCTAGAACAAGAAAATCTAATTTAGCAAAATCATACTTTTTCAAAAACAATCATATTCAGAAATTCATTAGTGATCTTTCTTTTCACTCAATAGGGATTTTTATGTTTAAAATTAAGAGATTTGAAGTATTTAATAATTTTATTTCAGATTTACAATCAAGTAATCAAAGTATTATAGGATTAAAAATAGACATATATAAAACTCTTAAAGATATTTCAGAAAAGTATAATTTAGATTTTGATGATTCATATCAGTATCTAATAGCAAAAACTAATAATCTCACATTGATTAGCTTTGATAAAGATTTCGACAAAACAGACTTAAAAAGAATAGAACCATAGATTCATGTCAAAAGTATTTCCATGTCAACTAAATTTCGAACCATAGATTCATGTCAAAAGTATTTCCATGTCAACTAAATTTCCCTTCACATTTGTGAATCTTTATGAAATTACTTTCTCCACGTGCTGCAATAGGTAAGCCGCCTGTAACTATTACTAAGTCACCTTTTTTAATAAATCCTTTTTCCATTAATGTTTTTTCCACGAGGTACATCATAGTCTCAGTGTCTGTAACATCTGTAAGTAAAATAGGTGTTATTCCCCAGTATAAGCTAAGCTGCCTGCTTACGACTTCGTTTTGAGTAAGTGCAATAACTTTAACCGGAGGCCTTTGTTTTGAAACAAGATTTGCTGTTTTCCCGGATAATGTAAAAGTAGCAATTGCAGTAGCCTTAACACGTTCTGCCAATTCGCACGTAATACGGGCCAGATTTTCCTGAACACTGCTTACATCGTGCCTGTATCGCGGAGCAACTCCTTCTGCAGCAAGTGCAACTTTATGCATTGTCTGAACTGCTAAAGCTGGATACTTGCCAACAGCTGTTTCACCTGAAAGCATTATGGCATCTGTACCGTCAAATATGGCGTTTGCTACATCACTTAGCTCAGCACGGGTAGGCCTGGGTGAGTTAATCATAGATTCAAGCATCTGGGTAGCAGTAATTACCAGAACATTGTTCTGGTTTGCTTTTTGAATTATTCGTTTCTGAATAGCAGGCAGCTGCTCATATGGTAACTCTACACCTAAATCCCCGCGGGCAACCATTATCCCGTCAGAAGCTTTTAAGATATTATCCAGATCGTCAATTGCCTGCGGCTTTTCTATCTTTGCAATAATTTTTATTATTGAATTTTTGGGAAAGTAATTTCTGAGCGTAACTATATCCTGTGCAGAACGTACAAAAGAAAGAGCAACAAGATCAATTCCTGCTGATAATCCATGTTTCAAATCTTCAATGTCTTTTTCTGTAATTGATGGCACATCTTTAAGCAGGGTGTCCGGAAAATTAACCCCCTTCCCGTCATTCAACTCCCCGCCAAAAATAATTTCACACTCAATATTTTTTTTATCCAGAATTTTATGGACTCTTAACTCAATAATTCCATCATTTAAAAGTATTCTGTGACCTGCTTTCAGGCTATTAATAATTTGTTCAAAGTGAATTACGTAAAATTTTTCTTCGGTACCAATAATGTTTTCAGCTGTTAAAAAAACATTTTTTCTGTCCCGGAGATTTATGGATCCATCTTTTAATTTTCCAACCCTGATTTTGGGGCCTTGTAAATCCAGCAAAATACCAATTTCTCTTTTAGCCTTAATGGACAATTCTCTGATATGTTTAATTACTTTTTCACGAACAGGCAAATCACTGTGTGAACAATTAATTCTAAAGACATTTGTTCCGGCATCTATTAATTTACCAATTGTATCTGGCTCCTGGGATGCTGGCCCAATCGTTGAAATTATTTTTGTTAATCTTGAAGTTGGCACAGGATAAAATTAACTTTCAAGCATCATTTTTTTAATTTGTGCAGCAAGCTTTATAGCTTCAGAATATTCTCTCTGCCACATATTTCTTCCAAAAATCAAACCTGTTGCTCCATTATCCATTGCTGCTTTTGCTTTATGGATTAAATCCTGATCACTTTCTTTACTACCGCCGGAGAATAAAACCATTGTTCTGCCTGCAGCGTGAACTACTTTTGCAATAGCTTCTTCATAAGACAACTTTAAAGTGTTATATGGCTTTGGAAGTTTGTCTAATTTTGTTTCATCAATTTTTGGAATATTTATTTTTACTATATCTGCCCCAAATTCACATGCTAATCTTGCTGCATAATCTACTGCGTATAAACTATCTTTTCCACCCTTTGTCTCAATAGCAGAACCCCTGGGATATGACCAGACAATAAGTGGCATACCATATTTTTCGCAATCATATCTGACTTCCATCAATTGCCTGATGTCTCTGTCCTGAGATGGTGAACCTGCATACAATGTATAACCCACAGCATCAGCTCCAAGCCTTATGGCATCTTCAACGCAGGCTGTTAATGGAGAAAATGCATTGTCATCAGAAGGAATATTTGTTTTTCCGTTTATTTTCAAAATCAAAGGAACTTTGCCGACATATTTTCTGGAGTATTTCTGAGCAAGCCCTATGTGCAGTGCAATTGCTGAATAACCACCTTCAAGCGCCAGCCTGTATTGAAAATCAGGATCTTCACTGGGTGGATTGATAAAGAAATTTAACGGGCCATGTTCAATGCCTTGATCAATAGGCAAAATCATCAATGTACCATTTGCCGGACCATGCTCATAGAGCATTCTGTGTAATCTGGTTTTCTTTCCTATTGAAATATCCAGTTCATCTAATTTTGGCCTTTTAACTCTCATTTTGAATTCACCTTTTATTGTTTCTGCCCTGTCTGCTACTGCCATATATTATTCCCTCACTTAGATTTTTTATACATCCGACTGTTTTACATAATATCTATAGTTTAGTTTACCCATAAAACATACAGTAAAATTATATCCTGTTATATTAAAATAATTAAGGGTAGTTTGAAAACAGTAGGGAATATAACCATGAATACAAAAAATAAAATTAATACATTAATTCTGTTATTTGCATTCTTTGTTTTTATCATAAAAACCTGCATGCTTCCTGTAAATGCAGTGATACCAATTGATTCTGACACTATAGCTAATGTTGCAGAGGAAGTTAGCAAGTCAGTAGTAAATATTGATACTTCACGTGAAACCAAAGACAGCGAGCCTAAAAAGAAAAGCTTAAACCTTGGAGGCGTTGAAATAACAATACCTGAAATTGAACCTGTACCGCAGGGAGGAACAGGCTCAGGAATTATCGTTAAACCGGACGGATATATTCTGACAAATTTTCATGTTGTAAAAGGTGCAGATAAGATAACAATAACTTTAAAAGACGAAAAAAAATATGATGGTAAATTAATCGCTCATGATTCATACAGTGACTTTGCAATAATTAAAATAAATGCAAAGAATTTACCTGTAGCAAAAATCGGAGATTCAAAGGGTTTAAGGCCAGGCGACTGGGTCATTGCAATTGGTTCTCCGCTTGGACTTGAACATACAGTAACATTTGGAATTATAAGTGCCCTGTCCAGGCATGTAGGAGTAACTTTTGGTGCAGCTCAAGGAGCTTTTAAATATATTCAAACAGATGCAGCCATTAACCCGGGTAATTCAGGAGGCCCGCTTGTAAATTTAAAAGGTGAGGTAATTGGAATAAATACTTTTATCATTGGTAGAAATGCACAAAATTTAAATTTTTCAATTCCTGCCGACTATGCAAAATCTGTAACTGACGAGTTGATTTCACATGGAACAATACCACATCCGTATCTTGGAATAAAAATGGCGCCTCTTGAAGAAGAAAAATTAAAAGCAGAAGGGCTGCCAAAAGATACTGTCGGAGTTTATGTGGTAGAAACTGTCCCGAACAGTCCGGCTCAGTTAAATGGTATACAGCCAGGAGACATAATCCAGAAAGTTGACGGTGAAGAGTTAAGCGATCCGCGAAAGGTTGCAGAAATAGTAAGGAATAAAAAAGTTGGAGATAAGTTACACTTTAGATTACTTAGAAGTGGAAAGATTGAAATTATTACAATAAAAGTTGGCACTTTGCCTGATGAGGAAGGATTAATAAAATAAATCTTTTACAAAAACTGCGAGTGTTTTAAAATCTCGCTGCATTTGCATTTTATACGCTCTTTCGGAATGCTGCCAATTAGTTTAAAAAGAACTTTTCTAAGCTTATCTAAGTTTTGTTGAAAAACAAGCATGACTTCACTATGGCTTACAGGAGGGACATCTCCTACTAAACCCGAATCATAATCAGTAGCCAGTGCAATATTCACTACACACATCTCAAGCTCTTTTGCCAGATGTCCTTCCGGGTACTGAGTCATATTTATGGTAGACCAGCTGCAGGACGTAAACCACTTCGACTCTGACTTTGTGCTGAATCTTGGTCCCTGAATAACCACGATTGTTCCAGTCTTATGGCACGGGACATTGCTTTCTTCTGTGGCTTTTATAGCCAGCTCTCTAAGCTCAGGACAGTATGGATCTGCAGCACTTACATGTGTAGCAATCGGTCCATCATAAAAAGTATCTATTCTTCCCCGTGTTCTGTCAACATACTGATCACTAATCACAAAATCTCCCGGTTTAATATTTTTTTGAAGACTTCCTGCTGCGCAAGGACTTATAATTCTGGTTATTCCAAGCTCTTTCATTGCCCAGAGATTTGCTCTGTAGTTAATTTTATGCGGTGGAATAGAGTGTTTTCTGTTATGCCTGGGTAAAAAAGCAACTCTTTTTCCTTCCACTTCTCCTAAAAACAAATTATCTGACGGATCACCGTAAGGAGTTTTTATCTGAACTTCTTCTATTTTATCTAAAAAATTATAAAATCCTGATCCGCCAAATATTCCAATTTCTGCTTTTTGATTTGTCATGGTTTTTTCCTTATTATATTACTTTTTTATGGCTTGTTTTTTTTGTCTCAGCTCATATACATTCATCTGTTCAAATTCAGACAGCCCGAAAATATTGCAAATCAGCCCCACAAAAGCTCTTAATTTCTTTTTCCATGATAAAGAACAAAATATGTATAACATTCTGTGCAGAAACCAGGCAATTACATTATCTATGTGAATATTCCTGCATTCCAGAAGTGAATTTCTGTATCCAAGAGATAAAAAATTAATTTCCAAATCAGACTTTAAAAGCTTCATGGGTGAATTATTTATTTTTGTACAAATGTTTGTAGCGCAAGTTTTGGCCTGGTCATTGTAAAATAAATCTGTTTTTGGAAAATCTTCTCTTATATCCATACATTTGGCCAGCTCGCCAATCATAAAAACATCTTCAAGTCCTTCAAGTTTTAAATATAAGTCAACATTGCATGAATCAAGAGATTTGGTTTTATAAAGTTTTTGAATTAAGGCTGATGAACTTTTAGGATTACTTAGAATTATTGTCCCTGAAGATATTTTATCTTTATTGTTTATTGTTATTATATTATTTTCTATTTTATTTACATGGGAATTAGTGAGCAATGCAATCCCCCTTTTGTTTAAATTGTAAAAAATTCTGTTATTAAAAAACGGATCTTTGTTTATAGAAATTAAATTATTTTCTTCAATTAAATTGATTTTTAAAAATGACTTTTTGATTTCAGGGAAATGATTTCTTAGCAACCGGTTTGTAAAATCGCTTATTGAGCAGGCAAGCTGAATGCCTTCCCTGTCAGTACCAATTACAGAAAAGGTTAACAGTAAATTCTTAGCCTCAGGATTGTTTTCAGATACAGCCTTTTCAATATTACTTAAAATATGAATCCTTAGTCTGAGTACATCATCGGGATTTTTAATTATAAATGCATTACTCTCTTTATCGAAAGCAGGCTCGTCATATAAATCATTGTGAGGTGCAAGAACCAAATACTGGTAACTGATTTCACCTTTTGAAGTGAAAATTGTTTTTGACTGGAAACCAATATTTAAAATATCTGACTCTAAATACGAAACCCCCGCTCTTAAAAAAACAATACCTCTTAACCATTGGCAGGTGTCTTCAAGGTTGCACGAATCACATAAATACTGACTCAATAAATCCTTATTCAAATAATGATTTTTATTTGATAGTAGCAAAAGATCAAATGGTTCTCTAAGAGCCGCTAAAGAACGCTCCAGATAATTAAAGGCAGCTGCTGCACTATAACTGGAGCCGATTACTACAATTTTTGGAGTAGGCATAGGGATATATTGTACACTACCTAAACCATTACTAAATCAAAACTTATATCCTGTTTTGATTCTTTTATAAATCTCAGATAAAACTGAATTAAGTCATTTGATTTCGTCAGAGAGATTAATTCGATTTGTTTTATGTTTTGTTTTAGTGCCCAGGCAATTGAAACCTTCAGCAATACAGATGCAATATTCTGCTTTCTATACTGTGGCTTTGTATAAAGATCTTCAATGACCCCTTTTAAAACTAAATTTGATGAAGGAAGTGTTATGGATTGAAGATATAAAAAACCTTTAATTTCTGTATTATTTTTATCATGTGCAACAAGAAGAAGATTGTAGTTTTTTTCCATTTTTCTTCTGACAAATGATTGCCAGTCTTTCCCTTCCGGTATAAAGTTATATCTTTCAGGTGCATACATCTGCTGGATACTTGCAAGGTTTGCCCACAGCTCTGCAATTTCTTTTACGTGTCCTTCATTTGCAGTGCAAATGACTAAATTATCCCCGGTAAAACTTACATTATTATCCAGTTCACTTATATTCTTTAAGTGTGCTAATTCATCAGAAATATTTAAATTTTGATTAATGCTATTTTCTAAATCTTTCTTTAAATCCAAGTTTTTAACCTTTCTATAACCTGTTGTAATCCTTGACTACGACCCTTGCCTGTTCACCTTATACAAAGTTAAGACCTTAATCTTTTTGACCTTTATTAAAAAAAATTCATTTTAAAAAGAAAATCCTCATAATTTCACTATATGAGGATTTAAGAAATCATTAATGAGCCTGGAAACTATTTCCCAAGTGTTTTCTGTCCTGGTGTCCAGCTAACCGGGCAAAGTTCACCCGTCTGGAATGCATTCAGTACACGTAAGGTTTCATCAACACTTCTTCCTACCTGCAAGTCATGAATTGTTGTTGCCCTGACCTTACCTTCAGGATCAATGATAAATGTGCCTCTAAGTGAAATCCCTTTATCATCCAGAAGAATTCCATAGTCCTGACTGATTTTTTTTGTGATATCAGAGATCAGCGGAAAATTTAATTTTCCTAAACCACCTTGTTCACACCAGCTTTTGTGTGAATAAACACTGTCAATGCTCCCACCAATAAGCTGTGCGTTTTTCTTTTTAAACTCATCAGCCTTTTTGTTAAATTCCAGAATTTCAGTCGGACATACAAAAGTAAAATCCAGTGGATAAAAGAACAATACTACCCACTTCCCTTTGTAATCTGACAGTGAAATTTCTTGTATCTGTCCATCTGCATATGCCTGAGCTTTAAATTGCGGTGCCATCCGACTAACCAGTGGTCCACAGCACTCAGCCAGTGAAGAACCATTCATACTTACTTTTTTTTCTGTTATTGTAGCCATGATACCTCTCCTTTTATATTTATTGATTATTAAACTTTTATACTATAAGATTCTACAACCTTTGAAGAGAAGGAGTGCGTATCACGAAATCAATACTTAACTTACATAACACAAATCAACACCCAGCCCGGGGTCAAACGATGGAATAATTTTATTATTTTGAAATGATAAACCACTAAATGGATCGTTTTCTATTAACAGGTGACCATCCAAATCAATATAATCTACAAAAGGAGACAGGCTGACAGCAGCAGAAATAGCACATGAAGACTCAATCATACAGCCAAGCATAATTTTTAAGTTATATGACTTTGCTAAATTGATCATATTTAATGCTTCAATAATACCTCCACTTTTCATAAGTTTAATATTTATTCCATGTACTTTTCCTGCCAGCAGTTCGATATCTCTGCTTACCATACAGTCTTCATCAGCAAATATTGGAACAGGAGATTTTTCGTAAACATCTGAGAGTAATCTTATATTGCCTTTTGGTAATGGCTGCTCAAGAATTTCAACCTTATACAGAGGTAAAACATCAAGCATTTTTTTTGTAGTTTCCAAATCCCAGCCACCATTAACATCCACTCTTAAAACGCAGGTATAATTTTTAATTGTCTCATTTATTTTTTTTAAGATACTTAAATCCTGCTCATAACCGTATCCAAGCTTAATTTTTAATATTTTATATCCGGAGGCTATTGCTTCCTTGACTTTTTGTTCAATAACAAGCAAGCTATCAAGTCCAATCGTGTAGGATGTTTGAGGCAGATATTTGAAATCATCTCCATTCGTTATAAATGGATCATCCTCCTGAAAGAAGAACTGGTATAAAGATTTGTTATTAATTTTTCCAATTAAATCCCAAAAAGCCATTTCTAATGCAGCTCTGGCTGCTGGGGCAGACAGGCGAAAAATATTTGAAGAGAAATAACTCAAATCATTTTTCAGTTTGTGAATATTTGCTATATATTCTTCTGTTGACTTTTCCCGAATAAAATCATTTACAAATTTTGTTACGGTATTTTGATCTTCCCCGTAATATGAGGACGGAGCAGCTTCACCATAGGCTACAATATCTCCGAAATGTAATGCTACAAGAATATTTTTTGCATAAGAAATCGAACCACGGGAGATTCCAAACGGATATTTTAATTTTAAATTTAACGGTCTAATATTTAATTTTATCCTAGACATGATTCGAAAAGTTTCTTTCCACCGTTTCTCACTACATCATCTGCAGGCAGACCCGTCTCATCTTCAGCTTTCTTTATAGCATCATTAGCCTGATTACTGGTAAGTCCATATGTATTTAAGCCAATACCAACTACTTTAGCTCTTCTTAAAGGCAATGAAACAGATTCGTAAACTTTAATAAATTGATTTAAAGATTCAATTTTAACTTTTGTGTTTTTTAAATATTTATTATCTGCTCTGTGACAAAGTATAAGTTTATGAGGTAAGGAGCCATGGTATAAAGCGAGAGTTACACCTGACCACCCCGGGTGCAGTATCGATCCCTGACCTTCTACAAAAATAAAATCATATTTCTTCTTTGCAACTTTTAAAAGTTCTTGTTCTATGGCACCAGCCATAAAATCTCCAACAATTGCATCGACAGGAATACCATCTCCGCTAATTATCATTCCAGTCTGTCCTGTAGCAACAAACTCAGCCTGAAAATTGTTTTTTCTTGCAGCTTTTGTAAGCTCAAGAGACACTGTCATTTTTCCAACCGCTGCATCAGTACCAACAGTAAGTACTATCTGCACAGGCCAATCAAGAAGTTTTGTATTTGCAACAATAAGTTCTCCTTTATATTTCCTAACATCCCAGATAAAAACTTTTTGCCTGGTTGCCAGCTCTTTTATTTCTGAAATATTTTCCAAAAAGTCATGAAGTCCGTTAACAATATTAAGTTTTAGATTTATCGCAGTTTTAATATCCGGTATCCATTCGGGAGGAAGTTTACCGCCACTTGGAGCAATTCCAATCAGTAAAATATCTGCATCAGGTTTACTTTTCTTCGCTGATTCAACAGATTCAAAAATAGGAACTTTTGGTAATCCGTTTATAACATCAAAAGTGGTTTTACCAGCCAATTTTCTGTCTACCACTGCAACAGTTTCACAAATCCCATATCTTATAAAACCAATCCCTGTTTTTGCAGACTTTTCGCTAAAACTATCCTGAGCATAAATAATAACTTTGTTTTTTGAAGAAAGCATATCAGGATACTATCTTTATAAAAAGTTCAATCAGATCAGGCTCCCATTGTTTTTCTTTTCCGGCTCTTAGTTTGTTAATGACTTCTTCAAAAGGTAAAGCAGGTCTATAGGGTCTGTTGCTTATCATTGCCTGATAAGCATCAACAATGCTTACAATTCTTGCACCAATAGGAATATCTTCTTTTGAAAGCCCCTGAGGATAGCCAGCTCCATTCCAGTATTCATGATGATAAAGAACAAGGGTTGCAACTTTTTCTAACGGTTTTATTGGTTTTAAAATTTTTGCTCCGATAACAGGATGTTTTTTCATGACTTCATATTCATCTCTGGTTAACTTGCCCTGTTTGCATAAAATACTTTCAGGAATACCAATCTTACCAATATCATGCATTACTGCAGCAAGACGAACCCACTCAACTTCCTGTAAATCCAGTGAAACTTTTTTAGCTAAGATATAAGCATACTCAGAAACGCGATTGCTGTGTCTTCCAGTACAGGAATCTTTTGCATCAAGTGCTATTGCAAGACTCTGGATGGAGTCTAAAATATCAGTACTATAAACTTGTTTTTTCTTTTGCTCAATAATTTGTTTATTAATTGTTTCAATCAACTCAGGGCCTGTCTTAAAATTTGTCTTTTTAAAAATAATCTCAGGAATTGCCTGCAAAACCAATTGCTGCCACCTTTCTTTTGGCTGCCCTTGAATTTCTTCAATACTTGAAATCTGAAATTTTCCACGTGACTTGGAAAGAACCATAGCTTGTTCTAAAAATCCTAAAAGTTCCTGAAGAGACTCAGAATGAACAGGATAAGTTACAAAAGAAAAATTGAATTCTACAGGTCCAACCCCAAGCACTATAAAGTCATACAGTTGATCTTTTAGTTTTTCTGTTTCAGTCTGTGCTTTAGAATGATCAGTGTTTTTCATAATTACTACAAATTCATCATTGTTATATCTTGCCACCTTAAAAGTGCCCTTAAAAAGTCTATTCAGAAGTCTGGCTACCTGAGCCAGGACAAGGTTTCCGGCTACAAATCCCATATTAAAATTAATTTCTCTTAGTTTTTCTATATCAATCATTATTAAACTAAAGGGAGAGTTATTTATTCGTGATTCAATTTGTAAATGATTTAATTCTTTTAGAAATTCGTCAGAAGTAATAACAAAACTATCTATTAAAGATTGCCTGGAATGAAGTTTTTCATTTAATTCAAATTCTTTACCAGCCAGAACACTTAATAAAACAGCAGTTTCTCTTAAATATTGGATTTCTTCCGTTTTCCAGATCCTCTCATAGTCGCATTGGTGTAAAACTATAACACCTAAAGGCTTACCTTCATAAATTAGCGGATAACCTAATATGGATTTTATTGATAATAGTGCCTCGATATCACTTGACAGTGAACCCTGAAGCAAAACACTATTGTGATTTAAAATTAAAATCTGATTATTTTTTATTTTTTGCAACCATTCATTCTCAATTGACGAGATGACTGACAAAGATTCCAAATACCCGTCTTTAACAAATTCAGCACTTAGCGTCCCGTCAAAAACAAAAGACAGGCTGCCAGAAAAAAACTTTATCTGACATCTGGATATATCCAGAAACAAAGCAATTTCTTTTGTAAACGAATTAATCCTGGTTTTAAAGTCAGATTCAGTATTCAGTATATATTCAAACTTACTGAGCGATTCATCTTTGGAAAGAATCAATTTCTGGGTAATTAAATTCGATCTGTTTTTTAAAGCACTGGTTAAATAAGAAAATATAATATTATAAACATCTAATTCATACTTGGAAGGGGACTTTGTCCAGCTCACCTCTAAGTATCCTTCAAGCTCCAGGGGTACTACATAATTTTCTGCTATCCAGAATGATTGTTCTGCATTAACAACCTCAGCATACCTGTAGCTGAATTTTTTATCAGACGGATCTTCCGAAATGCAAATAATTGAATTATCAGTAAAAATATTTAAAATTAAATTTTTTGCACCTGTACACTGCTTTAGCAAGTTTGCAACTTTTTGTAACCATAGCTTGTCAGTATCAGGCAGTAAAAGATTTTCTAAAAGTTCCGAGAAAACCGAGTTCTTGAGAAAATCAGTCTGAGATAACGGTACCTTAGTATTCATTAAGAAGATATTTTAACACCGGGTAGGGATAACGGAATTAACACCTGTTTCTTCCTGCTTTCTGGGGCCTTCCCACGAATTGGTGTTTTTTTGCTCCTTAGATTCTGTAATTTTAAACATTCTGGTTATGGTCTGTGCAGCTTTTTTAAACCTGTCTGGTTTAATTTTTATTTCATTTACATTATTAACAAGCGCATTTAAAACATTTTCAAGCTTATGATATTTCATATTCGGGCAAAGTGGCAAAGGAAAAGTGGTAACTATTATTTTATGAGGCATGTCTCTTTGCATTCTTGCTACTAATCCCTGTTCAGAAAGAATAATAAAATGTTGTTTTGAATGATTTGAAACAAACTTATATATTTGAGACGTACTGCCTACAAAATCAGCTAATCTCCAGACCTCTGGATCACACTCAGGATGAGCTACTACAACAGCCCGTGGGTATTTTTCTCTCATAATAAAAACATCCTTAGGAGTTATCTGATAGTGAGTAGGACAAAAACCATCATAAATATGTATCTTTTTGTCCGGCAGTTGTTCCTGTACCCAGACACCAAGACCTTTATCCGGCACGAAAATAATCTCTTTATCCTTGAATGAGCTTACTATCTGTACTGCATTTGTACTGGTACAGCAGACGTCAGATTCAGCTTTAACATCAGCGTTTGAGTTTACATAACAAATCACAGGAGCACCAGGATGTTCTGCCTTAAAAGCACGTAAATCATCTACAGAAATCATGTCAGCCATAGGGCAGCCTGATTGTAAATCCGGCAATAAAATAGTTTTTAAAGGGTTTAAAAGTTTTGCTGTTTCAGCCATAAAGTGCACACCACAAAAAACAATGATATCTGCATTTGTCTTTGCGGCAAATCTGGAAAGTGCCAGACTGTCTCCTACATGATCAGCAATATCCTGTACTTCAAGCCTTTGATAAATATGAGTAATAATTACAGCATTTTTTTTCTTGGCAATTTTTTTAATTTCTTCTTTTAAAAACTGAACATCACGCTGTAACACAACTTTTCCATTTCCGTTGTGTAAATAATTATCTTGTTTTGCAATCCCTATAGCCATAATTTTAAATAATTATATAGCCTTATTTGGTATTTGCTGTAACAGGAGTTAAAAATGTTTGAGATAACCAATATAATTCAGTGTTTTTACAAGAAACCAGGTGTTTACACTCATCAGGTAAGTTTAAAAAATCCTGCCTGTAGTGGACACCTAAACTGTGCTCTCTTTTAAGTGCAGCTTGACATATCAAGAATGAGAGTGTGACCATGTTTTTTAACTCCTGAACCTGACAGTTAAGGCTTAACTTATCCGGACTTAACGACTCAAAGAGAGAATTAAGATAATTCAAATGCTGACTTAACACAGATTTTGTTCTTATCAGTCCTAAAGCACTGGAATTGTTCTTTTTAAGATCAGAAGCTATCCTGAAAATAATACTATCATTGTATTCTTTAGGATCCAAATCAATTTCAAAATAAGTAATATTATTCGGATTTGGTTTAAAATCTTCCAATAGTTTACTTACCAGAAAGTGCGGAGCAACCATGCATTCAAGAAGTGAATTGCTTGCAAGCCTGTTTGCACCATGAAAACCATTTGAAGCACACTCACCTACACACCAGAGATGTTCTCTATTTGCAGCTCCGGACAAATCACACTTAATCCCGCCTATAAAATAATGAGCAGCAGGAGATACTGGAATTCCGGTTTTAAAAAGTTCAACTCTCCTGTCTAAGCATGTCTGATAAACAGATGGAAATCTGAATTTAAAATAGTCTTCACTAAAATTTGTAATATCCAGAAGTACATGTTTTGAATTTGTTTTTTCAAGCTCAAAAAATATTGCTCGTGAAAGAACATCTCTTGGAGCAAGTTCTCCTAGCTCATGATATTGATTAGCAAAGTACTCTCCTTTTATATTTTTTAATCGCCCGCCCTCGCCTCTTACTGCTTCAGTAATTAAAAACGGATCTCCGTTATCGAATAAAACTGTGGGATGGAACTGAATCATTTCAAGATCCTGCAAGGCGGCCCCCGCCTGGTAAGACATTACAATCCCATCACCAGTACACACTTTTGGATTTGTAGTATTTTCGAATATCTGACCAGCGCCACCACTGGCAATAACAATATCGTTAGCTAAGAGTGCATAATGCTCTCTGGTAACATCTTCGATTAAAACCCCGATTATACTTTCTTTTTTATCTGTTAAAAGAGCTAAAGCAAATGTACCCTGGGAAATTGAGATATTTGGTTCTCTGCAAGCCCTGTCTACAAGCACTTTTGTAATATACTTTCCTGATGCATCGCCGCCAACATGGCAGACTCTTGAGACAGAATGAGCAGCTTCTTTTGTCAGGTGGATTTTATCCTGAAGACTTGAATCAAATTTTATACCATAAGAAATTAAACTTTCTAAGCCGGAAACCGAGTGAGCAACGATTTCTCTCGCTACATTTATATCAGTCAAGCCAGAGCCTGCTTTTATGGTATCCAAAAGATGTTTTTCTGCACTATCACCTTCACTTAGCGGAACAGCTATCCCACCCTGAGCGTATAAACTGGAACCTTCAGTTACGGCTTCTTTAGTTAAAACACAAACTGTTTTATTTCTTTTTGCAAGTTCAAGTGCACAGATTAAACCACTTATACCAGAACCAATTACAATAACATCATATTTAGCAGCTACATTAAATCTCATAAGACTAATAGTTTAGCGCATTTAACGAAAAATCAACCCATTTTGAATTTTTAACCATGTGACTTGTTGAAATATAGTTAACACCACACTCAGCATAATCTTTTATATTTTCTTTAGATATTTGCCCGCTAACTTCTGTTAAAATCCCCTCCGGTACTAATTTTAATCCTGATTTTAAATCCTTTACACTCCAGTTATCGAACATAATAATGTCAGGCTTACATTCAACAGCTTCTTTTAATTCATTAAAATTTTTAACTTCAACTTCAATTTTATATTTATCTTTGCAGGATTTCCTTTCGGAAAGAATTGCATTTTTTACACCACCGGCAACTGCAATATGGTTATCTTTTATTAAAATCATTTCACTTAAATCAAATCTGTGATTTGTAGCACCACCGGCAACTATTGCTTCTTTTTCAAAGTGCCTTAGATTTGGAGTGGTTTTTCTGGTATCCAGAATAATTGTTTTTGTGTGTTTAACTGATTCAACCAATTCCCTGGTAGCAGTAGCTATTCCTGACAAATGGCTAAGATAATTTAAAGAAGTTCTTTCAGCAAACAAAATCCCTAAAGTATTTCCGGAAATACTACAAACAATTTCTCCTTTTTTAACAGAGTCACCGTCTTTAAAATTTGCTTCTATAAGGACATCTTTATTAACCAGCATAAATGTTTTCTTAAAAATCTTAAACCCTGCTAAAACTGCACATTCATTAACAGTTAACTGAAACTTTGATTTATGTTCTTTTCCTATTAAATTATTTGAGGTTACATCACCGGTATTACCCTTATCTTCTTCTAAGGCGCTAAGAATAAGTTTTTCACTTATTGTATTTTCCATATTAAAGATATTATAGAGTATCTGATTCTGCTGGTTTTTTTTCTTCAGGAAGCAATACCTTTTGCCCTACTTTTAACTTAAACTTCTTATCACCCTTGACTAATACAATAACCGGATCTTCGCCTTTTGCCTTACCTTTTATAATCTGCTTTACATACCACTTGTCTACAGGATCTAACAATGAAACCTCAAGCCTGTTTGGTACTGCCATGCTTAGTGCAGTTTTTAACTTGCTGTCTCTTACAGGCTTATCATCATCTTCTGTTACTGTGTAATCTGCATTATAGATATTTACAAGAGCCAGATTTTTATTGTTTGCACTAATTACGCCAACCAGTTCAAGCTGTTTCCTGTTAACAGGAATTTCTTTAGGACCAGTGTCTGCCTGTTCTTCCATTTTTTGCTGAATAACTTCTTTAGGGAGCACAGCCTCCTGTCCAAATGGATCAAGCCTGTTTTCAAGAGACTCTCTCGCCATTTGAATTAAAGTCTGCCTTTCTTCTTCAGTAATTGGACTAAAACTTTTTTCTTCAAGAAGTTCCCGTGGTTTTAATTTGTCTGATTTTTTATCTGTTAAAGCTCCACTGTAAGTATGCATATTTTTTGCTTTAAATAAATTTTTGACAACAACTGTACCACTTTCCCGGCTACTGTAGCTGCTATTAATAATAGGCAACAAATAATTCCAGATTGAATAACCAATAGTAGCAACTGCACCACCTAAAATAATTATTCTTATTGGAGTAAATTTATAGCCAAATTTCTCAAACATTTTTCCAACCTTTTTTTTATCCTTTCCTGTGACAACTATACCAAATTCTAAATTATTGAACTTATCAAGTAACTTACTAAACCAGCCAATATTCTTTAAAGTGTCATTTATTATATTTTCAGGTAAAGATTCAAACGGCACATTTGGGAAAAGCGCTTTATAAGCTACAGCTCCGGAAAAAGGAACTTCTGTTTTCTGCTCGACTGGTTCTTTAACTTCTGTTTTTTCCGGAGCATCTAAAAGTTCTAACTCTAGTCCGCCTTTAAACATTTCTTCAGCAGTGGGATCGTCATTGCCGGTTAAAGCCCACGGAAAAGCTGCAATATCACCTGCCCTGGGCTCTGTTGCTTTAAGCTTTTCTTCAGGTTGTTTTAAAGGTTTACCCTCTCCTGATAAAAAATAAGGTCTTTTCTTTAATTTTTTAGGCTTAGTTTTTTTTATAATTTTTTTTTCTAAATTGGGCGGCCAAATGAACGCAGCCTGTTCTCCTGAAGAGCTGACCAAATCATCTTGAGTTTTGGGAGCAGAAGGAAATGCCGGAGACAGCAATACATTTTCATCTTCCCGGACAATCTGAGCTTCTAAGTTAAATGTAACATCTCTTTTATTTTCTGCAATTTTTAATTTAAGAACAGGTTCATTAGCTACAGCATTTTCTTCTGCTTCAATTAAAGGTGGTTTTTCATCCTCAGCTTGTTTCTTTCTTAGGGGATTTATATTTATTTCTTCGAAAGCAGTCTCAGACTCTGTTTTTCCGGGCAGCAAATTCGATTCTAAAAATATTTTATCCAGATATAACTGAGCAATACTTTTTGATTCAAAGTCTGTAAACAGATTTTGAAATTTATTTAACTTTATCCTCCTGAGGTTTACCCGGGGAATATTTGTTTTAAAATTAGAAACTGAAATAGAAGTTATATACTTTTCAATATGTTCTACTGACTGAAAAGCTTTATTTTCAGATCTATTTTTAAGACCAGCCATGATATGGTTTTTTTATTTTACAAAAGATTATGTAATTGGAATTACCCTGAGTAACTCTTCCAGAGTAGTGCGTCTTTTCCTTACTTTCTGTATACCTGCATGAGCAAGAGTAGGAACACCTAAACGAACCAATTCAGCCTTAACGTCATTTAAGGTTGCCCTCTCCTGAATCATTTGTTGAATTTTTTCATTGACAGGCATTATTTCAAACACACCTTCTCTTCCGGAATAACCCAATCCATTACATTTTTCACAACCCTGAGCTTTTGCAAAAACCTCATCTTTTGATGACGTCAGATGTAATAATTCAAGTTCCTCAACTGAAGGTTTATACTCTTTATGACATGTACAAACCTTTCTAACCAGCCTCTGGGCTACAACTCCAATTAAAGCGCTTGCTATTAAAAATGGCTCCACACCCATATCCATTAATCTGATTACAGTACTGGCTGCATCATTAGTGTGTAAGGTGCTTAAAACCAAATGCCCTGTAAGAGCTGCCTGAATAGCAATTTCAGCAGTTTCTAAATCCCTGATTTCGCCAATCATTACAATATCAGGATCCTGGCGAAGAATACTTCTTAATCCTGAAGCAAATGTTAAACCTGCCTTTGAATTGACCTGAACCTGACTTACTCTGGCTAACTGATATTCAACAGGATCTTCAACAGTTACAACGTTTTTTGTAGTATCAACCAGTTTTGCCAGGCTGGTATACAAAGTACTTGTTTTCCCGGAACCTGTTGGCCCGGTAATAAGAATCATTCCCTGGCTGCGACTTAACCATTCCTCATAAACTGAAAGCCTGCCTTTTGGCATACCCAGATCAAGCAGATTTGAAAAATTATTTTCATGCGGCAACATTCTAATAACACATTTTTCCCCATGAAGTGTAGGGAGAGTAGACACGCGGAGATCTACTCTTTGTCCGCCTAAAATTTCTGTAACACGCCCATCCTGCGGCTGCCTTTGCTCTGCAATATTTAAATCAGCAATAATTTTTATCCGTGCAAGTACAACTTTTCTCAGGTCCTGTACGGTTGAAAAATATCTGCAAATATCTCTTAAGATTCCATCAACACGAAACCTTACAATTAACCCTTTTGTAGTTGGCTCAAAGTGAATGTCGCTTGCTCTTTGATTTAAGGCCTCAGCCATAAGTGCTCTGACATCATTTGCAATTGCACCTTCATCTGTAGCCATGATTTTACGTATCGGAACTTTTTCTATAGTAGCCTCAAGTTCGGCTCCAAGTTTTGTCTGTGGTGCAGCAGATGACTTGGCTGAAGCTCTTTCTTCCTGCTCAGACAAGGTTTTTTGCTGTATACCCTGCGATGACTGTGGTTTCTGAGAATATAGTGTAGGAGCTTGTGTGGAAATGTTTGAGGAGGTTTTACCAATTAATGCAAACCACCTGTCCCAGCTTTCAGTTTTTACATTTCTAAACTCAATCTGACACCCGTTTAAAAACTCAGACAGTGTATTTTTTAGTGATGATTCATGGTTATCAGGAACACCAACATAAAGCTTATTACTCCAGAAAAGCAAAGGAATAGCCTGCTCTGCAGGCCAATTGGATGGCATTGCAGAGAGTAATTGTTTATCTAAATATTCAAAATTCAAAGTACCTGCAGAGTCAACCAGCAGGCTTAAAGCATCATTTAAATTTGTTTTTCCGGTTTTTAATAATTGTGCTAATGAGGCTCTTGTTGGATTTGCAGTTGCCATAAGGATTTTTTTATCTCCTCTTTTTATTATTTACAGTTTTAAACTAAAAATAACATTTTATTCAATCGTCCGGACAGACTTACTGTTAAAGCTCCTACATTTAACTTAGAAAGACTACCAATTATAATGCTTACCCTAGAAAAATCAGTAATTTTTTATATACTTCAGATATTTATTATACCTATAAATTGGTTAAAGCTTATTAATATATTCTTAATATTTAAATTATTATCTAATCCATAAATATTGTCAACAATATAGAAACATTTTAGTGGAACGCCTCTAACATTAAATCCATCATGAGAGAAACTATGAAAAATAATTTTAATAGTTTAATCTTTGAAAAACGCAGAAAGGCACTGATAGGAAATCTGCCTGAAAATTCAACTGTTATTCTTCCAAATAAATCAATTTCAATACGATCAAACGATGTAGAGTACAGATTTAGACCTGACAGCGATTTTTATTATCTGACAGGTTTTGAAGAACCAAATTCTGTCTGTGTTTTAAAAAAAGAAAAAAGAAGTTTTACTTACATTTTATTTGTAGAACCAAAGGACAGAGAAAAAGAAACCTGGACAGGGAAAAGAGCTGGCAAAGAGGGTGCAAAACAAATTTTTAAAGCTCATGAATCATATTCATTTTCTGAATTTAAAAGCAAGTTAAAATCCTTTTTACTGGACGCTGAACATGTTTATTTTCCCATAGGACAAAATAAAGACTTAGAATTAAAAATTACAGATATCATTAATGAACTTAAAAAAAATAACCGTACAGGCATAAAATCACCCAAATTTATTTCAGATCCAAGAGACTTAATTCACAGAATGAGGCTTATTAAAGATGCTTATGAAATTGAGTGCTTAAAATTTGCTGCAAGAATAGCAAAAGATGCACATATTATGGCAATGGCATGTTCAAAGCCAAAGATGTATGAGTATGAAATAGAAGCAATAATTGAGTACAGGTTCAGAACTCTTGGTGCGGGCGGCGTGGCTTATCCGTCAATTGTAGGCTCAGGCAAAAACTCAACTATATTACACTACACCAGAAATAACAGGATAATTCAGAAAAACGATTTAATTTTAATTGATGCCGGCTGTGAATATAATTACTATGCTTCTGATTTAACGAGAACATTTCCTGCAAATAAAAAATTTAACCCGGAGCAAAAAGCAATTTATGAAATCGTTCTGGAAGCTCAGCTCAAAGCTATAAAACAAATAAAACCAGGCAAAAAATTTATCGATTCTTACAATAGGGCAGTTTACATTTTAGTAAAAGGATTAAAAGATCTGGGGCTTTTAAAAGGCTCTGTGGAAAAAATAATTAAAAAAGGTGAATATAAAAATTTTTTTATGCATAAACTTAGTCACTGGCTCGGATTAGATGTGCATGATGCAGGACCATATACAGATGAAGCCGGAAAATCAATAAAATTACTTCCCGGTATGGTTATGACTGTTGAGCCGGGAATTTATATCCCGGATTTGCCGGATATACCAAAAAGATTCCGTGGAATAGGAATAAGAATTGAAGATGATGTGCTGGTAACAAAAACCGGAAATAAAATTCTTACCGCCGGTACTCCAAAAACAATTGATGAAATTGAAGCGTTCAATTAAAAATTACTCTCCAAAAGGATTTTTTGGTCTTGAATCGATAGAATCAGAACCTCCACTACCAGTCATAGAAGCAGCTGAAGGAGGCGTGGCAACAGCTGGTTGAGTTTGAGATGTGCTGCCAGGTATGGTTTGTATGGCTTGTGAAGAAGCAGGTTCCTGCTGAGGAGGATTTTGCGTATTTTGAGGTTGCTCGACAGGTGGAGGAGTAGACGGAGGTGGTGCTGTAGGTGTTTGTGATGCAGTGTCATTTTTTATAGCTGATTCAAGGGAAGTGGTTTCTCCCGGGGTACCAGATGAAGATGAATCACCAGCAGGCTTTGCAGACGGAGTTGTAGCTCTTTTTATCTTAATTTTATTACTACCGGAAGAATAGGTCGGGGATTTTGAAGTTTTGGAAAGCTGTGCAGCATTTGTATCTTCAGTATTCCTGGGTTTTATTATGTAGCTTAAACCATTTGGATCAGTCAACTCCACTCTTGCAGTAGGATTTAGCAAAATTTTTGAAACTGCAAAATTTCCTGATTCATCTACATAGTCACCAATTTGAAATTCTTTTGCCGGATCCTCCGGCTTGTCAAGATTTTTTATTAAGGCACGTGGCCTGTTTCCCACCAGATATATTGCAATTAATTTAAAACTATCTTCAGGATTGTCAACTTCCTCCTCCTGGCTGCTGTCTGAACTGTCTTTTTCATCTGAACCTTTTGAGCTGTCTGTTACATCTTTTGTTTTAGGCAAGAACTCTGATGATTTATCTTTGGCTCCAGAACCTAAAGTCATAAGGAAAAATAAAATAACAATATTTAAAATATAAAAACTTCGTTTAAACATATATTTGCATTATTCCCGATTTCATTTATTAGGATACATCAATTATAACTTAGGGCCTGTAAATTTTAAGGATCTAAGCTGGTGGTGCCCAAGAGGTATATTAATAAACAATAATTCAAAAAAGTTTTATAATCTTGGATATTATTATGATGGTAATAAAAGATATTGTTTCAATCATTTATCCGGAGATACTTCTTCTGATTGCACTTTTAATAGCTATTTTGCTCAGCACTACAAAGTTTAAAGATTTTATCTGGCTTACAACTACAATTTTAATGCTTACAGGATGCTTATACCTTTTTAAAAATCCTGTAAGTAAACCTGTTGAAATTTTAAACGGTATGTTTATATCAGATAACTTAAGCTATATCTTCAGACTTCTTACTTTAATTGTTGCAATTTTAATTATACTTGGTGCAAATAAATATACAAAAGGATTTACACACAAAGGTGAGTTTATGATTTTAATGATTTCATCCATAATTGGAATCATGTTTTTAGTAAGTGCAAATGATTTAATCACACTGTTTGTAGCACTTGAAATATTAAGCTTAGGCTCAGTAATGCTGGCTGGTTATTCAAAATATGATTTACGCAGTAATGAAGCTTCTCTTAAATATTTACTTAACAGTGCAGCTGCTTCTGCAATATTTTTATTTGGGTTGTCTATTATATATGGCTTATCAGGTTCAACCCAGCTTGATGATATAAGGTACAAATTAATCCAGCTAAATGATTTGGGAAGTTTAAATCAGAATATTATTGTAATTGCATTAATTTTAATTGTTGGAGGACTTGCTTTTAAGTTAGCAAGTGCTCCTTTTCATATGTGGTCACCGGATGTCTATGAAGGTGCACCTACTCCGGTTACTGCTTTTTTATCTGTCGCTTCAAAAGCAGGCGGCTTTGCAATTACCCTTAGATTACTGTTAATAGTATTTGGTTTTTCTTTTATAGCCTGGCAGCCACTTATAATTATTCTTTCATTGCTGTCAATGTTAATTGGCAATTTTGTAGCACTTGGAGAGGTAATTAACAAAGCCTCCGTAAAAAGACTTATGGCATATTCGTCTATTGCACAGGCAGGATATATTTTAATTGGCATTGCGCTTAACACTCATGAATCTGTTGCAGCAAGTATTTTTTACCTTATTGTTTATTCCATCATGAATCTGGGTGCTTTCCTGTGTATAATTGCATTTGGAAACGAAGCTAATTCTGATGCCATTTCTGACTATAGCGGACTGGCTAAAAAAAGACCGCTTTTAGCATTTGCATTTTGTGTTTGTTTGTTTAATTTAGCAGGGTTACCTATTCCGCCTGCAGGATTTATTGCAAAGTTTATTTTATTTAAGTCCGCATTTGATGCAGGTCATGTAGGAATATTTCTAGGAACCATTGCTTTAATTACTACAATTTTGTCTGTTTTTTATTACTCATACATAGTCAAACTTATGGTAGTAGATAAACCTTCACAGGCTGTTTTAAATATGGATTCAAACAAAGAATCTCTTGGACCATCTATGGAATTAAGCAGTGCTATTTTAATTTCTGTTAGTGCAATCTTTATACTCAGTGTAGTCAGCAGTCCAATCCTTCAACACACAAACAAGCTGTCCAAAACCATTAATTACACCAAACAGATAATTTCTTATAAAACCCGATAGAAACACGCCACTGACACATCTCTACGTTATTACTTGTATCTTAAGAAAACCCTAACCTTTGCGTTTTAGCATTATAAATGTTGGGAGAAATAGTAAAGGCAGGGAGGGAAGTTATGTTTACAGAAATAAGCCAAGGAATCAATGTAAGACCTAATCCAGGACCTGGTTTCAGTAATCCCTGGGAGATGAACTCTTGGGCACAGGCTGGTGTTAGAAGAACTGAAGATGAATTAACAAGTGGAATCCTCGGAACAAGTACAAGACCTACAAATCCAAGTATTCTCAGGCATCTACTTTTCCAATTTATGACCTTAATAGGCTATAGTTATATGTATGAAGATGAAATCGTCCAAAGGACAAAAGCCAATAAAGAAGCGGAAGAAAGAACCCACAACTTAGCATTTCCTGTTCAAATAGCTACAGCTTAGAGACAAGATAACCTTGCCTCTACTTCATATTTTCAATTATTGCGAGAGCAAACTGACTAGTTTTTAAGAGTGTAGCGCCGGACATCTGGCGCTCCAGATCATAAGTAACTTTTTTTTGTTTAATAGTTTTTGCAAAAGCATTAACTATCAATTCACCTGCTCTATTCCAGCCCATGTGTTCAAGCATCATTACACCAGATAAAATCATAGAACCAGGATTTACTTTGTCCTGATTTGCATATTTTGGTGCAGTACCATGTGTAGCTTCAAAGACAGCTACTTCATCCCCGATATTTGCACCTGGAGCAATACCGAGTCCGCCAACCTGTGCAGCACATGCATCTGAGAGGTAATCCCCGTTTAAATTTGTAGTAGCTATGACTGAGTACTCATTAGGTCTGATCAATAGCTGCTGGAACATACTGTCAGCGATTCTATCTTTTATAATTATTTTTCCAGGAGGTGCAGTACCATTATACTTTTCATAAAGCTCTTTTTCTGAAACAGTCTCATCGCTAAATTCATCATTTGCAGCCTCATACCCCCATTCACAAAAAGCACCTTCTGTAAACTTCTGAATATTTCCTTTATGAACCAGTGTTACTGACGGCTTTTTGTTCTGAATAGCATACTGAATAGCTTTTCTAACCAGTCTTTTGCTGCAAAATTCTGAAATTGGTTTTATACCTATGCCCGAATCAGCTCTTACAGTGTATCCCGCTGATTTTAAAAAATCTATCAATAATTTAACTTCTTTCGTGTCTTTTTTAAATTCTATCCCGCTATAAACATCCTCAATATTTTCCCTGAAAATAATCAGGTCTACAAGTTCTGGTTTTTTGACAGGACTTGAAACACCTTCAAAATATCTTACCGGTCTGACACATGCATAGAGATCAAAAATCTGTCTTAGGGCAACATTCAGACTTCTGATTCCACCGCCGGTTGGAGTAGTAAGCG
>MFRN01000013.1:0-43564 GCA_001784585.1 Candidatus Melainabacteria bacterium RIFCSPLOWO2_02_FULL_35_15 | reverse complement strand
ACTTTTAAATCTTTTATTTTTTCAATGGTATCTTTCGGCAGCCAGTCTTTTGTAGAATCAAAGGCTTTTTGACCAGCTAAAACTTCTGTCCATAAAATTTCTCTTTCACCGTTAAATGCTATTTTTATGGCTGCTTCTAAAACTTTCTTGGTAGCTCTCCATATATCGGATCCTGTACCATCACCTTCTATAAATGGAATTAGGACTTTATTCGGAACGGATATTTTACCGTCTTTAAAAGTTATTTTTTGTGCTTGTGTAGTGGTTTCCATTTTTTATATTATTTAAAAACATTTACTTTAGATGTTCACCGTTTATCATATCTGATTTTATTTATTTTGTATATGCTCTAAACAGAGAAACTAAAGTAAAAAAAAGACCACTGGCTGGAGCTTTTTTTGAAAACCTGTTTATAAGTGACATAGTGAAACAATATTTTGCACAGGGTAAATCTTTATAAGCTAGAGCAGGGTAATACAGAGATTCCAGTATTAAAATTCAAAGCCCTCTGTGATATTTGTTCAGTAAGTGCTGACTGGGTTTTGCCGCCCAGCTTTGCTGGGCGAGCCTCGCCTTTGGCGGGGATTTGAAGGAGTAAAATACTTCATTTCCATGCACAATATTGTACAAGGTTTTTGAACATTAAAAACTATTCTTGATTACAGTTTTTCTAACTCAGTTCTTACAGCAGAATAAGCTTTAATAATTTCATCTATAAGTTCATTATCATAGCTGTTTGGGTGTCTAGCAATCCCCATATTCCAGACTTGCCTATGCGGTGTAATTGCACTTAGTAAAAATGGAGTAGTTGTATCGTTACCTCTATCTTCTAAAACAAAAGTAGAGCCTGTAGTTGCAGCATATCCTCTCTTTGGAGTCCCTGCATAAGCAAAATTATCTACCAAGTGTGTATCACGCAAAGCCGCATGAATAATTGATAAACAATCACTTCCACCACTAGTAACTTCAATTTTTGAGAACCCGCCTTGTTTTTTTAAAGCTTCAAGTAGTTCTTTAACCCCAGGAATTAGGTTGTCACTGTAATCAAGCAAAGTTCCAGAAGTATCACAAACTAGTCCTCTTAATTCTTCAGGAGTAAAAGCATTTCCTTCTGCTCTTTCAGGCAATCTTAAATTTTTTCTATCTTCTAATGCTTCTTTAAGATAGGTTGGCCAATCAGTAGGATAATTTATATGAACTCTTTGGGAAGCTTGAATCACTGGCATGTTAAATATCTCCTAAAACATTTATTTTTTATACAGGCTTTGATTTTAAGGGGGGGGGTACACTTTGTCAATAGAAAAAATAAAATCAAATTAAAACTTGCTAGAAATACATTTTAGATTCCTTAACACCACCAGCTTTAACCTTCTAACTTGCCTTTCTATTTCAACTATCTGTAACATAATTTTTCAATCACCACCCCTGCATCTCCAATCATGGTCATGTTTGTGAAAATATGCTTCCTGAGATAAGTTTTTTTGTTTGCTGATAAAATACTAATTGTATATGGAAAAACTAATTAAACTTTATATAGATACATCTGTATGGAACTTTGCATTAGAAGTTGAGAGGGCTGATTGTTTAATAACCAACGAGTTCTTACAATTAATCAGAAGTAATGAATATTCTATTTTTATTTCTGATATAGTTCTTTCAGAAATATTAAATGCATATGAACCAAGAAGGAGTAAATTACAAGAGCTTTTAAATATTTATGGTTATGAAATGATTACTGTTGATGCTGACACTAAAGAACTTGCAAATATTTATATTAGCGAAGGGTTGATTCCAAAAAATGAAGTAAATGATGCACAACATATTGCAATAGCTACTGTTAAAAGATGCAATCTGCTTGTATCTTGGAATTTTAAGCATATGGTTAAAGCTAAAGTGATAATGGGAGTTCACCATATTAATCATAGAGAGGGATTTGGATTAATTGATATAGTTTCACCAGAACATTTTTTGGGTAAAAAGGAGTAAAACAATGAGTGAACCTAAACCAATGAAAGAAATTCATGACATTCGTCACAGGATGTATGAAGAAACAAAAAATATGTCTAATACTGAATATATTGCTTATATTCAAAAAAAAGCAAAAGAGTGTGAAGAACAAATAAAAAAGATAAAACCAGCAAAAGATCTAAAAACATTTTTCGCTGATTTAAAAAAGCAACAAGCTAGTTAAGTTAAGTACTCAATTTCTTCTGACTGGGTTTGGGATTGGAAGGAATAATATAAATTATTCGAGAAAGTGGTATTAAAATAGCATTATCGTAAGTCGAGATTTATTGACTTTCTACTATTAGCAGCTATCGTTGTAAATGTTCTTCAATTAAAAAAGAAAAAATGTGAATTAATTTATGGACGTTTAAAAAACGAACTGCTTATGATTCTGTTAAGCGAGGATTTTCATCCGAAAATCCGAGCGTGAGAAGTGACGCCGATAATAGCCGAGGAATCTGCGTAGCAGTTCCGAGGCGTTACAAATAAGCGGAAGACGGGGCTCGAACCCGCGACCTTCTCCTTGGCAAGGAGACATTCTACCACTGAACTACTTCCGCGTTCTTTTATAGTGCTCACGACAAGCGTGAGCTTCCGTCTGCAGCTTCTTCTCACTCGATCGCATTTGCCGAGTAAATCGGACAAATGCTTTAAGTTGTGATTGCGTTTTATCATTGCTTTATTTTATAGTGCTCACGACAAGCGTGAGCTTCCGTCTGCAGCTCCCTCTCGATTGATCGCATTTGCCGAGTAAATCGGACAAATGCTTTAAGTTGTGATTGCGTTTTATCATTGCTTTATTATAATGCTCACGACAAGCGTGAGCTTCCGTCTGCAGCTTCTTCTCACTTGATCGCATTTGCCGAGTAAATCGGACAAATGCTTTAAGTTGTGATTGCGTTTTATCATTGCTTTATTTTATAATGCTCACGACAAGGTGACTTACCTGGTAAATTTAACATATTCTTTATTCTTATGCCAGAGAGTGATTATTTAGTAAAAGCAATTTCAAGAAACAACTCATTCAGAGCAATAGCAGTTTCAAGTAATAATTTATCTGAAGAAGCAAGGCAAAGACATAATTTATCCCATACAGCCACTGTGGCGCTGGGAAGAACTTTTGCCTGCGGTATATTATTATGCTATACACTAAAAAAAACAAAAGGACACCTTACTGTAAAAATAAAAGGTAATGGCCCGCTTGGAGGAGTAATTGTAGATGCAAGTAATGAAGGAACGGTAAGAGGCTATGTGGATCACCCACAAGTTGAATGTTTCGACAGCAAAGGTTATGTAGACATTGATAAAGCAGTAGGACAAACAGGATACGTACATGTAAGTTACGATACTGAAAAAGGAATGCCGCATCAAAGTTCTTCAGAATTAGTGTCAGGAGAAATTGCAAAAGACATAGTGCATTACCTGGCAATTTCAGAACAAATACCCTCCTATATTTCGTGCGGTGTGTATCTTGAACCAAATTCCGGTAAGGTTCTGCAAGCTGGTGGTATTTTAATTCAAACAATGCCAGGTGTAAAAAATGCTGATATAAACATCCTTGAAGAAGCTATTTCAAAGATTGATCCATTTTCAATACTGCTTAGAGCAGGGCTTACACTCGAACAAATTATTAGAAAAACACTGGCCAATTTTGAGATTGAAATTGTTTCGGAATTTGAAGGACTGTGTTTTTATTGCGGGTGTAGCCAGGAGAGATTTGAAAGTGCTGTAGCATCTCTTGGTAAAGATGAAATTCAAAAAATTATAAAAAAGGTTGGATATGCAGAAGGACGATGTCATTTTTGTAATAATGTTTACATGATGACTAAAGAACAACTTAATAACCTTCTATAATTGGCTGGAACATATAATCTCTTGGCTGAGTTCTGGCTGTTTCATATTCGCCACTATCAAGTCTTGCATCAGCATATGTTGCTGCTGCACCAATTGCAACGGGAACCTGAGGTAAAAATAATGCAGGGAATAGCTTTTCTTTGTCATAGGTATTATATGCCATAAAATATCCCGGGTACTGAAATGGTGTTAAACCGAGTAATGAAGCAAGTTTTAAAAAATGCCTGGCAACACCTCTGCCTTTAGGCGGAGTAACATAACCTAAACCTCCATGCGGAACTGCACCGGTAACAGAACCGGGATAAAATACAGTTTCATACATAGGATTTCCTTCTGTTGGCTGAATAATACTTGATGGAGTGCCCTGACCATTAGCAAACTCTTCATTATTTCTTATTATTTGTACTCCTCTGATTAACTGTCCGTCAGTAGCATATAAACCCACAAAGCCACTTGGGTGTTTTATTATTACCTGTGTCGGGTTTATTTGTTCAATTAAAGTTTTAATATCTGTTCTATACGGAACACTGAATAATTCAAACCCGGCTAAAGAGGAAATTTCCCTGTAAGCAAGTTCAGTACTGTTTAATCCTACCAGCAAACATACGGGTGCATGGAATACAGGGACATCAGACGGCTGGGTTTCAACACGCTGAATAATATTATGTTTATCTTTGTTTGAGTCAGATGACAAATTTGGCAGGCAAAAAATAAAAATAAAAAACAAATTTAAAATCAATATTGAAGCTACTTTAATAAAGGGAATATGTTTTTTTGTGTTCATCAATAATTTCCTTGATATTAATAAAAGAAATCTATCAGAGAAAGCGCATACTTATTTTGCGCTATGAAACAGAATAAGTCTGTTTGGTTATGGCTAGTTTAAAAATAATACTTAGAATTTGAGGGTTTATATGGTTTAATGTTAATTATAGAAGCTAACCCTGATGAAACCAATAGAGCAATTAGTTAAAACCATAGCAAAATTACGGTCCCCAAAGGGTTGTCCCTGGGACAAAGAGCAGACTCATAAAACACTAAAAAGATATTTAATAGAGGAGGCCTATGAAGCCCTGGATGCTATTGACAGCAATGATCCAAAAGCATTAATGGAAGAGCTGGGAGATGTTTTATTACAGATAGTTTTACATGCTCAGATAGCACGTGAAAATAAGGAATTTTCCTTTAATGAAGTAGCTAATTATATAAATAAAAAAATGATTACGAGGCACCCTCATGTTTTTTCAGATACTCTTGTAAAAAATTCCGAAGAAGTAATGGTTAACTGGGAAATAATTAAAAGAAATGAAAAGCCACATAGAAAAGATATATTTGATGGTATTCCGCTGGCACTGCCTGCACTTTTAAAAGCACTAAAAGTATCAAAAAAAGCAGCAAAAGAAGGATTTGAATGGAAAAAAGAAGCTGATATATGGAAAACATTAAACAGTGAAATTACAGAGTTTAAAGCTGCCAGTCAAAAAAAATCAAAAATAAAACAAGCTGATGAAATCGGGGATATTTTATTTACAATTGTAAATATTGCCAGGTGGTATAAGCTAGATCCCGAAGATTCATTAAATATGGCAATAAAAAAGTTTATTTCAAGGTATGCAAGGGTTAAAAATAAGATTAAAAGTTCAAAAAAGGGCATAAAAGAATTATCATATAGTAAATTAAATAATCTATGGAGATTAGTAAAAAAACAAGAGAGGGAAAAAAGATGACAAGCAATGGTTTTATTAAAAGCAAAGGGAAGATTCAGTTAATTCAAAAGGCCATTTTAACCGGAGTCGGAGCAGCCATATCAAAAGATACGATTAAAAAAGCTGCAACCACTTTATACAATGATATTCAAAAAGAAGTTCATAAATTACTGGACACCCTGGAAGCTCAGGGTGAGTTAAAAGCAGAAGAAACAAAAAAACTTGTGCTTGAACTTCAAAAAAAATCCGAAATAGAAAAATTGAAAATTTATAAGGAGCTTAGAAAAAATACCGGGCCGTTTTTAAGAGCTGCTGAAAATGTGCTTCTAACCCCCATTAAATTAATCCAGGAGAAGATAGGAATGCCAAAGAATCACAAGCGAAGCAGAAACAGCAGAACTACTGTGAAAAGTAAGAAAGTTTCCGGAAAAAGAACAGCTAAAAAAAGATAAGTTCGTCAGGTTTTTTTTTAACTTGCTTTTCGTGAGATAACTTTGTAACATATTCTAGCTGCTGTTCTTCAAGAGCTTCAAATTCATTGTCTATTTTACTTATTACTTCAAATATTTTATTACCTATATTTTTATCCTTCATTTGATGCAATACCTTCCTTACTGCAAAAAGTGTTGAAAGGTTTTCTATCGTATTTTGATTAATATTACTTGAGGTTGAAATAGAATATGCCGCAGATTTACCCATTACAATTAAAAAATTTAATGCTCCGTTTCTTACATCTTCATCCCCACTGTTAAATCCGCATCCGCTGGCAGTTATTAAAGAAAGTGCTGCCAGTGGTTCCTCAAAAATAAGTGTTAAAACAGTGGAATTTTTAACTTCTCCAAGTGAATAAATGTATGTAAAAGGTTGTTTCATTAGAAATAATGGTGAATAAGCAGATAATGTCTTAAGTATGTCGTTTACATTTTTAACAGTATCTCCATTCAATTTATCTTTCAAAAACTTGTTTGTAGCATATAAATGTGCAAAATACTGACCAACATCATTTTTTCTCTCAATCCTTCGATCGAAATTTAAATCCCCGGATACAATTGGAGCGCCTTGTTCATTAATTGCATGGTGGCATAAAAAAAGTTTTTTTAGAGTATCTTTTGCTAGTGAGAATGCTTTTTCATTTTCTATAAAAGGGGCTTGTGGCGTTACAGTACGAGGTGTATTGGTAATTGCAGGTGTGGTAACCATCTGTTCTCCTTATGTACGTGAACATGTGCTTGAGTTTATGAAATGTAGGGATGCACTACTTGGATATTATTCAACCATCTTAGAAGCCATATGTCAAGCATATTTTGCAGGGAATATCTGTTGTTTTTGTAAGTTATTTGAAAGAAAATTATCAGACGAGTAAAAATTATCAAGCGACAAATTTTCGTAGAATCCCGGAAGCATTAGAAACGTCAGCTTTTAGAGATATAGCTTTTTTTCTAACAGCTATATTTGGATCATTAGTGCTGAAATTAGGAATTGTTAAAATTGCATTTGTAGAGTCAAGTATTTCAATAGTATCCTGAATTAATCCTTTTTTTATTTCTTCTTTTTTATCTTTTGTAGCAAGAAATGCAGAGGAAGAAAGTTCATCCAAATCAGTATTTAATCTTCTTAAAGCAGAAATCAGGAAACCTCCAACAATATTTAAGGTACCCAGCCTAACTGTTTCGTTTTTGTGTTTTGCTCCCATAGCATTAGATGATAAGACTGAAAAAATATAACCAATATCAGCATTGGAAAAAATCGTTAAAATTGAAAGGCGTTGAGCATTTGATTCAAGTCTATGAAGCTCAGAACTTTCACGTTTTTGAGCCAGGTTTTTAAATGCCTCACAATTATTAAAATTAATTTCAAGAGGTGTTTCTGTCGGATCTTCTTTCTTCTTTTTGGTTGCCAGATTTAAATCTGTCCGCTCTTTTGTTTTTTTTATTTCTTCATCAACCTGATTTTGTAAAAGCCAAATCAGATAATCAATCTTATTTTCACATTCTGGCTCATATTGTGGCTCTGAGTAGCTTCCCTCACTAAATCTGCTGAGTTCTGAGTTTAGTTCATCTCTGTGCCTATAGGTTAAAAGTGTCCTCCATGGTTCTACAAGACGATTTATGGTTCTTGAGTAGAATCTTGCTTCTTTTTCATCATCAGGAGTTATATCTTCGAGGTCTTTTCTGGAAGCTCTTAAAATAGTAAGGGTTGCATCATCTTCTAAATCAGTCTTTCCGACAGCTTTTCTTAATGCTGTTACACCATGTAAAAAACAATTTCTTGCTTCTCTAAATGCTAAGGGATTATCTACAATTCCAATTTTGCTTAAAGACATATTTTTATGATATTGCTAAGTATTAAAACAAATTAAGCTCAATATGTCAAGCGTTTTGAGTCTAAAACTTTTTTGCAAGAACTTTGCAAGTTATAATTAAGGTGTTTTTTGAACTCTGATTCTCTAATTTCTGATTCCGGGCGATTAGCTCAGTTGGTTAGAGCACACGCTTGATAAGCGTGGGGTCCCGTGTTCAAGTCACGGATCGCCCATTTTTTATGAATATAAAAACAATGACGAATTTATTACTAAATCAAATGCAAGTTGGACCAATGGAAAATTTTATTTATTTCATTGGTGATAAAAATACTGGTGAAGTAGCAGTTATAGATCCTGCATGGGATGTTAAGTTCTTACAGGATGAGGCAAAGAAAAATAATCTGTCTATTAAAGCAGCTCTGGTTACGCATGGGCATTTTGACCATACAAATGGTGTTGAAGACCTTTTAAAAAGTGCAGATATTCCGGTCTATATAAATGAAAAAGAAGCAGACTTTTTTAAATTTAACTGGGGAAAAGAAAATGTTAAAAAGATAAAGTCCGGTGACAAATTGAAACTTGGGAATATTGAAATTCAATTTATTCATACTCCCGGACATACTCCTGGTTCTCAATGTTTCTTAGTTCATGATCATCTTATTTCCGGGGATACTTTGTTTATTAATGGTTGCGGCAGGTGTGATTTGCCAGGAGGTAATGCAGAGCAAATGTTTGATACCCTTTATAACAAACTTATGAAAATGCCGGACGATACACTTATTTTCCCCGGACATAATTATGCAGATAAAAAATATGATGAATTAAAAAATCAAAAAAAAACAAACCCATTTATGCAATACGATAATCTTATGTCTTTTATTGGAAAACGAATGCCAGAGTTAAGTTGAAAAATTTGACATTAGAGTACTGTTACTTACTCAGTTACAAATAAGCCACCGGTAATTTGATCGCGAAGCCCAAAGCTTGGACTGGCAGGATCTAACTGATCTCCGGTAAAGATTATATTTCTTGGGCCGGGAGTAACGTCAGAAGCACATGTAATATCAGCAGTTATGCCATTGACCTGATCAGGTTCATCTGTTAACTCCTGCGCAGGTGGGCACAATGAACTTCTGTTACACATGCTCTCCGGAGTATCTTCGCAATCCTCACAAACAACATTAGGTGATATCATAATGCTTGTATTCATAACATTGCTAACTGTTATCCCGGGTCCGCTTACTGAAAGGGTTCCAAATGCAGTACTTATGTTATCTCCCCAAAATTGTAAATTTGTTAAAGTTTGACCAGGTGATATTTTTATAGGTAAAAGTGCTGAGCCGCCAGTTTCATTTACATCAGCTTCTTTTAAGACATTTGTCTGATAATTTATGTTAAAAGCGGAAGCAGACAATTCATGAACTTCCACTGTAATTTTTGTGGTTTTACCTCCTGATATAACCACAGGTTCAGGGTAAAGACCGGTAGTGAAATTTAAGACTGCTGTAAAACCAAAGAAATTCAATGGTATGCCTTTTTTCCTTATAGGACCATCCAATGGTTCTGCATAAACGTTATAGGTTCCGCCAGGAATGGCAGTGATTTTAAATTTACCAACAATATCAGATACTGCACTAGCAACCGGTTCTCCAGTCATTACATCTTCAATTACAATATGAGCGCCTCTTACAGGTTTTTTATTTAGAATTACTTTTCCTTGTAAAGTCCCCAGAGCTTTTACTTTTTCTGGATTAGGATAAATATTTGCAAGTCCGATTTTGTCATCATTTGTCAGAGCATATCTTGCCATTATTTTTGAAACAGGGCTTGTGGCAGAGCTTGTAATTGCAGAACCTGTAAGTCCAAGAACATCTCCAAGCCCTTCTACGAGTAAGCCGGTTAAGTCACCACCTATTATTTTCCCTGCACAAGCATCAAGATCCTCTGCCGGGATATCCGGATTTATCCCTCCTTCAATCGTAGGGGAACTATCATCACCGCCAGCTTTTAATGGTCCTTCTGTAGTAGTAAGAGCGACACAGGGGTTGTTTGCAGGATCAATAATTATATCAGCATCTAGAATTGTGCCTGGTTTTACCATTATTGTTTTATTCATAAATATGACAGTGTCTGTCTTGGCAAAGTTAATGATAGTTACCACTGAACCCCCGGCATCTTTATCTTCTATTGCGCGGAAAGTTATAACATTTTTTCCATCTTCAGGATCTGCCTGTCCGGAGGCAAACTTTACCGGAGCAAATTTTATTTTTGCTATATCCACCTCTTCCCAGATCATTATTGCTTCAGTTACTTTATCCAGAAACTCTTCATTTGATACAGGTAACTGGATGTCTTTTTTGCTTCTTACAGCATTCCCTGATGTATCTATTTCAATTTTTATGTTTAGCGGATCTGCCTGCATAGCATAAATTGTAAACAACTTGTCAGGCTTTAACTTTAAAGGGTTTGTAATAGTTTTATTTTTTAATTTATTTTTTTTAATTGTATCCAGAGTCTCGGAAATTTTTTCAGGATCAACTGGCATACCGTCAAATACTGTGTCTACGATCTTGGTAAATGCAAGCACCTGAGAGCAAAATATAAAGCTTATGAATAAAAAGAAAAAAAATATTTTGCGTATTAAAGATTTCATAAAACATATGACTTTTGTTAATTTAAATAGTTGCCGGAGTGTTAATGTAATTATTTGGACACATGTTATTTATTTGCTTATTTTGAGCTGATTATACCCGTATTGCTTTATAAAAGGTTAAATGTTGAATAAAAAGTCAAGATTAGGTATAATATAGCTAAAAGGCGAAATTATGAAAATTACATCACAGGAAGAATATGGGTTAAGGTGCTTGCTTCAGGTTGTAATCCTAACTTCAAAAGATGAGTTAGCTTCTCTTGAAGATATTGCAAAAGCTGAGCATATTACTACTGACTATGCTGCAAAATTATTGTCAATTTTGCGCCAGGCAAATCTGGTGGAGAGTGTTCGCGGAAAAAGCGGTGGTTATAAGTTATCAAAATCACCTGAAAAAATTTATCTGGATGAAGTAATGAGAGCGCTAAGCGGGGAATTGTTTGAAACTGAATCATGCCGGCAATTTACAGGTAATGATTTAAAATGTATTCATATTAGTTGCTGTTCTATAAGGTCTGTATGGTTATCAATTTCCCAGATGTTGTTTGGTATGTTAAAACGAGTTTCATTATCTGATCTTTTATCTAAAGAGAACGTTTTAACTAAATATCTGAAAAAAGAACTGACATTAATTACTTGATCCTTTATTAATCTTGAGAAAGTTGTCAAGTATAATAAGACAAGGAAGCATGAAGTTAAGGAGAGAAAAATAAATGCCCGAGTTATTGAAAATTAAAAATCTGCAGGCAGAAATTGATGGAAAGAAAATTTTGCATGGACTTGATTTGCAAATTAATACCGGTGAAATTCATGCAGTTATGGGAAGAAATGGTTCAGGAAAAAGTACATTTTCAAATACTTTGATGGGGCATCCTGCTTATAAAATTTCTAGCGGGGAAATTAACTTTAATGGAACTGTTATAAATGATTTAAAACCAAATGAACGGGCAAAACTTGGTTTGTTTTTAGGTTTTCAGTATCCGCTCAGTATTCCCGGTGTTACTGTTGCAAGCTTTTTAAGACAGGCACATAAAGCTCTGAAAGGTGACACTGCTTCACCAAGAGACTTTAGAAAACTTTTATATGAAAAAATGGATGATTTGGAAATAGAGCATGCATTTGCCACTCGCTATATAAATGATGGATTTTCCGGCGGAGAAAAAAAGAGAATGGAAATTCTTCAGATGGCAATGCTTGAACCAAAATTAGCTGTTTTAGACGAGCCTGATTCCGGGCTGGACATTGACTCTTTAAAATTAGTTGCTCAAAGTATTAATAAGTATAAAGAAAAAAATCCTCAACTCGGTGTTTTATTAATTACGCATTATCAAAGAATCCTTGATTATTTAAGACCTGATAAAGTGCATGTTTTTATAGATGGAAATATTGTTGAATCCGGAGGCCCGGAGCTGGCTGTGGAACTGGAAAAAAAAGGCTATGACTGGTTAGCAGAAAAAGAAGCTGCTAAGGCTTAGGATGAAAAAATGGCATTAGAATTAAACAATGAATATCAATACGGCTTTCATGATTCAGAAGAAAACTATGCTTTTAAGTCTGTCAGGGGACTTACTAAAGAGATTGTTCTTAGCATATCAAAAATGAAAAATGAGCCGCTATGGATGAGAGAGTTTCGTTTAAAGGCTCTTGAAATTTTTTACAAAAAGCCAATGCCAAAATGGGGCGATACTGAACTTTTGAATGAAATAGATTTTGAAAATATTTTTTACTACGTAAAATCCAGCGAAAAGCAGGAGAAAAGCTGGGAAGATGTTCCAAAGGAAATTAAAAATACATTTGACAGGCTGGGTATCCCTGAAGCAGAAAGAAAATTTTTAGCTGGTGTCTCAGCTCAGTACGAATCAGAAGTAGTCTATCATTCGCTAAGAGAAGATTTGAAAAAGCTTGGTGTGATCTTCCTGGATATGGATTCAGGATTACGTGAATATCCTGATATTGTAAAAAAATATTTTGCTACAATTGTTCCTCCTGAAGACAATAAATTTGCAGCATTAAACAGTGCTGTCTGGTCAGGAGGATCTTTTATTTATATTCCGCCAGGCACAAATGTAGAAATTCCGCTTCAGGCATACTTCAGAATTAATACTGAAAATATGGGTCAGTTTGAAAGAACTTTAATTATTGCTGATGAAGGAAGTTCAGTACATTACATCGAAGGCTGTACAGCGCCTACTTACAGCTCAGATTCTCTTCATTCTGCTGTTGTCGAACTTATTGCACTGAAAAATGCAAAAATCAGATATACCACTATTCAAAACTGGTCTAAAAATGTTTATAACCTGGTTACCAAGCGTGCTGTTGCTCATGAAGGTGCAGTAGTTGAATGGTTAGATGGAAATATGGGATCAAAACTTACCATGAAATATCCGTCGATTTATTTGGTGGGTGAAAGAGCGCATGGAGAAGTGGTTTCAGTAGCACTTGCCAGTGGTTCTGATCAGCACCAGGATGCCGGTGCGAAAATTATCCATATTGCGTCAAATACTACTTCTGTTATTACTTCAAAATCTATATCCAGAAATGGTGGCAGAGCAAGTTACAGGGGATTATTAAAAGTTCACAAAGGTGCAAAAAATGTTAAATCCACAGTTAAGTGTGATGCACTGATGTTAGATGAGATATCCAGATCAGATACTTATCCTACTATGGAAATAAGTGAAAAATGTGTTCAGGTTGAGCATGAAGCTACAGTAAGTAAAATAGAAGATGAGAAATTGTTTTATTTAATGAGTCGCGGGCTTTCTGAAGAGCAGGCAAAACTTATGATAGTTAACGGTTTTATGGAACCCTTTGTAAAAGAGCTTCCTATGGAATATGCAGTAGAGCTTAACCGCTTAATAGAGCTTGAGATGGAAGGATCGATCGGATGAGGTTATGGAAACTAAAGAAAAAAAAAAGACCTTTGCTGATGAAAAAACAAGTGTTGTTTTAATGGAGCTTCGTGATGCTTTTGGAAATGAAACATATAAAGATTTAATTTTAAAGTATTCCAGTAAACTTACAGTTAAGTACCCCGATAAATTTGCATATTTTAATGAAGCTATGTGGTCTCGTGGCTATTTTCTTTATGTACCTAAGAACGTACAAATTGAAAAACCATTGACAGTTAAGTCATTCTCTGAAGAATTAAACAGCTTTGAGGCTGTAAGAAATTTTATTTTACTGGAAGAAGGCTCAGGTATTAATTTAATTGATGAAATTTCTTCTCTGGAAACAGCAAACCCGCTTGTTAACATTGCTACTGAGATATTTTTAGAAAAAGATTCCAGGTTGAATTATGCGAATTTACAATTGCATTCCAAACAAACAATCAGTCATCTTTTTCAAAGAACAGAAATTAATGATAATGCAGAATTAAGAAATGTGATAGTTTCACTGGGTGGAAAAATCTCTAAAGCTGATCTTGGTGCAAATCTTTGCGGGGTACATGCAGGCATTGCTGTCTATGGAATTGTTTTAGGTGATGGCACCCAGAAGTTTGATCATCACACGGCAATTGAACATAATGCACCGTATACAAAATCAGATTTAAGTTTCAGAGTCGCCCTAAAAGGTAAATCCCAGTCTGCTTATACGGGAAATTTGAAAATAGCTCATGAGGCTGTTAAGTCTGATGCTTGTCAGGAAAACAGAAATTTGCTTTTATCGGATGAAGCTATGGCAGAATCTATACCTGAGCTTGAAATTCTTACAAATGATGTGATCAAATGTAATCATGGTGTTACTTTTGGACAGATTGATAAAGAACAGATTTTTTATCTTATGTCGCGTGGTCTGACGCAGAAAGAGGCTGAGCAAATTATTGTAGAAGGTTTTATGGAGCCTGCTGTATCCAAAATTCCTGAAGAAGACCTGCGTAATGAGATTATGAAAAAAATTAAAAATAAACTTGAGGCATTATAATTTATGACTTTGCAGATAAAGATTGAAAAATCAGAAGTTAATCCTGGTGAAGCAAAGTCATATCAAATAAGGGATGTAAAAATAGTTGTATGCAATATAAACGGTGAATACTTTGCCCTAAGTGATATTTGCTCTCATGATGGCGGTGAGCTTGTTTTGACAAGCGGGAAATTAGTCGAGATGTGCCAGCTGGAATGTCCAAGGCATGGAGCAAGGTTTGATGTTAAAACCGGAAAGGCAGTAAGGATGCCAGCTGTAGCCCCGATTAAAATTTATAAAGTTAAAGTATTAAATAATGTACTGGAGATTGAGGTGCCAGATGTTTGATGTGGAAAAAATCAGAAAAGATTTTCCGATTCTTGAGCGAAAAATCTGGGATGATAAACCCCTTGTCTACCTGGATAATGCAGCTACTACCCAAAAACCAAAAGCTGTAATAGAATCCCTTGTTAATTATTATGAAAACTATAATGCAAATATTCACAGAGGTGTTCATAAGCTGGCCGAAGAGGCTACCAGTGTTTATGAATTAGTGCGGGATAAAGTTAAGAATCTTGTTTCCTGCAAAGACAATTCCGAGGTAATCTTTACCAGGAACACTACAGAGTCTATTAATCTGCTTGCTCACTCTTTGGGTGAATCCCTGAATGAAGGTGATGAAATCTTATTGACTGAGATGGAGCATCATTCAAATATTATCCCATGGTATTTGTTGCGTAATAGAAAAAAAATAAATATCAGATTTGTCCCGATTACAGATCAATATGAACTGGATTATGAAAAACTGGAAAAATTAGTTACAAAAAAAACAAAAATTATTTCAGTTACCCATAAATCAAATGTTTTAGGTGTGATAAATGACATTGGAAGGATTTCTACAGGGACTAGCGGCTGCCGGCCTTTGTTAATCGTTGATGCGGCTCAGAGTGTTCCTCATATGAAAATAAATTTTGCTGATTTAGGCTGTGATTTTCTGGTATTTTCATCGCATAAAATGTGCGGACCTACTGGAGTTGGTGTACTTGTCGGAAAAAAGGAATCACTTGAAAAAATACCTCCCTTTTTAGGTGGCGGGGAAATGGTTAGAAAAGTAACGTTTGATAATTTTACTTCAAATGACGTACCCTGGAAATTTGAAGCAGGAACACCGAATATTGCTGATGTAATAGCTTTTGGTACTGCTATTGAATATCTTGAAAAAATTGGGCTGGAAAATATTCACAAATATGAAATTGAGCTTACAAAATATGCACTTGAAAAGCTTTCCGGGTTTAACTTTCTTAAAATATATAACTCCAGGGGTGTTGGAATTATCACATTCAGCAACCCTGTTGTTCATCCTCATGACATAGCGACAATAGTTGATCAGGAAGGGGTAGCTGTTCGTGCAGGACATCACTGTGCTCAGCCTTTAATGAGCAGACTTGGTGTCTTGGCGACAACCAGGGCAAGTTTTTATTTTTATAATACAAAAAAAGAAATTGATATCTTTATAGATGCATTACAAAAGGCATTTGATTATTTTGAAGTTGGTGCATGTAAAGAGCTGAAACAAGAAAGGGTAGATCTTGTATCTGTTCAAAAAAAGGATAAGTAAGAAAAATGCAAACCAAAACAATGCCACAATTAAATGAACTATATAGAGAAATAATTCTTGAGCACTATAGAAAACCTTGTGGTAGAGAGCCTCTGGATAAGGTGGATTACCATGCAGAGGGCACGAACCCTTTATGCGGAGACGAGGTTAAGATTGGTCTGCAGATTAAAAATAATAAAATTGAAAAGGTTTATACAGAAGGACATGGCTGTTCGATAAGTATTGCTTCCGGTTCGATACTTGCTGACATACTAAGGGGAAAAACACTTGAAGAAGCAAAAAAAATCTCAGAGTATTTAAAATGTACAATGCAGTGGAAAAATAATAACTTTTGTGATGATGTCGGTGATCTAAGAGCACTTGAAGGAGTAAAAAAATTTCCTGTCAGAATAAAATGTGCTCTGCTGCCATGGACTACGTTTGAAGAGGCATTGATGGGGCATGATCGCATAGAGATTTCATAAATAAAAGAAAGGATAAATATTATGAATGAAGTATTAACCAAAGAAGCTGTAATGCAAGTGTTAAAACCTATTCAGGATCCAGAGCTTAATGTAAGTATTATTGATCTTGGATTAATTTATAATGTAGACTTCCAGAACGATGGAAAGAAAATTTTTATTGAAATGACATTGACTAGTCCCGGCTGTCCGGTGGGGCCGCAGCTTATGGCAGCTGTCCATACAAAAGCAGCAGCTTTACCTGGAGTGGAAGATGTAGAAGTAAAGCTGGTTTGGACACCGAAATGGGACCCGAAAATAATGACTTCAGAAGAAGCTAAGGATCTGTTAGGAATTTTTTAAGATAAGTCGAGATACATAATAAATTCTTTACCAGTATAGGAAAATCTTTTAGTATAATTATTTGAAATGACAAATAAAAATAACATAATAGTGAGAATTGCAGGTGCAGCTGGTGACGGTATACAGTCTACGGGGGAATTACTTGGTAAAACCTGCTCACGCATGGGTCTGCATGTTCTGGCGTATAATTCCTTTCAATCAGCGATTCGTGGTGGCCATGCCTGGCTGCAAATGGCAATTGGTTCTATGAAACAATACGATCACGGTGAAAAGCCTGAAGTGGCTTTGCTTTTTAACAAAACCTCGCCACCAGTACATGTTTCTGATGTTAAGTCAGGCGGTACTATTTTTTATAATGCTGGCAGTATAAAAAAAGAAGAAATAGAATCTTTGCGCCCGGATGTTAATTTCTATGGCTTGGATTTTAAAGCTATGGCAGATGCAGCAAAGCTTACTGATGTAAACCCGGTAATGATTAATGTTATGCTCTCTGGTGCTTTAGTACAAATTTTAAATCTTGATCCTAAGGTTACATTAGAGTTTATTAAACATAAGTTTCTTAAAAAAGGTGATGAAGTCGTTCAGCTGAATAATGCTATTTTTAATTTGGGCTTTGAGTGGACAAAAGTAAACACTAAGCCGCTTGAATTAAATCTTAAAGGAGATAATAATCCTAAGCTTTTTATGTCCGGTAATGATGCTATTGGAATGGGGCTTGTGGCAGGCGGACTTAAATTTTATGCTGCTTATCCGATGAGTCCGGCAACTGGTATTCTTCACTATGTTTCTGCTTTGACTCATTCAGATAAAATAATTGTTAAACAGGTGGAAGATGAACTTTCAGCTATTAACTGGGCTATTGGCGCCGGACATGCTGGTGTACGTGCAGCTACCGGAACTGCTGGTGGTGGTTTTTGCCTTATGGTAGAAGGTATTGGGTTTGCTGCCATGTCAGAAGTTCCAGTGGTTACTGTTTTGGTTCAGCGCGGTGGGCCGTCTACAGGAGTTCCTACTAAGACAGAGCAAGCAGATATTAACTTAGCAATGAGTGGAAATGGAGAATTCCCCAGATTTATTCTTGCTCCAAAAGATCTGGAAGATTGTTTCTATCAGGCTGCCCGTGCGCTTAACATTGCTGAAAAATATCAGGTACCGGTTATATTAATAAGCGATTTTTTCTTGTCTGAGCATTTTGGAACGGTAAATGATCTGGATTTTTCTAAAATTAAAATTGAACGTGGAAAACTTATGACTGAATGGAAGAACAGTGAAAAATATAAGCGTTATGCATATACTGAAGATGGTATATCACCCAGAGTACGTCCTGGAACCCCTGGTGCAATGCATCTGGTTGTAAGTGATGAGCATAATGAATATGGACACCTTATGTCTGATGTGGATGTTGGCCTGCCACATGCTCGTGAAGCACGTATAAAAATGCATGCTAAGCGTATGCATAAAGTGGAGCTTATGATTGAAAATGGTGATGCCAAGCCACCTGTGCTGGAGGGAGATACAAATGCTAAAACTACTTTTGTTAGCTGGGGTTCTACATATGGCTATGTTAAATCTGCTATGAGCTTGCTTGAAAAAGAAGGCATCAAAGCAAACCATCTGCACTTCACGGATATTTATCCTATTCCTCGTGAAAAAACACTTGTACTACTTAAGAAATGTAACCGTTTAATATCTGTAGAGGCAAATATGTGTAACTCATTATGTCGCCAAATCCTTGCTGAAACCGGATTTGAAATAAGAGAACATATTAACCGGTGGGATGGAGAACCATTTACAGGTGAATATATAGTAAAAGAATTAAAAAAAAAGCTAGCTGCTGATAAGCAATTGGTGAGGGCATAGTAGAGATGCCCTGATAGGGCGTCTAAAATGAGAGGAAGCATGACTTCAAATATAACTGACAGAAAAGACAGACCGGCAATGGATCCTAAAGAATTTAAAGGAGATATACATCCTGACTGGTGTCCTGGTTGTGGAGATTTTGGTGTGCTGAATTGTTTGCAGCGAGCGCTTGCTGAGATGGGTATTCTACAGCATGAAGTAGCAGTTATCTCAGGAATAGGATGCTCTTCAAACCTTCCTGGCTTTATGAATACTTACGGTATGCATACATTACATGGCAGGGCTTTGCCGAATGCTCAGGGATTTAAACTGTCTCACCATGATATGACAGTAGTTGCTGTGGGTGGAGACGGAGATGGATATGGTATTGGAGTAGGTCACTTTATTCATGCATTGAGAAGAAATATAGATTTAACTTATATAGTAATGAATAATTCCATATATGGACTTACAACCGGTCAAACCTCACCTACAAGTGGATTAGGAATGAAAACAAAATCTACCCCGTTTGGTAATCCTGAAGCTCCGCTTAACCCGCTAACACTAGCTTTAGGTTCACGTGCCAGCTTTGTGGCGCGTGCATTTACCGGTAATCCGAAGCAAACAGTTGAAATTTATAAGGCTGCCATTAAGCATAAAGGATTTGCATTTGTCGATACTTTTTCACCCTGCGTGACTTTTAATAAAATTAACACTGTAAAATTTTACAAGGATAATACTTACGATCTAAATGCAGAAGGACATAATAGTAGCGATATAAAAGCTGCTTTTGTACTTGCCACAAAAATTCCTGATGGTACAGAGCCTATTGCTTGTGGCATTTTCTATCAAAGTGAAAGACCTTGTTATGAAGAATCTGAAAAAGATACACTTTCAGTTCCGGTTGTGGATCATACACTTGGTATTTCACCTCAAAGAGCAAAAGAACTTAAAGCCCACTTTCAATAAAACGTAAAAAGGCTTACAGCAAAATCCCTACAATACACCCTGAAACGCACGAAGTTAACGCACCACAAATCATAGCTTTAAAACCAAGTTCAGCAAAATCACTTTTTCTTTCTGGTGCCATTTGAGATAGTCCGCCTACCTGAATAGCAATACTTCCAAAGTTTGCAAAACCGCATAAAAGAAATGTAGTTATAGCAATGGTTTTAGGATTAAGTGAGTGCTGGACTTTTGTAAAATCCAGATAAGCAATAAATTCATTTAATGATATTTTGGTACCAAGTAGTTGGGCTACGGTGTTTATATCATTTGAAGGTATTCCCAGTAAGTAAACAATTGGAGTAAACAAATAACCAAGTATTAATTTTAAGCTTAAGTGAGAATTTAGTAAAAAAAGCAACTTATCAACCATTGCAATGAGGCTAATAAATGCAATTAGCATAGCTATTACCCCTACACTTATTTTTATTCCGCTATAGGCCCCGTCTAAAATTGATTCAACAAGATTTTTTTCTTGAATCTTAAAATCTACATGAACAGTGTTTTTTGTAAGCGGGATTTTATCTTCCGGATAAAATATTTTTGACAAGACAAAGCTTCCTGGAATTGCCATAAAACTTGCTGCAAGTAAATATTCTGTTTTAATGCCAAAGCTGGAATATATAGCCATAAGTGAACCAGAAATGCAGGCCATACCGCCTGTCATAATGGTGAGGATTTCTGATTTTGTCATCTTTCCCAGATAGGGTTGAACGATTATAGCTGATTCTACCTGTCCTACTATTGCAACAAGGCTGTTTGCAAGAGCTTCAGCACCGCTTACCCCAAGTAGTTTGTTAAAGAGCCATGCAAAAGCTTTTACTATGTATTGAAGTATATGAAAATAATATAGTGCTGAGACAAGAGCACAGATAAAAACAATTGTTGGCACTATCTGAATAATAAATATAAAACTGTTCGAACTTCCGAATGTTTGTGAAAGTATGCCCTGGTTTGCAAGTGGTCCAAATACAAACTTTCCTCCGGCTTTTGAAAGCTCTAAAATTGCTGTAACTCCACGAGCTAAGATTTCAAAAATATATTTTCCAAGAGGTACTTTTAAAATAAAATACCCTGTTAATGCCTGAAGCAAAACTCCGGTTGCTATAAGTTTGTAGTTAATAAGCTTTCTGTTATTTGAAAAAATATAGCCAATTAAAAGAATTGCAATTATTCCTAGTATTCCAACGTATTTTTGCATGATTATTGATACTTATAACATAATTTTGTCATTGCAATGACAAATATGTATTTTGGAACGTCTGTATTTTTATAGCTTCTAATAATCTTATGATAGTCCGTTTTACTCCAGATCAATTGAACAAAAAGTTTGACCTAATAATTATTGGTGGAGGGATTAATGGCTGTGGTATTGCCAGAGATGCTGCTGAACGAGGACTTAAAGTTTTATTAGTTGAAAAAGAAGACTTTGCATCAGGCTGTACATCAGCTTCTACCAGACTTATTCATGGCGGGTTACGATATTTAGAACATTTTGAATTTGATTTGGTCAGGGAGTCTCTTAGAGAGAGAGAACTGTTATTAAAAAATGCAAATCATTTAGTTAAGCCATTAGAGTTATGCTTACCAATATACAAAGGGAATAAAAGAGGCTTCTGGCTAATTAAGTTTGGGATGATTTTATATGATCTTTTATCTTATGATAAAAGTTTACCTTCTCATAAAATACTTTCTGCTGCTGCGTTTAAGAAATATGAGCCTGGAATCAATGATCAGGATTTAATTTCAGCCGCAGTATATTACGACTCCCAGATCGCATTTCCCGAAAGGTTTTGTATAGAAAATATTTTAATGGCTAAAAAATGCGGAGCTCTGGTTGTAAATCATTCTGAAGTTGCGGAGATTAACTTAAAAAATAAAAAAATTAAATCTGTTGAAGTTATTGATAAACTTACCGGCAGCAGGCATAGTTTTAGTGGAAAAATTATTATTAATGCATCTGGCCCATGGGTTGATTCTTTATGTAAACTGACTAAGAAAAGAATAGGTAGAAAAATTGGCGGGACAAAAGGCTCCCATATAATAATAAAGAAATTTGATAATGGCCCAAGACATGCCATTTACTCTGTCAGCAAGTCTGACAACCGGCCATTTTTTATAATTCCATGGCGGGAGTATTATTTGATAGGTACGACAGATATTCCATTTAGTGGTGATCCAGACAGAGTTAGCATTGATAAATCTGAAATTGACTATTTGATTAATGAAACAAATTCTATTTTAAAACTAAAAAAAATTACAAAAAATGAGATTTTATTTTCATATTCAGGAATCAGACCGCTACCTTATATGATTAACACAGCCCCTGGCGATATCACCCGGAAACATATTATTTTTGATCATGAGTCTGATGAAATTGAAAACTTCATTTCAGTAATTGGTGGTAAATTAACGACTTATCGTAATTTATCAGAACTGGTGGTGGATTTAGTTTGTAAGAAGCTAAACAAAGAAAAATTTCCTACAAAAACAAAATTAGTTTCACTTGTTGGTTGTATTAAAGGGAATGTAAAAGATTTTAAAAGTGAGAATTCTAAGAAGCTATCTGACAAATATAAATTAGATGAAGATATGATTAACCATTTAATAGATTTATATGGAAATCAAGTGTTTAATGTCTTAAATTTAATTAGTGAAAATCCGGATTTAGGAAGGTTGCTTAGTTCGCATTCGTTAGATATTCGGGCTCAAGTTCTATATTCATTAAAAAATGAAATGGCTTTTACTGTTTCTGATATTTTACTAAGAAGAATATCTCTTGGACTTAGTGAAGGATTAGGCGAAGATGCTATTTCTTATGTGGCTGAGCAAATAAAAAATTACTTTAATTTAAGTCAGGAAGAAATCACTAAACAAGTTAATGATTATTATGAAAAAGTAATAAAGCTGAGGAAAGTGTAACAAAAAACGATCATTTTTGTTTAGCGAGCAAATCTTCATAAGTTTCTCTTTCAATAATAATTTCTGATTTTTCATTATTAACCAAAATACAGGCTGGTCTTGGTATTGAATTGTAATTTGATGACATACTGTAATTATATGCGCCAGTACCAAACACTACGATTAAATCGTCATGAGTTATTTCGGGCAGTTCAATATCCTTTATTAAAATATCTCCTGTTTCACAGTATTTTCCTGCAATAGTAACATTTTCTGCTTCTTTTAAATCCATTTTATTTCCTACAACTGCAGTGTATTTTGCCTGATAAGTAATTGGTCTGGGATTATCTGCCATTCCTCCATCTACTGAAATAAATTTTCTGCCATTTGGTACTTGTTTTATGCTGCCAGCCTTATAGATAGTTATTCCGCTTGGTGCAATAAGGCTTCTTCCCGGTTCGCAAATAAGTTTCGGCAAATTCAAACCAAGTTTTTTACATTTTTCTTTTATTGTATTGGTAATAATTTTTGCCCATTCATCTATGGATATGGGATTATCTTCCTTTGTATATGCAATTCCTATTCCACCTCCGATATTTAATTCTGTAAGTTCAACTTTATATTTTTCTTTTACGTGTTTGAATTGCTCCAGTAAGATTTCTGTTGAATCTGCAAAGGGTTCAATTTCAAATATTTGTGAGCCTATGTGGGAATGAAACCCTTTTAATAAGAGATTCTTGCCAGCCTTTGCAATAAACTTTAAAACTTCATCCAGATATTCCAGATCAAACCCAAACTTACTGTCCAGGTGCCCTGTTTTAATATATTCATGTGTATTGCATTCAATTCCCGGAGTCAACCGAATTAAAATTTCTACAACTTTATTTTTGCTCAGGGCGGTTTTTTGTAACAGCTCTAGTTCGTAAAAATTATCGCAGACAATTCTGCCTGTATTATTTCTTATTGCCAGGTGTAATTCCTCTTCTGATTTATTGTTTCCGTGAAAGTATATGTTTGATGAGTTAAAGCTGGATTTTATAGCTGTATATAGCTCTCCGCCAGACACTACATCCAGACCAAGCCCCATTTCATTAGCAAGTTTAAATATTTTTTTACATGCAAATGCTTTTGCCGCATAAAGAATCAAAAAATTGTCATAGTATTTCTTTAAACTATTAATATATTCATTTGCATTATGCCTGAAAGTTAGCTCATCTATAACATAAAGAGGAGTGCCGTATTTTTTAACCAGTTCGGTAATATCAAGTCCTGCAATTGTTAAATGTCCTGTTTTATTAATACCCAGAGTAATAGGATATAGTTTTTGAGATTTGTTGTTTTTGAGTTCTATTACAGTCATTGTAGCTTTCATATTATACTTTATTTTCTTTAGTATATTTGAGATACGGTTTATGCAAAAAAAAGCTAAATTATTTTCTCTGGTTGCAATAATATTTTTTTCAGTCAGTGGTGGACCTTACGGGCTTGAAGATATTGTTGCATCAGTTGGACCATTAATTACTCTTTTCTTGATTCTTATACTTCCAGTTGTTTGGACTATTCCTGAAGTAATGATTGTAGCTGAGTTATCCAGCACATATCCTGTGCAGGGAGGTTATTACCGGTGGGTAGAGATGGGACTTGGAAAATTCTGGGGATTTATGGAGGGCTGGTGGAGTTTACTTTATTCATTAATTGACCTTTCACTCTACCCGATTTTATTTACTATGTATTTAAAAATATTGTTCCCCGGATTAAATAATTTAGCTTTATATCTGGCAGAATTAATGGTTATATGGTCCTGTGCACTTTTAAATATTTATGGCATTAAATTTGTCGGATATTCTTTAACAGTATTTAAATTGTTTATATTGATTTCTTTTTTAGTTTTTATATTTCTGGGACTTTACCATATTTCGTTTGATTTTTCGGTGATTCTTAAATCACAAAACCATTTTGAATCAAAAAATCTTTTATATGGCTTATCTCTTGCATTCTGGAATTTTATTGGCTGGGATAATGGATCTACAGTCTTACATGAGGTGGATAAACCGGATAAAAACTTTTATAAAGCATTATTTATTACAATTCCGATAATTGTCTTTTTTTATTTCTTTCCAATTCTGATTGGAGCATCGATTGATACAGACTGGGAGAACTGGAAATTTGGACAATTTTCACATATTGCAAATTCAATGAATCAACCTTTTCTTGGCGTTATTCTTGCAATTGGCGGTATGTTTATGTGTCTTGGTATTTTTAATTCATTATTGCTCTCATCTACCAGAGTTTTCCTTACAATGGCTCAGGATAAATTCCTCCCGTCAATTTTTGCCAAATCTCATAAAAAGCTGTTAACGCCTCATGTTGCTATTTTCTTTTGTGCATTGGTTTATAGTGGTTTGGTTTTATTTAGCTTCCAGAAGCTTGTTATTTATAATGTTCTTTTGTATTTATTTGCAATGATGCTGGAAGCTCTCGCACTTGTTGCACTAAGAAAACGAAACAAAAATGCAAGAACTCATTTTAAAATTCCGTTTGGTTCTTTTGGCATGTATTTTATTGTTTCAATGATAGTTGTAATTATTTTATTTGTAACAGTTGTAAATATTGTCAATTTTAATTTTTCTTTCACTAATATTTTCTTAATGATATTTTTAATTTTTGGCGGTGTATTTGTTTATTGGTTTTTTAGATATTTTAACGGAAGAACAATATCGTAATTTTATACCGAGCTGCATATGCAGGAATTTTAAGTGGGCTCTCTCGTGAAATCTCCGATAACCCAGGTGTGAGAATCAATCATTTTATTTAGTATATTTCTTAAAATTGCTCCTTGAAGCAGTGTAAAGATTCCTTTTCTTCTGGCTTCTCCAATAACCGTATAATCAGGTTTAACCTTTGTTACAGCATTAATAACCTCATTTACAATATCTTTGCCTTCAACAAGTCTGAAGTCACCACCTAATTCTACGATTAACTGCTCAAGCTCAATAATAGCTATTTTCTTTTCTTCCGTGAGTTTACTTGTGTTTTTTGCAATATGCATAACTATTAATTCGGCTTGTAGTCTGTTTGCTATTCTTGCAGATTTTCTTATTAATCGTAATGTGTTTGAGGCAATCTCCACAAAACAAAGAACTTTTAATTTTTTTTCCTTTGGATACATTTCATGTTCTACACTTTCAGCAACTTCTCTTAAGGAAAGTTCTCTTAGTGCAATTAGATTTTTTTTCTGGAAAAAGTGTGTCAGAGCCTGTTCGATTTTATCCAGCGAATAAACCTTTCCGGCTTTAAGCCTTTCCTGAAGTGCTTCAGGACTTAAGTCTATAAGTACTATTTCACTGGCATGGGAAATTATCCAGTCTGGCACAGTTTCTCTTACTTTTATTCCGGTTACCTGTTCTACAATATCGTTTAAACTTTCTATGTGTTGTATGTTCACTGTTGACATTACATTAATTCCGGCTCTAAGCAGATATTGAACATCCTGATAGCGTTTGTTATTTATTGCTCCTGGTACGTTTGTATGAGCAAGTTCATCGATTAGAATATATTCCGGCTTTGCTAAAATTCCACTCTCTAAATCAAATTCCTGCAGATATTTCCCTTTATGTTCTATTAATTTAGGCGGTAATATATTTAAGCCAGCCATTAATTCTGCAGTTTCAGATCTGCCATGTGTATCTATGATTCCTAATAAGATGTTCTTTCCATTGTCGTGTAACTCCTTGGCATCCTGAAGCATTTTATAAGTCTTTCCTACACCCGGTGCCATACCAATATAAATTTTTAATTTTCCGAAATTTACCCTGCTTGGTTTTTCATCTGTTATTTCTAATTCACTCTTTATTGTTTCTATACTACTTTTGATACTGTCTTTTTTGCTGTTAATGATTAATACGTCCAGATTACTTGTTTGCTCCAATACTTTAAAAACTTTAGAATCAGATAAAAGCTGCTTCCATGGGGGAATCTTGGAATAACCCATTACTACCTGAGTTATTCTGTTTGATTTAATGAAATGTATAAGTTCTTCTGCAATCCCTGTTTTTATGTCCTTTACCAGAAAAAAATTCCCGTTAGATATTCTTGTTACTTCTCTTAAATCATTAATCAGATTTTGTTCAATATTTTTTGTAAGTATACATAATACATCAAGATCTGCATGTGAAGATTTTGATATCTCTGCAGCATGTCTTATAAGGTTCAATGATGTTTCTTTTGGACTTGCAGCTACAAGTATTCTTGCCTTTATTTTTGCACTTAACTTTTCACTGACGACTTCTGCATCAACTCTTTCTGCAACTATGTTTAAGGCTAAGTCTCGGAGTAAGGCCAGATTACTTCTTTTGAAGAAATACTTCATTGCATGCTTTAGCTGCTCTTCTGAATAAATTTGTTTTACCTGCAGGCGGTGGTAGAGCTCGTCAATCGGGATATCTATTAGAACCAGTTCATCTGCCTGATTTAATATCCAGTCTGGAACTGTTTCATTTATCTTTGTTCCAATATTCTTTTCAATTACAGGAGCAATACTGTCAAGTTGATGAATGTTTAAGGTAGATAAAACACTTATACCGTTTTTCAAAAGCTCCTGAACGTCCTGGTATCTTTTTTGGTTAAGTGAACCGGGAAAATTATTGTGCGCTAACTCATCAATTATTACGGTTGCTGGCCTTCTTTCAAGTATAGCTTCAAGATCCAGATCATAAAATTCGGTATTGTTAACCTTTAACTTTTGTTTGGGTATAACCTCATGTATATTTATTAAATTCAGATTCTCCGCTCTGCTTTGAGTTTCAATATAACCTATTACAATATCAATTCCTTTTTTTTTCAGTTCTTTTGCTTCTTCCAGCATTCTATAGGTCTTGCCAACCCCAGGAGCCATTCCTAGAAAAATTTTATGCCTGCCTGATGACAACTTAACAATCTGTTTTAAAATTTCATCTGGTTCTGTTCTTTTTGGCATGAAGGCCTCTTAATTTCAATGTGTTAATTAGGTCATTTGATAAATCCGCTGATTAAAATAGATATTAATTTGACACCAGCAAATGGTGTTATTAATCCTCCTAAACCAAATATTATCAGGTTTTGCAGCATCATCTGGTTATAGTGTAAATTCTTGACTTTAATTCCATTTAAGGCAACTGGTGTAAGTAACGGTATTAACAGTGCATTAAAAACAGTCACTGATATTATCGTGGATACATAAGATGTAAGATTTAAAATATTTAATATTTCGAATCCTTTGAGAGTAATAATTGATGGAAGAATGATTAGGCATTTGGATATACTGGACATAAACGAAAAAACTGTAAGAGAAGCTCTGGTTATTAATAACTGTCTCCCTGTTTTAATAATTTCAATTATCTTTGTAGGATTAGAATCTAAATCAATTAAATTTGAAGCTTCTTTAGCTGCTATAGTTCCTGTATTCATGGCTAGACCAATATCTGCCTGCGCAAGCGCTGGCGCATCATTTGTTCCGTCACCAATCATTCCAACGATCATACCTTTTGACTGGTTTTCTCTTATTAAAGCAATTTTATCCTGGGGTTTTGCCTGTGCAATATATTCATCAATTCCTACTTCCTTTGCAATTATTTTTGCTGTTAAGTTATTGTCACCGGTGCACAGAATTGATTTGATTCCAAGAAGGCTCAGTTCTTTGAATCTGTCTTTTATTGAAACTTTTATAAGATCTTTTAAATGAATCAGTCCAATAATTTCGTTATTTTTTAAAACTAAAAGTGGTGTTCCGCCCTGCATAGCAATACTTTCAACTACTTGATCTGTGTTTTTCCATATCTTTCCACCTTTATTTAAGACTATTTTTTTAATTGCATCGCTTGCGCCTTTACGTAATATGTCTCCATTTTCCAAATCAATTCCACTTATTCTTGTATAAGCAGTAAATTCATGAGGGAGCCCTTTTATTTCTGTAAGATCAACTTCTGCACCATATCTTTTTGTAAGAGCAATGATCGATTTTCCTTCCGGTGTTTGATCATAATAACTGGATATGTAAGCAGCTTTTGTTACATCAGTTAATGAATTAGTGCCAAATGGAATAATTTCAGTTGCCATTCTGTTCCCGAAAGTAATCGTTCCGGTCTTATCTAAATAAAGGATATTTATATCTCCGGCTGTTTCTACTGACTCCTCAGACATTGCCAGTACATTTAATTTATTTATTCTGTTAAAACCTGAAATTCTGACTGGTGTAATTAAACCACCAATTGTGCTTGGTATTAAGCAGATTAAAAGTGAAACCAAAAAACTTGTTTCTGCTTTGATGTTTAAATGATTTAAAACCAGAGCCAGTGCAATAACTGTAAATAAAAATGATGCTGTTGAACCGGTTAGTAATGTTTTCAGGCAGATTTCGCCGGGTGTTTTATGCCTTTCTATGCCTTCAGCTATATTAATCATTTGATCTAAATACGTTTGACCCTGTTCAGAAGTTATTCTTACAAGCAACCAGTCAGTTAAAATCCTTGTTCCGCTTGTTACCGAGCTTGAAATATCAGTTCCTGATTCTTTAAGTACTGGTGAGGATTCTCCGGTAATTGCTGATTCATCAACGGTTGCCACTCCTTCAATAACTTCGCCATCGATTGGTATTAAATCTCCTTCCTGTACTTTTATGATGTCATTTTTTTTTAACTGTGAAGTAAAAACATATTCTATTAATCCGTTATTTAAAATTCTTTTAACTTCTATGTCTCCATGTACTATTCTTAAGCTGTCGGCTTGAGCTTTTGTATAGTTTCTTGCAAAACTTTCTGCAAAGTTTGAAAAGAGTATTGTTAATAGTAATATTATTGATATTGATAGATTAATTTCTTTTGTAAGAGTTGTTTGTCCAAATATATCTGGTTTAACGGTTAAAATTAACATTAAAATCCAACAGCATTCAATTACAAATAAAACCGGGTTTTTAATTGTTGTTACTGGATTTAATAATTTTACTGAATCAATTAATGATCTTAGTACTATATTTAAATAATCAATTTTAAATGTAGTATTTCTAAGCTCTGTTGCTAGTATCATGTTTTTGCTTCTAATTACTTTAGTAATATAGCAAATCTATTCGGATTTGGTTAAAATTGAAAAGGTTTTATATTCTCCGATAAACTTTCCGTTTTTGTATTGCCGTACTATACTTTCAGAATGAATTGTATTATCTTCGGTTAGTTTCAAATGATCAATTAAAATTGATTTCCAGTTGTTTCTGTCATTTGTTTTAAAGCTTGTTACCCGTTCACTGATAGCTTCCTTATCACTGAGCAGTTTTATGGTTCCAGTACTGTTTGCCCATTTGCCACCTTTCCACATTGCCCTTAGAAAATTGACACCTTCCTTTTGAATTGATGTTGATTGTATTTCTAAGTTAGATTCTGTAGTAGTGCCTGTAAGTATATAAGGACAGTTTGAGCTTGTAACTATTGTCTGCATATTCCATTTTCCTGAAAATCCCTCTTTTGTATCAAATTTTCTTTCTATTGGTATGTTTATTGCATTTGTGGTTTGACAATTACAAGTAAATATGTAGCTTATTAAAAAGATTAAACAAAAAAATATTTTTTTTAAATTACTCATTTGATTTGCTCTCAAATTAGTAATTCGGAGAAAAATACTGAAAAGCCAGGTACTCTGGGGATATCCCCTGGTACTGGCATATGAGAAAAAACGAAATTACTTCGCTCTTGTCAGCTCATCAATTTCTTTAAAATTTACTCTTGAGTCAGAGTCGACAATAAATCCATTAAAATTAGAGTAGAAGGTAAGCTTTGACTTGATTATTTTGTACATGTCACTTATGTCGTCATCAGAGAGTACAGTGGCGTATTTTGTTAAATCAATATTATAAGCACAGGTTATATCGTTCCATTTTATATCCAGCTTTTCAAGTTTTTCTATATCATCAATAAGAAAAATAACCTTGTCTGTATAATCACAAACATTTTCTGAAAATCCCTCTTTAGGTCCCTGATAATCACTAAACCAGAAAGGGAAATCTGCTATAAATTGTTTATTCCTTTTTTTTGCTTCGATGTAAATAGCAGAATAAGCGTCAAGCATTTGATTTAATATTTGAGCCTGAAAATTAAGATCCTCCTTTTTCCAGATGTTTGTTTTATTTGGCTGGTTTTTAAGAATAATTCCATCTACATGGTTTCCGTACTGATCAAGTGCTGCTAAAACATTTACAAGTCCTTTTCTTCCAAACCAACTGTCTCTTCCTACGAATAAGTAAAACTTAGCATCATATTTATGAGCAATTTTATTTATTTTTTTTAATAGATTTTCATTCCCCTTTTCAGCCAAAATCCATTGTTCAATATAAACTGCCTTTGGCCTCCTGGATTTGATTAGTTCTTCAATTGATTTAATGTTTTTTGCTGTTTTTGCTGCAATATTTATATGATTTATATTGCTTAAAAGTATTTCTTTAGCAATCGGTTCTTTTTTTAAATGTTTTGCCTCTGCAGTACAACAAAAAGTAATTGTTGTAATAGCAGTAATAATTAAAGAAATCAATCTCTTTTTGTATTTGTTTTTCATCTTAATACCTGATCTGCCATTTATATCTATCATCAGGAAGATCTTTTATTTCTATGTTTGAATCATTTAAAATGTCTCTAATTTTATCTCCACTGGCAAAGTCTTTTTTTAGTTTACACTCTTTTCTCCAGATTATCAGCCCGTCAATTATTTTAGATATCAATTTATCTCCTGTACCCGCTTGAAAGCTTGATGATAAATTAAAGCCCAGGGTGCATGATAAATTATATAAAATCGACTTCAGCTTGATTTTTATTTTTTGATTCGCTTCTTTGTTTATATTATCAGTTAGCTTAAATAATACAGCCAGTGCCTGAGGACTGTTAAAATCATCTGACATTGATCCTATGAATTCTCCCGTATATTCATTTTCAGTATCTGCTATATCATTTGTGCTGCTGTTAAAATCTGAAAGTGCTTCAGTAATTCTATTAACTCCATTTTGTGCTGCTATTATCCCTTCATCAGTATAGTTAACTGGCATTCTGTAATGGCTGTTTAACATAAAAAATCTAAGCGCGTTGCCACTGGTATTTTTCAGAGCATCTTTTATTGTTATAAAGTTACCTTCCGATTTTGCCATTTTTTTACCATTTACCATAATCATTCCGTTATGGAGCCAGTATTTTGCAAATTTTAATTTTGTAAATGATTCACTCTGTGCAATTTCATTTTCATGATGAGGAAATATTAAATCGTCACCTCCGCCATGAATATCTAAATTAGTTCTGTAAAGAGCATAGTTCATGGTAGAGCATTCCAGATGCCACCCTGGTCTGCCTTTTCCCCATGGGCTTTCAAAGCCATAATCATTTGAGTCTTTAATTCCTTTCCAGAGTGCAAAATCCAGGGAGTGCTTTTTCTGCGGGTTGGGCTCAATTCTTCCAAATCCTTTTTCTAATTCACTGATGGACTGTCCTTTAAGTCGTCCGTAATTTTTAAACGATGGTACTGAAAAGTAAATATCATTTTTAATCTGATATGCAGAACCGTTTTGTATAAGTCCTTGTATAAAATTAATCATATCCGGTATATGCTGGGTAGCAGCAGGTTCAAAATCAGGCCAGTCTACATTTAACGCATGCATATCTTCATGAAACGAATGTGCATATATTCTTGCAACCTTGTCGGGATGCAGGTTAAGTTCCCTTGCTTTATTTATAATCTTGTCGTCAATATCTGTAATATTCCTGGTCCAGACTGTTTGATAGCCTGCATATCGTAAAAATCTTACTATAAAGTCCCAGGTAATTGATGCCCTTGCATGTCCAATGTGTGAGTGGTCGTATACTGTCGGTCCGCAGGTATAAATATTTAAGTAAGGAGGGTTAGATGGCTCTAATATCTCTTTTTTTCGTGTCAGTGAATTGTATGCAGTAATTTGTCTCATTTCAGTAAAAAAGCATTTCTAAGAGTAATTTATTTTGTAGTGTAAACATTTGCTTTGCATCTCTCCTAATCATATGGTCATATCCCAGTAAATGTAAATAACCATGAATTAGTAACATTAATAATTCTGACTTTACGGAAAAGTATTTCTTATAAGCCTGTTCTTTGGCTTTTTCAGAAGAGATTACTATGTCACCCAGGTATCTGTTTTTTATTTGTTCTTTTTTATTTAAATGAAAAGATAATACATCCGTTGGCTTATTTATTTTGCGATGTGTATAATTTAGTTTTTGAATTTCATTATTAGTGGTTATTAACAGAGTAAAAACTGATTCTTTAATGTACCGGGCTTTTGATTCTGGTAAGTGCTTTACAAGCAAACCTTTAAGCTTTTTTAAATACTTAAGCCACCATTGTCTTGACTTAATATTGCAGTTTCTTCTAATTATTAATTCAGAGTTAATAATCGTACTCCCTTCTTAATATATTATAGTAATGATTGATGGAAATGCATTTAAGTGTAGAGAGAAAAAAAAATTTGGTGTGCTTGTTAAAAGGCTTGAAATTAAGTATTAGAGATTTAACTTTGCTGGACAGAGCTTTAACTCACAGTTCATATATAAAAGAAAATAATAAAAAAAACATTGAAGACAATGAACGCCTTGAGTTTTTTGGAGATGCAGTCTTAAAGCTTATTATCAGTGAATATTTGATGGGAACTTATCCTGAGTACTCTGAAGGGGAGTTAAGCAAATTAAGAGCGTTTGTGATAAGTGAAAAAGTCCTGGGGAAAGTAGCTGACAGAATTGATTTGAAAAGGTATATATTGGCAGGTAAAAATGAAAAAAAATTAATACCAGTGTCAATTCTGGCTGATTCACTGGAGGCACTGATTGCAGTTATTTATTATGATTGTGGCATTGACAGCGCAAGAAAATTTATCTACGAGCACTTTAAAGAGTTTATTGAGCTTGCAGGAAAAAACACAGAAATTGATAATTATAAAGCTATTTTGCAGGAATATACCCAAAAACATAACCTTGGATTGCCCAGTTATGAAACTATATCTGAAAGGGGTCCGGGACATAACAAAGAATTTGAAGTTGTTGTACTTTTGAATAACAATAAATTAGCCAAGGGAAAAGGGAAATCAAAGAAAGAAGCAAGTCAGTGTGCAGCAAAAAATGCATTGGAAGTTGTAAATAAATCTAAAAAATGAAATCAAATAAAAAAGATTCAAATTTAAGAGTACAGGTTTTGTCACAGGCACTGCCGTATATTCAAAAGTTTCGCGGAGAAATCTTTGTTATTAAATATGGCGGTTCAGCTATGAGTGATCCTGAATTAAAAAAAGAAACTATAAAAAATATTGTTTTATTGAGCTGTGTTGGAATTAAATTAGTTCTTGTTCATGGAGGTGGACCTGAAATCAGTGTTATGTCCAAACGGTTAAATCTGCCTGTAAGGTTTGTAGATGGTTACAGGGTTACTGATAAGGAAACCATGGAAATTGTGGAAATGGTTCTTGTCGGAAAGGTGCAGAAAGATCTTGTTAATTTAATTAATGTATCAGGAGGAAGAGGTATTGGTTTGTGTGGAAAAGACGGGAAATTATTTTCTGCAAAGCCTATCTCTAAGATGAAAAAATATGGTTTTATTGGTGAAGCAAAATCTATTGATACTGATATATTGTTTACCCTTCTGGAAAAAGGTTTCATCCCTGTTATCAGTTCAGTAGGTACAGATCAAAAAGGGCAAAACTATAATATTAATGCTGATAATGTAGCCAGCTCTATTGCTTCAGCTATTAAAGCTTCCAAGCTTATATTAATGACGGACACTCCTGGCATATTAAAAAATTCAAAAAAAACAAATTCGCTTATTTCTAAAATGTCTGCTTCTGAAGCAAAAAAACTTATAAAAAATAAAAACATTTCTGGTGGTATGATTCCAAAAGCTATTGCCAGCATAAATGCCTTAAATAGCGGGGTTAATGCTGTGCATATTATTGATGGTAATTTAAAATACTCTGTTTTACTTGAAATTTTTACAGATACAGGGATTGGAACCATGATTGTCAGATAACCAATGGATTATAAAAGTACCTTAAATCTACCCCAGACAAATTTTCCCATGAAAGGCGATGGTCCTCGTCGTGAACCTGAAATTCAAAAATTCTGGGCTAGTAATAAAATCTATGAAAAAACTCTTGAAAAGCGAAAAAAAGCAAATGCAGAGAGATTTCTTCTTCACGATGGCCCACCTTATCTTAGCTCTGGAAATATTCATATAGGTACTGCTTTAAATAAAATTTTAAAAGATATTGTTGTTAAGTATAAAACTTTAACAGGTTTTTATTCTCCGTATTTGCCTGGTTTTGACTGTCATGGACTACCCATAGAAAGCGCTATTTCAAGAGAAAGGAAAAAAGAAGGAGATAAAATACTTTCACCTTTAGAAATAAGAAACCAGTGTACAGAGTTTGTTTTAAAAAATAAAAAATTACAGGAAGAAAAATTTGAGCGATTGGGGGTGCTGGGTGACTGGGAGCATGCTTATATGACTATAGATCCAAAGTTTGAAGCAGCACAGCTAAGGCTCTTTGGGGAGATGGTTGACAAAGGCTATATTTACAGGGGGTTGAAGCCTGTTTTTTGGTGTGCTACATGCCAGACTGCGCTTGCTGAAGCTGAAGTAGAGTATGTGGAAAATCATAAGTCTCCAAGTGTTTATGTTTCTTTTAAGATTACAAAATTATCAGGTATTGCAAAGAAATTAGAAAAATTTAAAGATTTAAAAATTGTAATCTGGACCACTACTCCATGGACCATCCCCGGAAATATGGCAATATGCTTAAATAAAGACTTTGAGTATGCTGTTATAGAGTCTAAAAAATTTGGATACCTTTTAGTAGCAAAAGATTTATCAAGCCAGTTTTGTCAGAAAATTTCCGAAGAGTGTAAAATTCTTGAAACTTTTTCTGGAAAAGAACTTGAAGGCTCTGAATATAAGCATCCTCTTTACAGGAGAGAAAGTCCTGTTATTTTAGGTGATCATGTTACCTTAGAAACTGGTACTGGCTGTGTACATACTGCTCCTGGACATGGTTTGGAAGATTTTACAGTAGCTCAAAAATATGAAATTAAAGTAATTTCACCTGTTGACTCCAAAGGGCTGCTAACAGAAGAGGCCGGAGAAAATTTAAAAGGTTTATATGCTCATAAAGGCGGAAATCAAAAAGTTATAGAGCTTTTAGCACAACTTGGAGCTTTAATTTATCAGGAGGACTATTACCACAGTTATCCTCATTGCTGGAGGTCTAAAACTCCTATTATGTTTCGTGCTACTGAGCAATGGTTTTGCAGCGTAAAAGATTTCAGGGATAAAGCTTTAAGTGAAATTAAAAAAGTAACATGGGTTCCAAAGATCGGCGAAAACAGGATTTATGCAATGGTTGAGTCAAGAACAGACTGGTGCATAAGCAGGCAGAGAGTCTGGGGAGTACCTATACCAGCTTTTTATTGTAATGGCTGTAATAAAGAACACTTAAATAAGGCTATTGTTGAACATGTTGCAAAATTTGTAGAAGAAAAAGGTACAAATGTCTGGTGGGAGCTGGAAGCAGAAAAATTACTGCCAAATGGATATAAATGCTCCTGTCAAAATATAAAATTTAAAAAAGAAACAGACATAATGGATGTGTGGTTTGACTCTGGTTCTACACATTATTCTGTAGTTGATCAAAACTCTGATTTATTTGATAAAAATCAAAAAGGTTCACCAAGCGAAATATATTTAGAGGGCAGCGATCAGCATCGCGGCTGGTTTCAGTCATCACTTTTAACCTCTGTAGCTATTAATGGAAAAGCACCTTATAAGACAGTGCTTACCCATGGGTTTGTCTTAGATGAAAACGGACGGAAGATGTCCAAGTCTATGGGAAATGTCATAGATCCTGACAAGGTCATTGGTGAGTATGGTGCAGATATTTTAAGACTATGGGTTGCCAGTATTGATTATTCTTCCGATATGAGGATTGGTCAGACTATGCTGAAGCAGCTGGCTGAAGTTTACAGAAATATTCGAAATACCATGAGATTTATTCTGGGAAATTTATATGATTATGATTTAAATAATTCTGAAACACTGTACGAAAACCTCTGGAATATAGATAAATATGCGCTTCATAAACTGGAGGAAATAAAAGAAGAAGTTACAAAAGCATTTGAAGATTATGAGTTTTACAGGTTCTATCAAATTTTACAAAATTATTGTGCTGTAGATTTGTCTGCTTTTTATTTTGATATTGTAAAAGACAGATTATATGCAGGAAAGAAATCATCCAGGCTTGCAGTTCAGTTTGTTCTAAAGGAAATCTTAGAAGCTTTAGTGCCCATACTTTGCCCTGTTATGCCGCACCTTGCTGAAGATATCCACAGGCATTTACCCTTGAAATTTAAAAAACCTGTCGAATCAGTCATTTTTTTGAATTGGCCGTTGTTAAATAATAAGTTTAAAAACAATAAACTTAACTCTGATTTCTTGAATTTACTATCCATTAGATCTGATGCTAATAATAAATTAGAAGCACTGCGTAAAGAAGGAGTAATTGGTAAATCAGTGGAAGCAAAACTAATTATTAATTCAGATAAAACAAAAGGTGAATTACTTTCTGAATACAGGGATGAATTACCAATGATTTTTAATGTATCTAAGGTTGAATTATTAGAGACTTCTGATTGCAGAATAGAAGCATTACTGGCAGATGGCACAAAATGCCCTCGCTGCTGGAAACATTCTACTGAAATAGGTAAACATTCCAAACACTCTACTATTTGTCTGCCTTGTGCAGAGGCTGTGGAAGAAGATAAGTAAAATCTATTTTGAATTTTTATATTCCCCGGCAATTACTGTATTTAATTTTTCCGGATGAATGTATTTTTTAATTGCAATATTTATTTCGTCGAGCTTTAATGAATTAATTATTCCCGGATAGTCATTGATATAATTTTCCCCTAAATTATAAAATTCAATCCCACTTAATGTGCTTGCAATGTTTTTATATGTAGACAAATTCCTGGATACGAAAGAATCTATCAGCGAAGCCTTTGCTCTTTTTAATTCTTCTTCAGTAATGCCATTGTTTACAAATTTTTTCAATTCATCTTTTGTTAGTTCTAGTGCTTTGTCTACATTGGTATTATTTGAACCAAAGTAAACTGCAAACTCACCTTTACCATGTGAGCTGTTTATGTATGAGTATATGGTGTAAGTTAATCCGGAATTGTCCCTGACTCGTTTACTCAGCCTGCTTGATAAAGAGCTGCCACCCAGTATGTAATTTGCAATATTCATTTTGTAGAAATCAGGATCAGTTCTTTTTAAATTTCCGGCATGACCTAAAAATACATCAGATTGCATTTTATCTTTTAAAACTATTGTTTCAGTTCTTGAATTTTCTCTTAATAAGGTGTCCGGGATGTTTATTTCTCCCTCTTCTTTTGGCTTCCCGGTATCTATGCTGTCATTGATTTGATTTATTAATTCATTGTTATTTAAGTTGCTAACTAATGTAATAATTGCCTTATTTTTTCTAATTAAGGAATTATGAACATCTTTTATTTTTTTAATATCAATTTTTTTAATCAGGCTGATATCTTCCGGGAAAGTGTTTGAACAGTAAGGGTGATCTGACGGGTAAATAATTTGACTAAACCTTCTGGATGCATTTTCAGAGGTGTTATCTCTTGACTCGTTTATTTCAGCTGTTAGTTTCTCCTTTTCCTTTTCAATTTCTTCTTTTGGAAACAAGGGGTTCATTAAAATATCGAATAATAAATCAATTGATTTTGGCAGATTGTCATTTATAGATGCCAGTGTGAACTTAAATGATTCTTCATCACAGGAAAAATTTATTTGAGAGCCGGTATTGTCAAGAATTTCTTCAATTTCTTCCTTTGTATATTTTTTACTTCCTTTCTCCAGGGTTCTTGTAATTAGCTGGCAGTACCATTCTTTGTCTTTTGGCAGTAAACTGCTTCCACCTTTAATAACGCCTGAGATATAAGTAATTGGCAGATCAATATCCTTATACAGCAGTAAATCAGAGTTGTCTTGTAAATGAATTTTTTCATATTTAAAAAGATTTGTTGTAAATGTTTGTGCTTTTTCTGTTGGGCTTGTTTTTTTATAGTTATGAACTGTTCCTGTATTTATTGGAAGAGCTTCATATCTTTCCCCTTTTTGTAACTTTGGAATAAAGTATCCAATGGTACGATTTTGTTTCTTAAAGTACTTGTTTAGTACTTTTGTAATATCTTTTTGAGTTACTTTTGATATTTCATCTATCCAGTATTGAGATTGTTTCCAGTTATTTATTACTTCAAAATATCCTATATTTAGTGCCTGATTATAAGTACCGTCAAGCCCAAACAAATAGCTTGCTTTAATCCTGTTTATTGCACCTTCAATTTCTTTCTTAGAAGAAGGTTTTTGAATTAGTTTATCTATTTCATTTAATATAATCTTTTCAACTTTTTTATGTGTTGCTTTTGGAGTTAATGAAACCGCTATTTGAAACAATCCGGGATCTCTGTTTGCTTCTGTGCCGCCGGAAACTTCGGTGGCTAACCCTTTCTCGATTAGCTTCTTTTTTAACGGGCTTTTTTTGCCTTTGATTAATATTTCTTCAAGAACATTCAGGGGATAGATGTCATTGTCCTTTGTATCAGTTACATGGTAAACAATTTCAAGAATTTTAAATGATCCGGCTCTTTTAATGATTGTACGTTTTTCTTTGATTTGTTCTTTCTCTTTCGGGATGGAATCATAAATATTGCCAGTGTCATTTTTTATTTCCCCAAAGTATTTAGTAATTAAATTCAAGGCTGTAGCTTCATTGAAATCTCCTGCTAAAACAATAGCTGCATTGTTTGGACTGTAGAATTTTTTGTAAAATTCCCGCATCATTTCAGGGCTTATATTTTCAACCTCTTTTTCATATCCAATAGTCGGATGCTTATAGGGACTTATTTCATAAGCCAGTCCTCTGACTTTTTGATCTAAGTGGGTAGCTGGATTGTTCAGATCTCCCTCCAGCTCTGAGAGAACAACTGTTCGTTCAAGATTTAACTCGTTTTGATCAAGGGTCGAATTTTTGATTCTGTCAGATTCAATTTCTATAACCTTTTCGAGATATTTTGGTGATATTGTTTCATAATATGCAGTTCCGTCACTTGAGGTGAAGGCATTGTATACCCCACCAAGACCTTGAATTGTAGCTGAAATCTCCCCTTTCTTTAGTTTTTTAGTACCTTTAAACATCATATGTTCAAGAAAATGTGCAAGTCCGTATTGTCCTGCTGTTTCATTTCTGGAGCCGACTTTATACCAAATAGAGAAAGTTACAAGCGGAACAGAACGATTTGATTTTAGTAATACTTTTAAACCGTTGGGCAGTTCAAATTCTTTTATTCCATTTATTTCAGTAATATATTTTATTTGTGATTTCATTTCTTCCGGATTAATCGACTTTGCCTGCGATGAACATACTGCAAATGATATAAAAACTAAAATAAAAGCTGTTAAATATTCCAATAAACTTTTTATTCCCATTCCTCACTTATAATACTATACGTGGATGTAAAACAAAAAAACTTTTTAATTATAATAACTTTAATTGCTTTATTTGTGTGGCACTCGCTTGTCTTTGCATTACAAGCCAGTGATGACAGGATCAGCATAATCTATATATCAGACCTGAATCTATATCACACACCTTCTCAAAACCAAAGTATAAAACACACGCTGGAAAAAAAATTTGGAATATTGATATATGAAAGTCAAGCTGTTTTTCAGGAGATAATCGGATATATAAATCAAAAATTAAAGCCGGATATTGTAATTTTTGGCGGAAATAATATAGCAGACGAAAAAAAGGATGAAAATTTATGGCAGCTTTTTCTGGATATGACCAGTGAACTTAAGAGCAAAGTCTTTGTAAATCCGGGTATAAATGAAATAAAAACCTATAATACAGATGAGCTGGCTTATTCGCTAAGTATTTTTGGACAAAGAACAAAAAATTTATGGTATTCACAAAAAATAAGAAACTACTTATTTATCAATTTAAACAGTGTTTTGCTTTTCAATAACTCCGGACTTTCCAGAGAACAATTAAAATGGTTTACTTCTGTTTTATCTCAGAATAAAAATACGACAACTGTAATTGCTTTATACCACTCATTGCTTGATGCAGGTGGTAATATCATAAATAATTCCGCAGCAAAGAAAATAATTGAAATTATTGACGCAAACCCGCAAGTTAAACTGGTTCTTTCCGGAGGTGAATATTTTAACAGGACTCATTTATTCAAAGATTGTCTCTTTGTTAATGTACCAAGCCCTGTTGTTTATCCGTGCAGCTTTAAAATTGTTGAACTTTCTCCTGGCAGCATTAAGATTAGAACGATAAATATTCCCTTAAAAGGCATTGTAAATAAAGCTTTGAAGTCAGCTAAGGAAGCTGAATACTTTAAGACTAAAGCCTCTCCCAATGATGTCAAATCCTATCTTTTGGGCAAAGGTCAGGATCTACAATTTGACTATGTTTTCTCAGATTTAAAAAATCGTTAAGAATTGGTGGGTATGATTAAACTATATGAGATTCTTTGGTTTAATCTTAGTGATTTTTTTTCTTTCTTTTCAAATTCAAACTGCTTATGCATTTCTGGAAAAAGTTGATGGACTTGAATATGTGGTTAGAAAGATAGAAGAGCCGCCAATAGATCGCTTTATCGCTAAACGTTTTGATTTATATGAATTGTATTTTGAAAACCGATCGGATAGAACCTTTTCAATACCAGGTTACAGCATTGATTTAGGTGTTGATTACAGCAGCATATCAGAGGTCTCATCTTTTACAAAGGATAAATCTTCAAAAAAGCTTGCAGTATTTAACGTTGCAGCCGGTGCAGCATCTATTGCACTTGGGGGTATTGCTAAATCTGCAGCCAATACAGCAATGCGATTTAACTCGCTCCGAAAAAACACCTCTAACTTAAATAATGACAAAAGTTTTTTATCCGGAAATAAAACATATATAATTTATCCAAATGACAGCCTGTCATTATTTTTTTTCCTTGATAAATTTACTGGACAAACTCCCGCTTCAATAAGATATATTTGTCATGATGAAGTTCAAAATACAAACTATGTTGTTATTAACGAAAATTTAGACTTAAGGGAAAGTAATGCAGATAAAAATGTTATAGCAGCTCCAGATTCAAATCAGTATAAATAAATCAGTACTTGTTTACTATTTTTATTTTGAGTGTTAGTATTTTATGGCTATACTTTGAAAAGTAAGAGGATACTTTATGACTGCAACAATTTCTAAAGAAGAAGGAATGATTTCACGGATTATAGGACCAGTTATTGACGTTGAATTTGCGCCAGGTCAATTACCTGATATTTATACATCGCTGGTTATTAAAACAAAAAATTCTGCAAATGAAGAAATATCAGTTGTAGCTGAAGTTCAGCAAATACTGGGTGATAATAAAGTAAGAGCTGTTGCTATGAGTTCTACCGATGGTTTATCCAGAGGTATGAAAGTAACTAATGCCAAGAAGCCAATATCTGTTCCTGTTGGTGATGAAACATTAGGCAGAATATTTAATGTACTTGGTGAACTGGTAGATGAAGGTGCACCGTTAAAAAGTTCAGACAGATGGTCTATCCATCGTGAAGCGCCGAAGCTTGCTGAACAAAGTACTGATATAAAAATTTTCGAAACAGGTATCAAAGTTATTGATTTACTTGAGCCTTATGTAAAAGGTGGAAAGATTGGATTATTTGGCGGGGCTGGTGTTGGTAAGACAGTTATTATTATGGAGCTTATAAATAACGTTGCTAAAGCTCATAAAGGTATTTCTGTCTTTGGCGGAGTTGGTGAAAGAACAAGAGAAGGAAATGATCTCTGGAATGAAATGAAAGAATCGGGAGTCATTGAAAACGTTGCACTGGTTTACGGGCAGATGAATGAACCTCCTGGTGCCAGGATGAGGGTTGGTCTTTCAGCACTGACTATGGCAGAATATTTTCGCGATGTACAGAAAAAAGATGTTTTGTTCTTTGTTGACAATATTTTTAGATTTACCCAGGCTGGTTCTGAAGTCTCTGCGCTTCTTGGAAGAATGCCAAGTGCAGTTGGCTATCAGCCTACTCTGGCCATTGAAATGGGTGAACTGCAGGAAAGAATTACCAGTACTAAAGATGGCTCTATTACATCAGTTCAGGCTATTTATGTTCCGGCAGATGACCTGACTGATCCAGCGCCAGCTACTACGTTTGGACATCTGGATGCTACTACTGTTTTAAGCAGGCAGATTGCTGAGCTTGGTATTTATCCTGCAGTTGATCCATTAGCTTCTACCAGCACTGCGCTAAAAGCTTCGATTGTTGGAAAAGAGCATTATAATGTGGCCCGTGGAGTACAGCAGACATTACAAAGATATAAAGAGCTTCAGGACATTATAGCTATTCTTGGTATGGACGAACTGTCAGAAGAAGATAAACTCACAGTTAACAGGGCTCGTAGAATCCAAAGATTTTTAAGCCAACCGTTTAATGTCGCAGAAGTTTTTACAGGGACCAAAGGTAAATATGTTACCTTAGAAAAAACCGTAAAAGGCTTTAAAGAAATCTTAGAAGGAAAATATGATCATCTTCCAGAACAGGCATTTTATATGGTAGGTGATATTGATGAAGTGAAAGAAAAAGCTGAAAAGCTGGCTAAGGCTTCTTAAAATTCAATCTCATACTTTGCCATAGGCCTGTTTAAAAGTTCTCGCACGTTTGACACTTAACAATCAATTTTTTTCGTAGAATGCAGAATTAGGATCAAATAAGGCATTTTAGGATTATAAACTAAAGTTTTTTGTAGGCAGAAAAATTCTGGTACTTGCAAGTATTTCGATAATTTCAGATCATTGTAGTGTATCTTATGTATTTTTA
>MFRN01000012.1 GCA_001784585.1 Candidatus Melainabacteria bacterium RIFCSPLOWO2_02_FULL_35_15 | reverse complement strand
ATAGTAGCATCATTAAGCTTACCTGTTTTTCTTTTAAACCTTGTTATGTCTGCTGCTTTAATCTGATTAAGCATCACTTGGGATTCTTTTGTCAATCCACCTTCTCCTTTTTTCAATACAATGCCTATTGGATGCCAATCTTCTCTAACTATAGATGTAATTGGCGCAATAATAAATGTTGGCAATCGTTTGTTTAGTACATCTGATTGAATTACTAAACAGTATCTTGTTTTTTGTATTTCATGCCCACGCGTTGGATCTAGTTCAACAATCCAAACTTCACTTCTTCTTGGTCGATAAAAAGAAAGAGATTTAGCCATTATCTTCTAGACCATCTTTTAAAAAAGGATCCCATTCTTTAAATTCTTTTAAGTAATCCGGATCCGTTGCCATATTTGTAGCAGCATTTTCAAACATGGATTGCTTAATTAATTTATCTACAAAATCAGACTCATTATTAACCAATTTTAGATATTTGGCTGATTGTTCTGAGATTGAAAAGTTTTTTCTAACCTTACTCATATGTTTTCCTCAACATAATCTTAATACACACACATTATACACACATTAAGATGTATTAATCTAGGGTTAACCATAAGTACAATATTGTACAAGGTTTTGGAAGGTTAATGAAGAAGAGAAATTCTATTTCGTTTCTTGAAAAGATTTAATATCTTGTCCTATTTCAGTAAAGAATTGGTAAATCTTCTCTAATCCTGAAATCTTTCCTGTACCCGAACGGGTGAGACTTAATCTTATGTTCCCATTTCTTCTAGGATCATTGTTATACATTCTAATACCAATGTTTGCCATAGCACTATTGAAGCTGTTAACAATTCCAGGTATTCCTCCAAAGTTAGCTATTCCAACTGCTTCACCCAATGAATTTGTAACAAGACTACCTGAATCACCTGGTTTTAATGGCATAGTTACCAAGCTCATTCCATTTCTCCTGGTTGAATTATTAGAATACATTTATTATTAAATTTAGCAATGTTTTTATAATTCTTTTATATTTGCCTGCTTACGCCACCAGCTTTAACCTCCTACGTTGCTTTTCCATTTCAATAACTTTGCTTTTTTATTTCAGGTTCAGACAAGCTGAACCTTCTTTCGGTCAAGTATTTCACAGGATCGGTTTTGGTGAATAAATCACACAAAACCTATAATCGCTAGAACGAAAAAAAATCATTAATTGTTCCCGCCCTTTAAGGGCGAGGCTCGCTCAAGCTTTGCTTGAGCGGCAGTGCTTCCCGTTTTTTTTATAGGTTCAGACAAGCTGAACCTTCCTTCGGTCAAATATTATGATGGATCGGATTTACCCGCCTCAGGCGGGATAAATCCTACGGTTGAAATTACGCTTGTTCTTATTTAAATTCTAACTTTAATTTAGTATAATTTAGACATGGAAAAAGATAACATTAAAAAACTTTATAAGAAATTGAAAGCACTTAATCCTAGTGATCTGTCTGACGTTAGAAATAAATTAATTCCACTGTTTTTAGATTTAGAAAAAAAAGAGCCCTACAAAGATAAAAAAGTAATTAAATTATTGAAACAGAGATACCAGCTTGTATTGAGAGAAGTTAAGCAAAAAAAACTTGTAGATGCTGAAAAATACTTAAGAAAAAGCCTTGGTTGATTTTGAACAGTATAAACTTAAATTAACTTCTGCAAGTCAGAAAGATGTTGATAAGCTTCCAACTAATGTAAAGATTGAAATTTTAACAAGACATTTCTCCAAGTTAAAATTAAATCCAAGAGAATATTCAGAGAGATTACACGGAGAATTGAAAGGTTTCTACTCGTACCATTTTGGTCATCACCCAGAATATAGGATTTTATTTGCTATATTTTCTGATGAGATTGTTATTTTGATGATAGCTAAAAGAGAGAATTTTTATAAAGAAGCATATAGAAGATTGTTGTAATTTAGGTTAACGTTCTTAATCTGAAGATATTACAAGAGTTAAGCATATTGTCAAGTTTTTACGAGTGACACTGTTTGTATAGCTTTGCTGAGCAACTACGTTCATTATAAAGAATAAGAGTCTTTAAATTAAATTTGGATTAATATTTAAAAAAAGTGATAAAGTAGAGCTTAGCTATGGGTACTGATAAAAAAATAACCAAAATAAATATTAACGATATTCCTTGCTATTGCTCTATTGGAATAGCTTCTGAAGAAAAGAAAATGGGACAACAACTGATTGTCGATGTAACTGTGGAAATAGATTCTGAAAAAGTGTCAAAAACTGACAGCGTTAGCGATACTGTAAGTTATGTAGATGTTTATGACATTGTACAAAAAGTAGGGCAGTCTCAATCTTTCTCAGTGATTGAGTTTCTTGCAGAAAAGATTGCTTCTGACATTTTGCAATTATCACTTATAATTTCAGCTAAAGTAAAAGTTCATAAGCCACACATACCATATAAATGTTTTCGAGGAAATGTTTCAGTTGAAGTTGAAAGAAGAAAATGAAGCAAGTCTTGCGTTTGCTAAATTGCAAGAGTCTCCGGTATCTTTCTGGATAGACAGCTCAGGCGGTCCAAAAGATCTCTGCAAAAACTCTTTTTACGGATTAAATCCAAAATATTACATTTACGGATCTTTAAATAAAATCAATTTTGTAAATTGCTACAGAGACATTCCATTGGAATGCCTCTATCGTATGTCATGTTTTGATTTTTTAGAAGAAAAAATCAAAGAAGAAAAAAATAATCCGAATGGAATATTTGCAGGGTATTTTGCTTATGATTTATCTGATTTCTTTTTTGCTTATTTTGATAATTGTTATTCCTGCGAAAGCAGGAGTCTGGACAGAGTGACTTGTAAAGAACAAGGACTGGATTCCTGTTTTCACGGGAATGACAAAACAAATTTACATCTCACTTCTAACATGTCCGATTCCGAATACCTTAAAAAAGTTAAACAAATAAAGGAAGAAATAAAAGCCGGAAATGTTTATCAGGTAAATCTTACCCGCGAGTACTCAGTTGAACTTAAAAATATTAATGATCTAAAACTTTACTTAAAACTAAGATCTGTTTCACCGAATCCATATGGTTGTTATTTTAAAACTCCTTTTGTAAGTATTCTTTCCAGCTCACCGGAAGAATTCTTATACATAGATTCGCAAACAAAATATATAAGAACAAGACCAATTAAAGGCACCCTTTCGAAAAATGTTTTTGAAATTGATCCCAAAAATCAGGCTGAAAATATAATGATAGTTGATTTGGAAAGAAATGACCTTGGCAGGATTTGTGAATATGGCTCAGTGAAAGCTAAAAAGCTCTTGGAGATTGAATCTTATAAACATTTAAATCATGTGGTTTCTACCGTAGAAGGCAAATTAAAACCTGACATTAAGCTAAAAGAAATATTTGAAGCTATGTTTCCCAGCGGTTCTATTACGGGCGCCCCGAAGATTTCTGCAATGAAATTAATTGAAAAAATAGAACCAACAAAACGAAAAGCATACACAGGATCTTTTGGTTACATAAAAACAGATGGAACAATGAACTTTAATATCCTGATTAGAACAATTTTTGTAAGTGAAGGAAGGATTGTTTTTAATATTGGTGGTGGAATTGTAGCTGATTCCAGTCCTGAAGGCGAACTGGAAGAGATTAATTTAAAAGCAAAAGGTATAATGAATGCGCTATGCTTATCTTCCTGAACGGGCAAATTATAAAAGAAGAAGATGCAAAGATTTCTATAAATGATCTTTCATATCAGTTTGGATATGGATTATTTGAAACTATAAAATGTGAGCAAGGAATTCCGATTTTTTTTGAGATTCATTATAAAAGACTTACGCACAGTGCAAAAGAGCTTGGTATGCCTTTTCCTGTAGAACAGGAAGAAATGAAAAAATGGATAATTGATACTTTAAAAGCAAACAAGCTTACAAGTGCCAGGATAAAAATTATTATTTCAAAACGAGCAGAAGACAAGTTTAATGTTTTGATTTTAGCTTCACCGCTTGAAAAATTATCAGCTTCATATTGTTTGCTTTCATATACCTTAAGCAGGGATTCTAAGTCTGTTTCGTTCCGGCATAAAACTACAAGCCGTGCTGATAGCTATGTAGCTTATAAAAAAGCTCTGGGAGAAGGTTGTAATGATGCACTTTATGTAAATGAAAAACACGAGCTTATTGAATGTACAAGAGCAAATATTTTTTTAGTAATGGAAGATAAAATAATTACCCCGCTTCTGGAAAATGGTATTTTATCAGGTATAACCAGATCTAAAATAATTGAAATTGCAAAAAAAGAAAATATAACGGTTGAAGAAAAAAATGTTCACGGGCTTTATTTAAACAGAGCAAAAGATGTTTTTATGACCAGTGCAATTATTGGTATTATGCCTGTTTCAAAGATTAAATTTGAAGATAAAGAGTATTCTTTTTCTGTAGATTCAAAGGTAATAATTTTGAAGAATAGCTATGATGCTGAAGTGCAGGATTATATAAGAAAAAATACTAAATTACCAACAACTTTTTAAACACCCTTTCTACTCTTAAACTCATCAGCCTGCGGAGCAATTTTTATACCTGTATTTAACATACTGATTAATTTGTTTAGGGCATTTAAATAAGCTTTTGCACAAGCTAAGGTAATATCTGTATTTGCAGCATGACCGCTATAAACAGCACCTTCACTGTGTCTTATACGAATGGTTACTTCACCAAGTGCATCTATTCCTTCTGTAACTGACTGGACTGAAAATTCTATAAGCTCATTTGGGACCTGAACCATTTTATTTATTGCTTTGTAAATAGCATCCACAGGACCTGTTCCAAGCGCAGAGTCTTTTAAGAAAACATTATCACTTGTTCTTCTTAAACAAACAGATGCTGTCGGTAAGCCTGTTCCACAAGCAATTTGCAGATTTTCAAGTTCATAGTGTGAAACTGTTTCCTGTACTCTTTGTTCATCACGAACTATCGATTCCAAATCCCTGTCTTCTACTCGTTTTTTCTTGTCTGCAATTTCCTTAAATCTGATAAGTGCTTTATCTAATTGCTCTTCTGGAAGGTGATAGCCAAGCTCTGTAAGCCTTTCATTTAGTGCATGTCTCCCGGAACGTGGTCCAAGCGGCAGCTTTGAGGTAAGAAGACCTATATCTTCAGGGTTCATAATTTCATATGTTCTTTTATATTTTAAAAATCCGTCCTGATGAATACCGGATTCATGACTAAAAGCATTTGCTCCGACAATTGCTTTATTTGGCTGAACAAGCATATTTGTAAGTGTACTGACCAGGCGGCTTGATCTATAAATCTGCGAAGAGTCAATATCTGTGTAAAAACCAAGCATAGGCCTTGTTTTTAAAATCATTACTATTTCTTCAAGCGAACAGTTTCCTGCTCTCTCACCAATTCCATTTATAGTGCACTCTACCTGACGAGCACCATTAATTACTGCATTTAAGGAATTAGCTACAGCTAAACCCAGGTCATTATGGCAGTGAACAGAAATCACTGCTTTATTTATATTTGGTACATTTTCTTTAATTGATTTAATTAATCCACCAAATTCATTCGGAACAGTATATCCGACAGTATCGGGAATATTTACTGTAGTAGCGCCAGCTTCAATAACAGCCTGTAATATTTCAAATAAAAATTTTGGGTCTGATCTTCCGGCATCTTCCGGTGAAAACTCTATATTATCTGTGAATTGTTTTGCATAAGAAACACATTCAGCAGCAGTTTTTAAAACTTGATCACGTGACATCTTTAATTTATGCTCCATATGGATATCGCTTGTAGCTATAAAGGTATGAATCCTTCTGTTTTTTGCTTCTTCAAGTGCTTCTGCTGCCTTATCAATATCTCCTTTTCTTGTTCTACTCAGTGCGCAAATAGTAGGACCCTGAACTTCTTTTGAAATTAACTTTACTGCTTCAAAATCTCCCGGGCTTGAAAACGGAAAACCTGCTTCAATAATATCTACCTCGAGTTTTGCAAGTTGTTTTGCTATCTCCAATTTTTCCTGAACATTTAAAGTAGCTCCGGGAGATTGTTCGCCGTCACGAAGAGTAGTATCGAAGATAAATACTTTTTGTTTGTCGCTTGTTGCTAACAAGTTACTTGGCATTTTAATTCCCCTAAGTTTATTTTAATGTTGTAATTATACAATAACCTTAAAGTTCTTTTCAAACATTTCTATTAGTTCTTTTGCTTTTTTATCATAAGCAGCAGGATCTTAACCAGCTTGTTTCTTTCTTAAGTTTGCAAAAAATGTTTGTAAGTCTTTAGCTGGTTTTACATTTTTCATTTCTTTTTTAAATTGTTCTGATTGTTTATGAAAATATTCTAAGCGTTCATCACTAGACATATGCTTGGTTTTTTCATATATCTTTTCCTGAATCTCGTGTATTTGTCTCATTGGTTCTGGTTCATTCATGGCTTTATTCCTTTTTACCCATAAACAGTTGAGGTGAAACTATTTCTATTAAACCATACCCTTCGCGGTGATTTATATGATGTACTCCCATTATAACCTTTGCTTTTACAATGTGCTGAAAGTTCCAGGAAACAATAAAATTACACCTGTTAATAGTAGCTGTTGCAACGTGTAGTGCATCGTCATAGTGTTTTTCTGGGATTAAGCCTTCTTCAATATAAATGATTGCAAGGTTTTCTGCTTCTTTATTAGAAATAACTGTTTCTGCATTAATTAAGTCAATAAGTTCTTTAAGTTGATTTTTTCGTAGCTCAGGTGCTGCAAGTATTTCTGCTTGTACAACATCTGAAATAACTACAACGTATTCATTTGATTGCAATAATTCTAAAAATTCACTGGTTAAAGTACTGCCAGACCTTTCTATTTCAAGTGCAAAATTCCAAACGGAGGTATCTATATAAAGCTTTATTGGTTTTTCCATTACAAATTAATATTTTAGCAGTAAGAGTTGTTTACTTCCTTTGCTTTTTTATCATAAGCAGGAGCAGCAGATTAAAGTGAAAAAACTTTATATAGCTGGATAATTAGGATTTCGAGTTAAACCCAATGCAAACAAAGTACCTGGATTTATCCTTGCAAAAATAACATCAGCAGCTTCAATCTTATAATTAGGATTTTGAGTTAAACCATATGCAAACCGAGTGCCTGGATTTTCCCTTGCAAAAATAACATCAGCAGCTTCAATCTTATAATTAGGATTTCGAGTTAAACCATATGCAAACGAAGTGTCTGGATTTTCCCTTGCAAAAATAACATCATCAGCTTCAATCTTATAATTAGGATTTTGAGTTAAACCCAATGCAAACCGAGTGTTTGGATTTTTCCTTGCAAGAGCAACATCATCAGCTTCAATCTTATAATTAGGATTTTGAGTTAAACCATATGCAAACAAAGTACCTGGATTTTTCCTTGCAAAAATAACATCAGCAGCTTCAATCTTATAATTAGGATTTCGAGTTAAACCATCTGCAAACCAAGTGTCTGGATTTTTCCTTGCAAAAATAACATCAACAGTTTCAATCTTATAATTAGGATTTTGAGTTAAACCATATGCAAACAAAGTATCTGGATTTTTCCTTGCACGAGTAACATCAGCGGCGTTACTGATTGGGTTTTCTACCCTGGCTCTTGCAGCAATTTCTTTTGGGAAAGCAGTTTGTATTTGTAACATTACCTTATCTGCTGGGTCTTTTGACACTGTGCCTCGAATCATGCCATCCAGCCAATCAAAAAGTTCTTTTATAACTTCTGGACGAGTATTTTCTAAAACTGATCTGACTCTCGTTGGTAATGCTGTAGAAACGGCTTGTAAATTATTTGACATGGATTTATCCTCCTTAAAAGAAATGTTTAGATATCTCTTTATTCTAACCAAACTTAAGGTAAAGGCCAATACGGAAATCTAAAGAAATAAATTAATTTTTTTTAATGTTGGTAATAAAAGCTTATCCAGACTTGTATTAACCATACTCCTTAAAGTTCTTTTCAAACATTTCCATT
>MFRN01000011.1:130051-133422 GCA_001784585.1 Candidatus Melainabacteria bacterium RIFCSPLOWO2_02_FULL_35_15 | reverse complement strand
GATCTTGCTGCTGCTAATGTTGGTAGCAACAATGTATCAGTATTATTAAATACTTCTCCTTGTACGATTTCATCTTCTTCGAGTTCATCGTCTTCTTCCAGCAGCTCGTCTTCCAGCAGCGGAGCGGTTTCCTGTAACGGTACTAACATTACTGAGTATCCTGTTCTAACTGCTAATAGTTCTCTGTCTGGCATTACAGCAGGTCCTGACGGGAATCTCTGGTTTGTAGAAAATGTTGGAAATAACATAGGGAGAATTACACCCACAGGTACTGTTACTGAGTTTCCTATTCTTACTGCTAATAGTAATTCGTGGGATATTACTGCAGGAGCTGATGGGAATCTCTGGTTTAATGAACCGGCTATAAATAAAATAGGAAGAATTACACCTCTTGGTGTAATAACTGAGTTTCCTATTCTTACTGCTAATAGTGGTCCAGCCCAAATTACTGCTGGGCCAGATGGAAATCTCTGGTTTACTGAAAACGGTAATGGTATAAATAAAATAGGGAGAATTACACCCACAGGTACTGTTACTGAGTTTCCTGTTCCTACTGCTGGTAGTTATCCATTTGGAATCACTGCAGGGGCTGATGGAAATATCTGGTTTACCGAAGTAGCTAAAAATCAAATAGGAAGAATTACACCCACAGGTACTGTTACTGAGTTTCCTGTTCTAAGTACTGGTAATCTGGGTGGTATTACTGCAGGAGCTGATGGGAATATCTGGTTTGCTAAGCAAAGTGCAACTGGAAATAAAATAGGGAGAATTACACCCACAGGTACTGTTACTGAGTTTCCTGTTTCTACTGCCAGCAGTTATTCATATAACATCACAGCAGGACCAGATGGGAATATCTGGTTTGCAGAATACTATCCTGTAGATAAAATAGGAAGAATTACACCTAGTGGTGTAGTTACTGAGTTTTCTATTCCCACAGCTAGCAGTAATCCATATGGCATTACTGCAGGACCAGATGGGAATATCTGGTTTACAGAGAATAGTGCAACTGCAAATAAAATAGGAAAGATTGCTTGTGCTGCTGCTGCTACTTCCAGCAGCTCATCATCTTCCAGTGGCACAGCGGTTTCCTGTACTTCTGGCGGATCGCTAATCACAAGACCTGAAACTTTTTCACCAGGAATAAGCTGGACATCAGCAATCTGGAATCCTAATACAAATAAAGCTTATATTTTTGGAGGAAGTGTCTCAAATAAAATAGTTGAATATGATATAGCTAATTCAATGATTACTATAAGACCTGAAACTCTTCTTAGAGATAGAGAGGGAAGTTCTGCTGTTATAGATACTGTTAGAGGTAAGGCGTATATTTTTGGAGGATTTAGTTATTTCCCGAATCAAAATCTTGATCAAATTCTTGAATATGATCTAGCTACTTTTACAGTTACTATAAGGCCAGAGGTCTTACCTTCAGCCAGAGCTCGTACTTCCAGTGTCTGGAATCCTGTTACTAATAAAGCATATATTTTTGGTGGAAATTATAATAGTGATCAGATAGTTGAATATGATCCTATTAATTCTATGATAACAGTTAGACCTGAAGTACTACCTTCAGAAAACTCTCATTCTGCAGCAGTCTGGGATCCTAATACAAATAAAGCTTATATCTTTGGGGGATTTGATAATATAAACTCTTTAAATACAATCCTTGAATATGATCCAGCTACTTCTATGGTTACTACAAGACCTGAAAATATTGGTGCAGGAAGATATCACATTTCAGCAGTCTGGAATCCTAATACAAATAAAGCTTATATTTTTGGTGGTTTTAATACTGAACAAATTTTGGAATTTGATCCTGTAAATTCTACAGTAATGGTAAGACCAGAAAATCCACCTGCCTATTTACAGTACACCTCAGCAGTTATAAACCCTTCTACAAACAAAACTTATATCTTTGGAGGGGTACATACCCCGACTCAAATACTGGAGTTTAGTCCTTGTACTCTTTCATCACCTTCTTCTGGCGGCGGCGGAAATCCGTGCATGAACTATATTGCATGTGATACTGTGAATGGATATTTTTGTTTGAGTTCTTCCAGTTCCGGCACATGTCAGTTTGTCTGTTATAACGGACAGGTGACATCAGGATTAGATAGTCAGGGGAATTCACTTCCATGCTCAAGCGGATTTATTTCAACAGCTGCCGATCTTTCAGGAAGAGATGTCTGCTGCCCGCCACCAGAACCGTCCTGTATGGGCTCAGCTGAATGTAACACCAGCTCTTCTTCAGGCTTACTTGCCCAGGGAAATTTCTGTGCTTACGTGGAGCCGAATGTTGCCCGGTGTGTATTAGTAAACTGTGAAAGTGCAGTCATAACCATGAATAGCTGTTCCAGTAATGAGATAAATCTCCTGCAGGGCCCGGAAGGAAATTATTGCTGCTCGCTTGGACCGTCAAGCTCCAGCAGCGGCTGCCCTGCCAGTCTTGCATACTGCAACAGTATAGGTTGTACTGGTTTTAATTCATTTCTTTGTTCATGTTTTGACTGTACCGGTACTTCATCATCCAGCAGCTCATCTTCTAGTGGATCATCTTCCAGCTCATCCTCCAGTTCTTCTTCCAGCTCATCTGGTGATATTAATTGTTATGAGGTTTGCCTAATGTCTGAGAGAGTTACTTTGAACGACATTGATATTACCGATGCAATGAATTTGATGGGCAATTTCACACCGGATCTTACTACACCACTCCCATCAGGATTCTGTCCTGTTATAAATACTATAGATGTTATGGGAAACAATCCCAGGTTTATGATTTCATTTAAGAATCTTAGAATAGCTCTTCCTACCATAACACCGACATGTAGAGCACAACTTAAAGTAATTCATAAAAAAGCAATGGACGGACAGTGGGTAGAAGAACCCCCCATTGTTCAGAATGATGATCAGGTAGATATTGATATATCGGATCTTTCCCCATTTTCACTTGGTTTTGGTAGTATAAGCAGTTCAGGATCGTCAAGCAGTTCAAGTAGTGGTAGCTCTTCTTCCTCCAGCTCTTCATCTGGTGGCAGCTCTTCGTCAAGCAGCTCTTCTAGTAGTAGTGGCTCATCTTCCAGCTCTTCTTCCAGTGGTGGCTCTTCCTCATCCAGTTCTTCTGGCAGCTTATCGTCAAGCAGTAGCGGCACCTGTAATATTAATATTCAATACTGTAACAGTATAGGCTGTACCGGTTTTAACCAGCTCCTTTGTTCATGTTTTGACTGTACCGGTACTTCCAGTGGCGGCGGGACTTCTGGTGGTGGTGGCACTTCCAGTGGCGGCAGCGGTACTTCCAGCGGTGGCTGCGACCTTTCACTCCAGGCGTGCAATAGCATGGGGTGCAGTAGTTTTAATTCTGCTTCCTG
>MFRN01000011.1:63952-129952 GCA_001784585.1 Candidatus Melainabacteria bacterium RIFCSPLOWO2_02_FULL_35_15 | reverse complement strand
TCTTCATCTGGTGGTGGTTCTTCATCCGGCGGCAGATCATCTTCAAGTTCTTCATCTAGTGGCGGTTCTTCCAGTGGTGCTGTATGCAGCTCTGGCACACCGGCCTGCTCAGGTAGTCAAAAGTTTACCTGTCCTCGTGACGAGCGACCTTGTTGTGCACCAAATACAAATGAACCTGGCTGTGATAATTCAATTAGTTGTATCGGAGGTGCCGGGAGTTGTCAGGCTCTTTCATCATCATCTTCTTCCGGTGGCGGCGGCACTTCCAGTGGCAGTGGTTCTACTTCAAGCTCAGGCTCTTTCTCTATCTTCTTTAAGCTGCAAACCCCTGAAATATTTACAGTAAGTTCACTAAGAGCACCCGGTAAATCTATAAACAGACTGCTTGCAAGCACTGACAGTACACCGACTGAAATCCATACTTATAACAGCGGTGACAAAATTGCATTTAGTGTACACATAAAAGGATCGCCTGATTCAAAACCGAAAGACATAAGTTCCTATACAATATCTGTTTTTGCAAAAGAAAAAAGCAAAATAGCTTCAGGCAATGCTAATAATGAAAATATAAGACCGTTAGTAGTAAAGGTGTTAGATATAGTTTCTTCCACAGATGTGCTTGACTTGCTGAAAAATCCTCCTCCTTTAAATGTCGCATCGATAAGGGAAGGCGAAGCAGGCAGGTTTAATGCAGCCACCGGAACTATATTTAATTTAAAATTACCGGAGACCAGATATCTGGGAAATACCTCAGGTAAAGTTCAGTTACTAAGCTCACCTGGTTCCACTGTTAATGTTCCGGAAAATGCATGTTCAGGCGATGGCGATAAAATATGCGGTTCAGGCACGCTTGGTGTTTCAAGCTGTGTAACATATAAATGCTGGAGATTTACAAAAGGCAGTCAGGTGGCAAAAGATTGTTGTAAAGGGCTAATCAGATACGGTGCAGTGGAGTCTTTACAAAGTACTGCTTCAAGCAGTAGCGGCGCTCCTAAAATTCCAGAACCAGTCTGTAATCAGGACACAAAACAGGTTGACTGTAAGTCAACAAATATAATTTATGTGCCGTACTGCCCTAAGAGAGGCATAATAAACTGTACAGAAGTTAAAGCTTCATCAAGCAGCTCATCGGGAGCAGATGGAATAATATCTTTAAAACCTGTCTGTGAGCCACATTTATCTGTATCCTCAAGCTCAAGCGGTGATCCGGAACTCAAAAAGCCGGAATGTCTGCCGATAGACAAAGCTGCGGAACTGTACTGCCAGGAAGTAGAAAATTTACCCTATGATGTAAGATTCAGCCCCGGCAATTACATAACTAATTTCTGCAGTGATATAACTGATGATCCGGAAGAAAAGAGCAGCTGTTGTAAAGGGTGTAGCGCAATCTATGACAGGATTACAGGCCCGCAGTATATTTCAGGTGAAGAAGACGGTATTAAATCATGCATTGATTACAATGTGCCTGGCGGTTATTGTCAAAGGTTTACCAGATCTGAAACCTGTGTTCTGGAAAATTGTTACAAAAAAGATTTTGCCTCTGATGAACAAAAAGCCTGCTGCTTAAAGTACGACAAAGAAGCAAGCCGGATACATCAACTGCTTCAGAATGCTACTTTAGCTGAAGACACCGGTATGATTTATAATATTGTCACCTTTAAAGAGGAAGGCACTAAAACTTCTGTAAAAATCCAGAAATCCAACGATGATTTAATCGCTCAGAATTTTGAACTGAATTTACCTGATGATCCGGGAATTGGAACTATAGTTATAAAAGCTGCCCTGAAGGACAGAAAAGGTAAGACTTCAGAAGCCGAGCTTCACATAGCATTAATACCGGGTTTGGGAGATACTGCTGTGGCCAAAGACAATAATAAAAAGGGGACATGTGTACAACCTACCATTACTTCTCCAAAAATAGATAACGGAGACACCTATACTGCATACACAGGTATACCTGTAGAAATTCCTCTTGTTATAACTGATCCTGAGCTTGACATAAACAAAGTAAAAATCACAGGTCTGAATTCTGATTTTAAATCTGTAGAATTAAATAAAGCGCCGGGATATAATTTCATATTAATCAAAGGTACTCCTAAAACTTCCGGCAAACTTACAGTAAAATCAGTAGCCGAAGACAATTGTAAACCAAGCAGATTTATATTCAGTATCTTAGTGATAGATATCCCTGTTTCTGAACTGGAAGAATCAAATATTGCCAGCGTCTGGCTTCCAAGAGTTCCGTTTATAGCAGATGAAGTTTTAAAATCAGTTGAAAAAACACCAGGCAGGCTATATGCAAAAATAAAATATGATTTGCCAAGAGCAATTATTGCAGGTTCCAAAGCTTCCCTGGAAATCCCGCTGAAAATATTTAATGTGAACTCTTCGAATTTAAAATTAAGCTGGGTCTCAAGCACAAACAGAATAAAGCTCCCGCCTGCTACAATAACTCTGTCTAAAGACAATATAATTAAATTTACTACTGTAGTTGACAAAAGCGAGCCTGAAGGCACGGCTAAAGTATTTATTTATGATGTCAGCAGATTCAAAAGTGATATAGTTTCTGCTGAATTAAATATTATAAAACCCCAGAAAATTTACAGAACCACCGGGAAGCCTTTTGGCAAGCCATTTATAGAAAAATATGAGATTACAGAAGATCCTAATGACAGGCTTAGTCTTAAATTACATATCACAGGAAAAAACTTTATAGGCAGAAGAGCTAAGATTAAAAATACCAACGTTGTAATTTCTAAGAAATTCAGATCTGGTGAATTGTCGAGATTTACATATGCAGAATTTAGAAATAATATTATTCAGGTTACAAAGATCAAAACAAAGGATAACAATACTAAACTAATCATAAAATTACTCTTACCAAAAAATTATGCAGGCAAAAAAGAAGATCTGTTTGTTTCTACTCCTGCAGGGCAGACATTTACTACAATTGATTTAACTGAATATACCCGGGCTCAGGTTAAAAAGCAGTAGATTTGGTCTAGTCCGTTTAGATGATTTTTTAGATAATATTTTAACTATGTGATCTGTGTCACAGGATTTTTTTTTGATTTTTTCAGAAAATTTGCTATCCTATCAGATACTTTAGTGACATACGTCGCATAGCTGGACTTAACTTAGTCAAACTATAACTTTTTGGCTGTAAAAAAGATGTTTATACAGTCAAATAACTGACGTAAGTTAGATTTGTAAGGGCTCTCCTCGGGAACATAAATAAAGAATCACAATAAAATTGTTTCCAAAATAGAACTTATAAGTCTAATTATAAGGTTTGAGTAAATTTGAGAGGATATTTTTGCAAAGTAAAGCAAAGAAATTTTTAAAACAATTTCAAAGGGCCGCAGTAGCTCTTATCTTTACCTTTGAAATATTAGCCGGATATTTTTGGCCAGCATTAGCCCTTGGAGAAACCCCTTTACCAAAGTCAGAACAAAGTCAGGATGAAGATAAAATAAAATGTTCAATTGCTGAAAAATATTCAATAGTTTACTCTTACAATACAGTACTTGGGGAAGAGCCTGATTTAAAAATTGTCAATCTCACCTGCATTGCTCTCAAAAAAAAGAAAAGAGCAGTTGTTACTGAAAGCGTTGTAGCCTATATAAAATCCATACTTGGAAAAAATGATAATTTAAGACTGAAGGCCGGGATTAATGCATTTAAATCAGTATTCGGTGCTTACCCTGATGAAGAACAAATAAAACTTTTAAATCAAATTGTTTTTGACGGACCTGTTTATTCTTACAGTGAATTAAAAGTTTTACTCGATATAAACAAAGATCATTTTTATGAACTTGCAAAAAAGAAATCCATAAGTGACAAAGATTATGAAATTTCAAAAGATGAAAAAACCAGCCAGCCGCAAATTGAAAAAGCTGTTAAAGCATTAACAGAAGGTGTAAATGCCAGGATAATAAACTCCGGATTTTGTACGAGTATAGACATTCAGCCGACAATTGCTGAAAACTCCATTACAAGCTTAAGAGACGGTACCCTGGCTTATCTGGAAAATGCAATTGACATTGATGCAGGATATGGAGCAGTTACAAAAGACACTTCTGATATCGGTTCAGTGGATAATAATACCATCTTGGCAGTTGCCAGATTCGGGGGTGTCAATAATTTTGAACTGATTTCTCAGATTACTCCTGACCAGATTAGCATTAAAAATATTTCAATTACACCTCAGAACTTAACTTCAAATGCACGGACTGTATCGTTTTCATTTGCTAAACAAAAAACAGAAACAACACCTGACGGTCCGAAGTTTAATCTCTTTACTCCGGCTCAGCAAAGTGACAACACTACTTTTCCGTTCGGAGTAGTATCTAAAATTGACGGAATGAATGTTTCACATGAAGAAATCAGCTCTACTACATCTTTGATCTTTAAATTAAATGACAAAAATAATATTATTTCTTTTGTATCGCTTCCGGATGATCCGACAAAATTAATTTCACTTGTTAAAGGAAAAAGTGATTCAGGTGATGACATCGAAGCCTTAGGAATTATAAAAAATACAGGAAGCTCAGGCAGTACTTATCAGGCCATCCTTGACGATCAAAATCTTTTTAATATTACTGACAAAATTAATAATGATTTAATTATCCATAACACTATTGATATTCCGGCTAAGACTGTCAGAACCGAAGCTGTTGAAAAATTTCAAAATATTACTATTGGTGCTTTGACATTTATTCATGACAGAACTGAAGATCTCCAGAAAATTGCAGGATCAGCATTAAACCCGGCTTTAGATGCATTTATGGGATTTAGTTTATTTGATTATGATGAAACTACTGATATGTTTCACAGGGCATATCATTATTTCGGTACTGCAGATCCGACTGTAAATAATTCAAATAATTTTACCAGAAAATCATTTATCAGCTTAAATCCTAATTCTAATGCACCGTTTAAAGGAGATGAATACATTAGCGGAATTAAAACCATTACAGATCCTGCAAACCCGAATGATTATTACCTGCTGGTTTCTTACTACAGACAAACTACAAGTTCAGGAACACTTAGATTTACACCGCCATCACAAACTTCATCCGGCTCATCATCATCTTCCAGTAGCAGCTCATCAGGTTCATCCAGCTCATCATCTTCATCAAGTTCTTCAAGCTCATCTTCCGGTTCTTCAGGCTCTTCCAGCTCATCTTCAGGCAGCTCATCTTCTTCCTCAAGCAGCTCTTCTTCAAGCTCCTCATCTGGTGGTGATATTTGTATAACCGGGACAATTGCAGAGTACAATCTGACTTCAAGCAGCAGTCCATTTAGAATTACAATGGGACCGGATAACAATCTCTGGTTTACAGAAAGCAATGGAAATAGAATCGGAAAGATTACTACGGGCGGTTCAGTTGCTGAATATGATTTACCTAATGCAGACAGCTTTCCTTATGGAATTACTGCAGGTTCTGATGGCAAGCTCTGGTTTACCGAATATAGTGAAAATAAAATCGGAGTAATTACAACGCTTGGTGTAATTACTAGTGAGCATAGTCTGCCTGTTGAAGATAGTTTTCCTGGCGGAATTATACTCGGGCCGGACGGTAATCTCTGGTTTACTGAAAATAATGAAAATAAAATCGGAGTAATTACAACTCTTGGAAATATTATTGCAGAGTATACTCTGCCTAATGCAGGGAGTGTCCCGATGGAAATCACAGTCGGGGCAGACGGTAAGCTCTGGTTTACTGAATATCTGGGAAACAGAATTGGAAGTATTACAACAGACGGAGATATTATGGAATATCCTCTGCTTAATGCAGACAGCGGCCCGTTTGCTATAACAGCAGGACCAGATGGTAATCTCTGGTTTACAGAGCGCACCGGAAACAGAATTGGAAGTATTACAACCGGTGGAAATATTATGGAGTATACTTTGCCTGGTTCAAACAGTGCCCCGTTTGGAATTGCTGCAGGAGCTGATGGTAATCTCTGGTTTACTGAATATCTGGGAAACAGAATTGGAAGTATTACAACTGGCGGTAATATTACTGAGTATGCTCCGCTTAGAGCAGGCAGTAACCCATATGGAATTGCTGCAGGAGCTGATGATAATCTCTGGTTTACTGAATACAATGGAAATAGAATTGGAAGGATTACTGCCTGCTCTACTACTTCAAGCAGTTCAAGTTCATCAGGTTCATCCAGCTCATCTTCATCAAGTTCTTCAAGCAGTTCAAGTTCATCAGGTTCATCCAGCTCATCATCAAGCTCTTCAAGCAGTTCAAGTTCATCAGGTTCATCCAGCTCATCTTCATCAAGTTCTTCAAGCAGTTCAAGTTCATCAGGTTCATCCAGCTCATCTTCATCAAGTTCAGGTGAAAATTCAGATCTTTGCTGCCCTCAGGATACCTGCTATTTAACAGGATTAGATGATTCTTGCGATGGTATAAAGGAAGATCCTGTAGGTTTTTGCTCACACCTAATTGGACAGTATAAGTGTTGCTGTCCTTCTCCATCAGGTTTTAATAATGAGTTTAGAAATTTTACACCTGTTGCACTTACATTTTCACCAAGCTATGAGATATCAGATATTAGCTGTCAAAAAGTCAGATCACCATTTACTTTTTTAGACGGAGGTTATTTCAGTCAGTCAAATTACATAGATTCAGATCAAATTTTATTTACAGCGTTTAATTGTTTTTGTGATACTTGGCCAGAAGGGAGCCGAAGGTGTAATCCGGATGGTTCTGGCGAACTTCAGTATTGTGCATTAGTAGGTGCAGGTACTTGTCAGTGGTCCCATTTTGACTCTTGTCAATTCGGTTGTATCGATATGCCTCCAGACTCATCTTGCAGACAATTGTCTCCTGTCTGTGGTGATGGAATGCTAGGAGGTACTGAAGAGTGCGAGGATGGTCTGGAAGATTATTGTGCTGCAACTGATGCCTGCCATCCTGTAGATTGTGTTGATTGTACCTGTACTTATTCGGTGGCGCTGGATGGAACACGCTGTGGTGCAAGCAGTTATTGCTTTGGTGGAAGCTGCATTGAGTGCGGTGATGGAATCTGTGATGTAAATGAAAATCCTTCTACCTGTCCTGAGGACTGCAGCGGATCTTCTTCCAGTGGTGGATCTTCAGGAGATTGCGGTACTGGTTACTTTAGCTGTTCAAATGGTTATTGCTGTGCTGACTCAACACAATGTTGTATTGGAACTACAGAAACAGACTGTTGCCAGGAGACTGATATTTGTTGTAATGGAAAATGTTGCAATACTAATATTGGTGAACAGTGTGTTAACGGAATATGCGAATCCCAAAATATGGCAGCCTGCTCAGATACTGCTCCACTGTGTAATGGAACATGCCCTTCAGGAGAAACTTGTATACAAGATCCTGAAGGCAGTTATAACCCTCCCTGCATTTGTGTATCTTCCAGCGGCAGTACTTCCGGAGGATCTTCTGGCATGTGTAATGCTGATACTGACTGTAACTTAGGACTACACTGCTGCTGGTTTGGAAGTAATTCCACATGTAATGAGTGCTGCAGAAACTATCAGTGCCAAGCAGGTTCCTGCTGTAGTCAAAGCAATAATACATGTATACCTGGTACCTGGAATAATGATAATCCTGATGACTACTGCGGGACCACTACTTCAAGCAGTTCTTCTGGTGGAATTGACTGTAGTTGTACCACTGATAATGACTGTACTTCACCTCCAGAGGGCTGTCCTCCATCCGGAGCTATATGCTGTGATGGACAATGCGCAGATGCCTGTTCATCCTCTTCAGGTGGATCTTCCGGCAGAGCATGTTCCGATTCATTTCCTCAGTGTGATGGCAGCTGTCCTTCTGGCGAAGAGTGTGCTAGTGGTAGTGTGTTTGTGTTTGATGATGGGCCAATCAGCCTATGTCAGTGCAGGACAACTACCTCTTCCGGTGGCGGATCTTCATCCGGTGGATCTTCTTCCGGTGATTGTACTCCTGTTTGCCAGAGTGTTGATTCTCCGCCCAGCTGTTCTGGCTGCTCTGACTATACTTATCAGTGCCAGGCTGGATTTGCTACATGTGATTTCTCACAAAATATTCTTGTTCCAGGATGTAATGATTTAAACCAGTTCTTTCCAAATTTTGGTTCATGCAGATCAACTACTTCATCCGGTGGATCTTCTTCCGGTGATTGTACTCCTGTTTGCCAGAGTGTTGGTTCTCCGCCCAGCTGTTCTGGCTGCTCTGACTATACTTATCAGTGCCAGAGTGGTCAGTATCCTGAGTCTGGTGCTACATGTAAATTCTCACAGGGTGTTCTTGTTCCAGGATGTGTTTTTCTCAACACATTCTATCCAGGTGCTGGTTCATGCCACCCAACTATTCCAAAAGCATGTGCAGATTCATTATTTCCTCGGTGTAATGGTAGTTGTTCTCCTGGTGAAGAATGTGTTATTGATCCTACTGATGCTACTGATGAAATGGGCGGATGCTACTGCAGAATGTCAACTACCAGTTCTTCAGGTGGTTCTTCATCCGGTGGATCTTCCAGTGGCGGATCATCTTCCAGTGGTGCAGGCAGTTGCCAGGAAACACCACTGACAATAGCAAACACCACTCCTCTTCCAAGCGGAAGACAAGGAGCACCTTATAGCCACAGGCTAATAGCATTTGGCGGAAAACCAGGATACAGCTGGATACTTGAATCCGGCTCACCTCCTCCTGGACTTAGTTTTTCAAATGGCTATATATCAGGGACTGTAGCACCAGATGCAGAGATCGATGTAGAGTATAGTTTTTCAGTTAAAGTAACTGATTCATCAAACCCGGCTCAATCCTACTGGGCAACTTTTTCTATATCAGTACGTGCAAGCAGTGAATCAGCCTGCAGTATTTCTTCACAGGCTACAGGAACCAGCTGTACCGGAGAAGGCGGAAGCGGAGCACCTGCTTTAGTTATCACTGCATCTTCACCCCTAAATGCACTAACTCAGGGGATGACTGCTCTTAGAACTCTTACAGCAACTGGCGGTACTTCTCCATATTCATGGTCTCTTGCAGGTGGATCGTTACCTGGCGGATGTAATTTAGCTACTGGCACAGGTGCAATAAGCTGCACTCCTACAAATGATCCTCCTGCAGATGAAGCACATAATACTTTGTTTGCTGTAAAGGTAACTGATTCAGGCAATCCGGCTCAGGAAGCCAAAAAAGTATTTTCAGTTAATGTTTTGCCACGGGCAGATTTGTGTGATCAATGCCCGCTCTTAATCGCCAATCCTGCCACATTACCCAATGCAAAAAAAGGCAGATATTATGAACATTCATTTGCAGCTACAGGCGGTGCTCCGGGATATAAATGGAGTATTGTTTCAGGATCAATTCCAGGTTTGACACTGCATTACTCCGGCGTACTGTACGGAACTCCTACTACTACAGGCCCGCAAGACATTACAGTAAGAGTTACAGATTTAAATAATGCTACAAAAGATGTTTCATTTACACTTACTGTGGATAATCCTGTTAACAATGCTCCATCCTGTAATTTAAATATTTCAAGTTCTCAGACTTGTGCTACAGGAAGTGGCGGACTGACTATTAGTACTACTTTAGATAGTGAGCTAACTCATGGTCAGGTATATTCAAAAGCTTTTGCTGCAAATGGTGGCATGCCACCTTACACCTGGGCTCTATACGGTTATCCGCCTAATGGCTGCGGACTTTACGCAGATGTCTTTTACTGTGCTGTCAATGAACCGTACCTAAAAGATGCAGCTGCTTTTTTATTTACTGTCCAGGTTACAGATTCAGGTACACCACCTAAGAAGCTTCAAAAAGTTTACTCAGTTAGCGTTGAACCAAGAGCATGCAATACCTGTGACTTAAAAATAGCAAATAGCGGTACTTTGCCTGATGCTATTAACGGTAAAGAATACTATCACTCACTTGCAGTAATCGGTGGAACAGCACCGTATTCATGGCAGATAATTACCGGCTCTGTTCCTCCGGGAATTGCATTTTATCCTACCGGTATACTCCGCGGCAAATCTCAAATTGAAGGTGATTTTTCATTTACAGTTAAAGCTACCGATGCTGATGGAACTGAAGTAGAAAGCAGCAGCCTTACTCTGCATGTAAAACCATATGAAGTAAATCCTTCATGCAGTGTAAATAGTCAGCCGGGAGGATTAACTTGTGTAGGAAGTACTAATGGCAGTGGCGGTGGATTAAGTATAAGCTCACCATCCAGTGTTCCGGAAACACTTCAGTCTCAATCTTTCCTGTTTACTCCTACTGCTGCAGGCGGCAGCACACCTTATAGCTGGTCTCTTGATTCAGGAGCGCCTCCATACCCGTCTGCTCTAAGTAATGGTATAGTATACGGTTCAAATATCTGGGGACCTGAAGCACATAATCTTTTATTTACACTGGGTGTAGCTGATACCAGTGGGAATAAAGCTCAAAAAGTATTTTCAGTAAATATTCTTCCTGCTGCATGTAAAGCCTGTACATTAGACATAGCAAATGATTCTTTGCTTCCGGATGCATTTGTAGGAAGACCTTACGAACACAATATCTTACCTTACGGTGGGAAGGCACCCTATACGGTAACTATTGCTTCAGGTACAGTGCCTGGCTTAATGCTGTCTAATGATCTTCTCTGGGGAACACCAACTGCTGAAGGAGCTTATACTCTTACAGCTCATGTTCTGGATACTAACCTTCAGACTGCTGACAAACAATTAACCTTAAAGGTTTCACCCTACAGCAGTAATCCATCATGTACTCTTAATCAACAAGGCGGCGGACAGTCATGTACTTCAGATACTGGTACTTCCAGCGGAGGAACAGGAACATCACCACTGCAAATAACTACCAGCTCTCCGCTTGACGATGCAGTTTTAGGTGAAGTTTATAGTGTTCCTACATTCAGCGCAGCAGGAGGAGTGCCTCCTTATACATGGTCACAAGCAGGCGGCAATCTCCCGCCAACCTGTATTTTTTATACAGATGGAAAAATTTATTGTAATCCGCCTTCCTGGAATAATCTCTTACCTGAAACTGATCCTTTTATGAAAGATTCATATAATGTGTTATTTGCTGCTAAAGTAACAGACAGTGCTGTGCCTCCAAAAGAAGTTACCAAAGTTTTCTCCATTAAGGTTGTACCTAAAACATGCATAGGACCATGTGACTTTCAGATAGCTAACGCAGGTACCTTACCGGATGGCACATGGAGCGCTGCTTACTTACATTCAGTTGCAGCTGTAGGTGGTAATCCGCCATATGAATTTATGGTTATTTCAGGAGAGTTTCCGTCTGGTCTTACCATAGACGGTACAGGAAGAATACACGGCTTCCCAACACTTAGTGGAGGAGAGCCTCGTGATACAGAAAAAACATTTAGTTTTGTACTTCAGGCTAAAGATTTTGACGGAGCAAATGTTACAAAAGACTGCACTTTAAAAATCGGACCCTCTTCAAATACAAATATTTGTGCAGCTACTGGTCAAACAGGGGGATTAAGCTGCTTTGCCAGATCTACAAGCAACACAAGCGGTGATACCAGTGGAGGAAGTAGCGGTGGATCCACTGCATCTACACTGGAAATCTTAGATAATGGTGCCCTGCCGGATGCAATACAAAACAAGTTCTACAGATACACTTTCCGTGCTCAGGGCGGAGAGCCGTCATATACCTGGGGACTGGATTCAACTTCAAATGAACTGCCCAGGTGGTGTTATAAAGTATGGACTCCTGCAAACGGATATTATACTTCAACTGAATATTGTTACAGGTGTTCTCTTGAAGCCAGTACCGGTATATTAAACTGTGGACATTCAGAAACAGGAGCATCATATACCTCAGCTTATATAAATGAAGTAGATGATGGTCATTATTACTCCAATCAATATTACTATTATCGAATCCCACATTTATTTACTTACTTATTTACTGTAAATGTAACAGATGGAAACGGAAAAACATCTCAAAAAGCATTTTCCATTAACGTAAGCCCGGATCCTAGTACTTGCCCTGTCAGCTCTTCAAGCTCAGGAGATTGTTGTAATGCGGGATGTAATTTACAACCTTTGTCTGCTTTCTGCAGCGGTACTATAGAAAACCCTTTACCAGCATGCTCAGATTTAATTAATCAGGTATGCTGCTGTCCTGCATCCAGCTCTTCAAGCTCAGGAGATTGTTGTCGATGTGTTTCTGGAACAAAGATCTGTGACCCTGGAAAAGAACCAAATTGCCCGTCTACAAACCCTTACTCAAGGTGTCAGGGAAGTGACTTATTATGCTGTGAAAGTAGTGATTCTAATAGTGTTTGCACACCTGCTGATGGCACTTGTATAGCCACTTCATCAAGTGGACAAGTATTTTGTGGAAATAATTCCAGTGGTGATTATGCGTATTGTACAGATCGCTCTGTACCTGCTTGTCAGTCAGGTGGTTGTATACAATGTCTCGGCAATGGAGCAGCTATTTGTTGCCCGGCCCCTAACTCTATTTCTTGTTCTGAAGAGCCTGTTTGCGTATCAGGTGTTTCTTCCTCTTCTTCAGGAACTCCTCTGTGTGAAAATATTACTTCTTCTTCATCAAGTAGTTCAAGCGGTTGCACTCCAACCTGTGAAAATGGTGAACCTGTATGCCCATGTTCAAACTATCACTTTGAATGTGCAAGCAGCGGTATGCCTGCCTGTTTCATTGGTCCTACATGCCTTATAGGAGGAGGACAAGATCCTGACTTAGTTAGATGTGTGCCAGATACTCCGGCACTTTGTTCCAGCGGTAGTGTTACATGTACAGATGGCAATGTGCCCAGATGTCAGTCTGGTGGATGTATCCAGTGTCTTACTGATGGTACTGCCATATGCTGCTCTCCTACAGATCCAAGTAATTGCTCTGAAGTAGTTAGCTGTATTCCTGCAAGTTCAACTTCGACATCCTCATCATCTTCCTCAGGAACAGGAGTTGTTTTATGTTCAACCGGACAACCAGACTGTCAAGGTAACCAGTATATTTGCCCATTCGGACAAGATCCATGTTGTGTACCAAACTCAGAAGAGGCTGGTTGTGGTACTGGAATTTTCTGCGATGGTGGCGCTGGAAATTGTGAACTATCTTCAGGCGGCTCTTCTACAAGTTCTTCCAGCTCTTCCAGCTCTTCCAGCTCTTCCAGCTCAGGTTTAATAGCTTCTCCTATTTGCGGTACTAGCAGCAGCTCTGGTGGTGCTTTATGTTCTACCGGTGCACCGGTATGTCCAAACGGTCAACAATTTATTTGTCCTAGTAGAGAAGTGCCTTGCTGTGCAAGCTCGGGTCAAGCTGGCTGCGGTGCTATATCAGCTTTCTATGGTAGTAGCGGGAGTTGCCAGACTATGACTACATCATCTTCAAGCAGCTCTTCATCCGGTGCAAATTCGGATTGTAGTTCATTTATTCCGTCAGAGTGGAGTCAGCTAAACTGTGAATCACAAATACCTCAGGGTGAAAAGTTCTGCGGATATAAATGTAATGGAGCAACAGGACAATGGAGCTGTAACTATGTTCCTGTAAATCAATCTTGTCCGTTTACTCCATGTATATCTGACAATAATCCTTATACTGTAACATTTAGTGAAAATGGCTTGGTGGGCGGTGTTGATCCTCTTCATATGGATTTCCCAACTGCAGGACTCGGCAGCTACCTGCCAAAAGTTAGCGACATTACTATAAATAAAGGTGTTTATTTCTCTCATCAGTTCCTTGGATCCTTTGATGGTTTTGTTTATGTTACTAAAACCCGGTACTGGACAAGTGTATCGGCTGGTCCATCCGGTGATAATCTTTTGGTGGTTGAGCCGTATCAGGATAGTCCGATTAATTTAATTGCATGGTTTGCTAATCCGGATACCGGCACATTACTGACTGCTCCTGGATCTACTATCAGTTCTTTTGTTTTTGTACAACCGTTATTAAATGTTACCAGAGAAGTAATAGCACAAACATACGATATTAACGGAGCATTGATTGAAGAAAAAAGAAGTACAAATGGAATCTTACAGTTTACTACAGGAGATGTAGCAAAAGTTGCATTCGGCGAACTTTCGGGCGGCAGATTTTTCATTGATGATTTTCATTTTGGACCGTTGAATTGTCCGTCAAGCTCTTCAGGTGGTGGCTCTTCTTCTTCAGGCTCTTCATCTGGTTCTTCATCCAGCTCTTCATCCAGTTCATCTTCCGGCAGTGTTGTGTTTTGCTCCAATGGTTTACCTGTCTGCTCAAATGGCCAGACATTTACCTGCACTAATGGACAGACACCGTGTTGTGATCCGGATTCAAATACACCTGGCTGCTGTGATGTACCAGTTTGTAATATTGGCAGTGGAAGCTGCCCGGCATCTTCAAGTTCTTCTGGCGGATCTTCTTCCGGCGGATCTTCTTCCAGTGGTGGTTCCTCTTCTGGCAGCTCTTCTTCAGGTGGTTCTTCCAGTGGTGGATCTTCTTCCAGTGGTTCTTCATCTTCCAGTAGCAGTTCATCCAGCGGTTGTGATCCAACCTGCCCTGACAGTACATCTCTTCCTGTTTGCTGTTCAAACTATCACTTTGAATGCGGGAGCAGTGGTACTCCTTCTTGTGCACCTGGTTATGCGACATGTATCATTGGTCAAGGACAGGATCCTGCTTTAGCCAGATGTGTTTTAAATACCTCCTCATCTTCCAGTGGAACAGCTTCCTGTGACGGTATTAATATTACTGAGTTTCCTGTTTTAACTGTTAATGGTGCTCCTGTAAGTATTACCACAGGACCAGACGGGAATCTCTGGTTTACGGAAAGCCTTGGAAATAAAATAGGGAGGACTACACCTGGTGGCATAATAACTGAGTTCCCTGCTAATGGTTTGCCTGTAAATATTACTACAGGACCAGACGGGAATCTCTGGTTTACGGAGAATGTCGGAAATCAAATAGGGAAGATTACACCTGATGGCATAATAACTGAGTTTCCTATCACAACTCTTGGTAGTCAACCACATGGTATTACCACAGGACCAGACGGGAATCTCTGGTTTACGGAAAGTCTTGGAAATCAAATAGGGAAGATTACACCTGGTGGCGCAATAACTGAGTTCCCTGCTAATGGTTTTCCATGGGATATTACTGCAGGGCCAGATGGGAATCTCTGGTTTACAGAGAATGTCGGAAATCAAATAGGGAAAATTACACCTGATGGCGTACTTACTGAGTTCCCTATTCCTACTGCTAATAGTTCTCCGGCTGGCATTACCACAGGACCAGACAGGAATCTCTGGTTTACTGAACCAGGTGTAAATAAAATAGGGAGGATTACACTCGGAGGTACTGTTACTGAGTTCCCTATTCCTACTGCTAATAGTAATTCGTGGAATATTACGATAGGACCAGATGAGAATATTTGGTTTACTGAACCAGGTGTAAATAAAATAGGGAGGATTACACCCGGGGGTACTATTACTGAGTTTTCTATTCCTACTACTAATAGTAATCCATATGATATTACTACAGGACCAGACGGGAATCTCTGGTTTGTTGGTGAAAATAACGTAGGGAAGATTGTTTGTTTCTCTGTTTCCTCAAGTAGCTCTTCCGGTGGTTCCTCTTCTGGCAGCTCTTCTTCCGGTGGTTCTTCCAGTGGTGGATCTTCTTCCAGTGGCGGTTCCTCTTCAGGCGGATCTTCAGGAGCACAAGCTTTCTGCAATACTAACAATCAGCCGTATTGTACCGATGGTTCTAATCCAAAATGTCAGACTGGTACATGTATAAGATGTTTAGCTGGTGGTGCTACTATCTGCTGTCCTGATGCAAGTTCAATAAATTGTTCAGAACCAGTTTCATGTGTTTCTTCGGGTTCTCCAACACCAGTTTGCCAGACTTCTACTTCTTCCAGCAGCAGTTCATCCAGCGGTTGTATACCTACCTGTGTAAATAACGTGCCAACTTGCTGTAGTGCAGATCAAATTTATTTCTGTAACACCGGTACTCCTTCTTGTAACAATGGTACTTTACCTGGCTGTTTAGGTGTTGGCTTTAATGAAGGTGGCGGTTCATGTATAACAGTAAGTAGCTCTTCTTCCTCTTCTGGCGTATCTTCATCTTCCAGTGGTGGTTCTTCCGGTAGTTCAAGCAGTTCTTCTTCTGGTGGTTCTTCCAGTGGCGGAAGTTCTTCATCAGGCGGCTCTTCCTCTGGCACTGTCGTATCCTGCCCAATATCAGCAAACCTCTTTAGTGCTCCAAGCGGAGAATTTAATAATGTTACACAGGACGGCACAGTCTATGTACCAATACTTGAATCGAAAGAAATAAATTCCGGAGCTGCAATACTGGGATCTCACCTGGCATTATTTGCAATTAATCGTAATCAGCAAACAGGATTTATCAATGATACTAATCCTGTTACGTTCCTGGAAGATATACCGACTGATTATATAGATCAGGATTGTCCTTCTTCTTTATATGAAAACTCAGGCACTGGTTTAGCTGTAACAATCAGAGCACCACTGGCTGGATCAATAGCTACAACTGCATGTGGAACCACTGTAGCTGTTGCAGATAAACTATATAAGAAAAATATCAGAACATATGGAATAGATTTTGGTCTTGCAAAAAACAAAGCTGCTAAATTAGCTGACAGTACAAACAGCGATGGACTTTTAACAGGTTCAGATTCAGTGTTAAAACAAAAACTAAAAGGAAATGATGTGGATACATTTGCACTGAATAATTTAAATATTTTAAATTTAAACCTGGCTCCGGAACACGATCCGATAATGATAACCACTTCAAATGAACGTGAGTATTTTGAATCATACATATCAGATTTTGATATAAGCAGGAACAATGTTTTAATTGCAGGTGTTACAGACAGATTAACCAGCGCCCAAAGAAATCTCCTGAATGAAACCACTACAAACCTGACAGGTAAGATAGTTACATTTGGTTTAAGCAGTGAAGTTCCGCCTGCAGTATGCTGTAACTTAAGACAGTGCTATATTTCAAATCTTATACCTGCCATATCTAACAGTTCAGGATTTATAAATATAGCTGGCGGTGGAAATATTACAAATTCAAGCGGAGGCGGACTCAGATTGCAAAACAGATATGGAGAAATAGCAGTTCAAAAATCAGCTACTCAAAACCAGGGGGCAGGTGTAGTTTCAATTCATGGTTCAGATACAATATTTGGTTTTGGATTTACAGAAACATTACCTGGAATGATAGACCTAAACCTAACCTTTAGTACTTCTTCTGTAAGTGCAGGATCAGGTACACAGGCAGTATTGCAAGGGCCTGTTGCTAAAGTTCGTTATAATAATGGCGTTTCTGACACTTTGTATTTTGCTCCTGTAAGTAATCTAAGTGTAACTAACGATACAGACAGGCCTGCTATAAAAGCATTTACTATTCAAAATATTCCAAACACAAATAATCTCGGACAGGTTCAGGAAGTAGCAGGTAGCACCCTTCAGTTAATTAAATCTGATCTGCCGGCTGCAAACCAGGCATCAAGCTCTACATTACTTCCAAATTATTATAGTGACCTGGACTTTGGACCAGATGCATTATATTTTGGTGCTGCAATTAATAATAATCAAACCGCACAGAGAGCAAACCCTGTTATTTATTCAGAGTTTTATGACGGGCAAATTCAAAAATACTTATCCAGCTCAGGCGGATTAATACCAGGACTGATTACACCAAATACACCATATACATATGAGAGTAATAATGAAGATTACTCATTATTCAGGTTTGACAATTCTCCGCCTGAAGGAACATTTTATTATGCTCTTAGTGCAAATATTTCAAAGAGCGATCCACCGTCTGGTGATACTTCTACAAATTCACTTTCAATATTTGTATTTAATAAAAAGCCTGATATAAATAACACAAGTCCAAGAACAGTTGCCAAACTTAAACAAATCGGTACGGGTGGAATTCTGGATCTTGGAACAATCATTGCCGGGAATGCAGCTAAAAATATAACTATTGCTGATGTTGCAATCTCAAAAGGTATCTTGTTTATTTCTTACCTGGTACCGGATGCTAATAATCTGGAGCAAGGTTTTGTAAGGGCATTTGATCTAATCAGACGTAATTCTGAATTAGAACCATTTACAGGTCACATAGTGCCAAAAGGACCTCCGGTACCAGCTACTGTTACAGCTACTGATGGCTCAGGAAATGTAATTAAAAAAGTTGCAGGACAAATTGTAATTAATCCAAATACAAAGACATTATTTTTAATTGATAAATATGGTACAAATACCATTCAGTCATTTGCCATCGATACCTTTGCAAACAGGATTGATCCGAGGGTATGTCCATTAATTAAAAATGGTCCTACTGTACAATTACCCAGATTTTCAGGTGTTCCTTATCTTGCTGTTACATCTGCTGATGTAACTAATGATGGTAAGTATCTTTTTATATTACTTACCAACTGTTCACCGGGAGGTAATGATGCTCTTATTCATGCTTTTGCTACAAATCAAATTGCAAGAGATTGTTCTACATTACCTGTAGCACCCGGACAGGAAAATATAGCAAATATAAGTGATGCAGATCTTGCAAGAACATGTATCTTAAGCGGAACGTCCACTACTACATCATCTTCAAGCAGCTCTTCATCTTCTTCCGGCAGTTCGTCATCATCTTCCGGCTCATCCAGTGGCGGAAGTTCTTCATCCTCAAGCAGCTCATCTTCTTCCAGTAGTGGTCTTCCAGGGGCACAGGCTTTCTGCAATACTAACAATCAACCATATTGCACTGATAATTCTAATCCAAAATGTCAGACTGGTACATGTATAAGATGTTTAGCCGGCGGTGCTACTATATGCTGTCCGGATGCAAGCTCACTAAACTGTTCAGAATTAGTTTCATGTGTTTCTTCTGGTCCTCCAACTCCACTCTGCCAAACTTCTGTATCTTCTTCCAGCTCATCCAGTGGTGGAGGACCACTATGTTCTGTTAGCTGTGATGAAAATGATGAGTTAGTTATCACAGATGGATTTATTGCTAAATGTCAGGATGGTTATGATCTATTCTGTTTAGACAGAGTACCTACATGCTTTAACTTAAGTACTATTCCACCTACTGAATCTCCAAATCCACCTGTTTGTTTGCCAGGTACACCAGCATGTCCAACATGTGATCGAAACAATGTAATTATGAGTCCTCCGGGATACGAAATTATTTGCCCTACAACCATTGGGGGATATACTCCACAAAGTGGATTTATGCCAAGGTGTATTGGACAAATCCCCGGATGCTTTAGCTACGAAAACTCAGATTACAGATTTTACGAATATGCTTCTTCATGTCAGCTTGTTTCTTCTGGCAGCTCATCTTCCAGTAGCTCGTCTAGTGGCGGAAGTTCTTCATCAAGCAGCAGTTCATCTTCTTCAAGCTCAAGCAGCTCATCTTCTTCAAGCTCAAGCAGCTCATCTTCTTCAAGCTCAAGCAGCTCATCTTCTTCAAGCTCAAGCAGCTCATCTTCCAGTAGCTCATCATCATCTTCTTCCAGCTCTAGCGGAGCCAGTGTTATCCTTCCAACTTGTGATGGCAATGGAAACATTTCATGTTCTGGTGGAACAACTCCTGAGTGTGTAATACACCAGGGAGCAACCCCGGAATGTAGAGATCTTGGAGATGGATGGGGGCCTGTGCCAGGATGCGCACAACAAGGATTCTGGCGAAATGAACCAGGTGCTCCGGAAGCAGTATGTGTTCCATCCGGCGGATTTAATATTACACCTCCAAATGCAGAACGATTAGCTCTCAATTCTCAATTCTTAGACGGTGCTTGCTTTGGTAATTCAAACAAATTTAACTACGATGAAATTATAAATGTCCAAAACGCCTGTTCTCCTCAGTGCACAAATAATTTACCAGGTTGCTGTGACGGTTATAGCTTCACCTGCCCGGAAGGTTGCAGTAAAGTTTGTATAAGTGGTACTCGTCCGCGATGTGCCTGCAACCCAAGGTTCTTATCAGGCACTTGTGAATTTGATTGTCCAAAAACATGTGTAAATAATTTACCTACATGTTGTACCGGATACCAATTTACTTGTGATAGTGAATATACAAAAGTCTGTGTAAGTGATGTTCAAAATATCCCTGTACCTAAGTGCTTTAATTCAAGTAACAATGATCTAAAAGAAGGAACCTGCACGCCAATCCCATCTTCCAGCTCTTCCTCGGGAGGCTCTTCTTCCTCCAGCTCATCCAGTGGCGGAAGTTCATCATCTTCTTCCAGCAGCTCTAGCGGAGTAATTAGCTGTACTGTAGATGCAAACTGTCCTTTAGGCACCTGTCCAAATGGAATGACTTATCAAAAATATGTTTGTATAAATGGGCAATGTATTTTGATTAATTACTCTACAGATCCATGCGCATCTTCAAGCTCATCATCTTCTTCGTCCAGCTCATCCAGTGGCGGAAGCTCTTCATCAAGCAGTTCGTCAAGCTCATCATCATCTTCTAGCTCAAGCAGCTCATCCAGTAGTGGAAGCTCTTCATCAAGCAGTTCGTCAAGCTCATCATCATCATCCAGCTCATCCAGTGGTGGAAGTTCATCATCAAGCTCCTCTTCCAGCTCATCGTCTTCTTCCGGAGCAGCTTCTTCCGGTACACCTTTCTGTTCAAGCGGATATGCCCAATGTTCTAATGGTTTTGAAATAAGTTGCCCAAATGATTTTATATACACCTTATGTACATCTGATGATATCCCGGTTTGCTGTGATAATTTATTTGCATCTAACTGTGTTGAACCGGGTTGTGCCCTGTCAGGCTCTTCATCAGGTGGAGGCTTCTGTTCAAGTGGTGAGCCAGGCTGTCCAAACGGATTAAATATTTTCTGTCCGTATTCCAAACCTTATACATACTGTCCATCTGAAGAAGAAAGTGGCCCACTATGTTGCTTAACTCCATATACTCATAGCTGTGAAGCAGCAGCATGTATTTCTTCAAGCTCATCAGGCAGTCCGCCCAGTGTACTTTGCTCAAGTGGAAATCCAAAGTGCTCTGATGAAAATTTTATTCCAACATGTTTTACAAGCTCAGAGCTGCCCAGATGTGACAGTAACAGTACCCCAGTATGTGTTAATGATGCATCTTCTTCCGGTGTAAGCTGGTCTGCCCCGTTCTGTATACATAACCCGCCTGCATCTTCCAGTAGCAGTTCATCAGGTGTTATCTGTGCATCAGATAGCGACTGTCCGGAAAATTACTTCTGTAATCTTTCTACAAACACCTGTGTCCTTGTTTCATCCACCAGTTCATCGTCATCATCTGGGCACTGGATAATCCCTCCTGGCAGCTCATCCAGTGGTGGAAAAAATTATCCATTCTGTTCTCAAATTAGTGATTGTCAGGTTTTATCAGATCCGATGAGATGCCGTGAAGGATACTGTGACAGCGGAATATGCAGACAAAAAACCTCCTGCCCGGGTCCGAATCTATGTGTTAACGGAAATTGTGTACTTCCTTCAGGAACACCAACAGATACAGGACTATGCAGTCCGAATAATCCGCCGCCAAACCCTCCGAAGATTAACCCTGTGCTAATAACCAGACCTGATCTCCCGCCTCAAACTGGCATATCAGGAGTCTACTGGATAGAAAGCAATTCCTCACTAATGCTGATCGTTTCAGCCAGTGAAACAGATACAGGATACAGAACAAGTTATGCCAACTGGACTGTTTATGATAAACCGTTTGATGACAGTAATATTAACAGCGGCACAGAAAGATTAATCTGGACTCAAAGAGGACCAAACCCGCAAACATTTACATTAAATACAAAACTACATCCGAAAAATCTTCCTAGTGGTGTCCATAAAGTTACATTCTTTACCAGTAAGGAAAAATGCGACGGCACTGGAATCTCAGCTTACTTTGCTATAAATAATCCTGATGAAAATGAAGGGCCGTATATAAGAGAAATTCCTCAAATTACACTTCATGAAGGAGATCAAATAATTATTAATCTTGATGATCTTGGAATTGATCCTGATCCGGACAAAAACAATCTTGGCAGAATTACATACTCAATAATTTCAGTTAAACCGGAAATTAACGGAGTAAAACTCTGTGGTATAAATCCGCTGACAAATAATCAAAATTATATTTTAACTTTAGCTCCGGGTAAATCCGGGCTGCAAACAGCAAAAGATATATCTGTAACTATAAGAGCAACCGATGGCGGAACTCCTTCAAAATATTTTGATCGTACCTTCACCCTGACAATACTCCCACAGGATGGCCTGCCAAAAGTTATAAATCCATCCAGCCTGCAAAACTGTCTTACTGAAGAACTGACGCTGGACCTTGACAAACTTCCGCAAGCCCAGATTACAACTCTGCCTAAATTATTCAATATAGTTAAACTGCTTAATACTCTGAATATACAGGACAAAACCACAATACTTAAATTCCCGTCTGATAAGTCAAATTTATTCAGGAAGTGGCTGAGCAGTCCCGTTGATAATGAAAATTTTGTTACTAGTTTAGTCGCAGGCGGAAGGGCTTATGTAGGATTAAGGTTTGGTCCTGAAATAAATCTTGCTCCAGACGAAGTACAACTGCTTAAATTTTTAATTAAGTCCAAAGCTGATAATAAGACATATGACTCTATTACAAAAATTGTTTCGTATAATGCAGATACAAGAGAACTGCTTTTAGAAGTTCAGCTTACAGATGAGATACCACCGGGTGATGTATATTTAATCTTAACCATTAATAAGGATCAAAGCACAAAGCTGATTTCTAAAGCTGAATTTAAAATATCACCGAGGGTATTTGTAACATCAATAATTCATAATAAAATCATCAGTAAGCCTGTTATTACAGAAATAACACTGACTGAAATTCCAGACATTCAAAATACCGGTTCAACCAAGAAACAGTACTTACTTAAAATAACAGGACATAACTTCATGAGACATAAAGTAGAAATTAATAACCAAACGGTTAGATCACCAGTTGCAAATCAGCCGTTTACTACAATTACTTTTACTGATAACAGTAAAATTACCTTAAAACAAATCAGAGTACCAAAGAGCTTATCTGAGATAAAAAGAGTTTTAATAAAAGCCAGACTTGAATATGACAGCTCTGTTCCTGTTACATCTGATGATATTAGATATTTTACCGTCAGCACATTAAACGGTCAGGACACAGGTAAAGTTACATTTCGCAGCGCAGATTTTATTCAAAAAATAGAACCGGCAGATAAACCTGCTAGTGGTGTAGCAGCAAATAAACCACCGGACAAATCCCCGGATAAAACATTATCGACTGATCAAACTATTACTATTACAAACCCGGGTACTGCACAAGCTCCGGTTTTTACAGGGCAGGCTGCACCTTTAACCAACCTGGTTAATAGTGGCAGACCGGCTGAATTTACCGGAACACCGGGCAGGCCTCCAAGTGCTTTTCCGGAAACTAACAAATTTACCGGTTCTGTACAATTCAATACAAATAAAAAAAATGTTTCACAAAATTATCAGGCAAATAACCAGTTTAATCCTCCGGCTGGCAGAAGGCCTTTTAACGAAAGGTTCTTTCAGCCGCCGCCTTCTTTCCCGCAAAATCAAAATATTCAAAATATTCCGGAAGTAAAATTAATTCCTGCAGAAACCTTGTCTTTTAGATCAGATACCTCATTAGATATAAACATTAAGTCACTTGATTTAAGCGGAGCAAACCAGGTAATTTACACTCCAAAAATTCCCCTGATTTCATTTAGCAAACAAACATTAGAAACTGCTCTTATTGAAACTGCTTCCGGTAAACCTTCTAACGTTAAAAAACAGGTAAGCGATCAGCCAGCCCAGACTTCAGAAACTCATGGAATTATAAAATCAGGATTCGGCGGATATATTATTAAATTAAACTCCGGGATAAAACTTAAAGAAAAAGATTTAAAAAATATAAATTATGTAATTATAGACACCAATAAAAAAACTACCGTAATTCCCGGAAACACTCAGGAGATAAAATCAGGCAGTGTGCTTCTTTCCAGACTCTTTTTCCCTGAGTCCATAAATAGTGGAGTAGCCACGCTTGTAACAGTATTAAATAAAGGAGGAGGCAAAAAAGAAGTTTTATCCAAAGGAACAGTAAAACTGTTTAACTCATATGATTTTCAAAATGTAGGAGAAGCTGAAATTAAAACAGGTTTGCCAAAAGTCAAACAAATTCAGGGACGGGTAACCGGTTCTTCCAAAAAAGGCGGAAAAATAATCCGGTTAATTTTGTCTGGAGAAAACTTTGCCTCAAGATTAATAAAAATAAACGGAAGAGAATTTATATCTGAACCGTCAAAATCACACACTTTTGTCTCATTCAGTAATGAAAGCGATATTGAAATTTTAAGGACAAGAGTTTTAAATAAAGGAAAACAAATTTTACTTCTGATAAGATTTACAGGTGATGATATATCAAAAAGATCTTTTACAGTCAGCACACCTAAAGGGCAATTCTTCTCAAAGAAGATGGAAATTAAATTATTGTCAAAGCCGCCTGTTAGAAACGTTATATTAGAACTGGATAATGAAACAGATAAAACTGAGATAAAACCACAAAACAAAAAAGGTTAAATCTGTAAGTCAGGATTGTAATATTTGTATTTAAATTATTAGTTTAGTATAGAATAAGTGGAATGTCTTAGATTTATTTTTAAAGGAGAGACTTACCTTGTCAATCAAAAATTCAGGTAATGTAGCTGTTTTAGAAAAAGAGGAATCTGTGTCAAAAAAGAATTCGATTTTAAGAATTAAAGCCATGGAATCTGTAACAGTTGATGAGCATGCTGCACACGGGGCCCATGGGCTGGTAAGAACATTAGGTGCATGGGATTTAATTAACCTTGGAATTGGTTGTATTATAGGTACAGGAATTTTTGTTTTAACGGGAATTGCTGCCAGTAATTATGCAGGACCGGGTGTTTTCTTTTCCTTTATATTTGCAGGCACTGCATGTGCACTGGCTGCACTTGTTTACAGTGAGTTTGCATCACTTGTACCCTTATCAGGAAGTGCTTATACCTATGTCTATGTAACTCTTGGAGAATTAGCTGCGTGGTTAATTGGCTGGAATTTATTGCTTGAATATCTGGTTTCAGTTTCTGTAGTAGCCATCGGGTGGGGGGCATACTTTTGTAACATTGCAAAAAACTTTGGAATACATTTACCTGCGATCTTAACTGCTTCACCCGGAACATCTGATGTACCGGGAGCTATTATGAATCTGCCTGCTCTTGCTATAACTGTCGGGCTTACTTTTCTGGCAATTGCCGGAATAAAAAACTCAACTGTTTTTAATAATATTATTGTTTCCATAAAAGTTTCAGTAGTTTTATTTTTTATCGGATTTGGAGTATTTCACCTGCATCCTGAATACTGGCATCCTTTTATTCCACCCAGAACAGCTATCCCTTCAGGACATACGATTGATATTTTACATCTGCCCTTTAATGAATTCCTTATGAAATTATTCCACGGAACACTTGGAGTGCAGAATGACCTCGTATACCATTACGGCTGGCAGGGAGTTTTAACTGCAGCAGGAATTGTATTTTTTGCATATATTGGTTTTGATGCTGTGACTACAGTAGCTGAAGAATCAAAGAATCCGCAGAAGGATATGCCTGTAGGAATTATTGGAAGTCTTCTGATATGTACTGTTTTATATTTAATTGTTTCTCTTGTTTTAACCGGACTTATACCTGTAACCATTGATGGAAAACCAAATCCGGCACTTACAGGACATGAAGCAGGAGCAGCGCTGTCAGTAGCTTTTACAGCACTTGGCCATAAATGGGCAGCACTTATTGTAGGTTTTGGCGCTCTGTGCGGGATGACCAGCATTATTCTGGTCATGATAGTCGGTCAGGCAAGAATTTTATTTTCAATGTCCCGCGACGGGCTTTTGCCAAAATTTTTCAGTTTAATTCATCCAAAGTACAGAACACCATTTATAGCTACTTTAATTACAGGATTATTTTCAGGACTTATTGCAGCATTTACACCTATACTTACAGTAGCTGAACTTACAAGTATTGGAACTTTGGCTGCATTTGTTTTTGTATGCCTTGCAGTTTTAATTTTAAGAGCAACAAGACCGGATTTAAAAGCAAAGTTCAGATGTCCCTGGATGCCGCTTACAGGAATCCTTGGCGTGATAGTAAATATTCTTTTAATGACAGGACTGCCTACAGCTACATGGTTACGCTTTGTAGTGTGGATGTTAATTGGAATTATAATATATTACTTATATGGTTTTTGGTTTAGTAAGATGCGCAGGTAGAGGCATTGTAATATGCTTCTATATAACGCGACATAAATGCTAACGCATATTATGTCGCTATTTTATGGCGGATCTTCATTGGCGTTCGGGTTGTCGAAGGACAACCCTCACTTGTAACATTACTTAGGTCGCTGCGTATATGCAGCCATTTGTGCCGGAATTTCTTCAGCATTTTTTTGTCTGGCAAGCTCTCTTGCTTTTTTATTTGAATCTGCATTTGCCCATGTCATAAAGCCAAATCCCAGATTATCCAGGCCGACAGCTAAAAGATCAGCTTTAGGTATTCCAGCCCATCTGTAGATAAGGTCTGCCAAACCTCCGCCGAGATAGCCACTACCGGAAAACCCGTATTTGACCCTGGAAGAACGTGATTGCTGTTTGTCCGAAGGTGACTTTGAAATTCCAAAAATTCCAATATCAGCAAGTATTCCAAAAATATCCCTGATGGTTGAACCAAGTTTTTTAAAGCCAAATCCAATTCCGGCAAAGAATCCTGCAAAAATTCCAATTGATGATATTACAAGGTGCCTTTCAGCATTTCTCTCATTTGTTACAAAAACCTCACTGGTTGTCTTAAATATATTTTTACCTTCACTTAGTTTAGATTTATACTCATCATAAATATCAGAGATGACTGCCTTAATAGAATCCCAGGTTTTATATATGCTATCTGAAAAATTTTTATATGCATTAACAGCATTTGTGCCAGGATATTTTTTCATAATTTTTTTATTGTTAACAGTACAATCATTTAATCCAGGCAGCTGATCTAATGCACTTCCGGGCGCCTTCCACTGGTACATATTGTCATTGTTGCCTACAATTGATGCAAGTGATACACAGGAATACCCGACAGCACCTACTATATTGTTACTAAGTGCATTATTTATTGCACCATAAATACCATTAAAGAAATAAGCTCCTTTATTTGAAAGCTCAGAAACTTTATCAAGAAACTCATTTTCACCATCTAAAAAATTGGCATAAATTAAACTTCCCATTGACGATAAAAGTGAAATTGCACATAACGGCGCAATAAAAAAGTTAAAACTATTATCAAATGCTTTTTCGGATTTTTCCTGAGCGCTTAATTCTTTCCAACCTGGCGGCTTAGCTTTATTGTCAGCACTGTCGGATGGCAGTGAAGGTTCATCTACTCTAGTCTGACCTTCTTGTCGTGGACCTGTAGGCTTACCTCTTATGGGTTCAAGTTTATCTTTTCCTACAGGGTCTATCATTGTTTAAAAATTCCTATTCATCAAAAACCGAAGTTAAATAAAGCTTAATCAATTTTTTATTTTCAACTGATTCAACATGATGTTTATACTTTAATTTAAATTTTAATTTCATTAGAATAAAATAATAACAAAATATGTCTTAGCAGTAAACAATAGAAATGAAAAAAGTTCCTTACAAGGCTTAACTTTTAGCTTTTATTAATATTTAAAATCACCTTAACCTAGCTTAAGGACTGCTTTTTAATGATTTATTTTCATTGAGGCTAGTACCTTTGTAATCTGCCTGACCTCTTATCATTTCCATAACCTTCCTGCCGTAAATTCATACAATTCCAGTTAAAAAACATCATATTAACTGGCATATTATTGATTTTGCCAAATAATTTAATTCATAAAATAAATGAAGGAAGATGCTTGCGAGATATCATAGAAAAGTAATATGAGCAAATTTAAAAAACTACTAACGATCTCAATATCACTATTATTTTCATATGTAATTATTATTCAAAGTTTTTATCCGGTAGCTTTAATAGCCGATGCAAGATCTGTCCCTGCTTTCTCCCAGGATATTTCTCCTACTATTAATTCTCAATTCTCAATTCTCAATTCTCAATTTCTTGATGGTGCATCATTTGAAGATAATTTATTTAGTGATTTTGAATTTGACAAAAGTCAAATAATACCTATTGCTGTTCCTTGTACATCAGATGCTGACTGTCTTAGTCCTCTTTTTCCACGCTGCTGCCTTCTATCAGGAGTTTGCACAGAATGTTGTGATAATAGCCACTGTCCTTCAGGTAAAGCATGTTTGGGTAATTATTCCTGTGAAACTGATATAGATAATGATGATGTACCGGACCCAGTCGATAACTGTCCAACTGTCTCAAATCCCACCCAGGAAAATACTGATGGTGACGGTTTAGGAGATTCATGCGATCCTTGCCCATCAGATTCTACAGATGCTTGTGGAAGTAGTGGTGAGTCCTCTTCCAGCAGCTCTTCTTCTAGTGGTGGATCCTCCTCTTCTTCTTCAAGTTCCAGCTCATCATCTTCTGGTTCTACTTCCGGCTGCTTTGCGACTCCTGCAAGCAGTTCTGTTTTTTCAAGGACACTGGCACAGGATAAAATCTTTACTACAACACTAATACAGGTAATGCGAAAAGCAAGAGAATCAGAAAGAGCTGCTTTTAAAACGCTACCCATAAAAATAAATAAAAAATCCCCGGGCAGTAAAACAGTAAAAGTAACAGATAATGTTACAGGAATAAAATTTGCACAGGTAGAGTTAACAGGAAAATCAGCAAAATACATTCAGGAAATCAGAACAGGAAGAAATAAAAATATCTTTTATGTAAAAATTAATAAATTAGCTGCTGGTAAAAAACTACAGGCTGACTACACTGGAAAAAGTAAATGGATTAGATTTGATATAGCTTGCCCATGTACTATTGATGCTGACTGCCCTGAGGGGGAAACTTGTGTAGGAGGCTTCTGTACACCAGGTTCTGGTTCATCGTCATCATCTTCAAGCTCTTCTTCCGGTAGTTCAAGCTCATCTTCTTCTTCAAGCTCTTCCTCCAGCAGTTCATCATCATCAAGTAGCAGCTCTTCTTCGGGTGGTGGATCTTCTTCAGGTAGTTTTTTTGGAGTTGCCTGCGGGTTAACATATCCTGCTTGTAATGGCAGCTGCCTAACAGGTGAAATTTGTACTGTAGATGGCACTTCCTGTAACTGTGCAACGATCTGTAACCCAGGTGATAACAGCGGACCAAACTATAGCAATCCGATCTGTGATCCTGAAGGCTTAGGTGATCCTGACGGTCCAGGTCCAGTACCTCCTCTGGCTTGTCAAATTTGTGTAGCAGGAAGTTCAAGTTCAGGAGGAACATGCCAGCCAAATTTATTTGGATGTTGTGTGTGTTGTTTTAGTGGTTCAAGCGGCAGTACAGGAAGCGCACGAGTGTTTGCATCTGATGATATTTCCAAGACAATTCAAAAAGCATTTACAAAAGAATACAAAAAAGAGATTGCATCTAAAGCCAGAAAATATACTATCGTAAATAAAGTAGAACCCGTTTTATACGATGAAATAAAAATTCCTCCGATAAAAGAAAAAGGAATAGAAGAAGTAACTATCGATAAAGATAAAAAAATTATTTCAGCGAGGGTAACTCAGAATGGAAAAACTACATGGATAAGATACAGCCTTCCTATATGTGAAGTGGGAAATGATATGTGCGGCTGGCAGGCAGGGTTTCCATCAACAATACCAATAGGATTGCCACCACTTGGACTTACGGGAACACCACGGGATGCCTGGTGTAGTGCAATGCATGGGCCTGACAATATATTTTGTAAATTTCCGGATCCTGATGCTCCACTACCTCCTCCTCCATATAACATTACAGGACCAGGACTAAATGGTGGAACCTGTGTTGAATGCAGAGGAGATGTAGCTAACGCTGTTATTCTTTTCCCGGGTCATGAAGACTGCGATCGTTATCTGGGTGCAGACAGTACGGCAGTAAATGATGCAGTGGTTATGTGCAAAACAATTTATTGTTCATATAATTCCAGGGTAAAAAATGTCTGCGGTGGTTTTGAAGGCTTAGTTAACAGAAGTGCAACTGTTTTTGACCGGTGTCAGGAGAAGTGGGATCAAAATACTGAAACCATTTCGCTCAGACCTCTTGGCCCTACAATTCCAAGCGATGAAGTAAGAACTTTTTGTAACTGGGATGCTGCTACTATGACAGGTACTGGTAATTGCAGAGAGTGTCCAGGCCCAGGAGCTGCCGGGGATGCAGTTTGCGCTACGCTTTATCCGGTATTTGGTATGGAGCGTCCTCTGTGCCTGGATGATAATCCAGTAATGCCCGGATTTGTAAATAACTGGAGGTGTCGTGAGTGTGTTATTGCAAACAATGCAGCAGGAGCATGTATGTTTATGGGTAATGTGCTTGACTGTGATACTGTCAGCTGTAAGCCGGGTGGAGGAGATATAGAGGTAGCAGCAGGAGCTAATCCACTTTGTTTAAATAATTTTTGCCGGGAATGTGATCCATCAATGAACATGCTATTTGGCAGAAATGAGAACTGTGATGCACTATATCCTGCGCCTAATCAAAAATCTTTTTGTGATAGTGATGGTTTTTGTCAGGAATGTGGTGGCGGAGCAGATACAGGAGACCAGCTTTGCGCTGCCAATTTCCCGAACGTAAGGCCTTTTTGTCAAGGAGTTAACATGTGTGTTGCATGTCGCCCGGCTGACAACGATGCAGATGATGGCAAGAACCTTATCTGTCAAAATCGTGATGCCGAAAAACCATCGTGCAGTCCTTTCTTTACATGTGTAGGATGTACAAAAGATAAAGGCTGTGGAGATGTAACTGATGCTAACGCTTGTACAAGGAAATTATGTGCCAGACCGGCTTTTCCGGTTAGCGAGGGTATGCCGCTTATGCCAGTACAAAATTATACATGTTCAGCGGGCTCACTGCCTTACTGCATGGCAAATAGCAGAAACCCGGGGAAAATTTGCGATAAAGTTTTTCTTGAAGGAGATTGCGTGACTTGTAATGTCGGGCAGGAGTGTCCTGTTCCTCCTAATACTTCATACTATCAGTCAGTGAGTGTAGGACAGTGCAGGTATCAGGATCCTGGAATGGCTGGGAAACCATTTACCCGAACTTGCAATCCTGTTTATAGATGTGATAATAATTACTTCGCTGTTAGTCCCTGGGGTTCTTGTATTGATATGGCTTGTATAGATATGGCTTTTATGGATAATTATTTTCCACTTAATTTTGCCGGAGCCTATATGGCTATTAATGATTGTTGTGATATGAGCTGTGCAGCTTTCCCGGATGCTCTTGGATTAATGACTATTAACACTACAGCTCTTGCACCAGTTCCAGCCGAGTTAATGGATCTATCCACAATTTTAAATAATTATGGTCCACCGGTAATAGCAATGGTCCCTCCCGGATGGATGAGCCTGGGAGGAGGTAGCATTCCTGGTTTTAATATAGAATACTGCAAGGCAATTTGTAAGTGTGTAATGAAACATAATTTTATTTTTACACTATTACCGGCTTTTAGGCCTTTGGGCTGGTCTCCACCAGGTGCATACTGGCAGGCTTCTATGACATACCAGTGTCTCCAAATGTTGTGTCCTTTTAATATGATTGGTCCGGGAATGGAAGATTGTCCTATGATAGGAGCACAAGAAGTATCTGACGTTTGCTTAATGAGCTACTGTCCATTTACACCATAAATATTTAAATCCTTATGAAATATATTTTAAGTCTCGACCAGGGTACTACAAGTTCCAGAGCTTTGCTTATCGATCAAAACGGAAAAGTAATTTCAAAATCACAAAAAGAGTTTAAACAAATTTTTCCAAAACCATCATGGGTAGAGCATGACCCTCTGGAAATCTGGAATAGCCAGCTTGAAACAGCACAGGATGCAATTAATAAATCAAACATTAATGCAAAAGATATTCTTGGCATCGGGATTACAAATCAAAGAGAAACAATTGTAGCTTTTGACAGTGAATCCGGAAAACCTGTTTACAATGCAATAGTCTGGCAGTGCAGGCGTACTGCTGATTTCTGCCAGAAGCTAAAAGCCAAAAGCCAAAAGCTGATAAAAGAAAAAACAGGGCTTGAAATAGATGCTTACTTTAGCGCATCCAAGATAAGGTGGATCCTTGACAATGTCGTACGTCAAACCGTAGAGACTTGCTATGGCAAGTCTCTACGGTTTGGAACCATTGATTCCTGGTTAATATATAACCTTACAGGCAAAAAATCTTTTTATACCGATCCGTCAAATGCCTCCCGTACAATGCTTTACAATATAAAAGAGAATAAATACGATAAAGAACTTTTAGAAATATTTAAAATAGAAGAATGGATGCTGCCGAAAGTAATCCCTTCAAATGGGAATTTTGGTTTAACTGATAAAAAATATTTTGGTGCAGAGATTCCTGTTCATGCAGTTCTTGGTGATCAGCAGGCAGCGTTATTTGGTCAGTGCTGTTTTAAAGAAGGCGATTTAAAAATTACTTATGGAACAGGCGGATTTTTATTAATTAATATTGGTGAAAAATTAAAACTGAGTGAAAATTTCCTGACTACGATAGCATGGCATTGTAAGAGTTTGATTAATCAAACCCCAACATATGCCTTCGAGGGTTCTACTTTTATCTCCGGTGCCATAATTCAGTGGCTTCGCGATGGACTTGGGATTATAAAAGATTCCAGTGAATGTGAAAAAATTGCCCTTAGTTTAAACAGTAATGAAGGTGTTTATCTGGTCCCGGCGCTTGTAGGGCTTGGTGCACCGCACTGGGATCAAAGTGCAAGAGGAACGATTTTAGGACTTACCAGGGGTTCTACAAAAGCTCATATAGTCCGCGCTGCAGTAGAATCAATGGCATACCAGATAGCTGATTTGATTTTGCCTGTTAAAAATGAGCTGCCAAAAGATATTTTTATCAAAGCTGATGGCGGCGCTACAAAAAATAATTTTCTTCTACAGTTCCAGGCCGATCTTCTGGGTATACCGGTAACCAGGTCTTCACAAACTGAAGCAACAGCACTTGGTGTAGCATATTTGGCAGGATTAAAACTTGGATTTTGGAAGTCATTCGAAGATCTGCAGAAGACATGGCATCCTGATGAACTGTTTGTACCCAGAATAAACCGGGAAAAAGAATACACGTTGTGGAAAGAAGCCCTGAAAAGATCTTTGGCATGGGATATCATAAAATAGAAGAAATGCCAAAAAGTTTTTTAGATTTATGTAAAGAAAAAATTGTATTCTTTGACGGTGCAATGGGTACCTCTATTCAGGCTTATCAGCTTACTTTGGATGATTTTGAAGGCAAAGACGGATGTAATGAAATCCTGGTAAAAACAAAACCTGAAATTATCAAAGAAATTCACTCTTCGTTTTTAAAAGCAGGTTGTGATGTCATAGAAACAAACAGCTTTGGCTCAAGCAGTATTGTTCTGGCTGAATATGACATAAAAGAAAAATCATATGAATTAAATTACCAGTCCGCCAAACTGGCCAAAGATACAGCAGGTGATTTTAGTGCTTCAAAACCCAGATTTGTAGCCGGTTCCATTGGTCCTGCTACAAAACTTCCCACGCTTGGACATATAAGCTATGAAGACATGAAAAAATCTTTTTATATCCAGGCTAACGGATTATTTGACGGGGGAATTGATTTATTTGTACTTGAAACATGTCAGGATATTTTACAAATTAAAGCCGGGCTTTCAGGAATTTTTAAAGTAATGGAGGAAAAGAAAAAAAGAATTCCCGTCATGATTCAAATAACCATTGAAAGAACAGGAGCAATGCTTGTAGGCTCAGATATTGCATGTGCATTTTGTGCAGTTGAACCGTATGAAATAGATATTATAGGACTGAACTGTGCTACAGGACCACTTGAAATGTCAGATCACATCAGGTATTTGTGTGAAGTAAGCAGGCTGCCGGTTTCATGTATACCAAATGCAGGAATGCCTGAAAACAGAGGTGGCAAAAGTCATTATCATTTATCACCTGAAGAATTTTCTAAAACGCTTTTTCATTTTGTAAATGATTTGGGAGTAAGCATTGTCGGGGGGTGCTGCGGTACTACCCCGGAGCATTTAAAAGCGCTTGTTGATTTAATCGGAAATAAAGAACCAAAAAAAAGAAATCCAGAATATATAAACTCTGTAAGCAGTCTGTATAATTCAGTTCCTCTGAGTATAAACCCGCCTCCGGTTTTTATAGGAGAAAGAACAAATGCAAACGGAAGCAAGCTCTTCCGTGAGCTGCTTAGTAAAGAAGATTTTGATGGAATGATACACCTGGCAAAAGAACAGCTTGAAGAAGGAGCACATCTTTTGGATGTTTGTACTGCATATGTGGGCAGAGATGAAGTAAAAGATATGACTGAATATGTAAAAAAATTAAACACTCAGGTAAATATTCCTTTAATGATTGACTCTACCGAAGCCACTGTAATTCAAAAATCACTGGAGCTGATTGGCGGAAAAGCACTGATAAATTCCATAAATCTTGAAGACGGCGAAGAAAGAATGAAAAAAGTCTGCCCAATTGCAAAAGAATTTGGTTCTGGTATAGTAGCCCTGACAATAGACGAAGACGGCATGGCAAAAACAGCTAAAAAGAAATTTGAGATTGCACACAGGATTTATAGTCTGGCTACCCAAAAATATAAAATCCCGGGGAAAGATCTGATTTTTGATACTCTTACTTTTACGCTTGGAAGCGGGGATGAAGAGTTTAGGAAAGCAGGCACTGAAACAATTGAAGGAGTCAAATTAATTAAAAAGAATCTTCCTGAAGTAAAAACCATACTTGGAATAAGTAATATTTCATTTGGGCTTTCATCCTGTGCCAGGCAGGTTTTAAACTCAGTCTTTATGCATGAAGCAGTGGCAAATGGTTTAGACATGGCTATTGTAAATGCAAAAAAAATCCTTCCTTTGTATAAGATACCTGAAGAGCAAAAACAAACAGCTCTGGATTTGATTTATGACAAAAGAAAAGAAGGTTATGATCCGCTTCATAAGTTTATGTCATTGTTTGAAAATATAAAGAAGACGGAAAACAGGGAACATAAATCAGAAAAAGAGAATCTGTCAATCGAAGAAATATTAAAGAAAAGAATTATAGATGGAAATAAATCCGGTCTTATAAAAAATCTGGATGAAGCTCTGAAAAAACACTCACCTCTTGACATCATAAATAATATTCTTCTTGACGGAATGAAAGCAGTAGGTGATTTATTTGCAAGTGGTGAAATGCAGTTGCCATTTGTTTTGCAGTCAGCAGAAGTTATGAAAGCTTCTGTAGGATACTTAGAACCGTTCATGGAAAAAAAAGATGCTAAAAAAAGAGGGAAAATTATTTTAGCTACAGTAAAAGGTGATGTTCATGATATTGGTAAAAACCTTGTTGATATTATTCTTACAAACAATGGCTATGAAGTTTTTAATCTTGGAATTAAGCAACCAGTTGAAAATATTATAAATAAGGTACTTGAGACAAATCCCGATGTTATCGGGATGAGTGGACTATTAGTAAAATCTACCCAGATAATGAAAGAGAATTTAGAAATATTAAACGAAAGAAATATTACCGTTCCTGTAATTCTTGGTGGTGCAGCACTGAATAGAAAATTTGTAGAAGAAGACTGTCAGAATACTTATAATGGTAAAGTATTTTACGGCTCAGATGCATTCAGTAATCTGAGGTTTATGGAAAAGATATTTAATGAGAGAGAGGCAGGGAAGCAGGGAGACGGGGGAACAAAGAAGCAGGGAGATGGAGGAGCAAAGAAGCAAAGATCTGTATCATCTTCTGTTTTAACCAGAAGTCCATTAATTCAGCCTGCAGTAAAAATTCCTAAAATCCCGTTTTACGGTTCTAAGGTTCTTGAAAACATTTCTCTTGATGAAATTTATCCTTATATAAATGAAACTGCTCTTATAGTAGGTCAATGGCAGGTAAAAAGAGGAAAATTATCAAAAGAAGAATATGAAAAAATTTTAAAAGAAAAAATTTATCCTGTTCTCGAAAATCTAAAAGAATTATCAAAAGAAAAGAAATTACTGATTCCACAAACTATATATGGTTATTATTACTGTATATCTGAAGGGAATGATTTGATTATTCTCGATGAAGATAAAAAAACAGAAATACAAAGATTTACCTTCCCCCGGCAAAAAGACAAAGACAATCTTTGTCTCTCTGATTACTTTATAAGCAAGGATGAAATGGATAAGCGGGGAATAGATGTAGCGGCATTTCATATAGTAACTGTAGGTAAACAAGCCAGTGAATATTCGAAGAGTTTATTTAATGAAAACAAATACACTGACTATCTTTATTTTCACGGATTGAGTGTAGAAACAGCCGAAGCCCTGGCTGAATGGTCACATAAAAAAATAAGAACAGAACTTGATATTCATCACAAAGATGAAAAAGAAATGAAAAAGCTTCTTGGGCAGGGATATCACGGCGCTCGCTATAGCTTTGGATATCCTGCATGCCCGCATTTAGAAGATCAAAATAAAATATTTGAATTAATAAAACCTGAAAGAATCGGAATATCTTTATCTGAAAGCTTTCAGCTATACCCTGAGCAAAGCACATCAGCAATTATTGTTCATCATCCTCAGGCAAAGTATTTTAATGTGAGTTAACAATGAACATCAAAGATAAATCCAAGAGGAAATTCATGTTCACACACCGAAGCTGGCGGCAACTCGCTAATTATTCTTTGCTCTTCATATTCAAAAGAATTCTCCCTGTTTGCTTCTTTTTTGTACATGTTTTCTGCATATAAAGAATTATTACATTCCTTTCTTGCTATTTCATTTTCTCTATGATATTTTGCACGATTTACAATAATCTTATTTAATTCAGCTTGTGCATGTTTTAAAGCAATATAAGCCTCCATCATTGCCTTTTTCATATGTGAGAGAAACATAAGTTTTTTATTTTCAGCTCTTTTGTGAAGAGCGTGTAAAATCCTGATTCGCTCCTGCTCTTCACATCTTTTTTTACATTGTTCTTCTTTTTTTGCTTTTTCGTCCTCCTCTCTTTGTTTGTCAATCCATTCAAAAAAATCTTTTAAAAAATCATAGACATAATTTGTCCAGTCATTTAATTCATGAACTATAGATTGATCAAGTCTGTTAAAAACCCCGTTTCTGATTCCTTCATTTACACACTCACAACTTTCCTGTAACCTTTCGCCCATAAACTGTTTCTCATCAGTTGTTAGCCTGCTATCTTCTCTCTGACTGGTCTCGTGAGCTCTTTCTACACCAGCCATAAGCGGGTCTGCTGCACTACGTAAATGTTCAGCCGCATGATGCTCTCCTCTGTTTTCTGCATCTCTTATTGCCCTGGACAATGTTCTGAGCCCCCGTATAAATGATTCTCTTAATTCTCGAAGCTCACTTTCATTTAATGATACACACCTGCCTCTTTCCAGATGTTCAGCTGTCTGTAATAAGTGTTGAGCATCTCTGGTGTCTCTCCACTGAGCAATAATTTGTCCAAGATTTATATTTTCATGATGATTATGTAAATTAGAAACGACACTGGAAAGCTCATGAATTGCTTGTCTTGATTGTTCTGACAATAAATTCTGCCTGCTTATATTTTCCTCCGTATTTCTTAATAAGTTACTAAAATTTTGAATTACTTCTTCTTTGCTCCCGCCAGTAAGATTTTTTATAAACGATAAAAGAGGAGAAAAAATATTAAAAATATCAGTCATCCTGTTAGCAAGACTGCTAATAAGATTTGTTATGCTTGAAGTAGTTGATTCATCACTAACTTCATTACTTTCAGGGCTCACAAACTCATCTTCAGCACCTGATAAATCTGTACCTTCAGGATTTTGTCCTTCACCAGCAGTATTTCTGTGGCGACTTATATAACACTCAAAGCTATTTTGTGAAATACCACGCAGCATAAAACCCCCTTATGCTACAGTCTCTTTAAAATATAAAAAGCAGCTTCTAAAAAAAATTGATTTTATTATATGGAAGCCCCTAACTTTTAGTATAAAAATCTTAATTAAGAAATGGTTATTGCCTACCGCCCTCGCCTCGTCTCTGACGAGTCGGAGCGGGCAATGACGTAGTTACGGAAAATCAGGATCGGTAATAAGCTCAAATGACATAAGAAGCTTGTTTGTATATTTCAAGGACATTTTTAATATAATGATTTAAACTCATATACATACTCTTTTAAGAATTTCATTTCTTCAATAATAACTATGATAACAAACAGTACAACAAATTTAAAAGAACTCTTGGCCAAAGATGAACAATTTTTATCAAATGCCCTTTACAGGGTTTTTCACATTGTTGCTGAACGCGGAGAAGGACCGTATCTCTACTCCACTGACGGAATAAAGTATTTAGATTTAACCTGCGGCATTGGTGTTACCCAGTTAGGACACTGCCATCCTGAAGTAATAAGAGCAGCAAAAGATCAGCTGGATAAATTAGTACACATAAGCTGTGTAACTCACCATACATTAAATATTACACTTGCTGAAAAATTATCCAGGATTCTTCCGGGGAAAATAAATAATACTTTTTTCTGTAATAGCGGGGCTGAAGCTGTAGACGGAGCCATTAAGTTTTCAAGAAGGATTAATAAAGGAAGACCGAATATTATTTCATTTAGAGGAGCATTTCACGGGCGTACTCTTTGCGGAACTTCTCTTTCTTCATCAAAAGAACTGCACAGAAAATATTACGATCCGCTTTTATCCGGGATAAATATAGTTGACTACCCAAATTGTTATACAGGCAAAGAACCTGAAAAAGAAGCATCCAGGGTATTAGAATCAATTGAAAAATTGTTTAAGTCAAGCCTTCCTCCCGATTCAGTTTCAGCAATGATTATTGAGCCTGTTATTGGCGAGGGTGGATACATACCTTCTCCTCTCAAACCAGTTAATTTTCTGCGAGAGTTAAGAAAGATTTGTGATAAGAATGGCATTATGCTTATTTGTGATGAAGTTCAGTCCGGAATCGGAAGAACAGGGAAATGGTTTGCTGTAGAGCATTATGATATTGAACCAGATATAATAACCATGGCAAAAGGGCTTGGGAACGGTCTTCCGATTGGAGGGTTTTCGGCTCAAAAAGAAAAAATGTCTGAAATGCTTCCTGGTTCACACGGCAGTACCTTTGGAGGGAATCCTGTATCATGTGCAGCTGCTATTAAAACACTTGAAGTAATTGAAAGAGATAAAATACTGGATTATGTTTCCAAAACAGGAAGCGAACTTATAAAGCACCTTGAAGGTGAATTATCCACCAAAGGTGGATCCGCCTTTGACGGAAAATCAAAAGCAAATGTAAGAGGATTTGGGTTTATGATTGGCATTGAGTTGTTTTCCAAAGATATAGCAGAAAAGGTTATTCAGGAATGTTTTAAAGAAAAAATACTCATTTTAAGCGCTGGTGTTGAACAAAACATAATCAGATTTATACCACCATTAAATATAGAAAGAGATTTGTTATTTAATGCTACTGATAAAATAATTGGTATCATAAACAAGACGTAGGGACGTAGCATGCTACGTCCCTACGCGGGGTAATTTATGCAAACTACAACCACAACATTCAAAAACATAATCGGCGGAAGCCAGAAAGAAAGCTCATCAAAAGATTTTTTTGAAAAATACAATCCGGCTGATAAAAATGAATGTCTGGGAAAGTTTCCAAAATCAAATCAAAAAGATCTGGATGAAGCTGTAAGCTATGCAAAAAAAGCATTTGAAGTATGGAGATATACACCTGCTCCAACAAGGGCTGAAGTCTTATACCGAGCCGCACAGATTACATTAGAAGAAAAAGAAGAACTGGCAAAAATTTTAACCAGAGAAACCGGCAAACCAATAATTGAAGCACGCGGAGAAATACAGGAAGTTATTGATACTTACTTATTTTTTGCAGGGGAAGGCAGGAGGATTTACGGGCTAACCGGACAAAGCGAACTTCAGAATAAATCCATAATTACTGTAAGACAGCCTGTTGGGATCTGCGGATTAATTACAGCATGGAACTTTCCATCGGCTGTTCCAAGCTGGAAAATAGCACCAGCACTTATTTCCGGGAATGTAGTAATTTTAAAACCTTCAAAAGATGCTCCAATATCAGGATATAAACTAATTGAAAACTTATACAAAGCCGGTCTGCCAAGCGGTTGTGCAAGTGTTTTATTTGGAAGCGGAGAATTTGGAGATTTAATAGTCAGACATCCTGACATAAAAGTTATAAGTGTAACCGGTTCAGTAGAAGTAGGAAAAATGGTTTATGAAACCTGCGGGAGAATGCTTAAAAAATGTGCTCTTGAACTTGGCGGAAAAAATGCAATTATTGCATTAGAAGATGCAAATCAGGATTTACTTTTAGAAGGAGTATTATGGGGAGCATTTGGTACCACAGGACAGAGGTGTACATCTACAAGCAGGCTAATTATCCAGAAATCTTCCTGGACTGATTCATTTTTAGAAAAATTATCAAACGCTGCTAAAAAATTAATAGCTGGAAACGGGTTAAATGAAAAAACACAGGTTGGTCCGGTAATTACAGCGTCACAACGTGAAAATATTCATGGCTTTACAGAAAGAGCTAAAAAAGAAGGCGGAAAAGTTTTATGCGGCGGAAATTTTTTAAGCGGCGGTGAGTTTGATAAAGGAAACTTTTACGCGCCTACCATAATCACAGACATAAAACCAAATATGGAACTGGCTTGTAAAGAGGTTTTTGGACCTGTGCTTGCAGTTATTCCGGTAAGTAATTTTGAAGAGGCTATTAAAGTAGCAAACAATGTAGAATATGGTTTATCACTTTCTATTTATACAAGAGACATAAACCTGGGGATGCAGGCTGCAAACAGATTTGAATCAGGAATTGTTTATATAAATGCTCCGACTATTGGTGCAGAATGTGGTGGAGCAGCAGCCTTTGGGGGCTGGAAAAATACAGGAAACGGTACCCGTGAAGGCGGAGTAATGGCTCTGGATACTTATACCCAGTATAAAACTATCTATATTGATTATTCAAACAAATTACAAAGAGCACAGATAGATTAAAATTTAATGAAAAAAGCAGCTCTTATTACCGGTAGCGCAAAACGTATTGGAAAAGCTATTGCAATACATCTGGCTGAATCCGGCTTTGACATTGCACTTCACTATAATACTTCAAAAGCTGATGCCAAGAAGGTATTAAAAGAAATTAAAGACAAAGGACAAAATTGTGTTTTATTTCAATTTGACCTTACAAACACTAAAGATATTTTATTTCTAATAAATAAAGTAAAACAATCTTTTCCATCTTTGTCACTTTTAATTAATAATGCATCAATATTTGCAGAAAGCTCGTTTCTTAAATCTGACATAGCTTTTTTTGAAAATCATTTTAATATAAATTTTAAAGCTCCTTTTTTTCTTTCACAAAGTTTTGCGAAAAGTATAAAAAAAGGACATATAATAAATTTGCTTGATACAAATATTACCCGGGATCGCACAAAATATTTTATTTACAACTTAACTAAAAAAATGCTCTCTGAGTTTACAAAAATGGCTGCAGCAGAGCTTGCTCCGGATATAAGGGTAAATGCAATAGCACCAGGTCGCATCATTCCGCCATTAAATAAAGAAAAAGAATATCTGAAACACAGCCTGGATAGTGTACCGCTGGAAAAATGGGGTTCTATTCAAAACATTCTTCAGAGCATAGATTTTTTATGTGAAAATGATTATCTGACTGGTCAGTGTATTTTTGCAGGTGGCGGAGATCATTTAAGATAAACAAACTATTTTTATATCTTTCAGAAGATTCACCATCTCAATAGCCGCGAGAGCTGATTCAGAGCCTTTGTTACCCTTAGAGCCACCAGCTCTGTCCATTGCCTGACCAATATTTTCACATGTTAGAATTCCAAAGATTACCGGTATTCTGCTTTCTGTACCAAGCCTGCAAATCTCATTACTCACTGCATTACAAATATGATCATAATGAGATGTTTCTCCGCGAACCACACAACCAAGACAAATTATTGCACTGTATTTTTCCAAGTCAACAAGATTTCCTGCCATTGTCGGGATTTCAAAAGTACCCGGAACTTTTATAATGTCCACGTGTTTCATTTCAATTCCATTATTAGCAAGGGTTTGAATACATCCATCTAAAAGTTTTTCAGTAATAAACTCATTAAACCTGCTTACAACAATTGCAAATTTGTTACTTTCATTAATTTTTAAATTTCCTTCAATTATATTTAACATATTGGAAACTCTAAACTATCTTCCATCTTCTCTTTTTTTTAAATCAATAACATGTCCTAGTTTTTCATTTTTTGTTTTTAAATACTCATGATTATGCTCGGTACATATCTCAACAGGTTCTCTGTCAGTAACTTTCAGGCCATAGCCTTCAATACCTATAATTTTGCGGGGGTTGTTTGTCATTAACTTTATAGTAGTTAAGCCAAGATCAGTTAGTATCTGTGCACCTACTCCATACTCTCTTAAGTCAGCCTTAAATCCTAAAATTTCATTTGCTTCAACAGTATCAAAGCCTTGATCCTGAAGTTCATAAGCTTTAATTTTATTTACTAAGCCAATTCCCCTGCCTTCCTGTTTTAAATACACCACTACTCCTACACCTTTTTTTGCAATTTTTTCCAAAGCCAGGTGAAGCTGTGAATTACAATCACATCGCAAACTTTGAAAGACATCACCGGTCAAACACTCACTGTGAACACGAACTAAAACATCTTCTTTACCAGCCAAATCTCCACATACAATTGCTATATGCTCTTTATTATTCAGTGTATCTTTATACGCATAAAGCTGGAATTCTCTGTTATATTTTTTTGCTATTTCACTTGGCAGTTTTGCTTTTGCCTCTCTTATTACGAATCTTTCTTTTTTTAATCTGTAAGAAATCAGCTGAGCCACTGAAATAAATTTTAAATTATGCTTTTTTGCAAAACGAACAAGATCAGGTCTTCTAGCCATTGTGCCATTGTCATTTAATATTTCACAGATAACCCCGGCGCTTTTAAAACCAGCTAAACGAGCCAGATCTACGGAAGCTTCAGTCTGTCCGACTCTCTTTAATACTCCCCCGCGTTTTGCACGGAGAGGAAAGATGTGGCCTGGTCTTACCAGATCGCCTGGTTTTGCATTATCACTTAATGCTACCTGGATGGTTTTTGCTCTTTCATGTGCTGAAATACCTGTAGTAATTCCAAACTTTTTATCTGCATCAATACTTACAGTAAATGCTGTACCAAAATTACTTGAATTATTCCGGACCATATCAAAAAGTTCAAGCTTATCTGCAATAGTATCCTCAAGAGCCAGACAAATAAGACCTCTGCCTTCTTTTGCCATAAAGTTTATAATTTCAGGGGTAACTTTTTCTGCAGCACAAACCAAATCACCTTCATTTTCCCTGTCTTCATCATCAGCTACAATTACAATCTCACCGTTACGAATAGCTTCCATAGCTTCTTCCACAGTATTGAAAAGCTGATCTTTTAAAGTTTTTTCCTGAGTATTTAATATCATCTGAGTTTTATTTCCTGTCTGGTGCTTTCGAGAGCATTGACTACATATCGGCTTATTAAATCTATTTCTAAGTTTACAAGATCACCAGCTTTTAGCAAACCAAGATTTGTATTGTCTCTGGTAAAAGGAATTAAAGTAAAGTCAAATTTGTCATTTTTTGATTCAATTATCGTTAAGCTTACCCCATTTACGGATATTGAACCTTTTGGTGCAATATATTTTCCATATTCAGATGAATATGAAATTTTTATTATCTTATTTTCACCAGATGAACAGATGTCTGAGACTTCCCCGACAGTATCAATATGGCCTGAAACTAAATGCCCGTCAATTGTTTCACCAAGTTTTAGAGATGATTCCAGATTAACTTTTAAACCGGATTTTAAATTTAGAAAGTTGGTTTTTTTTAATGTTTCTTCTGTAACCTGAACCTTAAAGGTCTTTGCCGGAGAGCATTCTACTACAGTAAGACAACATCCATTAACTGCTATACTGCTTCCGATTTTAAGATCATTTATTAAATGCTTAGAGGAAATTGTTAATTCAAGGATTCTATTTTTCATCCCAATATCTTTTATAATTCCAATCTCTTGTACAATGCCTGAAAACATGTACACAATTGTATCGTAATAGAGACGCGCCAGCGGCGCGTCTCTACGGATTCAACGGGTTAAACCCTCTATAAATTGAATCTAAAATACCTCTTGTATAAACACCACCACCGGTATAAAAATTACAAACAATTACTCTCTCAAATTTTTTATATGTACTCATATATTCTATGGCTTTTTCTTCCTGACTTAACTCTCTCTGAACAAACAGGTTACTGCTTTCAGAGAGTCCGGCTTCAGCAGACGGCGGCTTAACCTTTTTGCTATCTGACTCAGGAAAGGGAACTGTTTCTCTGCTGTAAGCATATGAGCCTGCTTGATCTTTATTCTTTTTTCTTGATTTTATTGGCATAGTGATCAGTTGTTGGCTTTTAATTGTTCGGCTGATAGCCAAAAGCTAAGAGCTAATATATTACAGAAAATAGTTAAAAGAAGGTTAAGCAAAGGTCGATTAATCACACCTCTACTCTGTTACCACTAAATCCATCTTTATGTCCCATTCGTCAGCAGGCAGCCTGTCTACCAGACACCTTTTGGGGCAGCACCCTATTTTATAGCTGTCAGGATTTAACTTTAAAAACTGATCATAATACCCCATTCCGAAACCAAGCCTGTTTCCTTGTTTATCAAAACAAAGTCCCGGCACAAAAATCACATCCAGTTTTATTTTTTTTTGAAGTTGATCGTAACACTCATCATTTCCAGCTGCAGGTTCTAAAATATCAAACTTGTTTTTAAATAATTTTGTTCTGCCATGAATATATGGAACTATTTTTAAACTTGTACCGTAGTATGTTTGTACAATAACAGGCACAAACCATTTTTTCCTGGCTCCTCTAAAAAGACTATCCAAAGAAATTTCAATATCCTTTGAAAGATATGACATAACATTACCGGAAGATTTGTAAATATCAAGGTTAATAATCTTATTTTCAATTTCCCTGCTTATTCTTTTTAAATCTAACGTACGTCTTATATCTTTTGTCCACTGCCTTAGCTTTTCTTTTTCAGACTTGTTGTCCATTCTTCCCCTTATCCTTTATATCCTTCACAAGATTGTATCCTTTACTTTATACTATCGTAGAGATATATTTAGCGATCTTTATTACAATTCCAAGGAGATAATTATGGCAAATGTTTCTGCTACAACTTTAGAAAAACCATCAAACCAAAAAAAAGCAGACTCTTCTTCATATAATTTTATTTATTCAATTGTATTTGGCTGCTTTTTATTTTCAGGAATAAGCGGGCTGATTTATGAAGTAGTCTGGACAAGAATGTTAACTTATGTTTTTGGCGGTACTACACTTGCAGTTAGTACTGTTTTGACAGCATTCCTTGGAGGTTTAGCGCTTGGAAGTTACATTGGCGGGAAGTTTATAGATCGCTTTAAAAAGCCACTATTGGCATACGGTGCGTTAGAGCTTGCAATTGGAATTTATGGATTACTTGTACCTGTTATTTTTAGCGAACATTTTTTATCTCCCATCTGGCAAACAGTTGTTCAGATGTTTGAAGGGGTTCAGTTTGTTTCATATCTTGTAAGATTTTTAATTTCAGTTGCTTTGCTTGGTATTCCGACTGTTTTAATGGGTGCTACTCTTCCTGTTTTAAGCAGATACCTGACAAATGTCAGATCAGATATAACCTCTTTTAACGTAGGAGCCCTTTACACCATAAATACTGTGGGTGCAGTCATAGGAACATTTCTTTCTGGTTTTATATTTTTACCGATCTTTGGTGTAAACACTACTGTTTATATTGCTGCGGCATTAAATTTAATACTTGCTTCTGCAGTAATTTTTCTTGCTAGCGCGAGTAAAAAAGTTCAGGCAGACACTCCAAGCTATGATTCTTCTGAAATTACTGGTGACCTGGAAATATTAATCAGTAAATCACAGGAAGATATTCCCCTTAAATTAATCAAACTTTCAATGCTGGCTTTTGCAGTAAGCGGCTTTGTGGCTCTTACTTTTGAAGTCCTCTGGACAAGAACTCTTACGCTTGTTTTTGGATCATCTACATATGCATTTTCTACAATGCTTGTTACCTTTTTAACCGGTCTTGCAATTGGAACTGCAATCATGACAAAGATACAGGAAAAAATTGAAAGACCTGTATTCTGGGTAGGTGGTATTTTATGTGCTATTGCAGTAAGTGCTTTTTTAACTGCCTGCATGTTTAATGAATTACCCTGGATGTTTTTATCGCAGGCACAAAAATTACCTGATGATGTCGGCACAAGCTGGTTTTTACTTACCCTCCACAGGTTTATAATTTCAAGTGCTGTAATGTTCCCTCCTACCATCCTTTCAGGAATGATATTTCCGCTTGTAATCAGGATCTATGCAGCAAGACCTGACCATATCGGAGAATCAGTAGGAAAACTTTATTCGCTAAATACACTTGGCTGTATTCTTGGTTCATTTACCTGTGGGTTTGTTTTTGTACCTTTTTTTGGGATCTTTGGAAGCGGTATTCAAACCACTACAAAACTAACTATTTTACTTTCTCTTGCCATGGGACTTTATCTGATTTACAACGACATAATTAACAATAATTCACTTTCAGAAAAACAGGTAAAAATTTCTACTTCATGGATCTACATTGGTCTTGCAGCCGGCTTAATAGGAAATTTATTGTTTATGCCAGCCTGGGATAAATCAATTATGACCACCGGTGTAGCTATTTATCACTCGCTTTCATATAAAAACCTTACAAGAGAGCAATTTTTTAATGCATTTAAATTTGACAACTCAAGAGAAAGAATCAAATTTTATAAGGAAGGTTTAACTACAATAGTTACAATTACTGCAGATGAAAACGGGAACACCACATTATTAAAAAACAATGGAAAAGTGGATGCCGGTGTTCCTACTGACGGAGACGGACCTTCTCAGGCAGATATGGTTACTCAGGTTTTATTGGGACAGCTGCCACTGCTTTTACACAAAGGCGATGAAATTGAAAATGCTCTTGTTGTAGGACTTGGAAGCGGCTGTACTACTGGCTCTGTAGTACGTTATCCTACTATTAAAAGTGTAAAAGTATGTGAAATCGAAAAAGCAGTTATTGACGGCGACAAATTCTTTGAGCCACCACCAGATAAAAGTCCGCTGGGCGGTAACGGTTCTCCGCTAAATAAAGCGAGAAATCCTCTGGCAGAAAAGATCAAAGCCATTCACACTGACGGAAGAAACTATCTGCTTACTACTAAAGAAAAATTTGACATCATTATTTCCCAGCCTGCAGATCCCTGGGTAAGCGGTGCTTCCCAGCTCTTTACAAAAGAGTTTTGGGAGCTTGGTGCAAAACACTTAAAAGAAAATGGACTATTTTGTGAATGGATACAGCTTTATTCAATCACTCCTGAATATCTTGGAGTACTTGTAAATAGCTTTAAAGAAGCATTTGGGAAATATGAAAATGGTAAAAAAGTTACAGACGGATATGTTTATTTATTTCGTCCGGGACTTGCAGGAGAGATTTTATTAATTGGTTCAAACGATCCGCTTGACATCGATGTCGAACAAATCGAAAACAGAATCAAAACCAGTTTTAAGGCAGAAAGCAAAACTGCTCCTCCTCTTGAAGTAAAAACCCTGGACGACCTTGCGCGGATCTCACTTCATAATTCTGTAGACGTGGTTTCTCAGCTGCTTTTAGGAACTGAGCAGGTAACAAAGTATGCAGAAGCTCAGACTGAACTGGTCCCAAAATTAAAATCACTTCCTTTAAATAAAAGGATTAATACAGATGACAATGTAATTATCGAATTTGAAGCACCTAAAAAACTTCACTTATTTTATGCTCCAATTGGTGATAACTTAAGCTCAATTGCAGGCGGTACTGATGGAAATATTGAACAGTATCTTAAAAACTTCGGAGAAACCAAACCACAGCAGGCAAGTTTTTTAGCCAGACTTGCAGTTGCCCATGTAAAAAAAGCCAGCAATTTTGATCCTTCCAGATCTTTAATGGATCCAAATTTAAAAATTGCGGAATACTTGTCAAAGAGAGCAGTTGAGCTTAATCCGTCTGTAGAAACTTATGTGGCAAATTATTTACTTAATTTGAAAAAAGGAAATACTACTGAAGCAGAACACTATCTGCAAAAAGCAAAAAATGCTTCTGCTACATCAGTCTATGACTATCTTGCACTTGGACAAATCAGAGCAACTGATGATGATATAGACAGTGCAATTAGTACATTCAGAACAGGAACGCAGATTAGCCCGAACAGTGACACAGCCTGGTCAAAACTAGGTGAAGCTGTTTTTACTAAAGCCCAAAAAGCAAATAACAAATCTTTATTTACTGAGGCAGTTTCATACTTTAAAAAAGCAAGAGAATTATCTCCTTATAATGTAGAGGCATGGTCAGGAGAAGGCAATGTTTATTTTAGTTTTGCAAGCCGCTTTAAAGAATTTGAATATATACCACTGGCTGAAGAAGCTTATTTAAATTCTTTTAGGGCAGATTTAAATTATTGGCCTGCCAGGTTAAACTATGCAAAAATCCTTTATGGACAGGGGCCGACACGTTATACTGAAGCTCTAAAGCACTTCTTTCATATTATTGGCAGACTTAATCCGCAAAATTCAGAAGCCAGATTTTTAGCTGCAAAGATTCTGCAGGGACAAAGGAATTTAATTCCTGCCTACCAGCAATACCAGGCAGCACTACAGCTTGGGCTTGAAGAAGATCAAATTGAAGATGTAAAACAACAGCTTCAGATAATTCAGGAAGAAGTTCAAAAACAGCAACAAAGTGGCGGACAGTTTCAAAGACAGCCAGCTCAGCAAAGGCAGGCACCACAGCAGGCAGAACAGCCACCTCAGCAACAGCCACCGCCACAGGCAGCACAATCTCAAAATGCACAGGAAGAACAAAGTCCTGAAAAGCTCAACGAAGAAGAAAAATTAAAACGACTTCTTCAAATTCAGGGTGATATAAAAGAAGAACCAAAAGGCAACAACCCGGCTGGAGACATAAAATCAAATAAAAGCTTCAACCAGTTTGACACAAACAATATAACTACCACTGAAATTATGACTGCTACTGGAATGATAACAATAAAAATAATTCCTCCAATGGTATAGCTATGTATCGAGCTGGTATAGTCGGACTTCCAAATGTTGGTAAGTCAACTTTGTTTAATGCACTGATTAGAAATCACCTGGCAGAAGCCAGTAATTATCCTTTTTGTACTATTGAACCAAACTCTGGAATCGTAAATCTTCCGGATGGAAGACTGGATAAACTGGCAAAGATTGTTAAAACAAATAAAATTGTGCCAGCTGCATTTGAATTTGTAGACATTGCAGGACTGGTAAAGGGTGCCAGCAAGGGTGAGGGGCTTGGAAACCAGTTTTTAAGCTGTATTCGTGAAGTAGATGCTATTGTACATGTAATCAGATGCTTTGAAGATCCAAATATTATACATGTGGAAGGAAACATAGATCCGATTCGTGATATTGAAATTATAAATATTGAACTTGCTCTGAATGATCTTCAGTCAATTGAAAAGAAAATTGATACTGTATCCAAAAGGGCAAAAACTAATGACAAAATAAGTAAGCAGGAACTAGCCATTTTGGAAAAATTAAAAAATGCTTTAAATGAAAACAAATCAGTAAAATTAGATGACGGGGAGATCCCATTTTACAAATCCCTTTTTTTTCTTTCAAACAAACCTGTTATTTTTGCCTGTAATGTTTCCGAAGATGATTTTAAAAATATAAAAGAAAATAAATATGTTCAGACAGTGGAAAACTATGCAAAAGAATCAGATTCAAAATGTGTCCCTGTTTGTGCTACCTTAGAATCAGAATTAATTTCTTTTAATAAGGAAGAAAGAGATGCAATTATTGGAATTGGTAAACCGTATACAGGTGTTGATGATTTAATCAGGGCAACTTTTGATCTGCTTGGACTTACTACATACTTTACTGCTGGTGAAAAAGAAGTCAGGGCATGGACTATCTTAAAAAATACAAAGGCACCTCAGGCTGCCGGAGTTATTCACACTGACTTTGAAAAAGGATTTATTAAAGCTGAAGTAATTAAATACGATGATTTAATCAGGCTTGGCACAAAGATTGCTGTAAGAGAAGCTGGTTTAGCCAGGCTGGAAGGAAAAGAATACATAGTTCAGGACAGTGATGTAATAGAGTTTAAGTTTAATGTTTAAACCTTACAATTAAAACTTTTTACCTGCTTACAAATCAAATCTCCCATTTCAACTGTTCCAGTCAGTTTGCATTTATCCTGCTGAATATCTTTAGTTCTGTAACCTTCATTTAAAATATTTTTTACTGATTTTAAAATAGTATCATAAATCCTTTCATCATTAAAACTGTATTTAAACATCATTGCTATTGAAAGTATCATAGCTATTGGATTAGCCAAATTTTTCCCGGCTATGTCAGGTGCGCTGCCGTGTACCGGTTCGTAAATAGAAGGAAAAGAACCATCTCCCATGGATGCACTGGGTAACATTCCTATACTTCCGGTCAGCATAGCTCCTTCATCTGATAAAATATCTCCAAATAAATTTTCAGCTAAAATGACATCAAACTGTCTTGGATTTTTAATTAACTGCATTGAAGCATTATCTATGTATAAATGCTCAAGAGTTACATCTTTATAATCTTTTGATACTTCTGTTACTATATCCCGCCAAAGCTGTGAGACATCTAAAATATTTGCTTTGTCTGTGGATGTAACTTTTTTCTTTCTTTTTCTGGCTATATCAAATGCTACTTTTGCTATTCTTCTTATTTCTGACTCAGCGTAAAGCATGGTATTAAACCCAACTCTTTCTCCATTTCTTATTTCAATACCTTTTGGTTTCCCGAAATACAATCCGCCGGTTAATTCTCTGACTACGATTAAATCTGTTCCGGACAAAATCTCTTTTTTAATAGTTGAGCTGTCTAATAAAGAATCAAAAGCTATTACCGGTCTTAAGTTACTAAAAGCATTTAGTCCTGCTCTCAATCCTAAAAGCCCGGTCTCCGGGCGCTTTTCGCGTGGCAGATTGTCATACTTTGGTCCACCAATTGCTGCCAGTAAAACTGCATCTGATTTTTTACAGGAATCCAGGGTGTCTTCAGGCAGAGGTATACCATATTTATCAATAGCTATTCCGCCAAAATCCTTTTTTATAATTTCAAATTTGTAATCAAAAAGCTCTTCAATTACTTTAAGTAGTTTTTCGCCTTCATGTGAAACTTCAGGGCCTATTCCATCTCCGCTTAGTAAAGTTATTTTTTTTAATCTCATTTATCTGTTTGTTATCCGTCTTTGCTCAATTTTTCTTCTTAATTCCTGAAGGACTTTAGATGGGTTATCTGTCCTGTTTTGTATATCTGAAAAGGTGCTTTCATCTTTTTGAATTTCTTCGGCAAGGGCCTTGCTGATACTTTCTTCCATTTTGATCGGATCTGATGGAATGGACTGTAAGCAGGCTGTTGTGGGAAATATTTTATTTGTATAAATTATTATGTCAGAGCTTAATTTTTTCATAGTAAGAAAATTACTCAGATCATTTATTTGGTTTTTCACAAGCCGGATTAATATCTGATTTTTAATTTCATTTTTTGCATCTTCTACCGTAGCATTGTTTTCCGTAAGAAATTTGTTAAATGCTTGTTCTCCGCCTTGTTTTTCTTTTATCTGGTTTAGCCTTTTTGTAATGTCTTCTTCTGAAATACTGATATTTTTTGCTTTAGCTTCCTGTAAAAGCAATGTTTCATTTACAAGTTTTTCAATTAATTTTTTCTTCTGTGCATTTAAAAGACGATTAAAATCACTTTGAAAAATATCTTCATTGTTTATTTTGGCTATGATTTCGTTCTGTGCGGCTTGAGTCGAAGAATTTAAATGAAAATTTAAAATGGTCAGAAATAAAAACAATAAGATAAAAGACCTCTTCATAGATATATATTTTAAAACAAAATTTAAAAATTATCTTTATGCTATCTTCTCATTCATATTTGTTGCTTTTAAATACCGAATTAGTTCAAAGAGTACCTCAAGCTGCTGCTCGGCAGATAAACCGGATGTTTTAACAAGCAGATACGAATTTTCACTTCCCCCCCTTGCACTTCCCTTAAAGGCAACCCTTCCAATTAAACTTTTTGGAAGTTGGCCCTGCATGCTCAGCCATGACTGCAGTCTTAAGTTAATGAAAATTTTCACATTGTCAACTGCTCCGGATTCTGATTTTATATATTTAATATCCAGCTCATTTGCAAAAATTCTAAGATCTACAATTCGTATTAGATTTTTAATCTCATCAGGGAAATTTCCAAATCTGTCTTTCCATTCAGAAGCAATATACTCCAGTTCTTTATTTGTTCTCACATTAGCTAACCTTTTATATTCGATTACTTTTTGTGAATCATCTTCTATGTAACTATTTGGAATATATGCACTAATATTTAAGTCAACTATACACTCCAGCTCTTTATCCCTGACTTCCAAACCTCTTAATTTATCAACAGCTTCATTAAGCAACTGGCAGTATAAATCAAATCCTACTGAAATCATGTGTCCGTGCTGTTCTGCTCCAAGGATATTTCCAACACCTCTTATTTCCATGTCCCGAATGGCAATCTGGTATCCTGAACCCAGTGTTGAAAACTCTTTAATTGCTGCAAGTCTGTTTTTTGCCGTTTCAGTTAAAATTGCTTCGTTTGGATACAAACAGTAAGCATATGCCTGAACATCTGATCTTCCTACTCTGCCTCTTAACTGATAAAGCTGGGCTAAGCCCATGTGATCTGCATTGTTAATAATTATTGTGTTTACGTTTGGTATGTCCAGACCGGATTCAATAATTGTAGTGCAGACAAGAATATTAAATTTCTTTAGAGAAAAGTCAAGCATAACGTTTTCAAGCTCTTTTGACTGCATCTGTCCGTGTGCAATTATAATTTGTGCTTCAGGTACCAGTTCTTTTAAGTATGCTGCAGTTTGGTTTATTGATTCAATTCTATTGTGTACAAAATAAACCTGTCCGCTTCTTTCAAGCTCATGAAGAATTGAAGTTTTTATAATTGTTGGCTTAAATTCTCCTACAAAAGTTTTTATAGGCAAACGGTTTAGTGGAGCAGTGTTTATGAGCGACATGTCTCTTGCACCTGTTAATGCCATGTGTAGTGTACGTGGAATCGGAGTAGCACTTAGTGTTATAACATCTACGGTTACTCTGAGCTGCTTTAATCTTTCTTTATGGATAACTCCAAATCTTTGTTCTTCATCGATGACTACCAGTCCAAGATCTTTAAAAGTCACATCATTTTGCAAAAGTCTGTGTGTGCCAATGACTACATCGAACTCGCCAAGTGCTAATTTGCTTACTACTTTCTTTTGATCTCCGGGGCTTATAAACCGACTAAGAAGCGCAGTCCTTACAGGAAATGGTGTAAGACGTTCTGAAATTACATTGAAGTGCTGTTCGGCAAGGATAGTAGTCGGAACCAGTACTGCCACTTGTTTTCCTGATAAGACAGCCTTGAAAATTGCTCTTATTGCAACTTCTGTTTTTCCATAACCTACATCTCCGCAAATTAATCTATCCATTGGTTTTGTGGATTCCATGTCAGCTTTAACATCACAGATTGCTTTCCACTGATCAGGAGTCTCAGTATAAGGAAAAGCCTCTTCCATTTCAATTTGCCAGTGTGAGTCAGGATTAAATGAAAATCCTTCCAGCTTCGATCTGGCTGTGTATAAATTAAGCAAATCTTCTGCTACTCTTTTAACTGCTTTCTTAACTTTTTTCTTGGTTGATTCCCAGTCCGCTCCGCCAAGCTTTGACAGCTTTGGAACTACATCTGTAGAACCACGATATCTGTATAAGATATTTATTTGCTCAACCGGCAAATAAAGCTTTCCATCACTGGCATATTCGATCATCAGATATTCGCGTTCGACATTATCCAGGGTTACTTTGACAAGTCCACGATATCTTCCAATGCCATGTTTTATATGAACGACATAGTCATTTGTTTTTAAGTCTTCTATATTTGAATAATAATCATATTTCTCCGATTTTAAATTTTTCTTTAAAAAATTCGGCCTGCGTTTTGTGCCAAAAATTTCCCGATCTGTCAGAATAATAATATTTGCAAATCCCATTTTAAAGCCATTTATTGTGCCACCTTTACTGATGAACACCTGCTCTTGTTTGTAATCTTCTTCATTTAGAAATTCCAGATATTTCCCGGGTATATTCCACTCCCGTAAGATGCCTGTTATTCTTTGAGGTTGATCACTATAAATTATAATTTTTTGATTTAGTGAAAACCATTCACGGATTTTTTCAGCAAATTTTTCTATCTGATTTTGAAATCTGTCAACAGGTAAGAATGAAAGATCGATTGACTGCCTGGTGGATTTATCAAACAATTCAAATCTTTCTATGTACGATATTGAATAATTTTTTATTTTTTTTAAAATGAATTCCGCTTCATTTATTAAAAGCTCAGGTAATGGAATAATTTTTTTATTTTTCTCCAGTTCTTTTTTTATGTCAAGATTTCTCTGATACGAGCTTTTCAGGTTAATAGCGTTAGTTTCCCAGTCATCAATTATTACAAGTGTATTTTCCGGCAAATAATCAAATAGTGATGATTGTTTCTGATTTGTAAGCTGTGCATAGTATTCTATTGATTCTGAATAAGTATTTAATTTAATTTGTTCAACTTCCTGATTTGTTATTTCTTTCAGGTCATGCTGGTAATTTAATAACTGAGTGATTTTATCTGTTAATGCTTGTGCATCATATCCTGCAATATAATATCTGGGAGTAATAATTATGTTACTTATGTTTTCCTGTGATCTCTGGGTAGCAGGTGAGTAGATTCTAATCGATTCAATTTCTTCTCCGAAGTATTCTATTCTTGCGGGTTCTCCTACGATTGGATATACATCAAAAATATCTCCCCTGATACTGAATTCGCCCCTGCTTGTTACCAGGTTTGATTTTTTATAGCCAAGAGAAACTAATTTTTTTGCAAGAAGAGCAGGTTCTGTATTTGTATTGAAATTAACTTCAAAAGTGTTATTTTTTAAATCATCCGGATTCCAAATTTTTTCCAGGAGACTTTTCGCAGAGCCTATAATCAAACAAGGTTCTTTTTTGTTTAACAGGTGCAGGAGTGCTTTTGTCTGATTTGTAATAATTTCTGTATCACTTGAGATTTGATCGTATGGCGAAACTTCCTGAATTGGAAAGTAAAAAACAGGAGCACCTGTTAAATTTGAAACCTCAAGGTACAGGTTCAGTGCAAAATTTAAATCACTTGCCAGGTAAAGTATGGGTCTATTCAGTGAATATATTAATGAAGTAAGAAAAAAACCTTTTGCCGGATCTGTCAGCCCGTGAAAATGTAACTCCTGAGCCTTTTGTGCTTTGAGTCTGGGGATCACTGTCTGCCCAATAGCGCTTATTTGGAATTCATGTATTAATTTCTCAATGACCATTTATGTTTTATACCCAGGTATGATATAGACTGTATCAGAGATTCCTAGATTTTCATAATACCTTTACATAACCCCTTTCTCTGCATCTCTAATAGAACTGTATATGTAGGTAATATGTACAGTGTTTCATTTGTATCCAAAGATTTCAAGGATTTATTTATAGCACTGGTAATATTTTTATTGATACTGATTTGTCCTTCGTTTATATTTGCATACTTTAATCTTAGAGCCATATCATAAGCCCTTTTCCCGGAAACAAAGATATTTTTATCGTGGTTTTGTAAAAAGTCAAATCGTGCATCCCACAGCCATGATACATCTCTTCCATCAGCATAGTTGTCATTTACAGCTATTAAAAACCTTACATTTGGAATTTTAATCAGGGTTTTTAACACTTCTGTCGTTCCGGTGGGATTCTTTATAAGATAGATCCAGGCATTTTTTTTGTTTATAATTAACTTTTCCCCTCGCCCAAAAATAGTAGAGTATGAATCCAATGCCTTTTGAATCTGAACTTGAGTGACATTTGAAATTGTCTTTGCAAGAGCTATAGCACATAGAGCATTATAAAGATTAAATGTGCCAATCATTGGCAAAAAAAAGTTGCTTTTGGAATTGTTATAAGCAATATCAAAATTAATTGTTAGATTATCCGTCTTAAAACCAGTTACTGAAAAATCAAGATTCGGTCTTTTAAGATTACATTTTGTGCAGTTGTAATTACCCAGATGAGCAAGTGATTTATAGTCAAATAACAGATCTGATTTGCACTTTGGGCATATAGTGGCTTCTTCAGGGTCTGAGAGCCATGATTCGTGATTTGTGATTCGTGATTCGTGATTCGTTCCTATGCCAAAATAAATCTTTTTATTTACTGTTTTCAAAAAAGCCACTCTTACATCGTCAGCATTTAAAATTACGGTTGTATTTTTATTATTTACGATTCCTTTTTCAATTAATCTGGCAGTTGTATCTAGTTCTCCGAAACGATCGAGCTGATCTCTAAATAAATTTGTTACAGTAATAATATCTGGGTGAATTTGTTTTGTGATTAAATGCAGTGAGGCTTCATCTGATTCAAGTATTATAAAGTCATAGTTTAATCCTCCCAAAATGTTTGAATAGCGACAGAACGTTGTGGTGATGCCTGATAGAAGATTTGCACCGGATTTGTTATACATTACTTTTTTACCGGTACCTTTAAGAATGTTTGCAAGTAATCCGCATGTAGTGCTTTTCCCGTTTGTACCAGTTATTAAAATCACTTTGCATTCAGGTCTTATTTTAAAATCTTTAAGAATCTCTTTTTTTAAAAGCAATGCAATTCTTCCCGGGACATTTGATGCCTGACCAACATGAAGAACAGAAATAATGAAGCTTACAAATTTAGCTGACCAGAGTGAAAGTAGAAAAAATAGTTTGTTTATCCTGGTGGCCACTTATGAAATCTGCCTCCAAGGATATGCAGGTGCAGATGATAAACCGTCTGTCCGCCATTATCACCTGTATTAATAACTGTCCTGAAGCCTTCTTTAAGATTCTGTTGTTTTGCTACTTCTTTTGCAGCAAGTAATAATTTCCCAAGCAGGGACGTGGCATGCGATGTTCCTACAGTATCTTCGACTTCCCATAAATTTGCTATATGTGCTTTTGGTATTACAAGTATATGAACAGGGCTTACAGGCTTTACGTCATTAAAAGCTACAAAATCATCATTCTCAAAAACTATTTTTGTCGATAATTCTTTTTTTACTATCTTGCAGAAAATACAGTCAGTCATAAATTAAAGTATAATACAAGTTGTATTATTTATTCTATATAACGCGACATAAATGCTAACGCATATTATGTCGCTATTTTATGGCGGATCTTCATTGGCGTTCGGGTTGTCGAAGGACAACCCTCACTTGTAAAATTACTTAGGTTGCTGCGTATAGTGCAGCATCAAGTAAATGGAACAAAGTAGAAAAACTTAGTTGGCAGTATACTGAGATATAAATGAGGCTTCAAAAAACAATGATTTCAAAAGAAATGCTGGATGTTATTTCCGGAAAAATAAAAAATGCAAAAGTAAGCCTTGTTCTTTCACATCAAAATCCGGATGGTGATACTTTAGGATCTATGCTTGCTTTAGGTGAAGTTCTTCAAACATTAGGTCACAAAGTAGATCGTGTGATTTCAGATCCTGTTCCTGAAGTTTACAGATTTTTACCGTTTTCAAATTTGGTAAAAGTCCCGGGCGATTCTTCACTGGGCAAAAAATATGATATGGCTTTTAGTCTGGATTGTGGTTCAGTAAAGCGACTGGGAAAAGCAGGAATTTTATGGTCAGGTTCAGATACCAGGGTAAATATTGATCATCATGTATCAAATGAAAGATTTGGAGATATAAACTGTATTGAAGCAGATGCTGCAAGTACTGGTCAGGTAGTGTACTGGGTTGCTAAGGGATTAAATGTCCGGATTACTCCTGAAGTTGCAACTCTGCTTTATACTACTCTCTTAACAGATACAGGCTGTTTTTCAAATTCACATACTAATGCTGAATCTTTAAGGTGGGGTGCTGAACTTATTGATTTAGGAGCGGATCACTTACGGGTTTATAGAGAAGTATTTATGAAAAAGCCATATAGGGCAATTAAAGTTTTTGGAAGTGGTCTGGCAGACTTAAATTTGGTTTGTGGCGGAAAAATTGCCTGGACATATACAAGCAATGAGTTATTAAAAAAATATAGCGCATCTGCTGACGATACGGAGGATATTGTGGATTATGTTATGAGAACAGAGGGGGTGGAAGTAGGGATTTTTTTTAGAGAGGATAATTCTGAAACTAAAGTCAGCCTTAGATCAAACAACGATTTTGATGTAAGTAAAATTGCAGCCGGATATGGCGGCGGCGGACATAAACATGCAGCAGGAATTAATATAAAATCAAAATTTTCAGATGTCAGAGATTTAATATTGAATAATGTAATTGAAGAGTACAAGAAAACAAGTGGTAAGTAATAAGAAGATATCTGTAATTATTGCTGCCGGTGGCAGTGCTGAAAGATTTGATCAGAAAAATTTGATCTCCAAACAATTCCTTTTGCTTTCCGGGAAACCACTTCTGTTTTATTCCATGAAAAAATTTTTAAATTTAAAAAATCTGCTTGAAATTATAATTGTTACAAATGATGCAGATTCTACAAAAAGACTCTTAGAGAAGACAGATTATGCAGATAATGTAGAAATTAAAATTACTGAAGGCGGTAAGCTGAGGCAGGATTCAGTCTTTAATGGTTTTTGTAAGGTGAATAATTCTGCCAGTCTGGTTGTAATCCATGATGTAGCAAGACCTTTATTCCAAACTAAAAATCTGGAAAAATGTATTGAAGCAGCCTCAAATACCGGTGCAGCTATATTGGCAGTTCCTGTTGTAGATACTATAAAGTTTTCCAGATCAGATAAAGACAGATTGATGGTTAAAAATACTATGGATAGGACAGATTTGTTTATGGTTCAGACTCCTCAGGTGTTTAGTTATAACCTATTATTGAAGGCATATAAAATATTTAAAACACCTGAATATTCTAAAAAAGTTGTAACTGATGAAGCTAATATGATAGAAATCCTTGGAGAAGAGGTAGAATTAATTCCCGGTGACAGAACGAACATGAAAGTTACGTATCCAGAAGATCTAAAGATTGCTCAAGCCTGCCTGGAGCAAAACAAAGATGAATACAATTAAAATCAAGGTACCAGCATCTACGTCAAATCTTGGACCGGGGTTTGATACTTTATCGCTTGCACTTGACTGGTATAACGAATTTACTTTTAAAGTAACTAAAGAAGGTTTAAAAATAACCCAGTTAAATTCAAACAAACTGCCTGAAGACAGTACGAATCTGGTATATAAATGTTTTTGTGAAGTGTTTAAAAAGTTAAAAAAAACACCTCCTGGCATAGAGCTGGATATTAATTGCCAGATACCGCTTGCAGCAGGATTAGGATCAAGTGCCAGTGCTGTGGTAAGTGGAGTACTGGCAGCAAATACTTTGCTTGACAATGCCTTAACAAAAAGTGAAATCCTGAGCTTAGCTACAAAACTTGAAGGTCACCCTGATAATTGTGCAGCAGCGATTTATGGTGGACTTACTGTATCTGTTTCTCAGGACGAAAAAGTTTATGTGAGCCAGTTTCCATGGCCTAAGGAATTAGTTGTAATTGTAGTAGTTCCTGATTTTGAACTGCCTACCAGAATTTCAAGAGAACTTTTGCCTCCAAAAGTAACTTATGGTGATGCTACTTTTAATGTAAGTCGTACTGCATATTTACTTTCAAGTCTTTTAAATAAAGACTGGGAAGGTTTAAAGATTGGTTTTCAGGACAGGTTGCACCAGCCGTTTAGAAAGGATCTTGTACCTGGTATGGAAGAGGTATTAAGTGAAGGGCTTAAGAAAGGTGCTTGTGGAGCTACTCTCTCAGGTGCCGGACCTGCTTTAGTAGCATTTGTAAATGATAAAAATAAAGCAGAACAAATAGGAAAATCTATGACTGAAAAGTGGAATGAGTTTAAGGTTAAAAGTACTTATAAAGTTTTAAATGTTGCTAGTGATGGTGTTAAGGTGGGAAATTTAGTGACGAAATAATTACAACCAGTGTATCCAAACTGCTACAGCACTTCCAAGTAATGCTCCGATAAATACTTCCACGGGAGTGTGTCCCAGGAGTTCTTTGAATTTTTGTGAGCTTAAGTGCGGATGTTCTGAAAATATTTCAGCAACAATTTGATTTAAGACTGAAGCCTGTCTGCCTACTGCTCTTCTAAGTCCTGCAGCATCATACATTACTACAAGTGTTACTGTTAGTGCAATCGCAAAAGCCACTGAATTAAATCCACTTAGTAATCCGACACTTGTAGTCATTGCCATCATGAATGAACTGTGACTGGATGGCATTCCTCCTGTTTGAAAAAGCCTTTTAAAATTAAACTGTTTATGTACAAGGTAATGAACGACAAACTTATAAACCTGTGCCAGAAAATTTGCAGAAATAGCAGATAAAATAATCTCAACACCATTACTTAAGTGCATAAAGTTAATTTATCCTGTTAATTACATACTCAGATAATTCTGAGAGGATCTGTGTTTTAAAAGGAATCTTTTTTAATTCTAATTTTGCTTCTGCAATCAGGTCCCCTGAAATTTTCTTTGACTGTTCTATTCCTAATATCATCGGGTAAGTTCCTTTTTTTTGTTCTTTATCTTTTCCTGACGTTTTGCCCAGCGTTTTTGTGTCGCTTGTAATATCGAGAATATCATCAATTATTTGAAAAGCAATACCTACTTTAAGTCCAAAGCTACTGAAATATCTGAGTATTTTTTCTTTTTCATGTGGTTTAAATAATTTGTTCTCGGATTGATTATCTGAATCCAGGCCTATTATTGCTCCGCACAAAACCGAAGCTTTTATCAGCTCGGCTGTTTTCAGTTTATAGATGTTTTCAGTTAACTTTAAGTCTTTTTCATTTTCGGAATTCATAAGATCCAGGACCTGACCAGGAACAAGCCCTAATGTAAATGCTCTTGACAGAATATTTATCAAATTTAATTTCTGATATGAAGATATTTGTTTTGTATGTTCAGTTACCAGCTGAAATGCAAGACTTAACATTGCATCTCCAGCCAGGATAGCAATAGCTTCACCAAACGCTTTATGACAGGATGGTTTGCCGCGTCTTAAGTCATCATTGTCCATGGAAGGTAAATCATCGTGGATTAAGCTCATTGCATGTACGATTTCTATGGAACATGCCAGAGTTAAACAATCCTCCAGGAATAAATTATTTATAGATTCTAGCGTTGCCAGGCAAAAAATTCCTCTTATTCTTTTTCCACCATCAAGAAGTGAATATTTAATTGCATCCCAGAGCTTGCCCGGATAAGAAAAATTTTTACTTTCTTCAAATAATCTTTTTAAATTATTATCTATTATGTTTTTCTGTTTAGTCAGGTAGCTTTCAATGTCAATATTAGATCCTGTTTGTGTAGGCATGGGAATATTTTAGCCTAACTTTTATGTTATTATATTGTCAACAATGACTCAGGAAGCAGTTGACATAAATAAAATAAGAGAAATAATTCCTCACAGATACCCGTTTCTGCTAATAGACAGGATTACATATTTAGAGCCTGGCATTAAGGCTATTGGTTATAAAAATGTAACCACAAATGAACCATTTTTTCAGGGACATTTCCCCGGAAACCCTATAATGCCCGGTGTTCTTATTATTGAAGCTCTGGCCCAGCTTGGTTGTACAGCAATGCTTATAAAAGAAGAATATAAAAATATGATTGGTTTATTTGCTGGTATTGATGGTGTACGTTTTAAGAAACCTGTTTACCCTGGTGACAGACTTGATTTAAGTGTAGAACTAATTAAGCTAAAAGGTCCAATTGGAAAATTTAAGGGTGAGGCTAAAGTAGATGGAATATTGGCTTGTGAAGCTGAAGTGTTATTTGCGTTAGCGCCAAAACCTGCTGACAGAAAAGTATAGGTAACCTTGTTTCTAGGTTTTCAATTCAGCTTCTTTTTCCAGTGACAAAATATTAAAAAATATTCCAATCATAGCAAGAGTGACTATTAAAGATGTTCCGCCACAGCTAAATAATGGCAAGGTTACTCCAGTGACAGGCATAAGACCTGCTGTAACAGAAATATTTATCACTGCTTGTGTGCTGATTAAAAAAATAATTGCCGTGCCAAGGATTCTTCCATACTTGTTTTGTACTTTATTAATTAGAAATATTCCTCTTAATATCCAGCTTAAATATAAAATCAGAATTGCAGTTACACCCAGATACCCTGTTTCTTCACCAATTACTGCAAATATAAAATCAGAATGAGGAATTGGGAGGTGTCCGTTTTTTTGAACAGAGTTTCCTAGTCCTGCTCCAAATAAACTGCCAAATCCAAATGCATATCTGGACTGGATTAGATTATAACCTTTTCCCTGTGGATCAAGATAAGGATTAATCCAGTAGGTAATTCTTTCTGCCTGATAAGGAATTGATTTTAATTTTAAATAACCTGCTAACCCTGTTAACGGGACGACTAAAAACAATATCCATACAGGATATCCAAATACAAAAAGCATTTCCAGGATAACTAATACAAGTATTGATGCTGAACCCAGATCAGGTTGTTTTAATATTATGAATATTAATAATGTAATTAAGATTATGTAAGGAAAATATTTTTTAAATTCAGTCCATTTGTACAGGGTGAGAAAATTACTTAAAAGTAAAATTACAGAAAACTTTGCAATTTCTGCAGGTTGAAACTGGAATCCGCCAATATCAATCCATCTCTGTGAACCACCACTGGCTTTTCCCATACCGGAAAATACAGTAATTATCATTACTAGCAACATTATGACTGAAATTGCTGTGGTGGATTTAAACCAAAATTTGTAATTTACTTTTGAAAATAAAACCATTGCAGCTAATCCAATTACAAGTGCAGCCAGTTGTTTTAGTCCCATAGTCCAGAAACTATTTGTAAGTCTGTATGATTCATATACACTGCTTGAAAATGCAAAGATTATTCCGGTAATAATTAAAGTGAAAGTAAGTTGAAGAAAAAAAACATCAATGTTTCTAAAGTTTGTCAACCAGATCTTTAAAAATTCTTCCCCTCTCTTCATAATTTTTAAACATATCAAAACTTGCACAAGCTGGTGAGAATAAGACTATATTTGTTTTAGATTTTAATGATGCGGTAACAGCGTCTTTTAAATCATTTACAATTATTAATTCTTTGAAACTATTTTTGTTTAACTCGTTCTGAAAACGCTCTTTGGCCTCTCCATATAAAATAACTTCACTCACATGATTTTTAATAATATTCACCATTTCATTAAGACTTGTTTTTTTATCTTTGCCACCAAGAATTAAAGTGATATTTTTGTTTTTTACTTCACTGATTGCTTCTATAGCTTTAACAGTGGCTTCAGGATTTGTAGCTTTTGAATCATTGTAAAATATTTTATTTTTTGTTTCTTTAACATATTCAAGTCTGTGCTCTACACCTTTAAAACTTTTTAAACCTTTTATAATAAAGCTATAATCCATATTAATTATTTTTGCTGTAATGCTTGCAGCCAGTATATTTTCAATATTATGTGAACCTAAAATATTTAGTTCATCTTTGTGCAGAATCTTATGAATTTTATCATTATCTTTAATAAACAAATTTCCACTTTCGTAAAATGCGAATTTAGGAAAAATTTTAAAAGTGTATTCGTCTGGTTTTTTAAATGAAAAATAAAATTTGTTTGTATTTGGGTTAAAGCTTTTTAGTATTTTATCCGAATAATTCAAGACTGACCATGCTTTTTTATTTTGCTGGAGAAATAATTTTTCTTTTGTTCTTATATAATCATCAAAGTTTATGTGCCAGTCCAGATGATCTGGTGTTATATTTAAACAGACAGCTATAAAGCAGGATAGATGCGGGCTGTAATATATCTGAAACGAGCTGATTTCAAGCACAAAATAATCCACATTACCATTGTCTTCATTAACTGCTTCTACAAACGGCTTACCGATATTTCCGCACGACACAGCTTTTTTACCCGAAGTATTTATCAAATGAGTAATTAAACTTGTAGTTGTAGTCTTGCCATTTGTACCTGTTACTGCAATTATTGGTTTCTTTGTAAAATAACCTGCAAGCTCAATGTCTGAAATTATAGGAATATTCAGCAAATTAATTTTTTTTACAATTTCTGATTGAGGACTGATCCCGGGGCTAATAACTACAAGATCAGCTTTATTTATAAACAAATCCGAATTCTGATTAAATTCTGTTTCAACACCTGATTTTTTCAGTAATGAGATTTTATCTTCAATGTCTTTTGATAAGTCTTTGCTTTCGCTTAGCAGTATTTCTTTTGCTTTACCTAAAAGAAAAAATGCACTGCTTATGCCGGTCCTGCCAGCGCCAAGGATTAGAACTGTTTTCCTGCTTAAATCCATATAAATAAATTTAACATGCAAATGACGTAAAACGTTTTACCATTTCAAAGTAAGTCCAAGTTCATTTCCTTCAGGGTTCCATGATACTTTATTGAAAATTTCCAATAATAGTGGTATGCCTCTTCCACCTTCAGAAGTTATATCTACGTCTTTTATTTTGCTTTTGTTTTTAAGTGTTTTCTGCCAGTTAAATCCGGCTCCTGAGTCAATTATTGAACATGAAAATATATTTTCTCTAATCCACCAGCACAGTTGTATATTTGGATTTTTGTCTTTTGGCGTTTTTGGTAAGCCGTGTCTGAAAGCATTATACAGAGCTTCAAGTAATCCAAGTTTAAGACTGGCTTCCAGTGCTCTTGGCATTCCGTTATTTACAGTATCATCAATAATAAATTTAATTTTTTCCTTGATGATATCGTGATCATTTTCTGTTAAAGTAATTTTTTTGTTTTCCGGCATTTCTACTGCAACTATTAATCTGTCATCGTCAGCAGGTGCCCCTTTGCTTACGATGTTAAGTATTTTTATTAAGGCTTCTGGTATTTCATTTAACTTATAGTTCTTTAATTTTAGCAGGGCTTCTCTTAGCCATACTTCAGGAATAAACGAACCATCCAGCTGTCTTTGTTCAGTTAACCCATCAGTAAATATAATCATTCTATCACCGGGGTTTAAATAAAATTCTTTTCTTACAAAACCTCCCGAAAAGTCTTTTGTCGATAAGAGCCCAATGGGTACGCCGGGTTCATCAGGGATTTTCCTGACAGCAGATGAATCTTTCTGGACTAAATAGGGACAAGGGTGTCCTGCATTTGAACATATGACCTTTCCTTTTACAATGTCAAATATACCGTACCAGGCAGTTGCATAAAAATCAGAATATTGATTTTGTTCATATATTGAATTGCTAAGTGCTGTTAAAAAGACTTCCGGATTCCAGGAAGTTTCCTGGTTTTCTAAAAGTCCTTTTATTTCTCCAATAATATATCCTGTAAGTAATGCTGCTGCAGGACCTTTACCTGATACATCTCCAATTAGTATTCCAACCATATGAGGAGCTAGTTCACACAGCCAGTAAAAGTCTCCTGATACATTATGGTGAGGGTAGTAAGAAACTGCGATTGATAAATTTTTATTTACATCTGCACCGGTACTAAGTAAAACGGATTGGAGATG
>MFRN01000011.1:35220-63916 GCA_001784585.1 Candidatus Melainabacteria bacterium RIFCSPLOWO2_02_FULL_35_15 | reverse complement strand
GTATTCTGTAAGTTTTTCGACCATTTCAGCCTGATTAATTGCTACACCAACCTGACTGGCTACAGACTGAATAAATGCGATTTCTTCACTGGTCCAGTTTCGCGGAACATTACACTGATGAAAACATAGCCATCCGAATAGTTTTCTTTGAAATGTAACAGGTACTGCTAAAAATGCTCTGGCTCCGGTTTTGTATAGCTGTTCTATCTCCTTGTCATTTAGTTTAATTAATCTTGGTTCTTTGAAAATGTCAATTATAGAAATATAATCTGCATTCTTTTCAGTTATCTTATTAATTATCAGTGGATTTTCTATGCCAATACCTAAAGGTTTAATATTAGTCATTGAATATTCATTTGATATTTTTTCCCTTGAAGTTCTGGAATCAATTATGTTTATAAAACATCTGCTTACCTGCAGAGCCTGCCCTAACTCAGCAACTGTTCTTTCCAGAATCACATTAATATTCAGTGTTCCTCTTATTCTGGAAGTTAGTTTATTTAAAAGCTTTTCTCTTGCTGCCCATGACTTTGCTTTATTAAAGAGTTTGGTTTTTTCAACAGCAGTAGCTATTGGTCCGGCTGCAGCCTGTAACAGTGAAAGTTCATGCTCTGACCAGGTCCTTTGTTTTCTGCACTGGTGAAGATAAACTACTCCTACAAGCTCGTCGTTATACTGAAGAAGAGGTACCATTAAAATTGATCTTAAATCTTCATTTAAATGTCCGGCAGTTAGTTCATGTGTAATAGTATCGTTTATTATTAAAGGCTTTAAACTTTTTGTTACTGTAGTGTATAGAACTGAAAGACTAACGTTTGAGTATACTTCCTGCGATCTTTTCCATTCTCCCACAGCAAATTCTCTGACCAGATCTCTGCTTGTTTTATAATTTGGAATAATAATTCCACATCTGTTTACTTTGAAGTAGTGACCTAATTCATCTACAGTGGATTGTAAAATGTGCTCAAGATCAAAACTTGAGTTGATTCTTTCAATTAGTTTCCAGAGCAGGCGTTCTTTTTCAGACTTTTCCAGTGCAGCTTTTCTTTCTTTTGCCAGTGCTTGTGTGATTTGCTGGAGATGTGTAGACATTTGCTTACTTTCCTGTAAGCTTTTTGTCATAATTAATTCTTTTTTTTCAGTAGCTCTTCTTTCTTCCTCCAGCTGATTCTGTAATTTTTTTACTTCAGCTAAACACGAATCAACATCTCTTAAGCTGTCGAATTCAAAAGGAATTATTTTACTTTCATTGGTTGACATCTTTTATGCGGCTTCATCAATGCCGGTAACTTTTGCCAGCTGATGTAATCTCGTCATGTGGAGTAATTTTTGAACTTCAGGCAGTACGCGTATAAGTTCTAATTCTGCCCCTACCATACGACACTCTTTCCATAGCCTTACAATAGCCCCTGTTCCTGCGCTATCAATGAATTCTAAATTTTCACAGTCAACTGTTACTGTACTATGTTGTCCGATTTTAGGTAGAACTTCTTCTTTAAATTGATCTGCTTCACTATAGAGAAGCTGACCACCGATTTGTACAAACAGCCTGTCTTCTTTATCTTCAACATTCAGCTTCATGATTATGATCCTTTCTTCTTCTTAGGTCAAAACAATTAGTTTCTCTGTGTATATGTTCTTAATTCCACAAAACCGGTTAGTGGCTAACATATGATTTAGGTTAATTGATTGATTGTTAACTATTTATTATGTAAGGATCCTTTAAAAGTAGAACTTTTGGCTTTTACAGAAGAAATAAGCATAGACTGGGGTTAATTTTTATTAACAGGAGTAAGAGTTGTATTACCTTAATTAATCAACTTTTAAACTTCAAGCCGTCGTAATAGTATAAATATTTCTGAAACTTTTATTGGATTAAATTGTGTTCTGTCGGCCTATTTGGGCCGGATTTAGTGTGCCCGGCCGAAATCTTACAGTTTGTAAAACAAGCTGAAATTTATTTTATAAGTGGTTAAAATAATGTTAATATTCTCAATAAGATTTTGGTAGGGATAAAAAGCAGGCAGGGGTAAACATGACAAAAATAAACAGTCAATTTGATGATGAAGCATTAGTAATTGCATGTCAGACAGGTAATAGGGATGCAATGGAAAGCCTTGTAAGAAAACATCAAAGATCAGTAACTTCTTTACTGTATCAATTAGCACCAGACTGGGGTGATACATCTGATTTAGCCCAGGAAGTTTTTATCAGAGTTTACAGGGGGATTCATTCTTTAAGAAATCCAAAAACATTTAGATCATGGTTAAATCAAATTGTTGTAAACCTTTTTTATGATGAACTTCGAAGAAGACCGCGAAGATTGCCGACTGTTTCAATTGATGCTCCCATTGAAAGTGATAATGGTGAATCTGATCTGGTGAGGGAAATCCCTGATCCTTCATTAAAGCCGGACGAACAATCGCTTGTTCAGGAGTTGGATCAGATTATAAAAAAAGCCATGGCTCAGCTGCCGGAACAGTTCAGAACAGCTATCGTCCTGCGAGAATTGCAGGGTTTAAGTTATGAAGAAATAGCTGTATCAATAGGCTGTGAGCTGGGTACCGTAAAAAGCAGAATTGCAAGAGCCAGAGGCAGATTACAGGAAGTATTAAGTCCATATTTAGAAAGAGAAGAAAAAAAAGCTGTAAATGGAAACTGACGACGAAAATAAAGGCAAACCCTATGATGAAATAAGTGAGTTATTAAAAAAACATTACAAGTCAGACAAAGAAGCAGATCCGGATATTTTTACACAGGAAGTTTTAAGGAAAATTGATTCTTTATTTCATAAGGAAATATTTTCTGACAATTACTTTAATGAAAAGAGAGAACCCGTTTCTGATGAAGAACGATACTGGTCAGGATTAAGAGAATATTTAAATAACACAGTTTCTTCGCTAAAACATAAAACCATAACCGATCATTTGTTAAAGTGTAAGGATTGCAGAAAAAATTATACACAGCTTATGAATAAAAAAAAAGCTTCTAGAGACATGATTGATTATGGCTCTAGGGTTCTTCTCCAGTGTTAATTTTTTTAATGTAAGTTTTATTTAGACGGTCACTTCTTAAAACCACTTCACTTTTATTAATTTCAAGAAGTTTTAATCCTTGATATTCGTCCCCTTTCCTTAAAATTTCAATGTAATTGTTTGACTTATTCCTGATTATTACAGTACTTTCCCCATTTGGCTTATTTACTATTCCTGCTAATTCTATCTGCTCGGCTATTGTATCTAAAATATCTGCTTCATTTTTTAGATAAATTAAAGCAGGTTTTAATTTATCTTTTTCAATTTTTATGCCTTTTCTTAGCAGGGAGATTTGCCCTGTAGGTAATGCTTCCTGTGTAATCAATGCTTTTCTCGTAGCAGAAGCAATATTTGGTAAGTTTAAGTTAATCATTGCTTTTGATATGCGGATTTCAGTTTCTGGCATAGAAATTTCTTTATTTATTTTTACTGGTGTTAGTATTGCTAATTTTGGTAATTCTTTTACTAAATTATTTTGCAGATTCTTTTTTTCTTTTGAAATTGTAGAACTGGTAATCTTACTGTCTGATAAGGGTTTCTTCTTTTCTGCTATTTTAGTGACAATATTTTGATCAATAACTTTTTTTGTTTGAGCAGGCTGTCTGATAATTTTTTTCTGCCTGTTCTCTTTTGAAAAGTATGAAAACCAGAATGACCACAGAGCAATTAAAAATATACAAAATAATGCTTTAAAATGAAAAACCATTTTTTCTCTATGAACTGTCAAATTATTTTCTCCATATTATTTCGTATGTATAACATATCTATTTTTCCAGGATATCGTGTTAACATTATTGTAATTGGAAATTTGCTATGATTCAATTAATTAATGTAACTAAGATCTATAACGAGCTCAAAGCCCTGGACGATGTGAGCTTTGAGATTACCCAGGGAGAAATTGCTTTTTTGGTTGGACCAAGTGGTGCCGGAAAATCTACTATCATGAGACTATTGTATAGAGAAGAAAAACCCACTTCAGGACAGGTTTTTGTTTCAAATGTTGATGTTTCAAGATTACCTAACAGCCAGACACCGCTTCTAAGAAGAAGAATGGGAATTGTTTTTCAGGACTTTAAATTACTGCCTAATAAAACTTCTTATGAAAATGTAGCTTACCCGTTGTATGCAATTGGTATGGATAGAAACGAAATAAAAAAAAGAGTACATGGAGCACTTAAGGTTGTAAGCTTGACAAATAAAGCAAATGATTTTCCAAAAAGTCTTTCTGGTGGAGAACGGCAAAGAGTTGGTATTGCCAGGGCAATCGTTCAGGGACCATCACTATTAATAGCTGATGAACCGACCGGTAATCTGGATCCTGTAACTTCGATGGAAATTTTTCAGCTTCTGGAAAGGATTAACCAGAGAGGTACTACTGTAATTGTGGCTACTCATAATCAGCAAATGGTGGATCAGATGAGGAAGCGGGTAATAAATTTAATTAATGGCAGGATAATCAGTGATGTAAAAACTGGTACTTATACTGCACAAATATAAAAAGATAGGAGTAATAAAAATAGATTTTTCGGCTAGAAAATTAAGAATGGCTTACAGGATGATCTATGAGACTGCTCAGGATATATGGCGTGGAGGCTGGTCTAACTGTGTAGTTATTAGTATATTAACTTCAGTCCTTTTAATATTTGGATTTGTTCTACAGGTATCTTTCGGATTAAATGTAATCAGTCAGAAACTAACTGATCAAATGGAATTTTCTATTTATCTGTCTGGTGATGTAGATATAAAAAACTTTGCCTTAAAAATAGGAAAAATGCCTTATGTGAACAGGATTGAAGTTATTGACAAAGATATTGCCTGGCATGAGTTTAAAAAGAATTTTACTATTGATGAAGATTTTCAAAACCCTCTTCCTGATACTATTCACGTTAGAGTTTCAAGATCTGATTATTTAAAATCAACAATTACAGCAGTAAGAAAAATGCAGGGAGTTATAGATATAAATTATGCGCCTGGTGTTTTAGGTTTTATAAATAAGTTTAGGAATTTTTTGCAACTTATTGGAGCTGGGATTGCTATACTTCTTGCTTTTGTAACTGTAGTAATTACTGCAAATACTATACATCTGGTAATTCATTCAAGACAAAATGAAATTGAGGTTTTAAGGCTAATGGGCGTTGATGACTGGTATATTCGCGGTCCATTGATTTTACAGGGTATTTTTTATGCAGTTCTTGCTTCAACCATTGCAATTGTCCCTTTATTTACACTGCATACTTTTTTCTGGGAAACAGCACAAAACTCAATTGGCAGTGTTCTTCCTACAGGTTTACCGCAGTATAGTGCATCTAATATTTTAAGGATCTATTATATTCTTTTGGTGGCAGGAATTATTGTAAGTGGATCAGGGTGTATCTGGTCTACACGAAAATATTTAAAAATTTAATGCCGCATAAAATTATAAAATTAAAATCCCCGAGTAAAATTAATCTGGCTCTGTGGATAAAAGAAAAACGACCTGATGGTTATCATGAAATAGAAACAATATTTTATGAAAATGAAAATCTGTATGATGAAATAGAGATTGAATTTACTAAAAGTAATAGTTTATCTGTAGAGATTTCTTTTATCCAGGACAAATTAAATAAACTAATTTCAAAGAATGAGAACCTGGCATATAAAGCAGCGTTATTGTTCTTTGAAAAATTAAATGTTAAGGGGATCTGCAGAATCAAAATAAATAAAAATATTCCACTTGAAGCCGGACTGGGTGGTGGCAGTTCAAATGCGGCCGGTGTTTTAAAAGGCTTAAATCAAATTTTTAGTTATCAGTTAGATGAAAGCAAGTTGCTGATCCTTTCAGAGACACTTGGCTCAGATGTCCCGTTTTTTATGTATGGTGGAACCTGTCTTGGCAAAGGCAAAGGAGAACATTTAATAAAATTAGAAAATAAACTTGATCTGGAAATTGAAATTAAAAAACTTCCGGAAATTTCAGTTTCTACAAAATGGGCTTATGAGCAGATGGATTCAAGGGGGATTGCTGCCGAGCATAGCCTGCAAATAAGAAATTTAGTTAATGCAATGAAAATAAAAGACTATAATTTATTTTCTCAGAATACTTTCAATGATTTTGAAACAGCTGTCTTTTCACACCACCCGCAGTTAATTGATCTTAGAAAAAATTTTTTAAATGAAGGATATACGATATCTGGTTTGTGTGGTTCTGGAGCAGCAGTGTTTGGTATGCGATGCAGGGACAAGGTTACCTCGCCTCTATATTTAATCTAACCTTAACTTTAATTAGTGATGTCCCGTACTTTATAACTAAAAAGGTAAATTATTGCTTTTGCCTGCCGCTTATTATTAATTTATTCTTAAGCAAAATCTGTCAATATTTTTATGCTGAGCTGGTTTGATCTTATAGCCAGCTTAAGCAGAAAGCTATTAATTGTATGCCAGATCCATTACAAGTTAATCCTAATCCGATAGGCCAGCCGCCAGATCATAATCACCCTTTAATTTGCCCTCATGATGCAAACAATAATTCTCCCTCTTGTCCTGCATATGATTCTTTTATAATGACTGTAGACAAATCAAAAGAAAAAGATGCAGCCAGAAATGCAGAGATGGATATAGCAATGAATGCCGGAATGGTAGATCCTAATCCTTTTAATGTGTTAGCTTCGTTGCTGGGTATGCGAGGTGGATTTAAATTTGCTGAAGCAATTGCCCTCTTAAGTGCAAAGATATCTATTTTCAGTGCTCTTGCCAGGGACTTTATACTACGGGCAGCAAATCGCGGAGATAAAGGAGCAGCACTGGAAGGCAGAGCAGCTTTGAGTCATGCTGATGTTTCACCAGATTTACTGGTAGAAGTTAATTATACAGAGGGTGATATTGAAGATGCATTGGCTTTAGCAGCTCGAAAAAATAAGAAAAAAGAAAATAAGAAAGAGATATATAAACTAAGTAATGCAATGTTAGCAACTGCTACGCCAAGCTTAAAAGAAAAATTAGAAGAAGATAAAACTGATTTGATAAATTTAACAGAAGGATAATTTAATTTTACGCACCAATTTGATCATCTTTTCCTAAATTTGGATTAACAATTAAATCCAGTTTTGGTTTTCTGTCCCTGATTTTTTCAACAATTGTTTTTGCCGGGTTCCCCTGAACCTTTGTTCCAGGAGCTACGCTCTCAGTAACCACACTTCCCATCATTACTTCAGCACCTTCACCTATGGTTAAAAATGGTGAAACCAGGGAACCTGCTCCAACTTTTGCATATTTTTCAATCGTTACACCTGGAGCGAGTTTTACTTCAGCACCAATGTTTGCTTTTTTGTGAATTGTAACCCCTGGTGAAATAGATACAAATCCACCAATTGATGCTTCTTCTCCAATGTCAATATAACCAATTATTATTTTTCCATTTTCTTCAAAAAGATGATTAAACATTTTTGTTCCCCAGCCGATAGAACACCCCTGACGTAATGTCGTCCAGCCTCTTAATACCGGATCAATAGTTACCTCCGGAGCAATAAAAACATTGTCTTCAATCTGAACACCTGCGAGCTGTAACAGGGATATTTTTAAAGGGTTCATTGGCATGAGGCTTGAAATTTTATTTAAATATCCCCTGCGAATCATGTGTTCTTTAATCCCAAGTTCAAATGTAGAGAAAGTAGCATTTCTTTTTGCATCTTCTTCGTCAAGTGTAAAAACATAGCAGGTTCTTGGATTTTTTCTTTTTTTGTTACTTTTATCCCAGTGTTTAATTTTTTTGTAATACTTACCTTGCTTGTAAAAGCTATCAATAAAATCTCTTGGATTTGATAAAAGTTCTTCCAGCCAATATCCTTGAATCATAATTTCTATTTACCCCGTAGCTGGCTAATTATATACCTTCCGGAATTATCATGATTAAACAGATGCTGTAATTTCTGTTTTGCCTGGTTTTTTCAGAGGATATTTTTGCCAGCGCCTGTGCCATAATAAAATAGCCTTTGCAAGTAATTTAGAATTATGCCTGACCAGATCTTCTTCTTTAATCAAATTTCTGGCAACAATTCTTATTCCTAATTTTTGTATTTCTTCAGCATCTATAATTACAGGCTCCTGATTTTTTTCTTTGTACTTTTCCAGTAAGATTTCCGGGTGTCTGTCATTTGCCACTACTACATCTACCAAATTTTGATACCTGGCATGTTCTAACAGAGCAGATACATGATGACTCACAGTGTAACCGGTAGTTTCTCCGGGCTGAGTCATTATATTACAGACAAAAACTTTATGTGCATTTGTTTTTTTAATTGCATCTATTATGCCAGGTACAAGCAGGTTTGGGATTATTGAAGTATACAAACTGCCTGGTCCAAAAATAATTAATTCAGAGTTTAAAATCGCTTCAACTGCTTCTTTCTGAGCCTTTGGGCTTGCTGGTTCACAGTAAACTCTTTTTATCTTGCCTTGTGCCTGTGGAATTTTTGATTCTCCTTCGATAATTCTTCCGTCACTGAGTTCAGCAATAATTTTCATTGGTTCTGGTGAGGATGGCAGAACCATTCCCCTGCTTCTTAAAATCAGACTTGCAGCTCTGACTGCCTTGATAAAGTCTCCACCCATTACTTCTCTAAGCGCAGTTAAAAATAAATTACCAAAGCTGTGTCCTTCAAGATCCTGACCGCTTTTAAATCTGTACTGGAATAGCTCTGTAATAATTTTATCTTCATCTGCAAGTGCTGCAATGCAGTTTCTTATGTCTCCTGGTGGAATTATCCCAAGTTCTTCTCTGAGTCTTCCTGAGCTTCCTCCGTCATCTGCCACAGTAACAATTGCAGTAATATTTGTAGTGTAATATTTTAAACCTGTAAGTAATGTATTTAGTCCGGTTCCTCCGCCAATTGCTACTACTTTTACCCCTCTGCTTAGTGAATGAAATTTATCCAGTGCATCTAAAACGGAACTGTCTGCCATTTCTGGAGCAAGTGCTTTTACAACTTCTTTGTTTGCATTAATTAAAGCGTACGTAATAAGAATTATGCATACTATAATTGCAAGAATACCTGACACATACGTGGGCAAAAGATTTGCTATCCATTCAATAATAAACCAGAAAAAATCTCTTATTCTTGTTACAGGTCTCAGTTCAAATAATAAAGCTATGCCTAACAGCCCAAATATTGAACCGATGAAACCTAAAAGGATCCACTTTTTCAGTCCTGGTAAAGAATATCGTCTGAGGTTTAAGTCTGTTATTTTCCTGAACATTTTTCCTTTACTTTTTCTCTAAGTATATTATATTTTCTTTAATTCTCCTTTATACTTTATAATTAACAAGGATGCCAAAGTCTGTAAATATTAGAAACTTCTGTATTATTGCACATATTGACCATGGTAAGTCAACCCTGGCAGATAGACTTTTGGAATTAACAGGTTCAATTTCCAAAAGAGAAATGAAAGAACAAATTCTGGACAATATGGATATTGAGCGTGAAAGAGGTATTACGATTAAGTTACAGACAGCAAGAATGAAATATAGTGCGAAAGATAAAAAAGAATACACACTAAATTTAATAGATACTCCGGGACATGTTGATTTTACTTATGAGGTTTCAAGGAGCCTGGCAGCTTGTGAAGGTGCTCTTCTTGTAGTAGATGCAAGTCAGGGTGTGGAAGCACAAACACTGGCAAATGTTTATCTGGCACTTGAAAATAATCTGGAGATTATACCTGTAATAAATAAAATTGATTTACCCGGTGCTGATACCCGAAGAGTAAAAAAAGAAATTGAAGAATTAATCGGTATCGATACTTCAAAAGCCATCTGTATAAGTGCAAAGACCGGAGAAAATATAGAAGAGGTCCTGGAATCAGTAGTTAAATATATTCCTCCACCAGTTTTTACCCTGAACAAACCTCTTAGAGCTCTGGTGTTTGACAGCTACTTTGAAAGTTACAGAGGAATAATAACTTATTTAAGAGTTGTTGATGGTTCGGTTAAAGCAGGCGATGAAATTTTATTTATGGCTAACAATAAAAAATTTATTGTCAGTGAGCTTGGCTATCTGCTCCCAAAACAATTTCCGCAAAATGAATTAAAATCCGGTGAAGTAGGGTATTTGGCAGCCTTTATAAAGGATGTAAGCTCACTGGTAGGAGATACTCTTACAGGTGTAAATAATCCTGCGGATAAACCATTAATTGGTTACAGGCCTGCAATGCCGATGGTATTTTGTGGTTTGTATCCTATCGATGCTGATCAATACCCTGATTTAAAAGATGCTCTTGAAAAACTAAAACTTAATGACAGCTCTATTTACTATGAGCCTGAAAGTTCCAATGCACTTGGATTTGGTTTTAGATGTGGTTTCTTAGGATTGCTTCATATGGAGGTAGCTCAGGAGAGATTAGAGAGAGAATATAATTTATCATTAATTGCTACTGCACCAAGTGTTGTTTATAAAGTAACGGATAGCAGTGGAAAAGTTATTGAGGTTGATAATCCGGCGTTATTGCCTGATCCTACGAAAAGAGAAAAGATTGAAGAACCGTATGTTTTACTTCATGTATTTGTTCCGCATGATTTTGTGGGGCAGATAATGGAACTTTGCCAGGGAAGGCGGGGAATATTTAAAGATATGAAATATCTTGATTCAAAAAGAGTTCAGCTCTCCTATGAAATTCCTCTTGCAGAAATTATTACTGACTTCTTTGATAACTTGAAATCAAGATCCAAGGGTTATGCAAGCATGGATTACGATCTGATTGGTTATAAAGAATCAAAATTAGTTAAGCTGGATATTTTAATAGCCGGGGATCCGGTAGATGCTTTGTCCAGTATTGTTCATGCTGATAAAGCATCTTATTACGGCAGGCAAATTGCACAGAAACTTAGAGAATTAATTCCCAGACAATTATTTGAGGTACCAATTCAGGCTGCAATAGGCGGGAAAATAGTAGCCCGGGAAACAGTAAGCGCTATTCGAAAAAATGTTTTAGCCAAATGTTATGGCGGCGATATTACCAGAAAAAAGAAATTACTTGAAAAGCAAAAAGAAGGTAAAAAGAGAATGAAAAATGTCGGTAAGGTGGAAATACCGCAGGAAGCGTTTATGGCAGTATTAAAAATCGAAAGCGAGTAGAGGCAGTGAGCAATAGAATGATACTAAAATCGGATAAACTAAAAAGTGATGAATGGTTTTTAAAAACATTAATCATCCTCCTGGTTTTATTTGTAATTTTGTATTTTTATAGGTTGGGAAGTGTTGGATTAATTGATGTAGATGAACCACGGTATGCTGAAGCCGGCAGAGAAATGCTTGAATCGGGAAACTGGGTGGTACCTTATTTTAATTATTCAGTACGTTTTGATAAACCTGTTTTCTTTTACTGGCTTGAAGCAATTTCTATGAAAACCTTTGGTGTTAATGAATTTGCAGCGAGATTTCCCTCTGCTCTATGTGCCATTTTATGTGCCTCAATATTATTTATCTTCTTAAAAACTTTTTATGATACCAGTTTTGCTTGCTTGGGGACATTATTGTTAATGTCATGTTTTGAATTTGCCGCATTGTCCAGATTTTCAATTACAGATATGGCTCTGGCTGGTTTTATTTCATCTGCCATGTTTTCATTTTTTTTAGGTTATCACAAGATAATAAATTCCCACAGATTTTTTAAGTTTCAAATTGCTGAATTCAGCTTCTGGTATATTTTTGGTTTTATTTTTTTAGCACTTGCTGTTCTTACAAAAGGACCTGTTGCAGTTTTAATTCCGGCATTAATATTTCTTCCTTTTTTCTGGTGGATTGGACGGTTAGATTATTTTTTTAAAAACAATTCTTTTTGGGCTGGTTTTTTTATTTTTTTATTTCTTGTTATTCCATGGTATGTGGCAGTGCACTTTGCTACAGATGGTGAATTTACAAAGGTTTTTTTTTGTGTGCATAATATAAGCAGATTTACATCAATAGTCTCCGGACACAGAGGTTCTGTCTTTTATTTTATTCCGGTTATTTTGCTTGGCTTTTTACCGTGGACTTTCTTTCTTCCTCAGGCAATATCTGCTTTAGTCAAAAGAGGTTTAAAAAGCCTGCTTTCTTCCACGATTGATCAGGTTCCCTGGTTTTGCTTATGGTGGTTTATTGTAGTTTTTATATTCTTTAGTTTTAGTAAAACAAAATTATTGACTTATATTTTGCCCCTTTTCCCGGCATTGAGTGTAATAGTTTCATTCTGGTTTAATGAGATGTTTAAAAAGCATCTTTCTAACAAAGGTTTGGTTATAGGACTTGGAATTTTCTTTTTCTTTTCACTGGTTGTTTTATATATTTGCCTGTTCCATTTAGATGTAATCTTACCAAGAGAAATAAAAGATTTAAAACTTGATCTGCCGATTGTATCTTTTGCATTTTTAATGTTTGCAGGTGTCAGCATGGCCTGGGCTAGCAGCCATAAAGATGCAAAAATGACAACTACAATAATTCTTTCTACTTTTTTACTGTTATATTTTTGTCTTATTTCTTTTTTATTGCCAAAAATAGATAAGCATTCTCAGTATATGCTCAGAACTTTTGCGAAATCTGTTCCCCGAAATGTACCGCTTGCAACTTATCAGATTGTTAAACCCAGTCTTACGTTCTATGGAAGAAGAAAAATTAAAAAATATGATTCTATTAAACAAATACAGGAAAAGTTAATTCAAGAAAGGAAATTTGCATTTGTTGCAAAGAAAAAATTATTAGATAATGTTTTACTGGAACATTCGTATGTCTGGGGAAAAGACAGCAGGTATATTTTTATAACTAATTATCTGATTCAATAGTACGATATAATGTTCCTATGCTTTTTAGCGACTACCACAATCATCCACAGGGACACAGGGACGATCTTCCTTACACTCAGAAATTACTGATACCCTGGGCAGAATATGCCAGGGAAGCACATCTTACTGACGTAGTGTTAACCGATCACGGTCGTTATCACAAAGGTATTAATCTCGAAGAGTTTTTAAAATTTAAAAATAAAATAAATGATATCAATTTTAAAATAGGAATAGAAATAGATAATAATCCTGAAACATCAGAGACTGACTATAAGTGGACTGAAAAGAATTTTGACAAACTTGACTTTATATTAGGCTCTGTTCATTTTATAGATGAATGGGCTTTTGATCATCCTAATTACAAAGATCAATTCTCAAAGTGGGATATTGATGAATTATATTCCAGATATTTTGAAAATATTAAAAAGCTTATAAATAAAGGATTTATAGATGGACTGGCACACCTTGATTTAATAAAAATATTCGGGTATAGACCTAAAAAAAAGATTAAATATTTTGTGGAAGATGTTTTAAAACTTATTAAACAGAAAGGATTAACTGTTGAAATAAATACAGCAGGCTGGAGAAAACCTGTTAATGAACTTTATCCACAGCATGAAATCGTTTTGATGATAAAGGAAATGAATATTCCTGTTACCACGGCTTCTGATGCACATACGGCTAAAGATTTGGGCTATGGATATGACAGATTATATAAAATGTTAAAAGAGTATGGGTTTGATCAGGTAGCTGTTTTTGAAAAACATAAGATGAAACTTGTTCCAATATGAAATTTTTAATTGTAAGACTAAGTAGTTTGGGTGATATTATTCATTCTTTGCCGATTGTTTGCAAACTCAGACAAAAATATCCCGATGCACAGATTGACTGGCTTGTGAGGGAAAAAGGATTTGAGTTGCTTAATCTTATTAATGAGATTGATAATGTCTATCTGCTTAATTTAAAAAATATTTTTTTAATTCAAAAGCAAAAATATGATCACGTCATTGATGTGCAAGGATTGTTTAAAAGTGCTTTTATAAGTAAATCGTCCTTTGGTAAAGAAATTATTGGTTTTAAGAATGCCAGAGAATTTGCAGATGTATTTTATGATAAAAAAATTGATGTGGGGAATTTATTTGAAACTGACAAGCATGTTGTAAATTTGAATCTGAGATTGATTGATGATTTGATAGATAATGAAAATAAAAAAATCAATTTTTTAATTCCAAAAATTACAGAACCCGATAATGCAGACGTTTTACAAATTACAAATGACACAAGTAAAAAAGTGATTTTGTTTCCTTCTACTACGTGGGAAAGTAAACTTTGGCGCATGGATTACTGGTTTGAGCTTATAAATAAAATTTCAAAGGATTTTCAGGTTTGCTTATGTGCTTCAAAAAGCGATCTTAAATTTATTCAGTTATTAATTGATAAACTTGATTTCAATAAAATAAGTTATGCAAATTTTGTTGGAAAAACAAAAATTAAAGATTTAATTTACCTGATTCAAAACTCTGATTTGGTTATTGGTCTGGATTCTGCAGGATTACATCTGGCAAGTGCCATAAAAAATGATTATTCTTTACCTGAAGTTATTGGTATTTATGGACCTACTTCTCCTTGCAGATCCGGTCCTTATGGTTCTGTTAAAAATGCTTTATATTTATCTGAAATGAAATGTATAGCCTGCAGAAAGAAACGGTGTCTACTTGGGCATCATAAATGTATGGAGGATATTTTGCCGTCTATAGTTTTTCAATTGATTAATGATCTATGCTAAACTCATACACATGGTAGTTTTAAATATAGTAATAGTTCTTGCATTGATCAGCGTAATGATTATTGTGCATGAATTTGGGCACTGGATTGTAGCACGCAGGCTTGGATTTCAAACCCCGGTTTTTGGATTTGGCTTACCATTTGGCGGGCATTTAAAATTAGGCAAATGGAAAGAAACTGAATTTAGGTTTCACTGGTTTGTGCTTGGTGGTTATGTCGCTATTCCAGAGTTGGGAGATGAAACAAGTGAAGAAATCAAAAAAGAAATACCTAACTTAAAGCCCCTAAAATCATTCCCTGTATGGAAAAGAGCATGTGTCGCTGCTGCTGGAGTTGCATTTAATGTTTTATTTGCTTATCTTATTTGTCTTATTATGGTGGCTACAATCGGTCCTCCAAGCTCAAAAGGAAATGTAGTTATCACAAATCTTTTGGACATATCTTCTCCAACGATAAATGGTTCTTTTAAACCAAATTCAATTGCTAAAGATGCAGGCTTTATGCCTGGAGATATAATTCTCAAGGCAAATTATATAAACATAAAAGAACCAGCTCAGCTTGTCAGGATTGTAATGTCCAGTCCGGGAAAAGAAGTGCTGATTAAAGTAAAGAGAAACTATATTGAAAATGAAAAGCAAAAATCAGAAATTTTAAATATAAAAGTTATTCCAAATAGTGAAGGTACCATCGGCATAGGGCTTGGATTATCAATCAGTGGTCAATATGATAAACCTTCCAGAAATCCTTTTGTCTGGAGTATTCAGGCATTTCAGGCTTTGTCTGAGTGGACAGTAACCATGCTGATTGGTTTATGTCTGATGATTATGAATATGCTTGGTATAGCACCAAGTGGTACTCCAAAAATAAATGCAGATGATTTGCATGGAATTGTAGCAATTGTTTCTGTATTTGCCCAGGCTATTACAATTGATCCCAGGGAGATTTACAGGTGGACTGCTTTGATAAGTGTAAATCTGGCAATAATTAACCTCTTGCCTATTCCAGCACTGGATGGCGGGCATTTACTTTTTATGTTTATAGAAAAAATCAGAGGTAAAAAACTAGCTGAATCTATTCAGCAAAGAGCTATTCAGACAGGTTTTATTCTTTTAATAATGCTTATGTTCTTTGTTTTGTTTAATGATATAAAGGGTTTAATTTCCGGTAAGTTTAATTTAATGCAGGAGAAAAATGACAAGAAAAATTGATGTTCAGGTTATTATAGGCAGTAAATCCGACGAGTTAAAAATAAAACCAGCTCTGGATACATTAGCTGAGTTTGGCATAGCTTATGATTTTAAAGTAGCCAGTGCACACAGATCACCATCGTATGTAGAAGAAATTATTGATAGTGCTGTAAATGGTGGTGTAAAAGTTTTTATTACCGGGGCTGGCATGGCAAATCATCTGTCTGGGGCAGTGGCTGGCAGAACTACTCTTCCGGTTATAGGAGTACCTTTTTCTGGCAGTTCTCTGGGTGGAATGGATTCTCTTTTTTCTACAGTACAAATGCCTCCAGGAATTCCAGTAGCTACAGTAGCAGTGGACGGTGCAAAAAATGCAGCTGTTTTAGCGCTGGAGATACTTTCGATTGAAAACAAAGATCTCCAAAAAAAAATAATTGAGTTTAGGCATAAAGAAACTGAAAAAATCAGAAATGCAATTTAATCACCAGTACTGGATGGAAATAGCTCTTGATCTGGCAAAAAAAGTAAAATATGATGTGCCAGTAGCAGCTCTTATTATAAAAGATAATGTCTTAATTTCAAAAGGCACAAATAAAGTTGAAATCTTAGAAGATGCTACTGCTCATGCTGAACTGCGTGCTATAAAAGATGCGTCGGAAAATCTTAGTGAATGGAGATTGAATAATTGTGTTTTATATACGACGCTTGAGCCTTGTGCAATGTGTGCCGGAGCTATTATTAATTCAAGAATATCAAAAGTTATTTTTGGAGCGTATGATTTAAATGCTGGTGCATGTGGATCTAAGATTAACTTGTTTGGTGATTTAAATAAGGAAAATCAGACAGAAGTTATTGGCGGAATTATGGAACTTGAAGCTGGTAAGTTACTTAAAGATTTTTTTGCCATCAGGCGCTTAAACTTAATCATTACTTAATTTAAACATTCCTAATGCTTCTACCTGATGCTCCTTTGGTGTATACCACGGATAAAGACTTACACCGGCATTGATGTTATGATCACCTGCTGCTCTTAGAAATCCGTTTATTTCTGCACTGGAAGTTTTTTGCCCGTCACCGATTAGATGAATCTGTAAGTTATCTTTTTGAGTGTATTCTTTTATTTTTGAAATAGTTTGTGCTGTGTAATCGTATGCACCTTTTTCAGAGCGTAATTTTACAAAACCATGCCAGTAAGTCATGGGTGCAATAATATCAAAATTATTTGCAATTGTTTTCCATGCATAATGCCTGGGATCGGCTCTTTTTAAAACCGGTGAAAATGTAATGGCTATAAGCGGGTATTTGGGACCGACTGATTTTCGTATTGCTTTTGCAAAGGTTTCAATAGACCGGGAATTTGTAACCTCTTCTATATCAGCAGCCATGCCGTCCAGTGAATCACCGCCCGGAGTTCGATAAAAAACTGCCTGTAAAAACTTTTGTGCATCTGATATAGGATCTTTTAAAAAGGAATAAATCCATCCAATAACTTTAATATTACGCGAATGAGCTGATTTAATGATTTTATTTAAGCTTGCAGGGTTTTTTATGGCAGGGGTATTTGATCTGGATATTTGAAGATAAATTGTATCAATTCCTTTTGATTTTAATTGTTCACAATACATCTCGGGATTTTCAGGATAGTTCCATATATTTATCCAAATTCCTTTTCCAACAGTTACAGATGATTTTGCTTCTGAACCAATCTGTGTAAGAAACAAAGCCGTTATAACTAAAATTAAATTAAAAAATTGTTTGTGCGTCATATTTCTTATTTACATATACCACTTTTTCGCATTATCTAATTAAACTAACATTAAATGACGGAAACATCTGCAAAAAGTTTTAAATTTTTGCGTTATACTATAAATCTTACATGTCCACGTAGCTCAGTTGGATAGAGCGAGGCACTCCTAACGCCTAGGTCGGAGGTTCAACTCCTCTCGTGGACGTGGATAATTTTATGGATAATCTTATAGTAAAAAAACTTGATGAGACAGAAAAAATATACAATGAGCTGGATAAAAAGCTTGCAGATCCTGCTGTTTATGGAAATCAGGAACAGCTTAAAAAAGTATCAAAATCAAAAAAATCTCTTCAGGAAATCTATGATTTATATCAAAGGTTCAAATCGTTAAATAAAGAGCTTGATGGTGCAAAAGAAATAATAAAAACTGAAGGAGATATTTCACTGGTAGATTTGGCTAAAGCAGAAGCTGAAAATATTACAAAAGAAACAGCTTTAATAGAAGACAGGCTTAGAGTTTTACTTTTACCAAAGGATCCAAACGATGAAAAAGATATTATGCTTGAAATCCGTGGTGCTGCTGGTGGTGAAGAGTCTTCTATTTTTGCAGGAGACTTGCTTAGAATGTACATGAGGTATGCAGACAAACAAGGCTGGAATACAAAAATAGTAGATGCTCATGTGGGAGATATAAGTGGCTATAAGTTTGTAGTCATGGAAGTAAACGGTGAGAATGTTTACAGTAAGCTAAAGTTCGAGTCAGGTGTTCACAGGGTTCAAAGAGTTCCTCTTACTGAAGCTTCAGGACGAGTTCATACAAGTACTGTAACCGTAGCTGTAATGCCGGAAGTGGATGAAGTCGATGTAAAAATTGACCCAAATGATCTTGAAATTACTACTATGAGATCAGGTGGAGCCGGCGGGCAAAATGTAAACAAGGTGGAAACTGCTGTAAGGATAGTCCACAAGCCAAGCGGAATAATGGTGCATTGTACGGAAGAGAGAAGTCAGCTGCAGAATAAAAACAAAGGACTTCAGCTTTTAAGGTCAAAACTTTATGATATGGAACTACAAAAACAACAGAAAGAAATCTATGCAAAGCGTAAAATGCAGGTAGGAAGCGGGGACAGGAGTGAAAAAATCAGAACTTATAATTTTAAAGATAACAGAATTACAGATCACCGGTTAAATGAAAACTTTACATTGGATGCAGCTTTAGAAGGTGATTTAGATCCAGTTATTGAAGCATGTATAGCAGAAGATCAAAAACAGCAGTTACAAACTTTGGTTTAAACTCCAAATCTTCTCTGTCTCTTGTTAAACTCATCAATTGCTTTTTCAAGTTCATTACTGTCAAATGCAGGCCATAAGGTATCTGTAGAGTAAAACTCAGTATAAGCGCATTGCCACAGAAGATAATTACTGATCCTCATCTCACCGCCTGTTCTGATTAAAAGATCAGGATCCGGTATATCTTTTGTCAATAAAGTTTTACTTATTAGTTCTGGAGTAATATCATCTATTTTAATTTCATTTTCTGTTACTTTCTTTGTGATTTCTTTTACTGCATCTGTAATTTCAGCTCTGCTTCCATAGTTAAGAGCTACATTAAGATTTATTCCTGTATTATTTTTTGTCCTTTCCATTGCATCATGTAAGACTTTTGGGAGTGGTAAAGGAAGCTCATCAAAAAAACCAATAAATCTGATTCTTACATTTTCCTTGTGCATTTCATCTATTTCTTTTTGAAGTGCTTCCTGAACTAAAAACATTAAAAAATCCACTTCATCTTTTTTTCTGTTCCAGTTTTCAGTAGAAAATGCATAAACAGTCAGATACTTTATGCCCAGATAATCGTTTGCATACCTGGTAATCTTTTTTAAAGCCTGGACTCCTTCTTTGTGACCGAACATGGTCGGAAGATTTTTATTTTTTGCCCAGCGCCTGTTTCCGTCCATGATGATGGCTATGTGAGCAGGCATGACTCTTCTTTCAGATTCTGTATCTTTTGATTTTTGAAGCAAATCTTTCATGTGTGTTATTTTACTATATCCTGGAAATCCTATCCAAAGGCCTCTTTAAAACATCAATATCTATCCCGGATTTTTCAATCTTTTTAAGATCAATTAAATCAAGATATCTTTCCTTAACTTTAAAATTAATATTTAAATGTTTAAGATCAATTTCTAAAGATGTTTTATTTTCTTTAATTAAAATTACGTTGTTAAAAACCTCGTTTTGATAAAGAACGCCCGGAGAGCCAAAGGCATTATATGGAACAATGATATTTGACAGCTGTTGGCTGTTAGTTGTTGACTTTTGGCTAATTATCCTTGGAGCAAAACGTAATCCTGAAATAACTGACGGTAAAAAAGTCGATGCAATATATTCTGCTGCTGATAAAGGAGATATTTTTTTATAATCAACTTTTTCGTTTGAAATTAAAACTGGTGCATGAGCTGAGACTAAACCTGTGCTGGCAGAAACGATACGGGAAATTATAGATTCTATTCCGCCAATCGGATCAATGCCGGAGCCGGAAATATAACCACGGTTTAATTCAAGATCAGGGATAGCACAGCATATTGCAATGGCTGTTGCACCCAGTTCTTTTAATTTAAGAGCACTTTTTATAATGCTTTCAATATTTTGTACTTTACCACTGGAAAAACCAAACTTATTTATTTCCGGAACTATGACTAATGGTTTATCGGTAATAGTCCATAAAATTATTTCACAGCCATAGAAAACTCTAAGTGCATTTAAAACATTTACTTCATATTCTAATCTTTCTTCAGATATACCTTTGTCGAAAATCACACTTATTTTATTTTTATTTTTTGGAATTATATTAATTTTCCCAAGCAGAAACTGATCTAAAAAAAATCCATCCAGATAAATCAAATTTGACGGTACATCACTTAAAACTGCCCCGTTAACGATGTTTGGATGTGTAAGCAAATATTTACTTTCTTGTGCAAAAAGTTTTGCTAAAGAGTTTGCATCGCCAGCATAACCGCCAAATACAGCACCAATACCGGTGGGAATTATGAGACAGGAAATATCCGGCTTTTGGCTTTTGCCGCCTATGGCGAGCCTCGCCTTTGGCGGGGCTTTTAGTTTTTGGCAAGGACTAAAGGGTTCAGCAATAAAGCCTTTTACCCCTTCTATAGAAACAATATTAAAATACAATTTGTCTTTTGTGGTTTTAACAAGATTTAGTTTGATTAAATATTTATTTTCTTTATCCTGTATCCTGCGCTGGATTGTTGAAAATATGTTATTCCACTTAAATAGAGAAGGATTTTCAATTTCTAAAATTTCTTCTTTTGTTTGTAACGAATTAGTTTGTAAGGTTAGCATTTAAAAAGCTATTTGTTGTTTGCTTTATGCCAGCGAAGCGACTTGTTCTTTAAGGAATTTATTTCGTTGCTAAAAACAGCAGCACTATTTTTATACCATCTTAATGCTTTATCTTTAAGTAATGAAAACTCTGTATTTTTACCAGGTTTATTGTTAGCTTTATACCAGTTTAATGCCCTTTGCTTTTTATATTTCATTTCATCTGGTGAAGAATTTAATCCTGCAAAAGAACTTTGACATGAAATTAAAAGAAAAATCATTAGTATTATTAAGTTTTTCATTTTTGTAACCTCAATTTTGTATTTAGTTTAACATTATAAAGGATACTTGAATTCTTATGTTAAATAAATCACCAAAACGTATTGTAATAATTGGCTCTGCAGGTGTTGGTAAAACAACATTATTAAATAATCTTAAAAAGAAAATTGATTTAAAAACAATTCCTGAAACAGCCAGAGAAATATGCAATCAGTCAGGCTATAAAAGTATTTATGAGATCAAAGATCCTGACAAATTCAGATTTCTGGTCTTAAATGAACAAATAAAATTTGAAGAAAAATATAAAGAATTTTTGTCAGACCGCTCTACGATTGATTGCTGGGTACACTGGGTCAGATGGAGCTGGAATATTAAAAGAACATTTGAATCAGAAAATTACTTTAAACTTGCTTATGCCCAGGCTCTTAAATACTCAGACATAATTTATATACCCAGAATGTTTAAGTCAAAAGATGATGGTTTTAGATGGAGTGATGAAGATTATCAGAGACAGGTGGATAGATTGTTTAGAGAAATTCTGCTTGAGTGGGAATTGACGAAAAGAACTTTCATAGTAGAATCAAAAAATTTAAAAGACAGAGTAAAAGAAGTAATGAAGTATCTAAAAAGCTATTAACAGTCAACTATTTTCCTCTTTGGCTTTGCAACAAATTCATTATTACTTTTAATTTCTGAAATATTTTTTCCTAAAAGTTCTTTTGCTTCCTGAAGGTTTACATAATAAGAAAATAAATCCGGATTTTTACCAACTGTTTTTAATAACAATTCTCTAATAAAATCCTCTTTTTTTCTGATTTTTTTCAAAGCCATAATTGCCTCTGTTAGATAGATTCAACCCTATTAATAGTATGAATGTCAGGGCTATCTCCAGCAAGATAATAAAAATCAGTAATTAGTATGAGTCATTAAACAAATTTATCTTTTTGTAAAAGTGGTTATGTGTTCGGTTATCCATACCGAAATGTCGTTTACTATCTGATTTAGTTCATCTTCAATAAACAAGTCATGAAAGGAATTTGTATAAATTTTCTTACACTTATCTTTAATAACTAACTTATTAAAATACTCATCTGTCACTGTATTAGAGCAAACTTTATCTTCTCCTGCAATTAAAACTAAAACAGGTTCTCTTGGGATATCGTGTAACATTTTTGTCTTTAGAGAAAGAAAATAAACATGCTTAAAAACCTGAGCACTCGGGCTGATAATTCTGTAAGGATCTTTTTTTAGTTTTAACTGAGTATCTTTATTTTTTGTGAGAAGCTCAGGACCAAATGGCATATTAATATTTTCGTCTGGTTTAAAAACCCCTTTCAACAGGGCCGGAGCAATAAAATTAAAAAACGGCCAGGTTTCTTTCTGTCCTTCAAAGCCTGGCACAGAAAGTATCCAGCCATTTGCTTTTACGGTTTTACTTAGTACAATTGCCAGGAGTGCACCAAGGCTGTGACCGAGAATAAAAACAGGTTTTTTTACATTAAATTGAAGTAAAAATTTTTCCAGTGTATTTTGTGTTTCGTTTAACCACACATAATATGAGCTAACAGTTCCTTTTGGATATTTGCTCTGTCCAAATCCAGGCAGGTCAAATGAAAAAAAATTTATATTTCTTTTATTAAATATGATACCGGCAGAATCAAACCATATACAATGCCCGCCAAGTCCGTGAATTGCAAATATATTTGCAATAGCATTGTTTTGTTTGTCAGATTGCCAGTATCTGTAATAAATATTGTTTAGAAATCCCTCATGAAGCATACTAATAAGGATAATATAATATTAACGATGCTGAAAAAAAATATACAAATAAAATTAAACTTTTTGGATCTTCTGACAATTTGTACAATATTATTTAGCATTACAGGGTATTTACTGGCGAAAGCAGAAAAAACACAGCTAAATAAAATTATTGAAGGAAAAGAGAGTATTGCTATTGAAGTTTTAATCCCAGATGTATTTTCAGAAAGTACAGATTTATTTATGATTGGTGACAAATCAGCTATTACGATCAGAAACAGACCTTATACAAAATTAAAAATAATAAAAGCTGAATTAGCTTCTAAACAGGCTGTTATTCCTGTACCGTCAGGTTCTTTATATAAAATAATTCCTGATCCGACTAAATTAAATATCAAAGACTATATTGTTACTTTGACTGATGAAGCTTTAGTTACAGGTGATGGTTATGTGATAGGTGGAAATAAAATAAAAATCGGAAACCAGATTGAACTTGAAGGATTTAATTACAGATTAAGTGGAAAAGTAATTAATGTTGTCCCTGTTAAATAATGAAAAATCAATCTTTCATAAACAATCTGGAAAAGCTAGATAATTGGTCTAATGAAACAATAAAAAATTCCTCTCTCTGTAAATCTATAATTTTTATTACAAATCCAATTTCAAATTTATTTAAATACAACAATACATTGCCTGTATTGTTGATTGTTTCAATTAGTGCAATATTTACTTCATTATCAATGCCTCAGTTTGCAAATGACCGATTTGGGATTGGACTTGTCATTCTGGTTTGCTTTTTTATCTTTCTGCTTTATTTGTTTTCCAATAAATCTTTAAAAATTACTTTTAACAGTATTGATCTGTGTATTATACTTTTTTTAATTCTTGCCACTATAAGTACTTTTAGTTCTTATTTTTTTAAAGAGAGCTTAACTGGTTTATTAAAATACATTACATTTTTTCTCTGGTATTTCATCGTAAAAACTATTGTTGTAAATTTTTCACAAAAAACTTTTTTAAATCTCTGGAGCTTTTTATGCTTATGTGGGATTGTTACTGCCCTGATTGGTATCTGCCAATATATTATCGGTGTTGAACCTCTTGCCACATGGGAAGATCCAACACAAGAAACTATTCATATAAGGGTATATTCAACCCTTGGCAATCCAAATTTACTGGCAGGTTATTTGCTTTTAGTACTGCCTGTTTGCATAGCATTAGTATTTGAACAAAAGAACAAATTATTTAAAATTATTTTTCTGGCCGGAGTTGCATTGGTTTTAATTTGTTTAATTTTAACTGGTTCCCGAGGTGGATATATTGGATTAATTTTTTCATTTGTAATGAGTCTTGTGATTTTTTTAAATCATTTTACTTTTCAAAAAAAAGCAAATAACAAATTAACTGTAACGCTAACTGTATTTGGAATAATTGCCTTTATCCTTTCTTTAACTTTTTTGTTCCCGGTGATCACAGAAAGAATATTAACAATTTTTACATTCAGAGAACATAGTAGTAATAACTACAGATTAAATGTCTGGGCAGCATGTTTAAAAATGCTGAAAGATAACTTACTTATTGGAATTGGTCCTGGAAATAACACATTTAGGCTGGCTTACGGACTGTATATGATAACAGGGTTTGATGCGCTGGCTGCTTATAACATTTTTCTGGAAATTGCAATTGAAATTGGCCTTTTAGGCTGTTTTATATTTATTTTTATCTTTTTATTGTCATTTCTTAAATTACATTGGCTATTCTGGCAAAAAGGCAGCATTTTTTCGTTTGGAATTTTTATTTCTTTAATAGGACTTTTAACTCACGGAATGGTTGACACTGTCTTTTTTAGACCACAAATTTTTATCCCTTTCTGGTTTTTACTGGCATCAATTGGTAGAATAGAACACGAGTCAGGAACAAAAGGCTAATAAAAAATTCAAATAACCCAGGAGCTTAAAATCATATTGAGCTTAAAACAAAAAAGAAAAACCAGCTCTACAAAAAAAACGAAAATAGGACTTAACGATTTAGATTTTGCATTTATAGCTGCAAACGCAGCAAATGAAAAAAAAGGTGAAAACATCTTACTGCTTGATGTGAGTAAACTAACAGTCATATCTGATTATTTCTTGATAGTTACAGCAAAAAGTATTCCTCAGATAGAAGCCATATCAAAACATATAGAAGAAACCTTATTAAAATTAAATTACAAAATGATTTCAAAAGAAGGTTTTGTAGGAAGTAACTGGATAGTTCTGGATTTTGGAAACTTAATAGTTCATATAATGAGCGAAAAAGAAAGAAATTATTATAAACTTGAAAGATTCTGGAGCAATGGAATAATTATTGATAAAAAGAAATGGGAAAAAGCTTCGTGAAACAAAAAAGTTTTATAGAAATAACAGACTACATCTATCCGTTAACAAAGCTTTCAAAGAACAAATATGACATTTCAGATCACATAAATCTCTCCGGCTCTAACCCTTTAAAAGGTCCAAGTTTTATTTCACTGACAGATGTTTATAAATCAAAAAAAGGAATCATTGTGGCAGGACTTAAAGAAGGTATTCATCCTAATAACTACGAAAAAAAGATCTTATTAAAAGCTGGTGTAAAAGCTTATTGTTATAAGCTGGTACCTGCTGTAATACTGGCTGCTTCACGGGGATTAAAAGTTAGAGCAATAGGTGTTGTGTGAAACATACACCTCTTACACTTGTCATTTTAGACGGATGGGGCACGTCTGATGATAAAAAAGGAAATGCAGTTGCCCAGGCAAGTGTGCCAAACTTTAATTCTTTTCTTAAAAATTATCCAAACACTATTTTATATACCTGCGGAAGGGCAGTAGGACTTCCGGATGGAGTAATGGGAAACTCCGAGGTAGGGCATGAAAATATTGGCGGAGGAAGAATTGTTACACAAAAACTTACACTTATAAGTCAAACTATTCAAAACGGATCTTTTTTTACAAATAAGACCTTGCTTGATGCTATAGATCATGTAAAACAAAATAATTCAAAACTTCACATAATGGGCTTAATCAGTGAAGGAGATGTTCATAGCCATCTGGGGCACTTATATGCACTATTTGAACTTACAAAAAGAAATCAGGTTAAAAAAGTTTTACTTCATGGAATTACAGATGGAAGAGATGATCCGCCAAAATATGGAATAGATTTAATTAAAAAAGTAGAAGAAAAAACAAAAACTTGTTCAGTAAAAATTGTAACTGTATGCGGTCGCTACTATGCAATGGACAGGGATAACAGGTGGCAGAGAATAAAAAGATATTATGACCTTGTCACACAAGGAATTGGTTTAAGATCAAACTCTGCATATGATGCTATTAAGGAAGCCTATAATCGTGGTGAAAATAAAATTACTCAGGATGAAAAAGAATGTCCGCTTGAAAACTCGGATGAGTTTATTGTGCCTACTTTAACAGGTGCAAAGGAAGACTTGATCTCGGATAATGATGCAGTGATATTTTTTAATTTTAGACCAGATAGAGCAAGAGAAATCACTACAGCACTCACTCAAAATAATTTCTCCGAGTTTAAAAGAGAGATATTTCCTAAAAACCTGTACTATGTATGCCTTACAGAATATGATATAAAATTACACGCTAAGGAATTTGCAAATCCACTGGTTCCTGCAGCATTTACAAACAATGATCTTCCTGAAGTAAATAGAAATAACTCACTTGGAGAAATAATTTCAAAATTAAACCTAAGACAAATAAGAATTGCAGAAACAGAAAAATATCGTCACGTAACAAGTTTTTTTAATATGGGCAGGCAGGCAGAGTTTAAAGGAGAAGACAGGGTGCTGATTCCATCTCCCAAAGTTATGACATATGATCATATGCCTGAAATGAGTGCATTTGATGTAGCCAAAAAAACCACTGAAGCCATTAAATCTAAACACTATGCACTCTTAATAGTAAACTTTGCCAATGCAGATATGGTGGGACATACAGGAATTATTCCAGCTACTGTAAAAGCACTAGAAGCTGTAGACAAGGCTTTAGGTGAGATCTATAAAGCTATTATAGAAACCAGCGGCACATTATTAATTACGGCAGATCATGGGAATGCAGAGCAGATGTTTAACGAAGATGGCTCTATAAGAACTGCTCACAGTTTAAATCCCGCGCCATTTATAATGATAAATAATGATTTAAAAAATAAAAAATTAAAACAAAGTGGAACTCTGGCTGACATAGCTCCTACCATTTTAGATATTATGGAAGCTGATAAACCAGAAGAAATGACTGGTAATTCTTTAATAATAAAGGACAATTAAAATGGCAGATGATAAAACAAAACAAATAATAAATAACTATATTAATCATGCTCAGAAATATATCCTGGATCATAAAAAAGATTTTTCGTCCTGGACTACCATTTATAATAAATTCATTAAAAAGAACAAAATTGATCCTGCTTTTGAATATACAAAAGAAATAATTAAACGCCTGGAAAGAGACAAAATTTCTTCCCAGTTAACGATGCAAATGATTGAAACTATAATGCCTGAAGTAAAAGGAATGAAGAAAGAAGTTATTGTTATGGTAGCACCCATGATTCTGGGAGCTATTCTATTAATCACATTTTCCCTGTTATTTAGTTTTACAAGGCCGTTTAATTTAAGTAATCACTTTGTTATTTACTATGCAATTGGCATGTTTATAAGTGGCTTAGTATTTGGGTTTGGAATGTTTCAGAGAAAAAAAGTTAAACTGGTTACACTGACACGGGCTATGTTTTTTCAGGCACTGACTGCTTATGGGGCAGCTAAAATGCAGGGACAGGGAAGTTTTGCAGCATTTAGAATCCTGGAAGAAATGAGAGCAAACCCAGGCAAAGAACTGCAGATTAGAGTTACGCAGCCAAAGATTGTTCACAAATAACTTAAGAGCCGGGTCCTGAAGTTAAAACAAAATCACCGTTATCTAATTTAAATCCTGACTCTGACTGCAAATCCTGCAACTCTTTTATAAAATCATCTATACTTCTAAACTGTCTGTAGACAGATGCAAATCTTACATAAGCTACCTGATCTAAGTCTCTAAGCTCAGCTAAAATAAGTTCACCTAAAACAATACTGTTTACTTCTCTTTTTCCCTGCTTAACTAATTCATTTTCAATATTTTCAATAATGGTATCAATTTGTTCTGCTGTGATTAAAGTCTTTTCACACGCTCTGACAAGTCCTGCTCTTAATTTTTCTCTCGAGTAAGGCTCACGTTCACCAGATCTTTTCACTACTAAAACCGGCATTACTTCAACACGTTCATAAGTGGTAAACCGTTTATTACACGAAGGATTTTCACATTCTCTTCGTCGTCTGATACTTGTAGCTTCTTCTGTAGTCCTTGACTCAAGAACACGACTATTTTCTGAATTACAAAAAGGACATAACATGATTTATGTGTGTTTATTATACCTTTAGGACTTACGCACGTGTCAACTGACTAAACTGGCGCGTCAGCCAGTTTTCAAAGATGTTAACTTTCCGTAAGTCCTGTATTTGAAGACATGTCAGGACATAGTTGTATAATTAACCACATGACTTGTGATTATGATGTAGTAATAATTGGTGGCGGGATTATTGGCAGCTCACTTGCAGCTCATCTGGCCAGCGAAAAAAATGAAAAGTTTAAAATAGCTGTTATTAATTCTACAGGATTAGGTATGCCTGCATCAGAGGCTGCTGCCGGGCTTTTAACCCCATTTCAGTTAAATGAACTTGAAAATCCTGTCCGTAAAGA
>MFRN01000011.1:0-35165 GCA_001784585.1 Candidatus Melainabacteria bacterium RIFCSPLOWO2_02_FULL_35_15 | reverse complement strand
GGTTCATCTGCAAAACATATTGATCTGGGTTATAGACAGGCTGGTTCTTTATATTTAATTTTTTCAAATTCAGAATTTGCACAAAAAGAAAATGAAGCAAGAAATTTAAAAACAATTGAACCAAGACTTTCATTTTTAAGTAAAGTAGAAATCCCAAAGTATGAACCCTTAATAACCAGAGATGTAATCGGTGCATATCACTATCCCAGCGAAGCTTATATTAACAACCCTAAATTTTTAAAAGCAATCTATCTGTACTGCATTGAAAACAAAGTTGAATTTCTAAATACAACTGTTAAAAAACTAAATATAAGCAGTAATATTGTTGAAAATATTGTTTTGGATAATGGTCAGGTAATTTCTGCAGGAAAATTTGTTTTTTGTAATGGTGTATGGGCAAATAATTTTTTAAAAGAGATTTTTAATACCGATAAAAATATAATAAAAGCAATAAGAGGTGAAATCATCTGTGTAAAGGCGTTACATGCAATGCCTCTGCGGAAAATTATTTTTTGCTCTAATGGTTATATGCTTCCAAGGCCTGCCACAAATGCTTTTGAAACTGATTCTGTTTTAATCGGCAGTACAAGCGACGAGGTTGATCTGGACAAAATACAACCCCCCCTTTCAAACACTGTTTCAGGCATATCATCATTAATAAATCTCTTTAAGACTTTAGTGCCGGACTATAAAGACTATTTAGTTTCTGGCTGCTGGGCAGGGTTGCGTCCCCAAACGAAAGACAACCTTCCTGTCATTGGAAAGATTCCTGAAATAGAAAATTTATATTGCTCGCTTGGGCACTATAGAAATGGAATTTTAACAGGACCATTCTCAGGAAAGATTTTAAAAGATTTGATTCTGGAAAACTCTACAGAATATAATATTGAACCATTTCAGATAAATCGTTTATTTGAAACACAAATAAGAGGCATACCAAAATATGCCTCTATTTAAGGATTCTTTCTGAAAATTTTTTATCTAAATACATCCTGTTTGCATCTTGCTTGATAAGCCTCTTTGCAAGCATTATCAAAACATTATATTGATAGCAGCTTGGATACTTTTTTTTATAAACAGGAATATCAAAATATTTTTCTTCCGGATTAATATTTTCAACCTTATTTTTAATAACCTGGTATGGCATATACGATATAATCATCGGAAAGTAATAGCTTTGCTTAATAAGTTAAACTATGTAGTAAAAGGAGATAACCATAAGTGCTAACCTTAAAAAAAACACCTCTTTTTGAAGAACATAAAAAATGTGGAGGAAAACTAGTGGAATTTGCTGGCTTTGCAATGCCAGTACAATATAAAGGAATTATTGCTGAGCACGGTGCAGTAAGAGAAAATGTCGGAATTTTTGATGTCTCTCACATGGGAGAGTTTATGATTTCCGGCGATGATGCACTGAATTATTTAAATTATCTTGTACCAAATAATGTAAAAAAAATCGAAAAGGCTGGTACCGGACTTTACACACAAATTTGTAACGAAAAAGGTGGAACGGTTGATGACCTGATTATTTACAGATTAGATTCGAGTTTTTTAGTGGTAGTCAATGCGTCAAATATAGACAAGGACTGGAACTGGTTTAATAAAAATAAAAAAGGTTTTAATGTTGAATTAGAAAATCTCTCTGAAAATATTTCACTACTTGCTATTCAGGGACCAAACAGTTTAGATATTTTAGCTAAGGCTTTAAAGATAAGCTCTGATAATTTAAAATTACAAAAATATTTTTGTATAAGAAAACACAATCAGGACTGGATTGCAAAGACAGGATATACAGGAGAAGATGGTTTTGAGGTTTTTATCGATAATCCTACTAGAGCAGTTACAATCTGGAAAGAATTAATTAGCTTAAGCGCTGAACCTTGTGGATTAGGCGCTAGAGATACTTTGAGGCTGGAAGCTGCTTATCCGCTTTATGGACATGAATTAACTGACGATATTTCTCCGCTTGAAGCTGGCTTGGGATGGAGTGTAAAACCGGATAAAGAATGTGATTTTATCGGGAAACAAGTTTTATTAAAACAAAAAAACGAAGGACTAAAAAAGAAAATGATTTGCCTGAAAATAAATGACAGACTCATTGCAAGGCAGGGATACAAAGTATTTTCAAAAGATAAAACTGAGATAGGAATTATTGCAAGCGGATCACAGGGAATAACAGTAGGTTATCCTATAGCAACAGCATTTGTCCCGCCAAATTTCAGTGAGGTCGGAACAGAATTATTAATTAATATAAGGGATAAACTTACTTCTGCAACTGTTGTCCGGAGACCATTTTATAAAAAGACTTAAACCACCATTACTTCTTTTTCTTTGGAAGCAGTCAGTTCATCTATTTCTTTTGAATATTTATCAGTGAATTTTTGAATATGCTCCTGTTCTTTTTTGGATTGATCTTCAGAAATAGCTTTATCTTTTTCAAGTTTTTTTACGGATTCCAGAGCATCTCTGCGGGCATTTCTAACTGATACTTTGTTATCCTCGGCAATTTTTTTAATATCTTTTACCAGGCTTTTTCTTCTCTCTTCTGTTAATGCTGGTACCACAATTCTTATTACATTGCCGTCGTTATTTGGCGTCATTCCAGTATCAGATTTGTTTATAGCTATTTCAATATCTTTCAAAGAGCTTTTGTCGTACGGCTGAATAACCAGACACTTTCCGTCAGGAGTTGAAATATTTGCAATTTGTTTCAGTGGCGTGGGGGCTCCATAGTAATCTACAACTACTCTGTCCAGCAACCCGGGATTTGCCCTGCCTGTTCTAATCGCCTGAAGCTCTTTCTGTGTAAGGCTGACAGCTTTTTTCATCTGTTCTTCTACACTTTTTAAAACATCTGCTGCTTGCATATTTTATCTACCTCCAAATAATGAATATAATACAACAAATAGTGTCCCTTCGGCTTTAAATTGCTTGCTACTTTATCTAATGAATAATACCTTTATAATTTAAATAAATAACCAAGATCCCAAGCAATACACGATAAATAACAAATATATTTGTCTTATTTGTCTGTAAATATTTTAAAAGAAAATGTATAGAAAAATAACCTGCTGCAAAAGCACAAATTACACCGATAAATAAATCCATCCAGATTATATTTTCACTACCAGCTTTTATAGCATAAAACAAAGTATTTAATTCCACTAAACTGCTTATAAGTACTGCAGGTACACTTAATAAAAAAGAGAACCTGGCAGCATCTGCCCTTTTAAATCCTAAAAGCAATCCTGCAAATATAGTAACTCCTGAGCGTGAAACGCCTGGGATTAAAGCAAAAGACTGAGCTAGTCCAAGCAAAATAACATCAAGTGCGTTAATCTTATTAAGATTTCTTGACTGTTTTCCAATAATTTCACTTAAAAGAAGTAAGATACCAAAAAAAATAAGATAAAAAGAAATAAGATTTAAATTCCTTACCATTCCTTTCTCAATTTGCTCTTTGAATAGTAATCCAAAAACACATATTGGAACAGTACCAATCAAAATCCACAACGCGGTTTTTGATTCAGGCGTGGTTAGTAAAGTTTTTCTTTTCCCCTGTGTAGCTAAATTACTTAATAATGCCCCGTAGATTTTACTTAGATCTTTCCAAAAATAAATTACTACTGCAAACATAGTTCCTGACTGTATTACAGCAGAGAATGCTGTGCCAGGATCATTCCAGTGAAGAAGCGCAGGAACAATTCTTAAATGTGCAGTACTGCTTATAGGTAAAAATTCTGTTACTCCTTGAATAATTCCTAAAATAATTGACTGAAAAATAGAATTCACTTCACTAAATCAGGCCGGTTTTTTCTGGTTTTTTCCTTAGCCTGCTCTTCTCGCCATTTTTTTATCTCGGCATGATGACCACTTAGTAAGATATCTGGAACCTTCCAGCTATTAAATTCATTTGGTCTTGTGTATTGTGGATATTCGAGACACCCGCCTTTAAAAGATTCTTCTTCCAGGGTTTCTTCTTTCCTTAGGACCCCTTGAACAAGCCTTGAAACAGAATCGATAACTGCAAGTGCACAAAGTTCACCACCAGTTAAAATAAAATCACCCAGACAAATCTCATGATCAATAATATTCAAAACTCTTTCATCATACCCTTCGTAACGACCACAAATTATAATAATTTGTTCTTCATTTTTTAATTTGTTTGCAAAATCTTGATCCCATTTTTTCCCGCTGGCTGAGGTAATTAAAATCTTGGATTTTTCTTTTTTTGGGATCTTCTTTAAAGCGTTAAAAAGTGGCTCAACCATTAGGATTAAGCCAACTCCGCCGCCATAAGATAAGTCATCAACCTGTTTGTGCTTACCAAGCCCAAACTGTCTTAAATCAACAGTGTTAAGTTTAATTTTTTCTTCTTTATAAGCCCTGCCAATAATGCCGAACTGGCAGTAACTTTTAATAAAATCCGGAAATAAGGTAATAACATCAAACTGCATATTTAAAATTATAGCGTAGTAGGAGCATGCCATGGCATGCTCCTACTGCCATGGCATGCTCCTACTACCATGGCATGCCCCTACCATGTTATTCTTGTTACTATGAAAATCCTTGGCATAGAAACAAGTTGTGATGAGACTGCGGTTGCAGTTGTAGAAAACGGGCGTCAGGTCATTGCAAGCAATATAGTTTCTCAAATAGAATTGCACAAAGAGTTTGGAGGCATAAAACCAAGCGTAGCTAAATTTGCACATGAAGAAGTTATAGATGGCTTAATTAATAAAACATTAACTGATGCAAAGTTATCATTAAATGAAATTGATGGAATAGCTGTAACTATTGGACCTGGACTTGTAATATCTTTGCTTGTTGGATTTAAGAAAGCAAGGGAGCTGGCAAAAAAGTTTAACAAAAAATTAATCGGGGTAAATCATTTATTCGGTCATATATGCTCAAACTTTCTGGAATCAGATTTAGCGCCTCCTTTTATTTGTCTCCTTGCAAGTGGCGGGCATACCCAAATTATAGATGTGAAAACTTATACGGAATATGAGATTATCGGTACTACGCTGGACGATGCATGTGGAGAGGCTTTTGACAAAATCGGGAGATTGCTGGGATTACCGTACCCAGGCGGTCCTAATCTTGAAATTTTGGCCAAAGACGGAGATCCTGACATATTTAAACTGCCGGAAGCAAAAGTAAAACCATATGACTTTAGCTTTAGCGGATTGAAAACTGCTGTTTTAAGACTGATACAAAAATTACCGACTAATTATAGTAAAGCAGATCTTGCAGCAAGCTTTCAGGAAAATGTTACAAACACCCTTGTAAAAAAAATAATTTCAGCCGCAAAAGATAAAGATTCCAAACAAATTGTGGTAGCTGGTGGTGTAGCTGCAAATAAAACTTTAAGAAAAAAACTGCAGGGTTCTACCGACATTCCGGTTTTCATGCCAAATTTAAAATACTGTACTGATAATGCTGCAATGATTGCATCTGGCGGATATTTTTTAAGAGATATTTATCAGGATATTGATACTTTGGATGTCTTTGCTAAAGATCCTTTCTCTATCAAACTAAAAACTCTTTCCAAAGCATCTTTATAATCTATATCATCTAAATATTCCCATTGAATTTGTTTGTTTGATCGAAACCAGGTCATTTGCCTCTTTACAAGCCCTCTTGTATTTAAAGTAATTTTTTCTGCTAAGCTATCTTTATCAATCTGATTTTTTAAATATTCTATAACTTCCGAATATCCTATTGTTTGCTTAAACAAATCAAGCTCCCCATATTTACCCAGGAGGTATTTAACCTCGTCTATAAACCCGGTTTTAAAAAAGGTTTCTGAGCGTTTTTTTATTTTTTTTACGTGTAATTCCCGTTCTTTATATGTTAATCCAATCCAGATAACTTTAAAAGGTAATTCTTTTACAGTCTTCAATTTAGAAAACAATTCATTTGTCTTATAAATAACTTCTAAAGCTCTTATAGTTCTGAAGTTATCATTTGTATGAATTATTTCTGTGGCTTTTGGATCAAGTTTTTTCAGATTTTCATATAACTCTTTCTGGGTAAGCTCTTTAAGCTGTCTTCTGAGACTCAGATCAGGTTTAACTTCCGGAATAGAAAGCCCAAGCAGTACAGAGTTTAAATAAAGTCCTGTTCCACCTGCAAACAAAGGAATTTTGTCTCTTGAAAAAATATTATTTATTTTTTCTTCGGATTCTTTCTTATACAAACCTGCTGAATAATCCTCTCCCGGATTAACCAGATTAATCATATGGTGCGGGACTTCTTTCATTTCATCATTTGTAGGTTTTGAAGTTCCAATGTCCATTTCTTTATAGATAAGTCTGGAATCAGCAGAAACAATTTCAAACGGAAATTTCTTAGCTAATTCAATTGCAATACCTGACTTATAAGTACAAGTCGGTCCGACTAAAGCGTACACTACAAAAGCATCAGGAGCAATTGTCAAAGTTTACCCCTCCTTAATTTTCCGTGTCTGGATAACCAGATAACGACTAAAAATTATAAACCATGCAGGATGTATTTATCTTCATTAAAACTTTATTTAATTCTCTTTTAGTGGAATAGGACCTGGACGATCTAAACTCTTCCAAAAAGCAATAACATCCTGATAGTCTATTACTCCATCGCCGGTTAAATCACTTTTTTCCCGCAGGAAAAAGCTAATTAGTCTGTCTGCTTTTCCAAGATTATACTCAGTATTTGTGTACTTAGCTAATGCTTTTCCTAATTCCGGGATCTGTAGCAGATGATGATATGGATCTTCCAATAAAGCTTTAGATAAATCTTTGATCTTAGGTAAAGGATCTTGATTACCTACTATGTTGATGAGAAGCTCTACATCTGCCTTATCAATTTTCCCATCGCCATCCATATCTCCTGCTCTTAGAATATGCTTAAGAATATTAAGATCTTTTTTATCTAGTTGTCCATCATGATTTAAATCTCCTTTTATTCCCCAGGGAAGTGAAATACGCTCTAACGGTCTAATGGTAGGAGGAGGAGAATCTATTATTTTTTTTAACTTTTCATAATCTTTCTCATCAAGTTTCCCATCTCTGTCCATATCTCCAATAAAAAGAGCCTTTCTAAGCCTATTAACGTCTTCCTGATTAACCTGGCCATCACCGTTTATGTCACCTTTAATTATCTTCCCACCGTCGTAATCTCCCCAAATAGTAAGAACATCACTATGATCTAATTTGCCATCATGATTTGGATCAACCGGTCTATTTTCCATAATTCTATAAAAGAAAGATTTAACATTATTTATGTTTTCAAGAGAAGCAGGAGTCTTGGTGTATTGTGCCAGTGCTTCGTATAATTCATTTGATCTTTCCCATGGAGGAGGCAGTAGTATAGGTCTGTCTATATCTGCATCTTTGTCAGTTTCATTTCGATACCAATTCTGATGAGTTTTTGCATAAATAATATATTCATTTGATAAATCCATAATTTTCCCAAGCAACATCTCTGGTGAAATAGGTGGTTTAATGGGTCTTACTTCAGAGGTCTGTGATAATGAGTTTAATAAAACTGAATCCGGATTTTTAATTTCATTAGAAGCACCTTTTCTGTTTTCTGCACCTGTAACTTTTGCTGGATCTATTTGAAAAATAAACATGACTGAAACCCTCCTCTTTCACATGAAGTGAATAATTATGACGGAATAATATCTGTGAGGAATTAAGAGGAGGTTATGATTAATTTGAAATTTGACTTGCTCAGGGTCAGCCTATTCATTTCTTATATAATTTAATAATGTTTTTACTTGATCAAGGTAACTGCTTATATACATAGCTCTTTGATCACGATCCAGGTATTTTTCCAAACTAAGCCAGTCTTTTACTTTTAACTGAAGATTCATAAGCTTTCTTTCAATTTCATTTGCGAGCTTAGGGCTATACCTGTCAAGTTCTTCCTTTAAATCCTGGGTTAAATAATAAACTTCTTTCTGCGTCTGACTTTCAGACAGGACAGAAAGTAATGGTTGTCCTTGCATCTGCCCTGTAAGTGCAAGTTTTTCAATTATTGAATTGAACTCATCCAGTAATTTCTGACAGGCAGGAATTGGTTTTTCATACGGGGTAAAAATTGTTTTCTCACGAAACGGGCCATTTTTTAGCAGATTTGATTTAACATTATCTAAATGTTCTGAAGCAAATAAAGCTACTCCTAAAACACCTGCATTCCTTGCCTGGGTTATCCTTTCTGCCAGCTCGCCAAGACTTAAAACCCGCAGATTAAAAGCAGGAATAATAATTCCCTTATCATTAACCAGTTCTCTTTCCCTTAAAAGCTTTGTTTTAATTTCATCTTTTGTATAAGAATAATAAAACGGATAAACGATATCTATCCATCTGTTTATAAGCCAGGTCTCCCAGTCCTGCTGAATTAGCTGCATTCTAAGAGTCCTGTCAAGAGCAAAAACCGCAGCTGATATTTTTAAATTTGGTTTTATTGTCCGGAGTTTAGTACTTGTATCTTTTACAAAATCACTTACAAGTGTAGCTTTCCAGTCTCTCCAGATTCTGTTGTTCTTTCCTTCCAGCGAAGGTGCTTTACCAGTCGCTTCCAGAAAAGCATTTTTAGTGACAAAATCAAAACCAACCTGAGAATAAGTTTTCTGAAACGGGAATCTTACATAATCAAACTGAAAACCGTCCACATCATAGTTTGTTACTATTTCACTAAATAATTCCTGTAAAAATTCACATGCTTTCTTATTTGCAGGACTTATCCAGGTTTCAGGCTGCAACTCTACTCTTAGCTGCCCGTCCTGACCTGCTAAAGCCCAGCTTTTGTCCTTAGTAGAAATTACAGGACCTGGATATTCAACTGGTTTATTTACAAGTAAATTGTGCCTGGTATTTCCTACAGCAAATGTCCAGACCCAGGCATGAAGTTCCATTCCATATGCGTGAGCAGCATCTATAGCTACTCTTAACGGATCCCAATCTTTAATAAGCGGATTCTGTGGAAGAAGTCTGGAGGGATAAATCGGATAGCCGGCATTAACTGTTTCAAAAAATATTACATTAAATCCGATACGGGAAAGATTTTTAATCAAATTTCTAAGCTCAACTGCATCTTTGCATGCCACAATACTTCCCCGATCAAGCCAGATAGCACGAACTTCTACTTTTCTTACAGGAATACCCAGGGAATAAACAAATGCAAGCTCATTTTTTGCAGAGCTTGCATCTTCTCTGGCTAATTTATAATTACCAAAGAGATAATTTGAATTAAAACTATTAAAAAAATCCAGCCCGTCGCTAAAATGTTTTTTTAACAGATATTTAGGTACCGACAAATCAAGCTGTTCAGAAATTTGAATTACCAGGGCAGCTTCTGATTTTAGTGCATTGATTTCTTTTACAATTTTTTTATATTCCTCATTTGATATTTTTTTTGTTATGTCAAATGAAATGTTATCCCAAAAATAATCAATAGTTTTGAGAAATGCTGCAATATCATTTTTTGTGTCCACATCCTGTCCCCAGCTGTAACCTATGTAAACTGTATTGTTTGAGCTGCCGATTGCCGGCCGGTTTGTTTCCTTCCACCTTGCAATAATTTTTTTTGTACTACCGCGGATTTCAAATATAGAATAAAAATTCCCGACAGGCAGTTCAAAAAGAATTTCGTCAGTTCTGTGTTTTAATTTAAGTTCACCTTTTGCAATCACATTTTCACTTATATCAATTCCTTGTTCAGACAAGAAAGTTTTCAAATTTTCAGAGACCGGACCAATACCGGAGCTTATAACCAGCTTCCCTCCGGAATTTAAAAAATCTTTTAAAAACCCCAGCTCATTTGAATCTATATCAATTGCAAGCGGAAAAAAAATAATATTTGCATCCAAATCTGTTTTTTTTGTTTCCGGAGTAATATTACATATAAACTGATAATCTAAGTTTGTTCCTTCAAATGTCTCAAGAAACGACTTCCAGACCTGCTGAAACCCGACAATATTATTACTGTTGTAGGTTTCAACATTTTTGTAACTGTACAATACGCCGATTTTTTCAGACGCCCTGGCGTCTGTTAAACTACAAATTAAAGCAAGAAACAAAACAAAAAGAAAAATGAATAACTTTCTGTTAAAACAATTGAAAAAAATCAAAGCAGCACCTCAAATTGCAATTATAACCGGCTCGGGGATAACGCTATTCAGAGATAAAGAGCCTATATTTGAAGTTAAATATAGTGAGTTAAATGCTTCAATAAAAGGACATGAAGGCAAATCAAAGCTTTATAAAATCAACAATAAACACATACTGGTTTTTTCCGGGAGGCGCCACTTATACGAAGGACTAAGCTTCAGTGATGTAACCAGTAACGTAAGACTTGCTTATAATCTGGGAGTAAAAAAAATAATAATTACAAATGCTGCCGGCGGAATAAATAAAAATTTTAAAGCCGGAGATTTAATGTTAATAACCGGGTTTATTGATCTTATGCAAACCACTGAAAGAGGTACTTTAAGTGGCATTATTCAGGCTCCTTTTAAAATAAAGTCAAGTCTGACTAAAAAGATATCAAATACTTTTAACTCAACAGTTAAAAAAGGAGTTTATGCCGGTGTGTTGGGTCCTTCTTATGAAACATTTGCAGAAATAAAACTTTTCCGGTTACTTGGTGTAAGTGCTGTAGGTATGTCAACTGTGCCTGAAATAATCTGTGCAAAAAGCTTAGGACTGGACTATGCAGGAATATCAGTAATTAGCAATATCTGGAATCCCGGACATAAGCCATCACATAAAAAAGTTTTAGAACAGGTAAAAAAGACAAATGAAAAACTGGATAGACTGGTTTCAAAGCTGGTGGATAAGACTTGATTTGTACTACTAACACCCGGCAACAGCTAAAACATTGTAAACAGTATCCCTTTCTACAGGAATGTATCCTGCATCTTCAATTAACCTTTGAATAAAATCTTTTTCAAGTCCTTTTTTGCCGGCTCCTGCTGCATGAGTAACACTTTCTTCCTGAATGGTTCCATCCAGATCATCTGCGCCAAAATTTAATCCAATCTGAGCAAGTCCTGTCCCAAGCTGAATCCAGTAAGCCTTTATGTGATCAAAATTGTCCAGAATAATTCTGGAAATAGCAATATTTTTTAAAGAATCAAATGCAGTTACAGGCTCTATTTTTCCTGCTATCTCAGTGTCTTCATAGTGACAATGCAAAGGAATAAAAGTCTGAAAGCCTTTACTTTTATCCTGCTGCTCACGTAACCGAATCATATGATCCAAACGATCTTCTGCTTTTTCTCCAATACCACAGAGCATAGTAGCATTTGATTTTAATCCTAGTTTGTGAGCAGTATTATGAATTTCAAGCCACGTTTGGGCTGGAATTTTATCAGGGCAGGTAGTATCCCGAACTGACTTTGAGAATATCTCAGCACCACCTCCGGGCAGGCTATTTAATCCTGCATCAATCAGCAGCTCCAGTGTTTCCCTGGGTGTTATTTTTTTAAGCTTACTGAAAAAATCTATCTCAACTGCAGTAAAACCTTTTATATGCAAAGACGGGAAAGTTTGTTTTATTGCTTTTAAAAGTTCCGTGTAATATGGTAATGCTGCTTTTGGATTTAATCCACCGACGATGTGAACCTCACCAGCTCCACTGTTTACTCCTCTTCTTACATGCTCTAATGCCTCATCTATAGTATAAGTGTACGCTCCTTTGTCATTTGGCAATTTTGCAAAAGCACAAAAATTACATCTGCCAATACAAACATTTGTTGGATTTAGATGAAGATTTTTATTCCAGTAAACCCATTTTGATTTTTCTTTTCCTGATTTTATTTCACGAGCCAGCTTCCCAAGAGATCCGATGGTTAAAAGATCATTTGAGTTATAAAGAAACAAACCTTCTTCAAAAGTGATTCTTTGTTTTGTTAAGATTTTTTGTTTAATTTGAGAGAGCATAACTATATTATAATTTATTAAACCTTGTCTCAGTTATTTTTGTAGATACTGGAAAATGTCCAAATATTTTTTGTAGATCATCTATAAATTTAAGATATTCATCAAATGAAAGATTTACAGGAATGCGGCTTGAAAATCTAAAGTCATCCCGCCTCTTAAGATCACTGGCATCTTCTAACAGTTCTTTTTTTTCTATATCGTCAAGCATTTTTAATCTCACCTAATATTTTTTCCAAATCCTTTTCTCTATTAAAGAGCTTGAAATACTCTCTTATTAATTCTATGTTAATCTTGCCATGATTATTTCTTATAAGTAATTCTATATCAGACATATCTTGAAAATATCAAAAAATCAATATCGCTAGTTGCTCTTGGAACTCCTGCCGTATGTAATGCAAGCCCACCAATAATTGCATAGCTTATTTTTTGTTTATTAAACTCTTCAAGAAGAAAATTTAAAGTTGCGACGATATCCATCAAGCACCTTCTTCAAAAATAATTTTCTCTTTGTTTAGCTGACAGTATACAATATCTCTACCTACATATCGGCAAAGCAGTAACATTTATTTCTTATCTACTTTTTTTCCGAGCCAGTAAAATCCAGCTACCATTACTACAAGCAAAGTAATGTTTGAATTTAATAAATTTGTTAAATCTCCCATATTCCCTCCTTTTACTTTTACAATAGACTTTACAATTCAAAGAAGGTTTCTAAATAAAAGATTTAAAATAGTTTTACACATTAAAAAAATCAGCCATGTATTTACCTGTATCTACTTGAAACTGTTTAAGCGCGTGATCTTTTTGTATGAATTATGAAAGAATTACGTTAATTAACTTTTAGAAAAAAGATTTTTACTATGAATAATTGCTAGGAATGAGTGAATGAGGGTGTTTTAATTGTATTTGTGAAATTTATAAAATTAATAATCTGGATATTTTTAGTAGCTATATTTTCAATATCCTGTACTTTTCAAAAAGAAAAACATATTTTACGCCTTGGCTTTATACCAAATGTTACTCATGCTACAGCACTCATTGGAATTGAAAAAAATATTTTTCAAAATGAACTTGGAAATAATATCAAATTTACGCCTGTTCATTTTGTGATTGGAAATAGCATTATCGATGCATTTATTACAAATCAAATTGATGCTGCTTATATAGGTCCGGGACCGTTTATTAATGCACTTTATAGAAATATTCCAGTTAAACTCTTGGCAAATGCTGCAAACAGTGGAACTACCATTGTAGGTGTAAAAGCAATTCATGAATTGCCTCCAGGTAATCTGCGCATTGCAGTTCCTCAATACGGAAACACGCAGGATTTACTCTTAAGAGCATACTTAAAGGAAAATAATTTATCAGACAAGGTAAAAATTATTGCTATTCCGCCGCAGGATACTGGAACTGCTTTTTTCACTATGTCAATAGACGGAGCATGTTTACCGGAACCATGGGGGACAATATTAATTGAAAAAAATATTTGTAAATTATTAGTCGATGAAAAATCAATATTAAATAATGGAAACTATCCTGCAACACTACTTGTCGTCAATAAAAAGTTTGATTTAGAAAATCCTGAATTAATAAAAAAATTATTAACTGCCCATAAAAAGGCAACTGAATTTATAGCTAATAACCCGCTTGAGGCAGTTAAAGTCACTACAAATGCTATATCCGGGATTTCAAAAAAAGAAATAAATCAGAGTATTATCGCTAAAGCTTTTAAAAGATGTACATTTAACAATGATTTGGATTTAAACATATTGAAAGAATTTAAAATTATTGCCATAATTGCAGGGTATTACAGAAAAGACTTTTCAGATAAAATTCATGAAAATAGCGTTAATTAGAGTTACTTTTTTTGCCACACTGTTTTCTGTCTGGTATTTAATAGTAAAACTTGGAAATATACCATCTTATATTCTTCCTGCTCCGTTAGAAGTGTTTTATAGCTTTTACTATGGATTTTTAAAGGGGGGATACACCGGTGCTATTTTCAGTTCACTGCTTAGAGTTTTAACCGGATACTTTATGGCATTGAGTATTGGAATTATGATTGGGATTTTGCTTGCACGATATTACCTCCTGGATATAACTTTTGGTAAAACAATTCTTGCTTTACAATCCATTCCAAGCGTTGCATGGGTTCCGCTGGCATTACTGTGGTTTGGGATAACTGACAGTGCAGTAATATTTATTATTATTTTAGAAGCTGTTTTACCGGTAGCACTTAGCACAAAAAATGCCATGAAAAATATTCCTCAAAATTTAATCCGTGCAGCACAAACCCTTGGGAGTAAAGGATTACATTTATACCAAAATATAATTATCAAAGCTATGATTCCGGAGCTTGTAACAGGACTAAGATTAAGCTGGGCATTTGCATGGAGAGCGTTAATTGCAGGCGAACTTTTTATAAGCGGCTCCGGAATCGGACAAACGCTTGAGCTTGGCAGATCACTTGCTGACATGGCTCAGGTAATTGCAATGATTACAACAATAGGTGCAATTGGATTTTTAACTGAAAATATATTTTTCGGAAGTATGGAAAGAAAGGTAAGAGTTGCCTGGGGGCTGGAAGGACGGTAGATGTTACCACCGAAGATAAAATTTATAAACGTCACAAAATCCTATGATAGCGCTTCAAAAAGTGACGTTATCCTGCAGGATTTAAATTTTGAAATTTATGCAGAAGAATTTATTTGTATTTTAGGACCTTCCGGTTCAGGGAAAACTACAATCTTAGGTCTTGTAGCCGGATTTATAAAACCATCCGGTGGAAATGTTCTTTTTAATTCTAAAAATATAACGAGACCGGATAGCTCACGCACACTGGTTTTTCAGGATTACGCATTGTTCCCATGGCTAAACATATTAGATAATGTAGCATTTGGTTTGACTACAAAAAATCATAAGAATAATCATGCAAGGGAAAAAGCTCTGGAATATTTAAATATGGTAGAGCTTTCTGCTTATAAAGATCATTCAGTAAGCCAGCTTTCAGGTGGTATGAAGCAAAGAGTAGCTATTGCCAGAGCGCTGGCAGTAGACCCTGAGGTTTTGCTGCTGGATGAACCATTTGGAGCTCTTGATCTGCAAAGCAGGGAAAGCATGCAAACTGAATTAATCAGATTAATGACAAAAGCTAAAAAAACAGTTTTATTTGTAACCCATAGTGTTGATGAGGCTCTAAAACTTGCAGACAGGATTTTAGTAATAGGAGGAAAACCCGGAAAATTACTTTGTGACACTACAATTGCTGTAGCAAGACCAAGAGATTTAAACAGTAACCAGCTGATAAGTATTAGAAATAAAATTCTGGATAAACTTTCACAATCAGATTTATTTATGGGACTGAATATTTAGAAAGCAGTAAGCAATAAGTGGCAAGCAATAAAAATATTGGAAATGGAATTCTATATATAGTAGCTACTCCGATTGGAAATTTAGAGGATGTCACTTTAAGGGCACTTCGAATACTAAAGGAAGTAAATTTTATCCTGTGTGAGGATAAACGCATAACTGTAAGGCTTTTAAATAAATATGAAATCAGAACAAAACTTATACCCTTTCACCGATATAACGAAAAAGAAGAAGCCAAAAATATAATATCTTATTTGAAATCAGGGAAAAATATAGCTCTTGTTTCTGATGCAGGAAGCCCATTGATCTCAGATCCTGGCTGTGAGTTAATTTCAGAAGTATATAAAAATCATATAAAAATCATACCGATTCCCGGACCAAGTGCATTAATCAGTGCATTATCAGTATGCCCGATAAAGTTTAATGAATTTACTTTTTTCGGGTTTTTGCCAGATAAAAGTTTAAAAAGAAATAACTTAATTTCTTCATTCGGTAAAAATTGTTCAATGGCAGTTTTATATGTGGCACCACATGACATAAAAAAATATATAAAAGAAATTTACAATCAATATCCCCAAATAAATGTTTTTTACGCCCGCGAGCTGACAAAAATATATGAAGAGAGCTGGTGTGGAAAAATAAAAGATTTAACTGATTTACTGGAAAACAAAGAATTAAAGGGTGAAATAGTTCTGGTACTTGATTTTCAAAAAGAAAAAAGCAGGCAGATCAACAAAGAAGAGATAACCAGTCTGATGAAAAAAAAGATCAAGGAGGGAAAATCATTAAAAGAAACATCTAAATTATTTGCAAAGGAATACGATTTATCAAGCAAAATGCTTTACGATATGTACATAAAAAAAGAAAGCAGAGTTAATTAACCCTGCTTTCGTAGATATTCAAACACTCATCAACCTTATCTTCTGTTTACTGATTGTTTAAATTGTTTTCCTGCAGAAAATTTTGGGGCTACACTTGCTGGAATTTGAATGGCTTCTCCGGTTTTTGGATTTCTACCCATTCTTTCTTTTCTTTTTCTTGGTTCAAACGTACCAAATCCAACAAGGGTAACTTTTTCACCTTTTGAAAGAGTTTTCATAATTGATTCCAGTGTTGTTGAAATTATTTCATCAGCTTTTTTTTGTGTAAGCTGTTCTTTGTTTGCTAACTGAAGTACTAAGTCTTGTTTGTTCATATATCCTCCATTTTTAAGTAATTCCTATAACCAGATGATATGCTAAAAAGCCCGTTTTGTCTAGGTTCTGGCACTATGGTTAAGGATGAAATTGTTAGTGATACAAGTTTTTTAAGAAAGATTTTTATGCTTTTGTAATTTAAATGCCATAATTTGGACTTATGGAGATCAAAACCAGACTATCAAAACTAAAACTTATTAATTTCATTAAGGCTATAGACTTAGAAAAAATTAATGAGATTTATATATCAAACGGAATAATTACATCTAAAGAACAAGCAGCTAAGGATGATTTTATGGTAGTTGATTGCAAGGATTGTATTATTGCTCCGGGATTTATTGATCCACAGTTAAACGGACTTGAAGACTGTGACTTCTGGCAACTCCCGGATTTTAAGAAAATTGATGATTTAAGGCTAAAACTTGCATTGTCAGGTGTTACTGCATTTTGCCCTACTATTATTACAAGCGAAAAAGAAAAAATTATTCAGTCAATTACTCATATAAACTCTTATATAAAACAGTGTAAAGATTATACTGGTGCAAAAATTTTAGGGATTCACCTGGAAGGCATCTTCATTACAAAATATGGTGTTCATAAAAGTAACTGTGCACAGAAAGAATTAACACTTAAAAATCTGGAGCCATTTATAAAAGAAAATGTAGTAATTTTTACTCTGGCACCAGAGCTTGATAAAACAGGTGAAGCTGTAGAATTCCTGCAAAAAAATAATATTTTAGTTTCAATCGGGCACAGTAATGCTACTTATAAAGAAGGAAACAATAGAATCAAAAAATTTGGATTAAGTTGTGTTACTCACATGTTTAATTCTCTAAGAGGTATTGAAGGTTTTTCACATCGAGGTAACAGTTCTGCAAATCTGGAGATCCTGAAATCAAAACTTAATAATGAAAGCATGATTAATTCTGATAAAGATGGGATTATTCTTTCAATATTAAAAGACAAAAATATCTGCTGTATGGTTATTGCTGATGGACTGCATGTAAATAAAGAAGTATTAGAATTTTTGTACCGGATTAAAGGTAAGGAAAACTTTTCACTTACCACAGATATGGTTTCAACAGAGTTTTTTAACTTAGCAAAAAGTCATGGAACATTAGGCGGCGGGCAAACTACAATGGAAAAATGTGTTTTAAATTTGGTGCAATGGGAGATTTGTAATATAGAAGATGCTTTAATTTGTGCATCAAAACCAATAACAAACAAATTAAGAATTGCTAAAGACACAGGACTTGGTCAGTTAAGTTTCGGGAAAGAAGCAAATATTACTCTCTGGGATACTAAGAAAAATAGAGTTAAGGGAACTATTATAGGCGAAAATATATTCTTTAACTAGGGAAGCGCAAGCTTGTCTTGCGCTATGTTAAAAAAATGAGTGTTTATGTTTTAGGCTGGCCACAACCAAATGGAAAGATTGCTCTTTTATGCAGATCCGGTGGAGTAAATCAAGGGCCGGCTTTTTGCCAGACAAGAAAAGAAGCCATGCTTCTAAGAACAAAGCTTGCAAATGATCCCAGAGGAAGGAATAATAAAAAAGCCCAGGAAATAATTAAAAGACTTTTGATCTACCTGTATTCAGGTGAAGAAACTATAATGTGGCGACCCGGTGATCTATGGGTTTACCTGGATCCAAAAAAATTAGTTCTTTTGGAACAAACCAGATTAAGCTAGCGTTAATTGTGATAGATCTCAGTAACTGCACAGGTACTCCAGGGGTATCATGATCATGCCCTAAATTTAGGCTATCTAAGAAAGCGAGGTTTGCCTGATTCATTCAGCAAACCGAGCGGTCTATGCAAAGGTGGCTCTGAGGAGCAACGTCACCGCAAGAGCCACCTGAGTAATAACAGATCTCATTTTAAATTAATACTATCCAGGGTAAGACCTAAATACAGATGTCCCTCAGGGGTAAATATATTACAGAGTCTGTTATGAAAAATTATCCTTGCATTTTAAGAAGAGAGAGATTTAAGGAGGTAAAGCTTCCTGCCAGACTTTATGGATACTTAACTCTTTGCCAGAACTTAAAATATAAAAGAACTGAAACAGATAAAAAAGAAGCAGTTATTTCAGGCAACCTGCCATTTGTATCAGAAATGATTAGAAAATCCTCACAAGAAGCTGTTAGGCACGTCAATTGGACGTTTTTAAGATATTAACCTGGTTTTAACCAGTTACTGGTAATTTGCCATCCGATAGCCCTAAGAGCTGTCCAAAAAAAATATTTTTGAACAGACTAAAGAGGAATTTATGTCTACAGATCTTACAAAAAGAGATTTAGGAAAAGATCTAAATTTACTGCCTGGTTATTTTACCGGTAACTATGCGGCCATAAACAGATCGTCCGGAAGTATTCCTCAGATACAAAGGTTAACCAGTGCAGCTAAGTCATTTACAGATGAACTTACAAAATTAATGCAGCAAAATCCAGTGGCATTAAGAGCAGCAATGCAACCGGCAAAAATTCAAAATCTTCCAAACTGCCTGCCACTTACTGCATCAGTGACTCAAAAAATTGGAGCAGAAGGAGCAGTCTTGGCATTAAGTGCAGCATTGCGTTATTGCCAATATTATAAAAAGATCAGTCCGGCACCAAGGTTTATGTAAAACAAATAATTTATGTTAAACACATTAGTACCAGTTAAAAAACAAATTAATCCTCCGGGTGAGTTTAACTATCTTCAAACTAAACCTAATTTTTACCCGGCACAGGCAATTAGTACAATTGAAGAACCTTTATTATTTTCAACTTTTCTCACAGAATCAATTGCTGAGCATGAAAGCATTACAAGACTTCCAGACAGAATCAAGCCAAAGACTGATCTGCCGCTTACATCTGACTATGGCGAGGTAGGTTTTCCACAGATGGTATCAATCTGTGGTCCGCTAAAAGCCGCTCTTCAATACATATAATTATCTGCAATTACTGGCGAAATACAATTTGACTTTCTAAAGCAAATAGTACATTATTAATACTTGCATTTTGCCAAAGAAAGTTAGGAACGCCTCAGGCGCTTTAAAAGAAAACCTAACCGAGGTAGATTAAAAATAATTTACTTTTCTTTGGCCTCACTATTTACAGTGAGGCTTTTTGTTAATTAATAAGAGCATTTGTCCGATTTACTCGGCAAATGCGATCCAGGGACAAGGATCGACAGCGGGACGCTTCAGCTTGTCTGAAGCGAAAAAAAATGGAAAAGAAAAAAGAAGCAGTAAAAAACTTTAAAGAGATGTTTTCAAAATCTACTTTAACGATCGTTACTGATTATAGGGGATTTACAGTAGCAGAAATTACTGATCTGAGAAAAAGGCTGCATAAAAACAATGCCGATTATAAAATTGCAAAAAACACATTAATTAAACTTGCAGCTAAAGAAACAAATTTGACTGAATTAGAAAAATTTCTTGAAGGTCCTACAGCAATTCTGCTAAGCTTCGGTGAGCCGACTATATGTGCAAAAACATTTGTTGAATTTATAAAAGAGACAGAAAAAGGACAAATAAAAGGTGGTGTATTTGAAGGAAAACTTATTTCAAAAGATGAAATAAAAACATTTGCATCATTACCCTCAAAAGAAGTTCTGCTTGGTCAGATTGCAGGACTGCTTACTGCAAACACTGCATCCATCGTAGGTATATTTGAAAGTTTAATTAGAGATATTGCACTTCTTACAGAAGAAGTAGCAAAGAAAAATTCCAGTGGCAGGGAATAATTTAAAAAGGAGATAAAAACATGGCAGCAAAAACAGAAAAATTACTTGAGGACATAGCTTCATTGACTATTCTTGAAGCAGCTGAACTCAAGAAAATGATGGAAGAAAAATTTGGTGTTACAGCAGCAGTACCTATGGCAATGGCAGCAATGCCAGCAGGCGGCGGGGCAGCAGCACCTGTCGAAGAAAAAGATGCATTTGATGTAGTCCTGACAAGTGCTGGCGATAAGAAAATAGAAGTACTAAAAGTAGTACGTGAAGTAACAGGACTTGGCTTAAAAGAAGCTAAAGACCTCGTAGACGGAGCGCCAAAACCACTAAAGAACGGTGTTAAAAAAGACGAAGCAGAAGGCATTAAGAAAAAGATTGAAGCTGCCGGCGGCAAGGTAGAGCTTAAGTAAAGGAACTCGAAAAGCGGGGCTTGAACCAGTTTATTTGGTCAAGCCGGGCGTTCTGTGCAAAGCCGGTTCGAAGAGCAACGTCACCGCAGAACCGGTGGCAAACAAATGTTTAAAAAAATTTTAATTGCAAACAGAGGTGAAATTGCACTTCGCATTATCCGGGCAGCTCGCGAGCTTGGAATTGAAACTGTTGCGGTTTATTCACAGGCTGACAGTAACTCACTACACGTACAACTGGCTGATGAAGCTTATTGTATAGGGCCTGCCAGATCAGCTAACAGCTATTTAAATATTCCTTCAATCATCAGCACTGCTATTTTATGCAGAGCAGATGCAATTCACCCGGGCTATGGATTTTTAGCTGAAAATGCAACCTTTGCTGAAATGTGTGAATCTCATGGAATTAAATTTATAGGCCCTACATCTAAAAACATTTCAGAAATGGGAGATAAAGCAACTGCTAAAAAAATTATGAAAGATTCCGGCATTCCTGTAATTCCAGGAATTGACGGACTAATAGACAGTTCACAAAAAGCAACTGAAGCTGCAAAAAGTATCGGATATCCTGTAATTGTAAAAGCTACAGCAGGCGGTGGCGGGAGAGGAATGCGGGTAGCACATGACGAAGAGCAGTTAATTTCAAGCATTGACTCTGCAGCCCAGGAAGCAAACAATGCTTTTGGAAATGCAGGAATATACCTGGAAAGATACATAACTAAAATAAGACATATTGAAGTACAAATATTAGCTGATGAATATGGAAGTATAATCCACCTGGGGGAAAGAGATTGTACGGTACAAAGACGTCATCAAAAATTACTGGAAGAGGCACCCAGTCTTCATATCGATAATGCACTAAGAGAAAAAATTGGACGTTATGCAGTAAATGCTGCAAAATCAATTAATTACAGAAATGCAGGTACGATTGAGTTTATATTAGACTTAGAAAGTAAAAATTTTTATTTCATGGAAATGAATACAAGGATTCAGGTAGAACATCCTGTTACTGAAGCTGTCACTAATATAGATCTGATTAAAGCTCAGATAAAAATAGCAGCTGGTGAAAAGCTCTGGTTAAAACAGGATGACATTAAAATTAATAATTATGCAATTGAGTTTAGAATAAATGCAGAAGATCCTGATAAAAACTTTGCACCATCACCCGGAAGAATTGACGGATACATAGCCCCTGGTGGGCCTGGCGTAAGAGTAGACAGTCATTGTTATACCGGATATGAAATCCCGCCGTATTATGACTCTATGATTGCAAAGTTAATAGTCTGGGATCGTGATCGAAGCCTTGCTATAAAACGTGGCATTAGAGCACTGGATGAGTTTGCAATTACAGGAATTCATACTACTATTCCGTTTCACCTGAAAGTATTGGAACATCCAAAGTTTATTTCCGGTGATTTTAGTACTGATTTTGTAACCAGGGAGTTTTCTCAAACTCTGATTTCTTCATCTTCCTGATTTTCTTCACCTTGCTCACTGTTACCTTCTACCGCTTCAATCTGTGCATGCATAAGCAATACCACTGCTTCACGTTTTACATCTATAAGTAACTGTTCAAACATGTCAAAGGCCTCTTTTTTATATTCCATTAACGGATCTTTTTGACCATAGCCTCTTAAGTGTATGCCATCACGCAAAGCATCCATATTATGCAGATGATCTACCCACTTAGAATCAATTACATGAAGCATAATCTGCCGTTCAATTTCTTTTATATTTTCAGGTCCTAAATCTTTTTGTTTAATAGAATATGCATCTAACCCGGCTTGATTTAAAATCTCTTTTAGCTCATTAAAAGATCCGGAATTAAGTGATTCAATAGTTACAGTGTTATTTAATACAGGAAAATCTGCCCGTAGAGCTTTATACAAATTTGGCAAAGCTTCGTCCTGCCAGCTTTCTGACGGAGTTTCAGGATTTATATGGGCATATAAAATATTTTGCATATGAATATCAATCATTTCAAGGATCGAATCGGTTATATCTGCACCTTCTAATATTCTTCTTCTTTCTCTGTATATTACTTCTCTCTGGGTATTCATTACATCGTCATATTGCAGAACATGTTTTCTAAGATCAAAGTTATGAGCTTCAACCCGCTTTTGTGCTCCTTCCACTGCTGTCGTAACCATCTTGGCTTCAATAGGTAAATCTTCTTCTGCTTTAAGAAAAGTCATAATCTGAGAAATTTTTTCTCCTCCAAAGATTCTCATTAAATTATCTTCCAGAGATAAAAAGAATTTGGTAGAACCCGGATCTCCCTGTCTGGCAGCTCTTCCCCGAAGCTGGTTATCTATTCTTCTGGATTCATGCCTTTCAGTACCTATAATATGAAGCCCGCCAAGTTCTACTACTTTTTCATGTTCCTGTTCACATTCATCTTTAAATTTCCTGAATAATTCTTTCCACTTATCTTTATACTCCTGACTGTTTTGGTCTAATTTAAATTTCATCACAGCCTCTGCTGTTAAATATTCCGGATTTCCACCCAGGATAATGTCTGTACCGCGACCGGCCATATTTGTAGCAATTGTAATTGTTCCGAATCTTCCTGCCTGAGCAACAATATAAGCTTCTTTCTCATGGTTTTTAGCATTTAAAACATTGTGGGGAATTTTATTTCTAACTGCTTCTACTACTACCACTGAAGATTCAAACCTGTCCAGAATAAACTCAAGTTCACTATCCTTATATGTATTCTTAAGCTGTTCAATAATTGGTTTAATATCAGCATCTTTTAAATTTCCCGGTCTGTCCAAGAGTTTTACTAATTTTTCGGTTTGTTCATTATTGATTTTTCTTTCTTTTAAAATTCTTAAAACTCTCTGTGCGTTTTCCTGCATAACTTTTGTCATTGTCTGGGGCTTTGACAACATCTCGGAAATTAATTCTGATTTTTCTATGCTTACAGTTCCTACCAGTACAGGCCTGCCACTAAGATGAGTTGTTACTATTTCCTCAATACAGGAATAAAATTTATATTTTTCTGTCCTGTAAACCTGATCATCAATATCTTCCCTGATATTTTTCTTATTGGTAGGAATAGTAACTACATCGAGATTATAGATTTTTCTGAACTCATCCTTTTCTGTATAAGCAGTACCAGTCATGCCTGCAAGCTTTGGATAAAGTCTGAATAAATTTTGAAAGGTAATACTGGCAAGAGTCAGAGTTTCTTCCTGAATCGGCACTGATTCCTTAGCTTCAATAGCCTGATGTAAACCATCACTCCAACGACGTCCCATCATCAGTCTTCCTGTGAATTCATCTACAATTACTACTTCCAGCTTATTATTATTTTCCGGATTAGGCTTAATCACATAATCAGTATCTCTTTTAAAAAGTTCTTTTGCTTTTAATGCCTGCAATAAATTATGGGCCAGGTTTGCACGTATATCCCATAAATCATCAATACCAAGTAATTTCTCGGCATTTTTAATTCCACTATCAGTAAAAACCACATTTCTGGCTTTTTCATCTACCCAGTAATCACAGTTTTGATCATCCTTATCTTTTCCTCTTTTAAGTCTCAAAGAAAGTTTTGCCATAGTAATGTAAATTTCTCTTTGGCTGCGGGTAGGCATACCTGAAATAATAAGCGGAGTTCTGGCCTCATCAATTAAAATGCTGTCTACTTCATCTACAATTGCATAAAAATAATCTCTCTGAACACAGTTTTTTAAATTTGTTTCCATATTGTCTCTTAAATAATCAAAACCAAATTCATTGTTTGTACCATAAGTAATATCAGCCTTATAAGACAGTAATTTTTCTGCTTTCTTTTGATGGGGGATAACCAGCCCGACACTCATTCCTAAAAAGTTGTAAATCTTCCCCATCCAGGCAGCGTCACGTTTTACAAGATAATCATTTACAGTAACTACATGAACACCACGCCTGCACAAAGCGTTTAAATAAACCGGCAATGTAGCAACCAGTGTCTTACCTTCCCCGGTTTTCATTTCAGCTATTTTACCTTCATGAAGAACAATACCGCCCATAAGCTGCACATCAAAATGTCTCATATTTAAAACTCTTTTTGAAACTTCCCGAACCAGTGCAAAAGCTTCAGGTAAAATCTCACCCAGAACTTCAAATGTAGCCTTGTCCCTTGCTGTTCTAATGATTCCGGGGATTTTAGGAGTATCTTCAGCTACCAGCAACTTATCTTCGACACCCTTAAGCTTATTATCTATTATGTTTTTAAAATATGGAGTTTTTGCTTTAAGTTCATCATCTGTTAGTTTTGATACTTCTGATTCTAAGCTGTTTATTTTTTCAAGTAAAGGCTGAACAGCCTTTACTTTAGCTTCATTATTTTCACCGAATAATTTTTCCAGTAACTTGAGCATATACATTACGTCCTTATGTTATCCTAATTTATCATATGACATCATTAATTAAATCAATTCAGGATATAAAAAATGTAATTGCCAAATCTGCAAAGCCGTTAGCATTGATTCCGACCATGGGCTCATTACATGCAGGACATATTTCCCTGATTCAGACAGCTAAGAGTGAATGCAAAACAATCATAGTTTACATATTTGTAAATCCTCTGCAATTTGGGCCAAATGAAGATTTCAGTGAATACCCAAAAGATTTAGCAAGCGATTTGAAAACCTGCGAAGAAAATAATGTGGATTTTGTATTTGCACCGGAAATTAATGAAATATATCCTGATATAGAATCTGTCAAAAGAAACTTAATTACGCCTCCCTGTGAATTAGCCGATATACTTTGCGGGAAAACCAGGGAAAATCATTTTAGTGGTGTTGCAACTGTTATAAAAAGATTTTTTGACATAATAGAACCTGATTTTGCTTATTTTGGAGAAAAAGACTTACAGCAGCTCTATATTATTAAATGGCTTGTAAAAGAATTTAATTTGCCTGTAACTGTTCAATCCTGTCCTATTGTAAGGGAACACACAGGATTAGCATACAGCTCAAGAAACAAATATTTATCTGCGGATGAAAAAAATATTGCAGCAAGTTTGTACAAAGCCTTAAAATTAGCCAGGGGAAATACCAGAAGTGGAATCTTTCCGTTAAATAAAGCTATTCTTGAAAGCCTTATATTTCTTTCTCATTTTCCTGAAATCAAGGTGGAATATTTTGAGGCTAAAGATAAAACAAATTTAGCTAATGTACACAATGATACAAAACACGGATTTTATTATTTAATTGCAGCAAAAATCAAAAAAGTAAGGCTAATAGATAACATTGAAGTACCTTAAATCTAAAACTCATCACTATCAAATAACGATTGACGGTCCGGCAGGTTCGGGGAAAAGTACAATTGCAAAATTACTTACCAGGGAGCTGGGATTTTTATACATTGACAGCGGAGCAATGTATCGCGCAGTAACCTTATATTTGACCGAGAAGAATCTTCTGAACAAATCAGAAAAAATAATTAAAAGCCATTTGAAAAAAATAAAAATTAACTTCAGGAAAAACAAGAATGGTCATATAGTGATTTTAAATAATAAAGACATTTCAAAAAAGATCAGATCACAAATAGTGAATAAAAGTGTAAGCGAAGTATCAGCTAAAAAAAATATCCGACAAGAAATGGTAAAAAGACAAAAAAAACTTGCCAAAGACCAGTTTGTTGTTATGGACGGAAGGGATATTGGGACTACGGTTTTGCCAAACGCAGAGTTGAAAATCTATTTAACCGCATCACCGTATATTAGAGCTGTAAGAAGAAAAAAAGATTTAACAAAACTTTCCGAAAAGATCTCAGCAACTGAGCTGATTAAACAAATACAAAAGCGCGATAATATAGACAGCTCAAGAACAATTTCACCATTATCAAAGGCGCATGATGCAATTGTAATAGACAGTACAAACCTAACAATTAGTGAGGTTTTAAAACAAATTAGTTTACTTTTACCGGTAAAATAATATAGAATAGCTACTCGGTATATGCAACTTGGCTAAAAGTAAGAATATATTGCCAATTTTTCCGATACCGGAAATAGTTATGTTTCCGGAAATGAACCTGCCTCTTCATATTTTTGAAGAAAGGTATAAAAATCTTATTTCTGACTGCTTAAAAGCAAACAAAAAATTTGGAATTGTGCTTGCAAGAGAAAATGACGTGTATGCAAAAGTAGGCACTATAGTAGAGATTATAGACATAGAAAATTTAGAAGAAGGAATGATGAATATATTTACTGAAGGGAGGAAGCGGTTTGAAATAATAAATTTTATAACCGAGGAGCCGTATCATATAGCAGAAATTAAATCTTATGAGGACACAGATGTAAAAGTCGACAATGAATTAAGCTTATCTTTAAAACAGATTAAACGACTGGCTTCAAAAGCTTTAAAAATCTTTGATTTAATATCCGAAGAAGAACATTCAAAAAAGATAAGACTCCCGGCTAAACCTGATGAACTTTTATTTTTAATTGCTACAAATCTGACATGCTCTTATGATGAAAAACAGATTATTTTAGAAACAAGATCGATAAGAGACAGAGCTGAAAAAATAATGCCACTGCTGGATGAAGAACTTAAAAAACTGGAAATCTTGCTGGAAAATAAAAACACAAAAAAAGATGTAGAAAAAAACGGCAAATTAAAGATCTCGTAGAAGCATGCCATGGCACGCCTTTACGAGATCTTACGGCGTGATACTAAGATCCCGCCATAGGCACCAATTACAGCAAATAATACAGCAATAACAATTACAAAAATACTGGTAGTTAAAAACAAAGCAGGTAATAACTCCGGAAAATTTGGCGCAGAACCTGCTTCTTTTGGCCAATTTTTTTCCAGTGTCCTAATCAGCATGCGTTGATTATCAGTTGATCTGAAAGAAACTAAAGTAAGAATATCTAAACAGGTTCCACCTGTAATGCCTGAAAATAAACCTAAAAAAAGACCATCTCTCATAGACATAATTTCTTTGGTGATTTTATTTGCAATTCTGACAGCCACATAGCCTCCTGTTATTGCCCATAAAAAAATAGCCGGGGCAAAAATAACTGAAAGCAGTGTAATTAATAACCCACCAAAAATTACAGGTTTTAAATAGGGATCTTTCATTTGTTTGCAGTCAAATTTTTCATATATAGCTTATACAAATAATGATATACTACAATACTTCCTGAACAGGATAAGTTTAATGAATGAACTAACCCATATTGAGGTATTTCAAGAACAGGAAAGCCACCATTTTCTTTAAGCAATGCCGGCAATCCGCCTTTTTCAGCCCCAAGGAAAAATAAAGGATTGTCCGGATAATTAAATTCAAACAAAGACTCTGAGTTTTCTGACTGATCAACTAAAATCAGATTATAATCACTGCTTTTTACAAATAAAAGAAAATCATCCAGGTTTTCAAAATAATTCACTTTTGTCCATTTGTCACTGGAAACAGCTGCGTAAGTGTTGTAACTTTTATCTCCAATTAAAAAAAATTCCCTGCCTTTAGCACAATGTACTGTTCTAAGCAGAGAACCGATATTAAACTCTTTTGAAATGTTATATACAGCTACTGCAAAAGGATGCGTCCATGAAAAATAATCAGCTATTTTTTTATCTCGATCTTCTGACATATTTCCTGTATTGAAACATTAATTAAAGGCCTTCTGTTAATAAGCTCTAAAACACTTTTATTTACTACATCCCTAATAATTGATTTTAAACTTAAAATTTCCTTTTCTTCTCTTTCAACTGCCTGCTTTATTGAATCTTTTATCAACTCTATTGTCCCGAGACAAAATGCTCTCCAGTCTTTTCCTTTTGCAAAGGAACAGGCTTCAGCTAAAATTTCAGGGCCTGCAATTATATTTCTTTTTTTATCCAGAGCAAGCGCTATAGTTATAGTTCCCTCTTCAGACAATGTCATTCTTTCTTTCATGGTGGTTTCATCTATGTCCAGTTTTTGTGCCTGGTTATAGTAAATAGACTGAGCTGGTATTTTATTTGCTATCCTTGCAACCTGTTCCCTTAGTTCAAGAACATCACCATTTTTTAAAATATGAATATCGTTTGCGCTAACCCCTATCATCTCTGCAATATTTCCATACTGGACAAGCTGTCTTTCCTCGCCATGCGAAGGAGCAAATGACCTGGGTTTGGCAACAGTAAGCATAAATTTTGCTTCTTCCTGCGCAGCATGACCTGAGGCGTGTACTCCTTGTCCGCGTCCTCCAATGACCTGTACCTTTTGAACAAAAAACTGATCTATTGTATGAGCAAGTATTCTGGCTGTTCCTGGTGGAGGATTAGAGCTAATTACTACAATATCTTTTGGTTTTATTTTAATTTGAGGATGTTCCTGCTTTGCAATGCTAATTAAGGCAGATAAAAATCCTCCATACTTTCCTGAAGCCAGAATAACGACTTCATTATCTTTTAAACCTTCAAGATCTTTTTCCTGTACAAATAATTTCTTATCACAATCCATAAAACCTGCATCAATTGTTGTGTGAACCTTATTTACCAGGTACTCTCCGGAGAGAAAAACTTTTTTTCCGTTTTTCTGTGCTGATTTAAAGATAATTTGAAATTTATGCAGATTGTTTGCATAACTAACAATAATTACTCTGGAAGCAGATTCTTTGAAAATTTCATCAAATTTCTTTGTTATAGAGCGCTCTGATTGTGAGTATCCGGGTGTTTCAATATTTGTAGAGTCACTAATCAAAAGATCTACGCCATCTTCCCCGGCTTTAGAATAAGTATAGTAATCCAGAAGATTACCATCAAGAGGAGTTTGATCAATCTTATAAGAACCAGTGTATAAAACATTTCCGGTAGAATGTTTAACATATAATCCATATGTATCAGAAAGCACAGAGGTATTTCTTACAGGAAGAATATTAAATTCTCCTGCATTAAATTCTTTTCTTGGCTCAAGCTCTTCACATTCCGGTAAGGTTATATGTTTAATCTGAGACTTTAACATTTCCAGAGCAAGTTTTGAACCCCAAATTTTTGGAATTTTTACTTTATCTAAAAGGTAAAACACTCCGCCGGAAGAATCATCATGAGCAGAAGTCAGTACCAATCCTTTTATTTGTGACTGGTTTTCGCTTAAATAAGCTGCGCTTGGCAAAATCAAATCTACTCCTGTCAAATCAAAACCAGGGAGCATCATTCCGAAATTTATAATTAAGATTTCACCCTTACTTTCAAGAATCCATGAATTCTTTCCAATTTCACCGTGTCCACCCAATGGAATAGCTCTTAATATATCTTTTGTTTTCATCCTAAATTATCTTGCAGGTACCTTGCTGAAAAATATTTCCTGTAATTTTTTTGCTCCTTCAACTATTCTTGCTCCTGGCCTGTTTAAAAGGTTATCATCAACCACAAAAATTTGTTTATTTTTTATTGCATTTAGTAAATCCCAGCCAGATCTGTTTAGTACCTGTATTGTGTCTACCTTTTCACCAAATCCACACCAGGAAATAATTATTTTTTCGGGATTATATTCAAAAAGCTTGTCAATGCTGATGGGTTTACTTCTTTTGCCTGCTTTCATTAGTCCATAATCCCCACCTGCAATTTGTACAAGCTCAGGAATCCAGTTTCCTGAAATTGTAGGAGGATCATGCCACTCTTCTATATAAACTTTTGGCTTTAAAATCTTTGAAGGACTGTTTTGTTTAATCTCATTTAATTGGCTTTTAATATTTTCAACCAATTCTTCCGCATGGTTTTTGTTATTTACTATTTTTCCGATTTCCAGAATATCTGCATAGATTTGTTCTAAGGTTAACGGATCAGAATGATAAACATTAAAACCAGTTTCTTTCAGTTTTATAGCTACCTTTTCCTGAACAATACTGTTTGTAATAATTAAATCCGGTTTTAATTTTTCAATTAATTCATAATTAAGTTTTATCCATGAACCAATTATGGGTTTTTCTTTTAATAAATCTTTCGGAAAATCACAGTAGGCTGTTTTACCTATAATTAAATCTTGCCTGCCTAATAAACAAATAATTTCACTGTGAGCAGGGGAACAGGAAACAATTCTGGGTGGATTCATATGAGATAAATGTAAATGATATCATTACAATTAGAAATATGCAAAACAACCCTACAACAAGTATTTCATCTGTATATGGTCCGGTCAATTCCTGGAGAGCAGGAAGTTCCTTAGGAATTGACTTAATTATGGATCCTTCTACCTGCTCTTTTAACTGTACTTATTGTCAGCTTGGTTTTATTCAAAGAATAACAAAAGAAAGAAAATCTTTTGTCCCCACAAAAAAAATTCTCGAAGATTTCAAAACAAGCGAATGGAAAGATGCAGATGTAATAACTTTCAGCGGGAGCGGTGAGCCTACTTTAGCTATAAATATTGGAGAAGTAATTTCTGAAATAAAAAAAATTACAAAAAAACCAATTGCCATTTTAACCAATGCAACTTTATTTAATGATCCTCAGGTAAGATCTGATGTTTTAGATGCTGATTTGATTTCAGTAAAGCTTGACGCACCGGACGACAAAACTCTACAGGCGATTAACAGACCGGCAGAAGGCATAAATCTTAATTTGATTCTGTCCGGTATACAAAAACTAAAAAAAGATATTGTAAAGGCTTGCCATGGCAAGCCCCTTCTGCAAATTCAAACCATGTTTATGCCACAAAATAAAAATCAAGTCAAAGAGCTGGCAAAATTATTAAATGAAATAAAACCTGATGAAGTAGCCCTGAATACTCCTACCAGGCCATATCCAGGTGGCTGGGACATAATAACCAGGGGTGCACATGGAGAAGATGCAAAAAAAATAAAGTTTTCCACTAAACCACTTAAGACATTAACCCATGAAGAAGCAAAAGATATTGAAAATGAGTTAAGAGAGCTGACAAAATTAGAGATTGTTTCTGTCTATAAACATTAAAAAAACCTAAAACAAATAGCGAGATACATATAAAATTAACCAATTGCACCTGACAAAATAATACAATACCTAAAATAAATGACTGCTGTTATTAGCAGACTTTAATTTAGTTTTTATAAAAAATATTTTTAACATGACTCCTATTTCAGCAACAAATCCAAACACGCAATCCAGATGGAATAGATTTTTAAGCTTAGCTAAAAACTATGCAAAGATAATTGATTCGCGTGAGTCAACCTACAGACTGGCTTTAGATTTATCAGCTTTTGATATACCTGTTTTAGCAGCTGCAGCATTTAGAAATTTTTGGAATTTTATGGAAGCTTTTTGGGAAGCTGGTATTGGTACGGTAATGATTTTCCTTGCTCCAAGAATTACATCATTTATCGGGAAATTAGCAGGCAAATCTATCCTATCAAAAGAAGAGCAAAAAGATGCTGTTAATTATTTAAGATTTCAAATGTCTGAGTTAACTAATGAAACCCAGCTAGAGAAAGGCTTAAGAAGGATCCTTGAGGAAGAACCAAGCGATCAAAGAAGAATTTCTGAGCTGTATAAGAATATGGAAAATAAAGAAAAACAGGCTGAATACCATTCTTTGCAGGCAGATGAAATAACAGATTTCTGTAAAAGATGCAAATTGTCAGAAGCACAAAGAGATAAAATATACAGGCTAAAAAAAGCTGTAATACTTGGAGAAAGTTTAATTGAGGGTGGAGTTTGGGGAAGTTTTGGGCTTAGCTTAAGATTTTTTAGAAAGTATATCTTGCAGAAGGGTAGATTTACTGGGACTATGGGTTATTTAAGTGATTCAGATAGCAGTAAGATTGGCGAAGGTGGAGAATTAAACTGGTTTCAAAAGATTGGGGGTGTAAGCTCTATCCTTTTGTCACCTGTCTTAAACACAATTTTTCTTAATAAAACCAAAGACAAAAATAAGGTACAAAATAACAGGTTCCTCTCATTGATTGACAGTCAGTTAGATATGACTCACGGAGTTTATCCAAAACTTGGTCTTTTATTTACTTACACTTCAGTGCCAAAGTGGCTTGGTGTTTTTATTACAACTCAGGGCTGGTATGAGAGAGTTGAAAGAATCTTTAAGTTTTTTACAATACTTCCTTCCTGGTGGCTTGGTCATAGAATAACAAATGGAATATTAGCAAAAAATGCAGATAAGTACTTAGCAAATAAATATAAGGTAAAAGAGGGAATTCTGGTTAGTGAAGAATGTATAAGACCTAAGGATATTGTTACAAAAGATTTCTGGGAGAATCTGAAATATTTATGTCCTGAGCCGGCAAGAATTCATCAGGTATTAAACAGGGTAGATAAAGATAGTAAAGATATGGATGAAAAGACAAAAGAGCAATTTCATAAAGAAGCAGAGGATCTTCATACTAAGACCTTATACAAAGGATTTGCATTGCATTCACTCCTTGTATGGTGTGCAATAATGCTGGTTAATTGGACTACCAAATTGAGAGTTAAATCTGCATTAGGGGAATAACAGTTTTTACTTCTTTTTTTCTGCTCCACTCCAGCTATGAGTTCTTGTGTCCTGAAGTTTTAGCTGTGACTTTTCATATTCAGAAGTCAGGGCATCATAGGCAGACTTAGATTTGTTTTTTTGTATTGAAATAAATAAATTAACTGCAAAGAAAAGAAAAAAGAAAATAATTAAAATAAAAAAACCTTTAAAAACATTTTTCATGGTATTATTCAAATTTTCTAATTTATTGGTCATATTAGGCAACAATTCCTATTTTAAATAAAAATTCTGCATTTTAGTTATAATAAATGATGCTTTGTTGCTTACAAGCTAAAGGAAATCAATGAGCGTTTATAAAAATGGCTGGATAGCTCAGTTGGTGAGAGCGATGGATTCATAACCCATAGGTCGGCGGTTCAAATCCGCCTCCAGCTAGATATATAAGTATAAAAAGAACATTATGTAAGAAAATAACCATATCCTAAACAGTTTCAAAATTGTCTTATATAATTATATTTAAGTTTAAAAAAATCAATGTTAATACCTAGAGTTGTACGTCAAGGCGGTGTAGTAGCACCTGAGGACATAAAACAGATTGTAAAAAAATCTGCAAGAGTAGGAATTGAAACATTCAGGTGGGCTGGAATTTTAGGTTTATTGACTTATGCAGCAATAAAAACACCCGGCAGCTCAAAGGTTGTTAATGATCTCTTTAGGTTAGCAGGAAAGCAGCCAACGCCTGTTTGTTCAAGCAGCTTAGAAAATCAAAAAACTCTTAGTGGAAGCTCTGTAGATATGTTTGTTTCACAGTATCGGGACTATGGCAAAATCGAGCAAGCTATTAAAGAAGCCGGTATTAAAACTGAAGATTTAGATTTAAATTCTAATAATACTCTTTTTGATGAATCTATAGAAATAAAAACATTAATATCAAAACTAAGAGCAGCAAATAGTGACAAATATAAAGATGAAATTATATTGCTTAAGGAAATTGATGTTGCAAGTCAAATGTTGTGGGGAAAAAGTGGTCCGAATCCATATGACTTAATTCAGGCAGGACGTTCTAATTGCCAGGTTATGGCTGATATCCAGTCACTTTTACTAACTCCTGAAGGTCCCCAAATTTTAAAATCCAAAGTCACTGTGACAGAATTCAATTTATCAAAAGAGAATCTAAAATTAAGTGTAAATGTTAAATTAAATGATGGTACTGTTCCCATTTCCTTCGAGATTATAAAAGAATGGATGAGCCCGAAAGAAATAATACCGTCACATGTAAAAGGTAACCAGCTCTATTTACCTATTTTCACGTATGCTCTTAACAAAGCTTCTGTGCCGTACGGTGGAATACCAAGCTGGTTACCATCATCAACTGCAATACTCCTTACAGAAGAAAGTCACAGTACACCACTTACAACATCATTATCTGATGAAGAACTAATTGAACTGTTTAGTAATGCTAATCAATCCCTGACAAAGATTACGACGTCAAATATCAAATTTAATAACCCTCAATTAGAAGATATTAAAAAAGACTTATCAGAATTCCTGGAGTGGTTTACACAGGAAGAAAGGTACACTTATTCGGAAGAAAAAGCAAAACAATTTATAGAAACGACCAGAAAATTAGCAGAGGAAATAACGTCAGAAGGAAACAGCCATTCTCCTCAAAACACTTTTTCAGCTCCAAAGTTAATTATGCTGGCAAGCCTAACAACTCCTGCTATCCCGGAAATAACAAACCAGCTCTCTCCAAGGAAAGCCAGTAAAGAAGAAGATCTTTTACCAACTCATGTTTACACAGTAAAAGGCTGTAAAAAAGTAGATGGAGAACACATTGTTACTATTATAGATTCCCAGGGAGCAGAATTTGATTTAACAATGAAACAGATCAGAAATCATGCATTTGCTATTATAGCTAAATCAGACAAAATACCTAATATTGGAAGTGAAGGTTTAATTGCAATATTAATTGGAGCTGGTGGAATTGCTGTAATTAGATTTGGCTCAAACAAATTAAACAGGCTTATTAATCCAAAATATAAAACATGGGTTGAAAGAGCCATGTCATTAATTCTCTCAAAGCATTTGTAACTTAATTCATACACAATTCATACGCAGATAAAAACAATTCATAATTTTTTTCTT
>MFRN01000010.1 GCA_001784585.1 Candidatus Melainabacteria bacterium RIFCSPLOWO2_02_FULL_35_15 | reverse complement strand
CTCTTCTGTAATTAAAAATCAAGTGGCACAAGAGTTTAAAGGGCTTACAAGATTGCCACTGGGGAGCACTGAACAAGCTGAAGGATATTTTACAAAATACTTTGAACTAAGGCAAAAGCTGATATCGCAATTTTACAATGGTGATACAAAAGCTCTAGGATCAAGTTTATTAAACAGACTTTCACTAAGTAATATTGATAGCACTATAGATGAAGCTAGCAACTTCTTTACTGTTAGTAATCCTGTAGAAGCAACTCCTACAACTGATTCAAACTTAGATCATGAAAAGATAAACAGGTTTAGAAAATATTTTTCGACCAGATTAAGAACACTGAAAGAATTAAGGCATACTTCTACACGATCTGCGGTTGAGTCTGCACTTAATGGATTAAGTGAAATTGATGGTGAGATAGCTACTATAAGAGCAACCAAAATAATATCAGGCGTAGTTCTTCCCAAAATAACCAGATTCATTAGAGAAGAAGTAATAGAACAAGATTATGAAACTTTTAAAAGAAGAGCAAGTACATTTTGCAATGGTGAAATGCCACATGAAGACACTATGAAGCAGGTCTTTCAAAGAATAAAGGAAGAAGCACCAGGGGCAATTGAGGGAATTGAAAAAGAAGCTGTTGAATTATCTAATAGAAATGTGGTTACTGGTGATGAGATTAAACAGTACAAAAAAGATTGCATCCAATTAACTTCTAAAATTTCTGATTTAGTCATCTTATACACACACGGATTGAATGATAATTTACGTCAAGCAGTAAGGGAAGAGCTTGTAGAACTTCCCAGTGCTTTATATACATATGTTCAAGATTATTCTCATCTTATTGCTGCAGTTCCTTTAATTGGACTTTTATCACATATTTCTAAAGATTCTTTTGATGCAGCTAGTTCCCTTGTAACTGCAGCAGCAAATGGTAATGATGTAGATGCTAAAGCTGTCCTGCCAATTGTAGCTCAGGTACTTGGAGACATTCCAGCATCAAGATATGGGCAACTTGCAAAAAAAGGCATCAGTATTTTACAAAATGAAAACACAAGAAAACTTATTGCTACTAAAGCTGATATACCTGAAGAGGTTTTAGCAATTGTTGGAAACAGTGGAGATTTAATTGAACAGATAGTTAATGAACCAGCAGTTGGAAAGCTACAACAAAAAATATGTAATCATTTTGCAGCAGGTGGCTCATTAGAAAAAGAGGACTTAGTAAAACTAATTGGTGAAGAAGATGTTGAAGATCTAGTTAAAGTGCTTTCAAAATATCCGGATATTTTTCTTAAGATATTAAGTCTTCAAAAAGTAAAAGACGGAATAACTTCCAGTGTACCGTCAGAGATATCACAGGAAGCCGTAAAAGCACTGCTAGAAGATGAACAGGTTATTAAAGCTATTATAAGCAATCCATCACTGCATAAGATAGCAAAATTAGCTGTTGTACATTCACTTCTGAAGGAAGGTGAAAAAGATATTAGTAGCATTTTAAATAGTATTGAACAGAAAGATGTTTCAAGCTTATTAGGATTAATTTACAAACATCAAAAACTTAAAGCTTTATTGCCTAATGATAAAAAAATTATATGGGGTGGTAGATTGGTTCACTGGGCATTAAACGGTACTTTAAGAAATGTTGCTCTTGGAATAGGAGGACTTATATCATTAGGAGGATTATATCTTATCCGGGATGACCTTACAAAAGGAATACTCAATGGAATTGGTAGTGTTGGTTTTGGAGCTACGCTAGCAGCATTTGCAAAAAGAACACTTGTCAGCAAGTTTTTAAAAATGGAATTTGAGGATGGTTGGTTAAACAATACAGGTGGATGGGGGGTAGCTGGTGCAAGTGCATTGCTTGGAATTGGATCATATGCTGTATCAGAACACAAATTTAAAGGGTTACTTCCTGCTTTTGGCTTTGGGGTGTTAGGTGTAATTCTCGGATCATCAAGTAATACTGCATCATCAATAGTTGGGTTCCCTTCTAAACTTAAAGGTTATTCTGGAAATGATGGATTGGCATTTCAGATTTTAAAGAACACAGTTGCTGAGTCTTTTAAGAAAACATAGGTAATATTAGTACCTTATCCTATTTGGGTTACATATAAATTTTTCATGTAACCGTAGGTTACATGGTTTTTAATCTTGATATGAAATAATATCCCTGACATGCGCAGGGAAGAATTATTTAAAAATAAATATAGGATCAAATCAATACGATTGCCTTATTGGGATTATGGAGCAGATGGGGCCTATTTTATAACCGTTTGCGTGAAAGATCGGGAATGTGTTTTCGGTGAAATTAAAAACGGGGAAATGATTCTGTCACAAATCGGAGAAATTGTACAGAAATATTGGTATGAAATTCCACATCATTTTGGAAATGCCCAATTGGATGGATTTGTCGTAATGCCAAATCATGTACATGGAATTGTGATTATTTGTAATGCGGCGCATCGTAGAGACGTTGCATGCAACGTCTCTACCGCATGCAACGTCTCTACGACGGAAAATATGATGTCTCGCATTTCGCCAAAATCAAATTCATTATCCGCAATTATCCGTTCATTTAAATCGGCGGTAACAAAAAAATGTAATGAACATAAATTATTTTTCCAATGGCAACCCCGGTATTATGAACACGTAATCCGAAATGAAGAAGAATTAAATTCTATTCGAAAATATATTATGAATAATCCATTGAAATGGGATTTTGACAAAAATCAATGGAACTAGCAGAAGAATCACTTCAAGACTGATTTAATTTATGTCTTTGTCTGATCCATAATTTTAGATCATCTATATTATCCAGCGCAGGAATATAATATACTTCAACTCCGCCTGGAGAGATTAATTTATCCAGAATAGCCTCATTATCCGAGGATAATGAACCATAATTTGTTATTGCTTGTCTTGCATCAAATATTATTTGTTTAATGTGTCTTTTATGCTCGTTTTTATCCTGAAAATCCGGAGAAAATTGTTGTGAGTTGTCAGCACATTTTACAAGGATCAATTTTTTAATATTGTCTTTGAGTCCCAGATTTTTATCATCAATAACAATAAAAAACAAATTAGTAAGTTGTGCTGTAAAATCGGTTTTATATGATCGCACTGAGACCAGGAAATTTTGAGCAAGGATATCTATTTCCTTACTTACAGTTTCGTAATGATTATTTTCTTTTGCCTTGGATCTCTTTTTAACAGGAAGTAACGGAGAATGTTTAAAATGTGTTGTATTATCTACTGATGGTGAAATTTGATAAATAAATTTTGCCAGAAACCACCCTGCAAGCAATTCCTGTGGATATCCACCTAGTTTTTTGCCGTTTGGCTTTGTTTCTTTCTTTTTTTCACCTTCAAGTTGTGCAGCATCATTTTTAGAGATTTTTCCGTTATTTATATTTGCTAACACAGGCGTTTGTGGAATTCCAAGCAGTGCCATTTCAAGAGTCGCTGTTAATAAAACTGCTCTTTGAAGCTTACTTACATTAGGTCTATTTCTTAGTTTTTGGAATTCATTTTGAAAGGAATTTTTAGTGCCTGCCAGAGTATCAAGCTGCTTAAAATAGTCCTCATTTTGTTTTACTACCAGACTTATATCATCTAAGTAGTCATTATAAAATGTTGAATTCGGATCATCTTTATTTATAAATAACAGTCCTTTTTCCCAGACATCTTCTATTTTAGTTAACAAACCGTGTATGTCATCGTGTTCAGAGAATAAACATTTGTATCTGGTATTGATCCTTTGTGGAAAAGGTATTGTGCGTATCGAAGTATCTGTAACTGCCAAAGGCTGTGGCCGAGTAGTTGGTTCTGTAGATTCTTTTTGTTGTGGCCTTACAGGAGGAACAATGGACAAATTCGGATATAATCCAATCCTCTGCACGCTGTGGTTACTCATAATTATTAAGTTTACTTTAGCAAAAAATTATACTTATTGGATAGATTAATAACGTAATCTTTTTGAAAGAAAATTATTTGGTAGGATAGTTAAGTAAATATTGTATATGAGTTGTATGAACGGGAGAAAATCAATTGTCCATTGTTAAGGATCCAATTAAAGCAGAAAAAAGTTTTAAAACTGATGAAATGGTTATAAATATGGGGCCTCAGCATCCTTCTACCCATGGAGTTTTAAGATTAATTTTAAAGTTAGACGGAGAAATTGTCAGGGATTGTGAGCCTGTTATTGGTTATTTACACAGAGGAATGGAATGGCTTGGGCAAAACAGGACATATGTCCAGTACCAGGCACTTGTAGATCGTGTGGACTATCTGGCTGGAATGTCTGACAGTCATGCGTACATAATGGCAGTAGAAAAAATTGCAGGTATTACAGTTCCGCTTCGCGCAGAGTATATCAGGGTTATTTGTTCTGAATTAAACAGGATTATTTCACATTTACTTTGGCTTGGAATCTTTATGCTTGATTTAGGTGCTATGGCTGGTATTCCTTTTTATACGTTCCGTGATCGTGAAGCAATACTTTCATTCTTAGAAGAAATTTCCGGTCAAAGAATGATGTTTAACTATATTAGAATCGGCGGGGTCTTTAAAGATCTTCCAAAAGGCTGGACAAAAAAAGTAAAAAAATGGATTAATGAAGAGTTTTTTAAATGTGTAGATGAGTATGAAGCTATTGCTACAAAAAATCCAATATTTCTGGTACGAACTCAAAATGTAGGATATTTAGATTCAAAAGTAGCACTTAGCTGCGGTGTAACCGGCCCAAACCTTAGAGCATCAGGCTTTGATCTTGATCTTAGAAAATACAGTCCATACTCTATTTATGACAAGCTCGAATTTAATGTACCTGTATTAACTTCCGGAGATACTCATGCCAGATACAAATGCAGGATCCAGGAATTGAGAGAATCAGCAAAACTGGTTTTACAGGCCATAGAAAAATTACCCGGTGGAGATACTGAAGATTTAGAAAAAAATAAAGTCCAGTTAACCAGCGGTGACAACCCTGTTTATAAAGCAGAAGATTTAATGGTTACAGCAAAGGGTAAAAATGTAGCGCCAGCTTTCAAATGTGGCCCTGGCGAGGCTTATAGTGCAGTTGAATCTCCGCGAGGACAGCTCGGTGTTCATCTGATAGCAGATGGCACATCAGTTCCATATAGAATCAAGTGGCGCTCACCGTCTTTTAATAATGTTTCAGTTTTGCCTGAGTTAATCAAAGGGCATCCTGTAGCAGATACAGTAGCAATATTTAGTAGTCTTGATGTGATACTGCCGGATGTGGACAGATAAAGTTACGTTAAAATATTCCTATGCCAATTGCTACAAAACCTGTTTACAGCGGCAAAGCAAAAGATATCTTTGAAACAGAAGATCCAAACATCTTCCGGGCCTATTTTAGAGACAGCGCTACTGCTTTTAATGCCCAGAAAAAGGGTGAGATACATGACAAAGGTAAAGTTAACGCTACAATTTCAGCTTTACTTTTTAATTTGGTTGAACAAAATGGAATTAAAACACACTTTATAAAACAGCTTTCTGAAAATGAGCTTTTAATTAAAAAAGTAAAAATTATTCCGCTCGAAGTTATTGTAAGAAATACTGCTGCTGGAAGTTTGTGTAAGAGACTGGGAATTGCAGAAGGAAAAATATTAAAAGCTCCTATTGTTGAGTTTAGTTATAAGAAAGATGAACTTAATGACCCGCTTTTGACCAAAGCCTATATTACAAATGCACTGGAAATTACCGACGATAAAACCCTGGATTATATTACCGAGTTAACATTAAGGGCAAATGAGATTTTTAAGGATTTCTTTCTAAAAATTGGAATAAAAGTAATTGATTTCAAACTTGAATATGGTTTTGATAAAGATGGAACCTTACTTTTAGCAGATGAACTGTCGCCTGATAATTTCAGGTTCTGGGATGCGAAGACAAATGAAAAGTTAGACAAGGATCGTTTTAGGCAGGATCTTGGAAATGTGGAAGGTGCTTATCAGGAGATGCTAAAGAGGGTAAAGGAAGGCTGTAAAAATGTTATTGTTCCTCGCAATAACAGGGCTGTTTATTTTGTCCGGGTTCAGGTCCTCCCAAAACAGGATATTTTGGATCCACAGGGGCAGGCGGTTGAAAAAGCCTTAATATCAATGGGTTACAAAGATATAAAGGATGTAAAGATTGGAAAAGAGATTGTTTTTAAGGTAAAAGCTGAATCCCTTGAAAAAGCAAAATCCGACACAAGGGAAATGTGTGAAAAGCTTTTAGCTAACCCTGTTATTGAAGATTTTAAGATTTACTTAATACTTCTGCAATGACTGTAAAATCTTAATTTAGACCCTGAAAAACAATAAATTTTTAAACTGTCAGATTAAATTTTTTTAATGTTCTTGCAATCTGCAACTTCCATATGCTAGGGTCAAATTAGGAGATAAAAAACATGAATCGTGGTGATATTACAACGCTTAGTCTAAGAACACCTGTTCCAAGATATCAGCTCCCCGCAAAGCCAGTTTCATTTATTAATGATTTAACTGCTCCAATGGTTGAAATAGATTTACCAGTATTTGCAAAAGACAAGCATTTTCCTCCTGAAATTGCTGCACAACTTGCAGTAGGAGAGGTTATAAAATTTATAAATAACGATGAATCAAGAGTAGACATACATTGTGGTAATCCGGGAAGCACTGATTTCTGTGGATTTAGATATACTGCACGAGCCAGGCAAGCACAAAGCGATGTTGAAACTTTAATGTCTCCTGAAACGCTCCAAACCATACAAGATCGAACAGGGAAAAATATATCTGTACATCGATTTAATGATCTTACTGATGGCAATCCTGTTATTTCTTATCGAACCACCTAATTCTATTTCTTTTTTTGTAAATTTAATTTTTCAGATTGTAATTTTGGCAGGTCTTCAAGTGGCTCGTTAATCATAGTGATTATTCTTCCACTTACTGATTTATTTATACTTTCAGAAAGCCCCTGTGTAAGTTCATCATCATTATCTGCAGAATAATACTTACCATTTGTATTTAGCGCAATGCACATTAACTGTTCCCGTGCTGCCAGGTCATCTTTTACACCAAAACCAACCACATCAATTTTTAAGTTTATCCTTGAATTAAAAAGTGATTGAGCAAGCTGGCATGGATCACCTTCGCAAGTTTCCAAGCCGTCGCTAATTAAAATAATTGATTTTTCTCCTTTATATGGAATCATGTCCTGCACTGCCTGCAAAAGGGAATATGTAATTGGCGTAAAACCTCTGGGCAGTATTTTGTAAATTTCAGAAATTATTGACCTTCTGTTATTTGTTCCTGGTAAAACAACTAACCTAGAATCATTGCAATCTATGTAATGGTTTCCTGTAGGGTTGCTTGCACCATAAACTCTAAGTCCAATATTTATATCCGGAGCAGCCTTTGTGATTACATTTTCAAGGACTCTCTTTGCAATATGGATTTTTGTCTCACTACGAATTTTATCTTCCATGCTATTTGAAGCATCAAATACTATCAGAACAGATCTGGATGCTGATAAATAAGGATTTTGCTTTAGCTGATTGTTATTAAAAAAAGGATTACTCTGTGAAAAAACTGATGTAACTGTAAAAAGGGGAAACAAGAGGAATAAAAAATATTTGTTTTTTTTCAAGGTTCAGACTCTTTTTAAAATTCTATTAACATCCTTAGCAAAATAACTAATTATAATATCTGCTCCTGCTCTTTTAATTCCGGTTAACATTTCTAAAATTATTTTATCTTCATCGATCCAGCCATTTTGTGCAGCAGCTTTTATCATGGCATATTCACCAGAGACATTATATGCAGCAACAGGTAAATTGGTTTTTTCTTTTACCAGTGAAATAATATCCAGATAAGGCATAGCTGGTTTTACCATAATAATGTCAGCTCCTTCCTGTTCATCAATCAATGCTTCACGAAGAGCTTCACGTTTATTTGCAGGATTCATCTGATATGATTTTCTGTCACCAAACTGCGGAGCTGACTCTGCTGCTTCACGAAATGGTCCATAAAAAGCACTGGCATATTTTACTGCATAGCTCATAATGGCTACATCCTGAAAATTATTTTGATCAAGCGCATTACGGATAGCAGCTACCATTCCATCCATCATCCCTGAAGGTGCAATTATATCTGCCCCACTGGCGGCCTGTGAAATTGCAGTTCTTTCTAAGATCTCTAGGGTAGGATCATTTAAAACTTCATTACCAAGTATAATACCGCAATGCCCATGTTCCATATATTCACACAGGCATGTATCATTTATTAAAAGTACATCAGGAAAGTTTTCTTTTATTTTTTTATTTGCTCTTTGGATAATACTTTTTTCATCCCATGCAGAAACTGCTTCTTTATCTTTTAAACCGGGTATCCCAAATAAGATTATTGATTTAATTTTGTTTTTAGTTAACTCATCAATATGTTTAAGCGCTCTATCAAGCGAAAACTGACAAATGCCTGGCATAGAGTTAATTTTAATTTCTGGTTCTTTCCCTTCATGAATAAACACCGGTGCAATAAACTGAGATGGCGATAAAATCGTCTCTTGCACCAAATTCCTTATCACTTCATTTTTACGAAGACGACGTGGACGGGATTTTAAATTTATCTTTTGCATAATATTTTTCCATACTTTCAATCAAACCATCTTCTGTAAATGATTCTGCAATTATATCAACCCTGCCAAATAATTGTTTTACAACGCCTGAGGTTTCATCACCAATTGTTGCTAACAGGGGCATGTCACGGCACACTTCTGCAAGATTGTACTTTTCAACCAACCTGTAAAAATGTTTGGCTGTATTTGAACTGAATACTGTGATTATGTCTATGTCTTCTTTTATTTGATTTATTATTTCATCATCAATTTTTTCAATAAAATTTGCTTCATAGATTAGCCATTCATATATGTTTTCCAGGGGCTTACGACAGCAAGTCCCTGTCTGGGCAGGATGTAAAATCTTTTTATTTTTTAAATTTATTGTTTCATCTAATTCAGCCACAAGATCATCAAATGAAAACCTCTTTGGTACAAAATCAGCTTTAATATTATATTTTCCTAATTCTGATTTGGTTTTATAACCAACAGCTGCAACCTGACACTTTGACAGGGCCCGGGAATCATAACAGTTTTTAGCAAGTATTTCAAAGAAGAATCTTACTGCATTCTGGCTTGTAAAAAATATCCAGTCGAAATTTGAAATATTATTGATTATGTTTTTATTGTAAATTTCTTTTTCTATCAGCTTATAACTTATTAACGGACATAGAACTGGTTTTGCTCCTTTAGTAATTAGTTTTGAAGTAAAAGAAGAAGATTGTTCTTTTGATCTGGTAATTAAAATCTTTTTCCCGGATAAAGGCTTTGATTCAAACCAGTCAGTAGTCAAAATTGTTGATTCTTTTTGCATTTGATTTTCCGCAAGATTACATTATCATATGTAAGAATGCCTTATTTACATTAATTTCCTTAAGAATTTCCTTTCCACCTATTTGTAATAACGTTTTTGCAAGATTTTCTCCAATCAATTTACACTCACTGATTTTTAATTTACCAGTATTTTTATTCTTAACAATTTTTTTTCCGTCCAGGCTTGCAATCATTCCATAAAGGGTAATTTGATTTTCTTTAATTTCAGAATAAGCTCCAATTGGAACCTGACAACCACCTTGTAATATTTCTAAAAAAGTTCTTTCTGTAACTGAAGCTAAAAAAGTTTCATTGTGATTTAATCCTGAAATTATTTTTTCAATTTCGTTATTATCGTCTCTAACTTCAACAGCTAATGCTCCCTGACCAACTGCTGGCAGAATATCTTCCGGATTAAAATGCTCTGTGATTTTATCTTCAAAGCCAAGTCTTTTTACACCAGCATATGCAAGAACTATGGCATCATACTGACCTTCTTCCAGTTTTCTGATTCTTGTATCCAGATTTCCGCGTAAATCAAGATATTCCAAATCATTTCTCACAGCTTTCAGCTGAGCAGTTCGGCGAAGACTGGAAGTACCGATTTTTGAATTTTCGGACAGATCTTTAAATTTGATTTTATTTTTTGAAATTAAAATATCATGCGGCTTTTCTTTTTTTAAAACTGCGCCAATCTTTAACCCGTCCGGTAATTTTGTCGGCAGATCTTTTAAGCTATGTACCGCTAAATCAATTTCACTGTTTAATAGTGCATCTTCGATTTCTTTCGTAAAAAATCCCTTTCCTTCGATTTTAGAAAGTGAAATTCCTAACATTCGATCACCTTTTGTTTTTATTTCTTTTAAAGTAATTTCTAAATCACAAAAAAGTTTTTGAAGCTGTTCTTTAATATGATTTGCCTGCCAGAGAGCAAGCTTGCTGCTGCGAGTACCGATAATTAATTTTGATTTCACAGTCATGAACCTTAAAAAAATTTAATCATTCAATGTAAGCCTCAGGTTAAATCCCAAATAAATCTCTTAAAATCTGGATTTTATCTTCCCGAGAACCAAGTAAGTGTGAATCTTTCAAAGTTTTAACAGGCATATGAAGCACAGTATTTATCAGGTTACTGGCAATGTAATCAACCTCTTCTCTGGTAAAAGAGGTTTTATCATTAGTTAGTTTTGCAAGTTTATCTTTTTTAATATCTTCAATTTTTTTTCTTAAATCTTTAATTAATGAATCCACATCCTGATTTGTAATCTGCTCATAGAAGGCTTTTGTCCCATCTGAAATAATTTTTTCTGCCCGAATTAGAGCTTCACTATTTACACAAATTGTCATATTGTAAACTGCCTGAAGACTGTCTATATCATAAAGTTTTACATTTGGCAGTTTCCCGAATTCAGAGTCAATGTTTCTTGGCAACGATACATCAAAAATAAATAATTCTTTATCTGGATCTTTTCTAAGCTGTTTAAATTGTTCAGCAAAAACAATAAAATGCGGTGCTCCTGCTGCACAAACTAAGATATCCACTTCGTTTAAAATACTATAAATATCTTCAAACGGAAATGATCTGTCTATTTTATATTTTTCTGAGAATTCAATTACTCTGTGAGGCGACTTGTTTAATACCACTGTTTCTTTTGAGCCACCAATTTTTAAAATATGTTCCAGAACAAGTTTTGCCATATTCCCTGCACCAAGAACCATTATTGTTTTAGTCTTAAGAGGGCCAGCAATATCATTGGCTAAATCAACTGCAGCAGAACTTATAGACTGGGAGCTTTTGGATAAATTCGTTTTTTGATGAACTTCTTTAGCTGTTTTTATTACACTTTGAAATAAAAGCTCCAGAGTTTTACCAAGATTTTTTTCACTTTGTGCTGTCGAATAAGCAAATTTTACCTGAGATAAAATCTGCATTTCACCCAGGACCAGACTATCAAGCCCACTTGCCAGCTTAAATGAATGTTCTACAACTTTATCTTCTTTTAAAACTGCACTGTATTCTTTTGCAACTTTCAGCTCAAGAGCAAGAAACTGTTTTAAAAAGTCAAATATATCTTTTAAGCCACTCTCAAGGTTATTTGATGTAAAGTAAATTTCTGTTCTGTTACAGGTACTGAGAATAACAAATGATTCCAGAGTTTTATAACTCTTTAAAGCTTGATTTGCTTCAATTAACCGATATTCAGGAATTGAAAACTTTTCCCTTATAGCTACCGGTGCAGTCTTATGGTTTACAGTAAAAAGATATAAGTTTTTTAGTCCTGGTAAAGATAAATTTTTATTTTTAAAAGCTTTAAATTCTTTTTCTAAAACATTCTCTTTTAGTCGATCTATAGTCATAATTTACTTTTGATTTTATCAAATTTTCATATCATGATGTTTTCTTTGTAAACTTACCTAAAATCATACTTAAGAATGATGCCGTTAATTCCCTTGACAGCTGTTCTTTTTCTTTGGCAGATAATTTTTCACAATATTTTGTTCCATGAATAGTAGCAAGCATTATTTCATTTACCAAATTCAAAACTCTCTGAAATACAGGAGAACTACTTTCTGTAAAATTCCTTAAAATATCTTTAAGTGTTGTTGTTTGAGAATCTGAGATTGTTTCAGTATCAGTAATCATACGTAATATATTACAATGTAGAAGCTCAGTTAATCGCGTCCCTACAGGAAATAATGTCTAAAACCTTACCACAACAATTTGTAATCAAATCCCCTTTTAAGCCGGCAGGTGATCAGCCAAAAGCAATAAAAGAATTAACAGACGGTATAGAAAAAAAATTACGTTATCAAACACTTCTGGGTGTAACCGGTTCAGGAAAAACCTTTACTGTTGCAAATGTAATTGCCGAGATTAAAAAGCCAGCCCTTGTAATAGCTCATAATAAAACACTTGCAGCACAGCTATGCAATGAGTTTCGGGATTTTATGCCTGATAATGCTGTGGAATATTTCATTAGTTACTATGACTACTATCAACCGGAATCTTATATTCCACAGACTGATACATATATTGAGAAAGTAGCCAGTGTAAATGAAGAAATAGACAGATTAAGACATTCTACGACAAGATCGCTGTTTGAAAGAGATGATGTAGTAGCTGTAGCTTCAGTAAGCTGCATCTATGGACTTGGAGTTCCGGAATTATATTATGAATCTGCCATCACTATTAAAGAAGCACAAAATATAGATCGGGATAAACTTATACATTACTTTGTAAATATTCACTATGAAAGAAATGATATAGAACTTACAAGAGGAAGATTCCGTGTTCGTGGTGAAATCGTGGAAATATTTCCTGTGTATGAAGAAGAGGTCTTAAAAATCAGTTTCTTTGGGGAGCAGATTGAAAATCTTACTATGATTAACCCGATGACAGGTGAAGTAACTTCTACAATTAAAGAAATAGCTATTTACCCGGCAAAGCATTATATTGCAGATGACGAAGTTATAGAAGAAGCGTGCAAGCAAATTAACAAAGAATTAAAAGAAAGATCCGAGGAATTAAAATCACACGGGAAAAATGTAGAAGCTCAAAGACTCTGGCAGCGGACGAAATTTGATATTGAGATGTTACGCGAGGTAGGATATTGCAATGGTGTTGAAAATTATTCAAGAATACTGGAAGGAAGAGAACCAGGTGAACCACCAAAGGTTTTAGTAGATTACTTCAATAAAAAATATGGAAAAGATGGCTGGATATGTATTATAGATGAATCACATGTAACTGTTCCACAGATTGGCGGAATGTATCATGGAGATTTATCCAGAAAAAGCACACTCGTAGATTATGGATTCAGGCTTCCATGCGCAAAAGACAACAGACCTTTGAAACCAGATGAGTTCTGGGACAGGGTTAATCAGGTAATTTTTGTAAGTGCTACGCCTGGTGATTATGAATTAAAAATAAGTGAAAGGATTGTAGAACAGATCGTAAGACCTACAGGGCTTGTGGATCCGGAAGTGGAAGTCAGACCGACACACGGACAAATAGATGATTTAATTTATGAGATAAAATTACGTATTGAAAGAAAAGAAAGAATTTTAATTTCTACTCTTACAAAAAGAATGGCAGAAGACTTAGCTGCATATTTAACCGGTGCAAATTTAAAAGTACGCTGGCTGCACAGCGAGATTATAGCTCTGGACAGAATAGAAATTTTAAGGGATTTACGGCTTGGAGAATTTGATGTATTAGTAGGAGTAAATCTTTTAAGGGAGGGAATTGATTTACCTGAAGTAAGTCTTGTTTGTATAATGGATGCAGATAAAGAAGGGTTTTTAAGAGCAGAAAGATCCTTGATTCAGATGATTGGTCGTGCTGCCAGGAATGCTGCAGGAAAAGTAATTTTATATGCAGATAAAGTTACAGGTTCAATGCAAAAAGCAATCAGTGAAACCAATCGAAGAAGAAAAGTACAAGCTGAATATAATAAGGTACATAGCATTACGCCAAAAACCATTATTAAGGGGCATGCAAATCCATTATTAGAAGCTCTTCGTTCAAATAAAAACATTGAAGAAGTTGTTGCAGAAGAACTGGCGCATGAAAAACTTGATCTTAAAGAACTTCCTAAAGTTTTAAAACGTATAGAAACACAGATGAAAAATGCCGCATTGCTTTTAGACTTTGAAAGAGCTGCAAAATTAAGAGATGAGTTGTACAAATTACGTGAAATGTCAAGAAAACAATTGTAGGAATTAGAGTAACCTTTCTTTTTAATCTCTATAAGATATAATATGATAGCTTAATGGATTTCGTAATAGTTTAGAGAGCATTTGTCCGATTCATTCGGCAAATGCGGCCCTGTAAAAAGAATCGACCGAGGGAAGCTCCAGCTTGTCTGGAGCTATAAAAAAACATGGACTTCTTCAGAAAATATTCCAAGTTCTTTGTATTAATCATGCTCATTGCTTTTTTAGTAGTTTCAGTAGTGCCAATGTTTTATGTTTTCACAGTTAAAAAACCGTATTAGAATTATGTAATTCTTTAATTCCTATGACCCGGAAAATATTTTTCATTTCAGTTTTAATTCTAATCGTACTGATTAATTCTTCTTTCTTAGAAGCATTCTCTTCTTTCAACAGGGCAAAATCACGGACACTAAAAGAAATAGAACAAAAAAGTGAAATCCTAAGAAGAAAAATTGAAGAAACAAAAGAAAAAGAAAAAATTGCTACAGGAAAGTTACTGGTTATTCAGAAAAAATTGTATAAAACCCAGGAACAGCTAAGAAAAAATAAAAACGAGCTGTTTTCCACACAAAACAGTTTACAGTTAACTGAGGAAAAGCTTACAGAACTAAAAAATGATTATTCAGCTCTAAGGGCAGATGCAGAAAACAGAATCAAACAAATATATCAGGGGCAAAGACTAAAAATGTTAGAGGTCTTACTAAAAACGCCCAGCCTGACAGATTTTCTGGACATCCTTTACTATCAAAAATTACTTGTTGCGCAGGATAAAAACCTGCTGGAAAAATTATCCACTCAGTCCAAAGAAATAGGGCACTATAAAGATCGCCTTGCTGAAGAAAAAATCAGAATTGCAAATATTGTTAACTCTATCGAAAAACAAAAAGTGCAAATAGCAAAAGAACATGCTTCTCAGTCAGGTTTAGTACAAAAACTAAGAACAGAAAGAGCTTCCTATGAATCTGCTGAAAGGCAGATCGAAAGAGAATCACAGCAGTTAATTTCAGAAATAAACAGACTTGTTGGAAAAGGTAGTTTTGACAGCTCTTCAGTTCCAGGCTCCGGAGCTTTTTCATTCCCTGTTCACGGACGGCTTACATCACCATTTGGATTACGCAGGCATCCTATTTTTAAGGTAGTAAGTTTTCATAGCGGAGTTGATTTAGCTGCACCATACGGAACAGCTATTATGGCAAGCGATACAGGGAGGGTTATTTTTAACGGCTGGTACGGTGGGTACGGAAAAGTCATAATCGTCGATCATGGAATGAATTATTCTACACTATATGCACACTTAAGCAGAGCAACTGCATCCAAAGGAAAAACAATAATAAAAGGTGAAACTGTCGGTTATGAAGGACAGACCGGTTATTCTACCGGGCCGCATTTACACTTTGAAGTAAGAAAAAGCGGAAGACCGCAGAACCCGCTTAATTATCTACGGTAAAAATTATTTTCAGCTGTTTCAGCAGTAGGAGTACCGCCGTTTCCGCCAAAAAGATGCTCCAGTCCTTGGCTTTCACCATCACCAGCCAGTCCTACATGAATTCCATCATCGTCAACAGTATCAAAATAGCCGGTTTGCATCCAATGTAATAAAGCTTGCTCTCCTAATGACACAATAGCCGGTTGTATTTTCATAGTATTAAATCTCCAGTTTTATTCCAGTACAATAATTGATGGCTCATCAGCCAGAGGTGTGCTTTCTTCAATCTCCGGTAATTTCCCTCCACTTTCTATATATTCAGTAATAGCTTCAAAAGCAGCTGCTAATAATAAATGATATGTCTGCATTTCATTGGCATAATGAGCCTCACTAAAAGGTATGTGAGGTGTACTATATGGTCGGATAGTTGCTGCACAGCGATCCTTATCCCAGTTAGGATTGGATATTAACTCTCTATACATAGATATAAGAAGGGTTCGTACATCATCTTTTTGAGTTAGTCCTTTTGGGTAATAATGTTTTGCCGCTAACACAGCACGAATAGCACAGTCTGTTTTTACATTTAAGGCATGTCTGTCCTGTGTTATCGGTAGCTGCAAGGCTGTTACTTTGTTAATAGCTTTTTGTCTGGCTATAGGATACAACTTCAGAACTGCCATGTTAATTGCTTCGGTAAAATTTTTTACTTTCATAATTTTGTTCCTTCCAGATTAAACATTATACAAAAGCAGGAGCAAGCCTGCAAGCCTGCTCCTGCAATATTAACTTAATAACCTGCTGCCTGCTGTCTTCCAGCAAATATTTTCCCAGAAAGCATCTATATACTTTCCTCTTTCTGTAGCTTTGTAATCACCTATGTAGGCATGTTCCCATACATCCATTGCAAGGATTGGCTTATAGCCGGCTATATTTCCCATTTCATGATCAGCCACAAAATGATTTGAAAGTTTTTTTGTGATGGGGTCCTGAAACATTATTGCCCAGCCAATTCCTCTCATCTTTCCTACATTTTTAAAATCAGTTTCAAATGTATTCCAATCCCAGAAACACTCAATGATTTTTTTATAGAGTTTTGAATCTTGATCTATTGCATGACCGCCCGGAGTCATATTATCGAAATAATATTCATGTAAAACCATTCCATTGTATTCAAAGCCATAGCGTCTTTTTAGCTCAGAATACTCTGGAGTACCTGATTTTCCTGCTTTGGTCAGCTCTTCTATTTTTTGATTTAAAATGTTTGTATTCTTAACATAGCCCTGAAACAATTTGAGGTGTTCTTCAAGTTGAGCATCAGATATGCCCTTCAAACCTTTTAAATGAGGAAATGTCCTTGTAATATATTCTTTAGTTGATGTTACTGTTGCCATTTGTTTGCCTCCTATATCCACTTAACTGAATATAAGGATACCTAAAAATTTTGTTTTTGCCTACCGCCCTCCTTGCTTCGTACCTCGCTTGTCGGGCTTTACAAAGTGCTCGCAGTCTGCCTTTTGTATCATTTTTCAGGTTTTGCTGGATAAACCAGGCAAAACCTTTCTTTGTAAGTTAGTCAGATGAGACTTAGTAACATAGCTAGACAGTAACAAAAAAAAATTGAGAAAGACATATTTAACATAAAACTTTTCTCAAATGCTGCCCAGTATAAGACTTCTCGCACTTTACTGTTTCTTCCGGAGTTCCCTCGCAAACCACTTCCCCGCCTCTGTCCCCGCCTTCAGGTCCTAAGTCTATAACCCAGTCAGCTTGCTTGATTACATCTAAATTATGTTCTATGACTACTACTGTATTTCCAGTATCTACTAATCTGTTTAAAACAGAAAGCAGATGATCCACATCGTGCCAGTGTAACCCTACTGTGGGTTCATCAAGAAGGTAAATTGTTTTTCCGGTGCTGCGCCTGGATAACTGTTCTGAAAGTTTTACCCTCTGTGCTTCACCGCCGGATAGTGTTGTAGCTGGCTGCCCGAGCTTTATATAACCTAAGCCTACATCAGCTAATGTTTGTAATTTTACTTTAGCTTTAGACACAGCATCAAAAAATACCAGTGCTTCTTCTACAGTCATATTTAAGACATCACTTATTGAAGAACCTTTGAATTTTACTTCAAGTGTTTCACGGTTATATCTGGCTCCTTTGCATACTTCACATGTTACAAATACTGATGGTAAAAAGTTCATTTCAATTTCATTTAAACCTTCTCCACGACAGGCTTCACAACGGCCGCCTTTTATATTAAATGAAAATCTGCCCGGCTGATATCCCCTGGCTTTTGCTTCAGTAGTCATGGAAAATATTTCACGGATTGTATCGAATAAACCAGTATAGGTTGCAGGATTGCTTCGCGGGGTTCTTCCAATCGGGCTTTGATCAATAACTATTACTTTATCTAAATTTTCAATTCCTTTTACATCGCTTATTTGTTCTGGTTTCCTTGTAGTTCCATAAATTTTGTGTTGTAGAAACTGAAATAAGAGATCATTTATAAGACTTGATTTACCTGAACCACTTACACCGGTAATGGTTACAAACTTTCCAAGCGGGACTTTAAGATTTATATTTTTTAAATTGTTTAATTTTGCACCAATTACCTCCAGGTATTTTTCATTTCCAGCTCTTCTGGTTTTTGGAATAATTATTTTTCGTTTTCCGGATAAAAACTCACCTGTTATGGAATTGGATGCTGCAATAATATCCGGTATTCTGCCTTCTGCTATAATTTCACCTCCATGTAAACCTGCATGTGGACCAATGTCTATTAGCCAGTCACCAGTTCTTATAGTTTCTTCGTCATGTTCTACTACCAGTAATGTATTTCCAAGATCACGCAACCTTTTTAAAGTATTTAACAGTCTTGTATTATCTCTTTGGTGTAAACCAATCGATGGCTCATCTAGGACGTATAAGACACCTGAAAGCCCGGAGCCTATTTGTGTAGCCAGTCTTATTCTTTGTGCTTCACCTCCGGATAAAGTATTGGCAGAGCGATCCAGGGATAAATAATCCAGTCCGACATCAATTAAAAACTTAAGCCTTGCTTTTATTTCAATCAATAGCTGATGTGCAATTGTTTTTTCTTTTTGTGTCAGCTTGTCTGGTAAATTTACAAAAAAATCCATTGCCTGCTTAATGGAAAATGAGCATAAATCTGAAATAGAAGTTTCATCTGCTGTAACTGCTAAGATTTCTGGTTTTAATCTTTTCCCTTTGCACTCTGTACAGGGAGTCCTGGTCATATAATTTTCCAAATCTTCTTTGTGTTTTTCGGATTCGGTTTCTTCATATCTTCTTTTTAGCTGATTTAAAACTCCTTCAAAGTGTCCTTTATAGGTCCAGACTTCATCTCCATTCCATGAGTTTACTTTGAATTTTATTTCTTCATCTTTTGTACCATATAGAATTATTTCCTGATTTTTTTTTGATAATTCTTCCCATGGCTCATCCAGGCTAAATTTAAAATGCTTTGCAAGTGATTCTAAAAGCTGTTTGTAATAAATATTATTTGTTTTTGCCCAGGGCAAAACAGCACCTTCATTTAAAGATTTTTCGGGATCCGGGATTACTAACTTTTGATCAAATTCTGCATTATGCCCAAGCCCATGGCATGCAGAACATGCTCCATAAGGACTATTAAAACTAAATGCTCTTGGAGATACTTCCTGTATTGAACCATGACCGAACGGACATGCCAGTTTTTCACTAAACAAATAGTCTTTTCCTTCGTCAAGGTCTTCAATGACCGCAATTCCTTCCCCTCTCTTCAGTGTCAGTGAAATGCTGTCAGCTATTCTTGCTCTGGATTGTTTTTTAATTACAATTCTGTCAATAATCAATTCAATATCGTGCTTGAAATTTTTTTCAAGCTTTATCTCTTCTTCTAATAAAAAAACTTTTTTATTTACCCTGACCCGTGCAAAGCCTTCGTTTAATAAGGCACGAAACAATGACTGATACTCTCCTTTTTTACCGTGAACAAGCGGTGCAAGTATATGAGCCTTAGTACCTTCTTTAAGTGATAAAACCTGATCAATAATCTGATCAATTGTCTGTGGTTTAATAGTTTCGCCACATATATGGCAGTGCGGCATGCCAATTCTGGCAAATAAAAGTCTTAAATAATCATAGACTTCAGTAACAGTCGCTACTGTTGATCTTGGATTATGACTGGTAGATTTTTGATCTATTGAAATTGCAGGGCTTAGTCCTTCTATTGATTCCACATCCGGCTTATCCAGCTGACCCAGAAATTGTCTTGCATAAGACGAAAGGCTTTCTACATATCTTCTCTGTCCTTCTGCAAAGATCGTGTCAAATGCCAGTGAGCTTTTTCCTGAGCCGCTGACACCTGTTACTACTACAAGTTTATTTTTTGGTATATCAATATTTATGTTTTTTAAATTATGTTCTTTAGCGCCACGTACTTTTATGTAAGAGGTCACTGTCTCAAAAAGAGACAAACTGGATTTTTCAATGAGTTTCTCTGATGACATATGTCTGTAAAGGTGTATTACAATACGCCCCTATAATCTTATAATAAAAACACTTACTTGCAAACAATAAAATGAAAACATCACTTAAAATAAAACATTTTCCTCTTTTAATAATATTATTAATCGGTACTTTACTTTTTTTTAAATCTAACTCAGTTAATAATATCCCTCAGGAAGATCCAAAATCACAGACTGTTTTAGATAAAGCTATTACACTAAGCAAGCTGGATACTGATAATGCTATATCAAATCTTGAAAATATAGATGAGCTTTCCGGTTATACTGAATATAAAAAAGATTATATATTAGCTAAACTTTATGAAGAAAAAAACGATTTTAATAAAGCTATTTTAATATATGAAAAGCTCCTTGATAAAAATTATCCTCTTAAGGAAAGAGTAATATTTCACTATGCATATTTAAATACACGGCTTGGGAATGACTTGGTAGCATTGAAATATTTTAATAGGCTTATACGTGAATTTCCATATTCACATTCTGTGCCTCAGGCTAAATATTATTTGGCACAAACCCAGTTAAGGCTGCGCTTTACAAAAGATGCACTAAATACTCTTTCGACTCTAAAATCCCGGTATCCAAAAACACAGTTTGGAATTGCTACTAATTATTATTTAGGTGAAAATGCATATAATAATAAAAGATTTAAAGAGGCTCTTGAATACTGGAGAGAGTATTTAAAATTAAGTCCTGATGGACGTTTTGCCAATGAAATATCAGTTTTTTTTTCCAGGGTGAAACCTTATTTAAAATCTGATGATTATTCGCTGCTTGGTGAAGTATTTTTTTATAAAAAGGACTATGCTAAAGCAGCTAAATATTATAAAATCGGAAACAATATTCAGAAATATTACAAACTTGGTTATTCATTAATCAGAACTGGAAATAATTCTGAAGCCTGTAATTACCTGAAAGAATTTGCTTATCATTTTCCAAAATCTAAACATGCAAAACAGGCACTTTTATTTTCATCAAAATCAGTTCCTTCATTTATGAAGAAGTCATTCTGGGAAAAGGTAGAAAAAGATATTCCAGGTCTTGCTTATTATGCTCTTTATAAACAGGCGATTTTAGAAGAAAATGATATAAGACGGGAACATAAGCTGCTGAACCTGATAGATTCCTACCCAAACACAGAGTTTACTCTGGATGCTGTCTGGGAAATTATGTGGGATAAAATTAAAGACAGAAAATATAATGAGGCAGGAGAATTGGGTGGTAAATATTTCGAACTTTCAAAAGATTCTTCTGTAAATTCAAAATCTGATACCAGAGCTAAGATTGGATTCTGGCTTGGTAAAATTTGCGAACTTAAGAGTGAAAAAGTTAAAGCAAAAGAATACTACACAGTAACTGCAAATATTTTATTTGATAATTATTATTCCTTCAGGGCACAAAATCGTCTTCTGGCGTTAAACGGACAGAAAGATTTTAAATGGAATGTGCAGACAGGCTCTAATGTTTTAAATGAAGATTTATGGTCTATTCCCTCTGTTGTTAAGTATGAAACTGCAAAGAAGTGTTTTGGTGTAACCGTGGCAGAACTAATCAGACTTCAGCAGTATAGCGAAGCAATTGATTTAATAGGGAAAAGTAAATCTCCTTCAAAAAAAATTACAGCCTGGCTAAAAGCTTTAAATTCTGAGTATGAAAACTCCATAAATATTTCAAGTTCCATTATTTCTAATTATTCACTAAACCAAAGCAGTCAAATGTGGAGGCTGGCATATCCATTACATTTCTGGCAGTATATTTTAAATACCTCTTCCCGTTATAAAAATGTAGACCCTTTCTTAGTATGTGCTCTTATAAGACAGGAATCAAAATACGATCCATACGCCTGCTCAATTTCAAATGCCTGCGGGCTTATGCAGTTAATTATTCCAACAGCCAAAGAAATATCGCGGGAACTGAAAGTTAATGTAAAATCACGCGATGTGCTTTTTGATCCTCAGACAAATATTGTATTTGGTATACATTACTTAAATGGTTTAATTGGTGAATTAAATAATCCTTTACTTGCTGTAGCCGGCTATAATGCAGGGCCAGTAGCAGTAAAAAGCTGGGTGAGCAAGTTTCAAGAAAATGATATGGATTTTTTTGTAGAAAAAATTCCATATGATGAAACCAGAAACTATGTAAAGAAGGTTTTTTCAAATTACTGGACATATTTAAAGCTTTATAATATAAAATCGTAATAACGAGATTGCTATTAACTTGCTATTTTAACTGTCTTGTTAGATTAAATTGTTGTATTTTCACCTATTTTCAATAAATAACAAATAAAACTTTAAAAAGTTAAACTTTTGTTAATATTTTAATTTGCCAATCTCAAGCAATAATTATTTATTTCTTAATTTTTCTTAATTACTTTAAACAATCTAGTAACTTTTTATGTAGGTAGCATCTTAAGTAGCGAGGCCAATATTAAATGACAACCCTAATGGAATCTAAAACTTTAAATGATTGTATTCTGGCTTATTCTGAAAATATTGTTTTTGAAAAGTTAACTGCTCAGGAATTAATTGAATTAGCACTTAAGCCCGGCAATGATTTGGCAATAACAAGCTCTCGCCAGGAGTTAGTTACCAGAGGAAAAGACAACATTCAGCTTAGGATTGCAATTAAAAAGTCATGTAAAACAGTAATCAGTGATCTGGAGATGGTATTAAAAAGATTTGACTTCGAAAATAATACAGACAAAAAAACCGTTAAATCATATAAAAATCAATTTTTAAATGTAATTAGTCTTCTGGACAAGCTACAGCTTGAATGGCAAAAACACGATTTAGCTCTGAAACGTTAATTAATAATCTCTAATGCAGGAAATATATATTTTAAGACATGGTCATGCACATGATATTGGAAATGGTTTAAATGATTTTGACAGAGCGTTAACTGATGAAGGTATTGAAAAAATAAATAAACTTGGTTTGTTTTTTAATAAACTGGATGCAAAATTAGGACTAGTCTTATCAAGTCCATATATAAGAGCTAAACAAACAGCAGAAATATTTGTGTCAAATATAGATCCTAAGCCTGATTTAAAGATTGTTGATTTCTTGGGTTGCGGAGCTTCAAGCAAGGAAATATCAAGAGGATTAATGGAATATTCATCATGTAAGAACCTGCTTATTGTAGGGCACTGTCCTGACCTGGAAATATTTTTAGGCAGGCTTATTGGGGCAGAAAGAATTACTTTAAAAAAAGGAGCTTTGGCAAAAGTCAACTTTGAAAATAATATTGAAATGTCTGGTGAGCTTGAATGGTTAATTACTTCAAAACTTGTTAAAAAGATGAAGATTAAAAATGAGACTAAGGTTTAGCAGCTGATAGAAGTTTCTTGATTTTTTTTCTGGATCTTTTCTTTAGCGGGAGTATTATTCCGCTTCTGATTTCAGGATGAGCTTTTAATACCGAGGCTGCAATTTTTAGCTTTACTCTTTTTCCATTGACAGTGGTTTTTACAGTCTGAAGATTTACTTCAAATTTTCTTTTAGCAGTAGGGTTAAAGTGTGCTCTGAGGAATGAATACTTCATTCCTCTTTGTGCTTTTTTACCTGAAATATCACATCTTCTCGACATATTTTTTCTCTAATTATGTACCGTAATTTATAAATGGAAGTAAACTCATTTGCCTTGCACGTTTTATTGCGCGGGTAATCATTTTTTGTTGCTTACAGGATAAGCCTGTAATTTTTCTTGGCAGGATTCTGCCTCTGTCTGTAACATAGCGTGATAAAAAGCGTACATCCTTAAAATCAATTTCTTTTACATCAGGTTCTAAAGCTGGTATCCATTTTTTTTTCTGAAATGCCATAATTACTCCAAAACTTTTTTAATTTCTCAATTAGCTTATAAATTATAACTTATTTACTGTTTTTAGAAATGCTTTAAAGTAAATACAAGGTTTAGAACGTTTTATATACACATTAAAAAATTAATTTCCTTTAGATCTGCTCTCTAACCAATTTAGATAATCATTTGTAGAATTTTCTCCTACAAGATCGATTAGCCTGTTCTTTGCTTCTACATCATCACTTGAAGATTCTAAGCGGGCAAAAAGATTAAACAATTCTGATTTTATAAAATTAATTCTTTCCTCAATCTCTTTCTTTAATTTTTTCTCTTTATACATCTTATATCCTATAGTTGTAATATTTATGGCATCACTGCCGAGCTGAAGCCCATTAGTTAAAAATTTAATGGAACTGTCATTTGAACTAAGATTAAGAATTCTTACACTTATCATATTTGATGTAGCAGCTAAACTTCCGATGTTCCTTACAAGACCTGCTTTTGACAGTTCTTTATCAAGGTTTTTTACTACAGGATCATTTTCAATTGCCTGACTTAATAGTGCCTGCTCGATGATTCCTGGCTTATTAACTTCAAGATTGAACTGATTTTCTTCACAAAATCCAATATCCCCAAGCAGTACTTGTACAAAGAGAAAACAAATTAATATAACTAGGCGACTTATCATTTTGTTTCTCCTTTATTCCTGACACATACTAACATAAGGCTTGAAATTAAAAAATAATCTAAAACTTTTAGCATTACAAAGTGATTTATACCTAATTAAGAACTACGTAAGTTATTTCTGTCTGGCAGCAACACGATCTTCTATTTTAAATACTACTGCTCCTTCAAGGATAAGAACAGGCGATGGGTTTATCGGATTTATAGCTTCCAGCATCCAGTAACCTTTTGCAGATCTGGTTGATCCCCCAAGGCCACTTCCCATACGACAATCATCCTGGATTGGAACTAGTTTATATAACTCTTTCTTAGTTTCTTTGCCGCTATGGGGACCAGGATCATGTATAAAAATTTCTCTATCACTTTTAAAGCCATTTAAGGTTACATAATGTGCTCCGCTTCTTAAAAATAAAGTTATTCCCCCTTCCAGCTTTTCATAAAACCCCATAATTAAAACTGCATGTGAACCATTTTCAATTTCTTTTTTTAACCAGGCTGGATCCGGAAGCTCTGTACCAGCTGAATATTTGCCACCATTTTCTTTTCCTCTCCACTTTATGGATGTTATATAGCCTCTATCAGTAATATATTGTTCCAGTCCACTCATTAAATTAATAGGGGAAGTTCCATGTATAGAGGTTCTCATATACCTATTTGAGCCCAAAAGTTGAATGAGTTTAAGCTGATCACTGTCTGTCGGATCAGTTACATCAAGCAGATTTTGAAATTTATTTCTGTCCAGATGAACTAATATATTCGATGCTGCAACTGGTCCGCAATAAGTTAAACCATTATCCGGGAGGTTTTTATTTTCTTGGCAAAAATCTGGCATAGGCTTACTGGCTGGTGAATCTGCTCCCAGAGCTGATGCAAGTGCCATGAATCCGCTTAAAAAGCACACTGGTAGTACTTTCATACTCATAAGTTTGTTAAGGGTAAATTGATTGTTAAAATTATATCAGAGAGCAAATGAAATTACAATATTTAAGAAAGGTTTTTCCTGTTTATATTGCTCTCTTGCTTCTTTTCTTACTTCTTCTGGCAAAGATTTCCACTCTGCAATGTTATTAAATCTTTGTATTGCTTCAAATAAAGCAGCATGTTGAGACCCACCTCTGAATAAATTTGTTTGTATGTCTTCTGGAGAGTCTTCATCTTGAGGTGTATAAACCAATTTGACTTTTACACAACCAGGGTTTTCACCTTGAGGAGTAATTATTAATCCATTTCTAATAATTACCTCTACAGACTTTGCTCCAGCTTGGCACTTAGCAATTTCTTCATCTACACTTGCTCTATAATCTAGGTCATCTTCTTTCTTAAAAATACTTATAAATCTTTTGAAATTAGCATTTATTTCTCTCATTGATAAACTACTCATCTTTTTCTCCTTAGATTTTTTTATAACAATGCAACTACTATTTAAACATACTCAAAAAAAAATATATTAAATCTATTTAAGGTTCAGAAGTATTCGTCTAACAACTATAGGATTTGTGTGATTCATTCACCAAATCCGATCAAACTTAGGGCTTAGATGCGAGAGCCGCAAACTTGTTTTGCGGCATTATAAAACTGTCCGAGAAGGGACTTGAACCCTTACGGTTGCCCATACGCCCCTCAAACGTACGCGTCTGCCATTCCGCCACTCGGACATGTGAGTGCAAATAACATTCTACAATGTTTAAAAGATTCTAAACTTAATTAAAAAGAGGTCATAACGGGTTAATATTAGTCATTGAGCAGAAATTAATTTATGTCAAAAGAACTGCAAATCTACGACACCACTCTCCGCGACGGAGCCCAGATGGAAGGGATTTCCTTATCTGTTGATGACAAATTAAAAATCACAAAATTGCTTGATGAGCTTGGAGTTGATTTTATTGAAGGCGGATGGCCTGGTGCAAATCCAAAAGATGTTGAGTTTTTTAAAAAAGTTCAGGAACTTAATTTAAAACATGCAAAAATAGTGGCTTTTGGAAGCACAAGACATGCAAACTCAAAAACACAGGCAGATCCTGTCCTGAACGCCCTTCTGCAGGCAAAAACAGAACATATAACTATAGTTGGTAAAGCATGGGATATGCATGTAGATGTAGCTTTAAATGTTTCTAAAGAAGAAAACCTTAAGATGATTCAGGATAGCATAGAATATTTGAAGATAAAAAAGAAAAAGGTTTTTTTTGATGCAGAACATTACTTTGATAGTTTTAAATTAAATCCTGAATATGCTCTAAATGTTATCAAATGTGCTCATGATACCGGCGCTGATGGGATCATCCTCTGCGATACAAATGGGGGTTCACTTCCTGAAGAAATTAGAAAAGGTGTATTAAAAGCTAAGGAAACTTTAGGTGAAAAAACATTAATTGGTATTCATGTTCATAATGACTGTGAATTAGCTGTAGCAAACTCAATTACTGCTTATGAATCAGGAGCCAGGCAAATACAAGGAACTATAAATGGTATAGGGGAGCGATGTGGAAATGCAAATCTGGTTTCAATAATTGCAAATCTTGAACTTAAATATAAAGAAAAGATTCTCCCTGAAAAAAATCTAACTAAATTAACTGCTATTTCCAGACAAATCTCAGACATTTTAAATTTAAATCCATATGACCATCAGCCTTTTGTCGGGTTTTCTGCTTTTACTCATAAAGGAGGCTTACATGCAAGCGCTATAAAAAGAAGTTCAAAAACTTATGAACATATTGAGCCGGAACTTGTTGGAAATACAAATAAAATTGTTGTAAGCGAACAGTCAGGGATTTCAAATATATTAGCAGTAGCTGAGCAAAATAAAATTGATCTTGGGAACAATCCGAAAGAAACTGCACAAACATTATTAAAAAAAGTAAAGGAGCTTGAGCACAAAGGATATCAGTATGACGGCGCAAGCGCGAGTTTTGTTTTATTGTTATTAGAGTTGCTTGAAAAAAGACCAAAGTTTTATGAGCTTATTGATTACAGGGTTAATGTAAGCTCAAAACAACTTGCAGAAGCAACAGTAAGACTTAAGGTAAAAGGTGAGGTAATCCATGCTGCCAGCTTAGGTGTTGGTCCTGGAAATGCTCTTGATAATGCATTAAGAAAAGCACTTAATCATTACTATCCGGCACTAAAAGAATTCCAGCTTGTAGATTTTAAAGTAAGAATAGTAGATAGTCATGATGGCTCTGCAGCTAAGACAAGGGTTCGTGTAGAAACTTCAGATGGAAGTATTACATGGGATACCGTAGGCTTAAGCGCCAATATTATTGATGCTACATGGTTAGCTATAACAGACAGTATTGAATATGGGTTGTGGGTAAGGCTTAAAGCCGGACAAACCCACCGTCAGCAGCCTTCTCCACAAACCCTTTAAGTTCCAGTATTGATAAGTGTTTCAGCAATTCCTGTACACTAAGATTTGTTTCTCGGATCAAGCTTTCAAAGTCCTTCGAATCAGATGATAAAAGCCTGTAAATATCTTTTTCTTTTTCAGATAAGCTGTTTAGCTTTTCATTTTTATCTTCCAGATTAAGTTTAATTTGTTTACTTTCTCCGATTTTTTCCAAGACATCATCGACAGAAGTTAAAAGCTCTGCAACTTTTGACTTAATTAAAATATTGGGTCCGTTTGAAACGAGAGAGTCAACTGGTCCGGGAAGTGCAAAAAGTGGTTTATCCTGTTTAATTGCAAAACGAGCTGTTATCATAGCTCCACTTTGTAAATCTCCTTCTATAACTATTACTGCATCACTTAAAGCACTAATAAGCCTGTTTCGCTGTGGGAAATTCCATGGGGAAGCAGGTGTGTCTGGAATATACTCAGATAAAATCAATCCGCCACCTGAAATAATATCTTTTGCCAGCTGCTTATTTTCAGACGGAAAAACATTATCTACACCTGTACCTACTACTGCCACAGTCTTTCCGAATTTTACTGCTCCAAGGTGAGCACTGGTATCTATTCCTGATGCCAGGCCACTTACAATGACTATATTTTGCTCGGACAAAAGAGAGGAAATTTTCTTTGTGACATTATTTCCATAATTTGTAGAAGAGCGGGTACCTACAATTGCAATATGCTTCAAAGTGTTTAAATTTAACAAATTACCCTTGTAAAACAATCCCAGGGGTGAATCTGAAATATCTTTAAGTTTAAGCGGGTAATCATTTTCAGGGTAAGAGATAAATTTGATTCCTTTTTCTTTTAAAGAGTTTTTAAGTTCTTCTATAATAGTTTTCTTTACTTCAGTTCTTAGTCTGTTAATCCTTTCATGTTCCTCACCTGTGATTTGTAATTTAAAAGTGTTCTTATCTGAAGTAAGAACTTCAAGCAGGTTTTCACCTGAATTATAAAGTTTTTTTATTAAAGTCTTTTCAGAATAAAATTTAACTACAAAGGTTAAAGCTAAAAATAAATCTTTGATATCCATAGAAACAAGATTTTAAACTACGTATGTTAAAAATCATGTAACCTGGAGTTACATTGAAAAAATATTTATCAAAAATTAATCTTTTAACAGCTTTGATTTAAGCAAAGATATAGCCCTGGCATGAATCTGGCTTGCACGGGATTCGGAAAAATCCATCACCTCTGCAATTTCTTTAAAAGTTAACCTCTTATAGTGATACATACCAACAACTGCTTTTTCTCTTTGAGGTAATGTATCAATAGCTTTTGCCAGACGAACTTTTAACTCATCTTCTTCCAGTCCTTCAAGAAGTGAAATTTCATTTGAAGAAACACTATCTATAAGTGCTGTATGGTCTTCAGAATTATAGTCTTTTGGTTCATCCAGAGAAAATATTCCTATTTGTGCTTCCTGCTGAATACTTCTTAATTCATCTGTAGAAACAGCAAGCTCTTTGGCAATTTCTGCATTGGTAGGATACCTGCCAAGTTCATTCTCCAGTTTCGCTGTTGTTTTGTATAAATTTTTTACTTTTTTTCTTGAACCTCTGGTTAACCAGTCAGCTGCCCGCAACTGATCATAAATAGAACCCCTTATTCTTGTTATTGCAAATGATTCAAAATTTGAATTTCTTGCAGGGTCAAATCTGTCAACTGCTTCTATCAGTCCAATCGTTCCATAACCAATTAAATCTTCTCTGTCTATTCCTTTTAAACTTAAAACCGGCAGCCTGCCTACCACCCAGTTCACTAAATATACATACTTTCTGATTAATTCGTCTCTGTTGAGACGCCCTGCCGGAGCGTCTTTACTAAGATTTTTTTCTCCCTGTAATTGTTTTTCCCATAGTTTTTTATTTGAAAGAGTACAAATTTTCTTCTTATTTTTTTCCTGAGCACGAAAAACATCAGCACTTTCTCTTTTTAACTGAGATTTATGTATGGTTTCTTTTTTTATATCATTCAAGCTCATATTAAAACTGCCTATAAACTAATATTCGCCAAACTTTGTTTTTGCCACATCGACTATCTGCCTGAAGTTATGTCCCTTCGGGTTGACCTCTGATTCTTTTTGTAGGATTAGTATGTTCAATATAGTCAAAATGTACTTCTTTTTTAGCTCTTTTAAAATCTTTATTTAACAAAATTAGGGGCTCCTCATGATCAACTACTGCAGTTTTTTTTATCTCTTCAGGTGGCAAGCAGAGTGCCTTCCTTAAGAGTTCATTCTTTATTTTCCTCTTATGAATTCTCAGATATTCATCTCTTATTTTTTTTCTTATTAATTCATTTTCATGTTGTGTTTTATTTTCTTCCTCATTGCTTTCTTTAACCAAATCAATCCAGGCAATTGCAAATAAAGTAATTAATGAGACTAAAACTGCAATAACAAAACAAACGATTAAGTGACCTTTTACTATAACGGAAGATACCAGATAAGCAATATTATAAACAGACAACAATATAATAAGGTCCTGTTTATTAAAAGCATAAAGTTTAATTTTGTCTAATTTATTATTCAAATCCATTCCTACTTAAAGCAGACAGCCATGCGGCTTTACATTACAACAAATACTGCTATTAATTTAAAATTACCCGTCTTTTACTCAATATAATATTAAATTTTCTAAATTAAAAATAGAAGTAGCCATATTAAATAAAGGATCTATTATGAATCATTCTCAGATTCAGTACTGGCCCTCTTTTTAATGAATGGTTTCCCATTAACTATAGTGAAGACCTGATGAGTTTAAATGCTGTTTAAAATGAAAGTACCAGGGGACAAGCCTTTTTATTCATGATAAAATAATTTCACAAGGAGAAAAAAGATGTACAAGATTGGTGTTTTACTTAGTGGCTGTGGAGTAATGGATGGTTCAGAGATTCATGAAGCAGTAATTACTTTACTGGCAATTGATAAAGAAGGACTGGAATATATTTGCATAGCACCAGATAAAGAACAGACACAGGTAATAAATCACCTTACTAATCAACCAACAAATGAAAAAAGAAACATACTTGTTGAATCAGCAAGAATTGCAAGAGGAAATATTAAAGACATAAAAAGTATAAGAGCAAATGAAATAGATGCATTAATTATGCCAGGTGGTTTCGGTGCTGCATGTAATCTCAGCTCATTTGCAAAAGATGGTGCCAACGCTCAGATATTACCTGAGGTAGAAAATCTTTTACAAGAATTACACAAACTTAAAAAACCAATTGGAGCAATTTGCATAGCACCAGTTATCTTAGCAAGAGTATTAGGTAAAACCGCTGTAGGGGCGTTTCATGAAACGCCCTTACTAACCATAGGTACTGATAAAAATACTGCAAGTGCTCTTGAACAAATGGGCGCCAGACACATAAACAAAAATGCAGATGAAGTAGCTATTGATGGGAAAAACTTAATTGTAACTACCCCTGCTTATATGCTGGGAAAGGGACCAAAGGAAGTAGAAGCAGGAGTTACAAGATTGGTTAAGGCTGTTATCGAGTTAATAAAACAATCAAAGCTAAATACCACCAGTTCAGCAGTTTCTTAGCGAAATTTACTCTAAATACCAATCCTTAAAAAAAATTAATGTACGAGATTTTTGAATATAGTAATATGAATTCAAATGAAATATGCATTAAAAGAATGGAGTACCACAATAGAAGCCCTTGGAAAGGGACACCTTATCGCTATATGGAGAAAAGATGGCATAGAAAGCAAAGAATTTAATATTGAGCATAATCAGTTTGTTTTATTTCCTGCAGGCATTCATCAAGCTCTGGAGAAAATAAAAAATCAGTGGTGGAGCCTGCACAGTGAAAAGCCCACACCAAATAAAGACAATCAGGTAAAAATAAAATACTGGGCAGAGGTGGAAGAGGTACTTGAAGTAAAAACACTTGAGGCATTATTAAGAATATCAAATGAATTAATTAACACAAATGAACATCTTGTTTCATCATGGAATCTTTCCTCTAATCACAAAGGAAAAATTTTACTGCTTAGAGTTTATAAACTTAGTGATCCGATTTTAGTACCATATCTGCAAGATTACAGTAGCTGTAAATCATGGATAGAATTAAAAATCGATGTTCCAAAAATAGGAAGCATATCTGTACTGTCCTTTAAAGAATACAACTTAAAAGCACGATTAATAAAAGCATTGATTGAGCAACCAATGATACCGGAAAAATTATTGGCGTGAAGAGACGCCGTAGAGACGCCCTGACAGGGCGTCTCTACGGCGATACTCTGATAACCGTCAAATTATTATTAATCCCGCTTGAAAGTAAAAATGGCTTTGCATTAGCCAGTTTTTTTGCATTTAGCAGCTTCGTTATAAAAGCCTCTTTACCACTAGGTTTTATAAGTATAAGTTTGTTTTTTGTAAATGTAGTAATTACTGCTTGTTTGTTGTTGGCAATTAAACTACCTACACTCAAAGCTAAGATTCCACCTTCTCCAAGCGCCAGATAAGCCGTACCATCCAGCACTAAAAGATCTTCAATTTTAGTTTTGATTTTTAAATCTTCACTAAAAGGTATTGCAGTTAAATTATTTAAATCAAAAAGTGTAACGGATCTTTCACCTGCACATATAAGGACATCGGTTATTTTACTATTTACAAGAAACTTCCCCGCATAAGCAATCTTTGTGAACCTCTCACCGCTCGTATTAATCGTTAGAACAGGATCATTCAGATTAGTAAGATTTCTTATGGAAATTACTTTGGCATCGTCGTCATATGCGACTACAAAAGGTCCTGTTTTATCTCCAAGTTTTTTAACCACAGTAATATGTTTAACATTACCAGCTACACGTGAGTTTTCAACCCGCGGATTAGCGTCTGTAATTGGAAAAACAAAATCAACTCCACCTGCCCCAAGCGATACAACTGCTGCGGTCTGATTATTTATCTCAGTTAATTCTAATTCAAACCCTTCGCCTGAAAGAGCAGCAGATGATTCCACATCGCCAAATTTAGCGTTAAGAAGCAATATCATTGCTCCTTTTATAGCAGCAATTTTTGTTTTTTTTGTTTCATCACTGCCAAATTCAAAAAGCTTCAGATCTTTAACATCAGAAACGCTATTAAGCATGTCCGGTAATTCTTTTAAATTTTGATTATCTCTTGTAAAATTAACAACTTTGACTCCATCATCCAAAGCCAGAACTGCCAGCGGCTCTTTTGTTAAATCCGAAGAACCGGATAAACCACCTATTGCCAGAGGCTCAGTTGTAAAGGGAGTTTTAAAACTTTTTTCTCCTTTATTTACAAAAGTTCTTGGTATAGCAGTTAATAAATCCACACCAAAGATTGGTCTGATTGTAAATAAGCCAGGAGAAGTAGTACCATCAATTGAACTTTGAAGGTTTATTGGGACATAAATCGGGAAAATTGCATTAGCAGATAAAATAACATCCTGTAATAAAAAACTTGTCGAGTTCAAATTTTTAGTACCGGAAAATCCAACTCCATTTGTTGCTAAACTGTTTAAAATGGCATCATCAATTGAACCTGCATTGCTTGGAAAAGTAGGTGTAGCACTTATTTGCACAGGAATTGATATGGGTAAGATATCCGGTGAATTAATTGAAAAGGTTAAAGTGGTCTTGCCCGGTTTTACTGCTTTAATTTGAAATTGTGTTTGTATTGTTCCTGTAACAGATGAAATTCCTGTCCCAATAATATTTGCAATCCCCGGATCTGCAATAGTTGCAGTTATAAAAGTATTTGGTAAAACTGAGGTTAATTCAGTCATCCCATCTTCAGAAAATATTTTTATCTGAACAGGCTGAATATTAAATTCTTCCTGTGTACTAAGAGAAATTCCATATGGCGGCACAGTTACTAAAAACGGCATGGAACTGTTTGAGACATTGACAGTTACTTTTGCCGGTATAAAGCTGTTTGGATCACCTGCAGGCAAAAAATTTACTTCGAATTGTCCCTGAACAGACGGATCTTTTCTGGTTATAGTCACATTATCACCAGCCTGAAATAAAGAAGGACTTACTATAATGGAATCAGTGCTCACAGGTTTTAATAAAAGATTCTGATCATTTGTAGAAAAAACCATAACTGTTGCTAAAAAATTATTTGAGGTTGATAAATTAACTGTCTGGGGTTCAACCTTTAAGGATGGAACAGTAGAAAATTTACCAATCTGAACTAAGAGTTCACCTAAATAACTTCCCTGAATAACAGCACTCGGAGTTACATCAATGCCTGCTCCTTCTATACCGACATTTGATTCTATCTGGAGTAAATTGCTAGCCTTCGTAGGCAACTTCCCAAAACCATTTGTAAACCCGCCAGCTACATAAACTGCACAGTTTACAAATTTGCCAGCATCAGAAGCAGAAAGAAAGCCCTGTGTTTTATTTTTTGGTGTAACCAGAATGGCTGTCGGTAAAATTCTTCCTGTAAAAGTTTCAAGAGGTGACTTTTGATCAATCTTTAAAGCATTGTCACCTGATGCTATAAGATCCGGGGCTAAAACTTCAATTCTGGCAACCGGTGTGTTTATAAAACTTTCAGCATTTACTCCACTTTTAATATTTAACCCGCCGATTACTGCCAAATTTCCGTTTGGCAGCAAAACTGTCTCATGTAAAAATCTGGGGATCTGGAGCTCTAAATTTCCACCACTTGATCTGTTTGTAGCAAAATTAAAAATTTCATTTTTATTATCATAATATTGAACAGCGCCAAGTGATAAACCCCTGTTTACATTCTTTATAGCTCCAGCAAACAAATCAGCATTTCCACCAATAATTAAAACAAGTCCATTCGTTAGAAGGGTGGCAGTATGACCGCCAACTGCTCTCTTAAGTGGACTGACCTGCTTTATGGTAAATGCTTTAGTATCAATAAGCTCAGCTGTATCAGTAGCCGGTCCGGGTCCAAACTCACTTGTTTTTTCATTTGTAAATCCCCCGGCAATTAAAATATTTCCGTTTTGCAGTGTTGTAGCTGTATGCAAAATCCTGGGAGTAGAAAGAGAAATAAGAGAAGACTGAACGGACTTACTAAGTGGATCAAAGATTTCAATACTGTTTAAAGCACCCAGATTAGTTTTATTAATGCGACCTTGTCCGCCTATAATTAAAACTCTGCCATCCGGCAATAAGCTCGCACTGTGATAAATTCTTGCTTTTTTTAGCTTTGCTTTTTTACCTGTAAGTAAAGTACTTACTGCCTGATTAGTTCCTATACTGATTTCAACAATTTCAATGTTGCCCTCCAGCAAACCGCCATTAGAAAAACCACCTGTAAGAAGTATTTGTTCAACAGGGGGTGAAATCATGCCAAGAGAAGAATTACTAACTCCGAGGTAAGTAGCACTGTGCTGGCTTCTTGGAATTTGTAATTTGGTTTTTTTTGAATTGTCCGGTATTTTTAAAAACTCACTTCTGCCGGTTTCCGGATCAAATACTTCAAGCGTACTTAACGGTTCATCTGAAAACCCTTTACTTCCACCGATAAGCACTATCCTTCCATCTGAAATCTTTGTTACTGTATTTCCAGCTCTTGCTTCACGTAAATCAGGAAGTAAAGAGTCTTTCAGGTTACCGCCCGGGGAAGATCTGAAGCTGATTGTTTTTGAAATTATTGTGCTGCCGGCTCTAATCTGAATTGTTCTTTCAGAATCACTGGCAGCAGGTGGAAAGATGGCAATGGATTTTGTGTTAGAGTCCCTGTAAGATCTGGGCTGATCAGTAAACTCTCCGATACTTACATCTGTACCGGCAGTCAGATTTAGATTTGACACATCGATAACTATTGGTTCACCGCTTGAATTTGGAACTATAAAGTCAGCTGCAAAAGAAAAAGAAGAAATAAAAAAGCTAAGAAATAAAGAGGCATAGACAGCTTTAATTAACAATTTCTTTATATTTATGAAGTTCATTTCTTTGTCTGACAATATTTTTATCACTTTTTATTCAATTTTAAAGCAAATAAAACAAAAAATAACACTTTCTTCTCACGCTAAAATATTTATCTGTGCTGGAAACCAGACAACAAAAGCTAAACAAGCAATATTTATCAGGGCTAAGTGAAGATGAACTAATTAGCCTTATTACAAAATTTCAATGGCCTTCTTTTAAAGCCAGACAAATTCACAGCTGGATTTATAAAAAATATATATCTTCAATCGATGAAATGACAGACTTAAGCATAAAAGACAGGAATTTTTTAAGTGAACACTGTGAACTAAGCCTGCTTGAACTGGTACAAAAGCAAGTAAGTCAGGATAAAACCATTAAATATCTCTGGAATTTAACTGATGGAGGTAAAATCGAATCAGTAAGAATGTTTCTTGAGGATCATGATTCTTACAGCGCATGCATAAGTTCACAGGCAGGTTGTGCAGTAGGATGTCCGTTTTGTGCCACAGGAAAAATGGGTTTTAAAAGAAATTTAAAAGCACAAGAAATAGTAGATCAAATTTTAGGAATGCAAAGAGATACAAAAGAAAGAATAAGCAATGTGGTTTTTATGGGACAGGGGGAACCACTCTTAAATTATGACGAGGTGTTAACTGCGATTAATTTAATTAAAGGTTCAGTAGGAATTGGTTCTCGGCACATAACTCTTTCAACCAGCGGCATTATTCCGGGGATAAAAAAACTTTCAGATGAAAAACTTCAGATTACACTGGCTATTTCACTGCACGCTCCCGATCAAAAGACAAGAGAGTTTTTAGTTCCTGTTTCAAAACAATATAATCTAAATGAATTAATGGAGAGTCTGCATTATTATTACAGAAAAACAAAAAGGAGAATAACTCTTGAGTATGTAATGTTAGATAAAATAAATGACCAGATTGAAAAAGCAAAAGAGCTTTCAGATCTAATTAAAGGACTGCACTGTCATATAAACTTAATCCCTTATAATCCAATAGAACACTCATTTAAAGATCCAGGCAACAGTAGTATTTTACAGAGGCCATCCAATGGAAAAATATATAACTTTAAAGCTATTCTGGAGAAAAGATCGGGTAAAAAAGTAACCATTAGAAGAGAACGCGGGATTGATATAGCAGCAGCATGCGGACAGTTAGCTAATTTGTTTACCAATCTATAACCTTAGGGAATTATCATTAGGGAAAAGCCTGATTATCCTCAAAACCTGAATTTTGATATATTTATAATACAAAAAGAAGGGAACTTATTAGCTTTTTTTTAATTTGGGAAAATAAACTTTAAAGAAATGAAATTTAAGTTAAATACAAAAACATTACTAAAAGCAAATTGTTTATTACTTGCAATACTCTGTATAGTCTTTTTTTCTAATTTTGAAGTTAAAAATGCTAAAGCAGGAATTGAGGTAACTACTCCTTCACAAACTGAAGCAAACATTGGACCAGATGAGCTCTATCAAAAAGTCTGGGAGCTTATTAAAAAAGATTATGTAGATCAGACATATAACGGCCAGGACTGGAATATCTGGAAAGACAGATATAAGGGAAAATTACAAACCCTGGATGATTCACATAAAGCTATTGAAACTATGCTTGCAAGCCTGGGCGACAGATACACCAGGTTTTTAAGTAAAAAAGATTTTGACGACGAAAAACAGGCAATCAATGCAAAGCTGACCGGGATTGGGATTCAGATAGGTCTGGATAAAAGTCAGAGATTAATTGTAATTGCACCGATTGAAGGTACCCCGGCAGCAAAAGCAGGCTTAATGCCCAGTGACGAAATTACTGAAATTAACGGTGAGTCGACAAAAGGAATCTCTGTAGAAGAAGCAGCCTCTCAAATAAAGGGTCCAGTCGGCACACAGGTAACACTTACAATTGCACGTGGAAAAGACTCTTTAAAAAAAGTCATAACAAGGGCTGAAATCCCGATTAAAGCAATTGCAAAAGGCCATGCAAAAATTATAAAAACCAATATTGCATACATAAGGTTAAATAGTTTTATTTCACAGGAAGCTACAAAAGAAATGAAAGAAGCAATGAAACAGCTTGAAAAAGCTAACGGTTTAATTATCGATCTTCGTGATAATCCTGGCGGACTCTTAACTAATGCCATAGAAATATCAGATATGTTTCTGGATGACGGCGTAATAGTAAGTACTGTTGACAGAGACGGTTACATACAGTCAGTAACAGCTGATGGTAAGGTAACATCCAGTAAGCCGGTTGTAATTCTGGTAAATGAAAACAGTGCAAGCGCCAGTGAAATTTTCAGCGGTGCCTTAAAAGATAACCAAAGAGCAAAAATTGTAGGTAGCAAAACTTTTGGAAAAGGATTAGTACAGGGAATAAACAGACTGGATGACGGTTCTGGTGTAAATGTTACCATTGCAAAATATTTAACCCCGGCAAAGGTAGATATTAACCAGCTTGGAATAAAACCGGATTATGAAGTAAAACTAACCATTGATGACTATAAAGCCAGCAAAGGCCCATGGTTTAGCGATCCAAACCAGCTTCCATCCCGCAGAAACCCTGAAGACGGAAAAGATCTGCAGCTTGTAAAAGGTATTGAAATTCTAAAAGAGATGATTAAGATTACAAGTAATCCTGACACTAAGAAAGCAACCGAAAAGGCTAAAGCATCACTTTAAAAATTGTTCTTTATCCAGTTCTTTGCTTCTTCCTTTGTCTTAATTTCACCAATAGCAATTGCCTCATCTAATTCTTTAATCAAATCTCCAAGTTCTCTGGAAGGTTTTAATCCTGTAAGTTTCATAATCTCATTCCCATCCAGAAGTTTTGGTTTTTTAGTTTTTTCTGTTTCACGATGTTCATATTTTCTATATTCGTCAAATAAAAACAAGAGTAATTTTTCTCCGTTTAAAAGATCTTCTTTTGTGACTTTTGGACCGACTGTAGCATATAAATCAGCCATAGCCAGCATAAGTAAAAGCGGAGTATCATTTCCCACGTCTCTAAAAAATCTGTACAATGCTCGCTCTGTAACTGGCTCACTATTTTGGCTTAATTGAAATGGTCTTAAATGATATCGAATCAGTCTGGAAAGTGTTTCAGCAATTATATTACTGAACTTTAATCTATCACTAATATTTTTTATAATTTCTGCTCCGACTTTGTCATGTCCATAAAAAGTATGTTTTTCTTCACCATTTACTTTTTTAATTTCCCATGTGCCGGGCTTTCCAATATCGTGAAGAAGCGCTCCAAACTTTGCTACAGATTTTTTTGTGGGAAAAATTGCATTACCAAAGGGTTTATTTAATTCTTCTCTTGCCCAGTCAGGAATTTTACGAAAATTTTCTTCAAATGTTTTTATCAGCTCAAGGGAATGATCATAAAGCCACAGGTGATGATATGAATTCGGGGTAACTTTCCTCATAGGTATTAATTCCGGCAAAATCTTTTCCAGAAGCCCGGCTTCAGATATTTGTTTTATATAGCTAAAGGAATTATCACCGTCAAAAATTTTCCACAGCTCGACAGAAATTCTTTCAGCCGAAACAGAATCATTAAAATAGTTTAATTTATTTCGGATAAATGAAATAATTTCCGGATCAATCTCTCCGCTAATTAATGCTGCAAACCGAAATGCTCTGAGAAATCGTAATGGATCATCCAGAAGATTTTCTAATTTTATAATTTTGATTTTTTTTTCTTTTAGATCTTTTATGCCGTCAAACTTATCTATAAAATAATCAGGCTCTTTAAGATCAATTGCAATGCTGTTTACAGTAAAATCTCTTCTCTCAAAATCTTTATCCAAATCAGTACTGGAAACAGGAGTAAAGTCAAAAGTATAATTCCGGCTTTCTTCATCCTTAAGCACAAATCTTGTAGTTTGAGTAGCTTCATCCAGCACAAAACAGTTTCCCTGAAACTTCTTTATTAGCTCTTCTCCTAACAAATTCATATTTTTATCGACTACAATAAAATCGAGGTCAAAAGAAGGTATTCCCAGAATCATATCCCTGACAAAGCCGCCAATAAGATAAATTCTCTCATTTGACAGTAATTTAATTAAATCTTTAACAGCTTTTGGTAAAGCAATGCCCGCCAAACCGGGTAAATTCTCGTTAGAAGCCTTTAATAATTCCTTAGTCATTCACTAATCCTTTCAAACTAATATCATAAACAAAAAATGAAAATAAATCCAAAAATTCTTATTCTTACCGGCCTATTAAGCATATTCTTGTTAATAATAACCACTTTACTTTATACAGCATTCAGCCAGCCGAAACGAAGTGGTGAAATTAAAATTACAGGACTGTATAGCAAAGTTAAAATCTATTTTGATAAACATGGGAGAGCACATGTCTTTGCAGATAACTTACATGATCTTGTTTTTACACAGGGCTACCTGACTGCACAGGATCGTTTATTCCAGATTGACCTGACAAGACGTGCTGCAAAAGGTGAACTGGCAGAAATACTTGGAAAAAAAGGATTAATCAGAGACAGATTTGCAAGAACAATCGGATTATTACGCAGTGCTGAAAAAGAACTAAAAAGCTCAGGTAAAGAAAGTCATCAAATTTTAAATTATTACAGTGAGGGAGTTACTGCATACATTAACAAACACAAACACAATCTTCCTCTTGAATTCAGGATTTTAAATTACAGACCAAAGCCATGGCAACCAGTTGATTCAATTTTAATATTCAAACAAATTGCAGAGGTCACAGATACAAGCTGGCAGCTTGATTTAATAAGACAGGAGATTTACAAAAAACTTCCACCTGAAAAAGCACAGGAACTTTTTAAACAAAGCTTCCCCGGTAACCCGACAATAAACTACGATGCGAAAAAATATCTTGTTTTTGATGATTATATTTTAAAGAAACCAAATTTAACAGAGCGCTGGAAAAAGATAAAAGATAATGTGGCATTAAAGAAAATACTTGAAGCCCCTTATTTTAAAATAAAAAGAGCAATAATTGAAGCTGCAGATTTTTTAAGAAACGGGTCAGACCGCTGGGAAGGTTTTACATGGGGGTCAAACTGCTGGGTTATTGGAACAGCTAAAAATAAAAATCCGATTCTTGCAAACGACCCGCATATGGAATTAGCTAACCCAAGCTTCTGGTATCCTATTCATCTGATAGATAAAAAAGACGGAATAAATTTTTTAGGCCTCAGTATTCCGGGAATACCGGGAATATTAATCGGACACAATGGAACAGTTGCATGGGGAATAACCAGTTTATCTGCAGACGTTCAGGACGTATTTATTGGTCAAATTAATAAAAAGAAATCGTTTTTATATAAATCAGATGATAAGTGGAAAAAAGTAAAAATACTCAGATCAGAAATAAAAGTAAAAAACAAATTCAAACCATATATCCATGAAACATTACTTACTGAATGCGGGCCAATTTTAGATTACAACGATACAAAAGCACTTGCTGTTAAATGGAGTATTGATGATGCAAAAGATGAAGATTCAGTAAGTGCAATCTGGGGCTTAAGTAAGGTTACAAACTGGAATGAATTCAGGTCCGATTTAAAAACTTATAATGCTTCTACTCTTAGTTTTCACTATGCAGATAAGGATGGAAATATCGGTTATCAGGCAGCAGGCATTATTCCAAACAGAAAAGATATAATTGGCCATTTACCAGCTTCAGGATTTAGCTGCAATGAGCACTGGTCAGGAAATATCCCGTTTAATGAACTTCCTCATGCATACAATCCAAAGGTAAACTACATTGTCAGTGCAAACAATAAAGTTATAAGTTCTGATTTTAAATATAATCTTGGGAATAATTTTTTGTCTCCTTTTAGAGCAGTCAGAATAAGCACTATACTTTCCCAAAAGAAAAATTTAGACCTGGAAACAAATAAAGAGATTCAGAAAGACAGCTATAGCTGGGTAGCGAATTATATAACAGTACAGATTCTGGAAGCATATTACAAATCAAAAATGTCCAGTCAGGAGCTATTACCTGCCATTCAACTATTACATAAGTGGGATTTTAATTTAAGTGCTGACAGTCCACAAGCTTTAATTTTTGAAAAAACATACGAAAATCTTTTTAAGAAGATTCTCTCAAACAAGCTTGGTAACAGTCTTTCAAAAGATTATTTAAAAGAATGGAGAGCAGGAAGTCTTGCTTTAATAAATATTTTAATTAGCGGAGACAGTTTCTGGCTGCCAGGCGGGATTAAAAGCTACGATTCACTTTTATTAATTTCATTTTCAGACGCTATAAAAGAAATAAAAGCATTTACAAGAACAGATGATCCTTCAAAATGGCTCTGGGGAAAATATCATACTCTTACCATTGAACATCCTTTCAGCAAAGGATTACCAGTTCTTAGCCCGCTTACAAATGCAGGACCCATAAAGGTTGGTGGAGACAGAGACACTATAAGTGCGTTTGGAACAAATAATAATTTAAAAGTAGTCTGGGGACCATCTGCCAGAGTAGCAATAGACTTAAAAGATTTAAATAATGCTCATGTACAAATACCACTTGGTACCTCTAGCCAGCCTGGAAGCCCATATTACCGCGATCAGACAAAAGGCTGGATTGAGAATAATGATGTACCTTTTGTTTATGATGATGAATTAATTACAAGCAGTGCTAAAGAAAGTTTGATATTAAAACCTTTGTATTAAAATAAATATCATGACACAGGATGCTTCTTTTGACATTGTTAGCCGCATTGATCTGCAAAATCTCGACAATGCAGTTAATAATGCTATGAAAGAAATTAAAAACAGGTACGATTTAAAAAACACAAGCAGCTCTATTGAGCTGGATAAAGGAGATAATTCTCTTAAATTAATTGCAGATGCAGATTTTCAGTTAGATCAAATAATTCAGGTACTTTATCAAAAAATGGTAAAACTTGGAATTGATATAAAAGCTATAAAATCAAAAGGACGCGAAAAAGCAGGCGGTGATAAGGTTCGCGAGGTATTTACACCGATAAACGGAATTGAACAGGAAATTGCAAAAAAAATTGTAAAAGATATTAAAGATTTAAAGATTAAAGTACAAGCTACCATTCAGGGAGAACAAATCAGAGTTTCCGGAAAATCAAAAGACGATCTGCAGGCTGTAATTTCAAATATCAGACAAAAAGATTATGGAATAGCTCTGCAGTTTGTGAATTATCGTTAAACCCTATTATTCACAAGCTTATTTTTAATAAAAAATCCCAGGCTAATAATTAAAACTAAACTTATGGCAATGAGCAAAACAGTTCTTTCAAATTCTAATCTTAGCTGCTCTCCTATAAAGTTAGCGGTATGTGCTACTAAAATATATCTGATACTTCTAACAGGAAAACTAACGGAGGCAAATAAAATCGGATTAAACTTCATTAAGCCGCTTCCCAGTGTAAGTGCTTTATAAGGAATAGGCGTAAATGCATCTATAACTATTGCCCAGACACCAAATTTTTTAAATAAGATTTCAGCTTTATCTATAAAAATCAATTTAGGAAAAATCTTATCTACAATTTTTCTCCCTCCAAATCTCCCTACACAATACCCGATACATCCACCAATCACAGAGCCTAAACTACAAATCATTGCCAAGGTGGTGGGATGCAAAGTGTTTTGTATTGCAAGGGTAGATAATAAAAAATCCGGTGGCAAAGGTAAAATAAATCCATCAAAAAACGCATTAAAAAACAAACCAGTGGTACCATATTGTTTAAAGAATTCTTTTATATTATCTAACATAGGGCAAAAAATGCGCAAAAAAGACTACGCTATAAAAAATCTACGCTCTATTATTCTTGACCTACATCAGTATACAGCAGGTAAATCAATTGGTGAAATAGCACATAAATACAAACTTGATCCAAGTAAAATCTTAAAGCTTGGTAGTAATGAAAATGTATTAGGTTCTTCACTGAAAGCTAAAATCGCAGCAACTCTGGCACTTGAAAAAGTAAATATTTATCCTGAAGTAGTATCTACAGAACTTGCAAGCAAAATTAAAAAAATTTATAAATTAAAAAATATTGAAGTTGTAGTGGGTAACGGCATGGATCAAATTCTGGAAATGCTGGCTAGATTGTTTCTAAATAATGGAGACGAAACTATAATTTCTGTCCCTACGTTTACACCTTATGAATTATCTACACTATGGGCAGGAGCAAAACCAAAGTTAATCCCGCTTTTAAAAAACACCTGCCAAATGAATATAGAAAAGATTCTTAAAACTATAAATAAAAAAACAAAAATGATCTTTATTTGTTCTCCAAATAACCCTACAGGAAATTTAATGAAAAAAGAAGATATAAAAAAAATTATTGAATCTACAGATAAAATTATCTTTTTAGATGAAGCATATATAGAGTTTGGCGGAAAATCGCTTTTAAAATGGGTAAACAAATACCCAAATTTAATTGTTGGTAGAACATTCTCAAAAATCTATGGATTAGCCGGATACAGAGTAGGTTATGCGTTCATTCATAAAAATCTTGCTAAATATTACTTTAATTCAATTACACCATTTGTAGTCTCACGTCCAGGACAAGCTGCAGCACTTGGAGCACTTGATGATCATGACTTTTTTAATAAAAGTGTAAAGATGGTAAATGAAGGAAAAGATTTCTACTATAAAGAATTAACTAAAGCAGGAATAAAATTTCTTCCTACAGATGCAAATTTTATTACTCTGAATACTTTCCCTAAAAAAGCAAAGCTAATTACTGAAGATCTTATGCAAAGCGGAATCATAACACGAGAATGTTCTTCTTTTGGTACCGGTGGAGAATATATGCTTAGAATTACTATTGGTACAAGTGAACAAAACAAGAGGGTTTTGGATGCATTGAAACAAATTTAGAATTGAAAAAAGTAAATGTTTTATTTACCGTATCATTTTCCAAAAAACTTTTTTATTCCCTTATTCCATGGGATTATTTTTATTCCACTAATTAGCTTTTCATAGGGCTCATTTGAAAAGCAAACTGCTTCGCACTTACCAAAATCCTTACTTAAACTTATAAGAGTTCGAAGAGATTCTTTTGTAATTAGTTTTGAGCTTTTAATTTCAATAAACAAAATAGGCTTTCCAGGTCTCTCTACCACAAGATCAATTTCTGCATCGTCTTTTGTTCGTAAATAACTAAAGCGATATTCTCTTTTATAATAGCTAGCTAATTTAAAACATTCTAAAATTACCATGTGTTCAAAAGCCTCACCATAAGCAGATGTTCCTTCATTCAAAGGTATAGTTAAAGTTCTACTTAAAGCTCTTTTTACACCAAGATCAAAAAAGTAAAATTTTGGCTTGGTATTTAATCTCTTTCTAAAAGAATTTTTAAATCCATCAAGGAAGAATCCAATTAAAGTATCTTCAAGAACAGAAAAATACTTTTTAATGGTTTTGTCATCTACACCAACATCATTAGACAAATTTGAATAATTTATAATTTTGCCATTCATTTGTGCTGCAACTTCAAGAAAATGCCTAAATGGATCCAGATTTTTTATAAACTGTTCAGCCCAAATCTCCTCTTTTAAGTATGTGTGAGCATAAGCTTGTAAAAATTGCATCTTTGAATTTTCAGTTTTTAGATTATATATCTTAGGTAATAATCCCCATTGAATGACCTGTTTTAGATTAAATTTTTCTTCTATTTCCAAGTAACTAAACGGATACAAATTATATACAAAAGCTCTTCCAGCAAGCAGATTCGCATGTTCTTGTTTTAGTTTACGGGCACTAGATCCTGTTAAGATAAAAAGTTTACTTGTCTTTTCAATTAAATGATGAACTATATCAAGAAGTCTGGGTACTTTTTGAACTTCATCAATAATAATATGTTTAATTTTATTAGGTAAAGCCTCAACAATTTCTATTAGTTCTTTTGGGTTTCTTGAAAATCTTTCTTCAAGTTCTGTATCAAGCAGATCAATAAAAAACGAATTCTCTTTATTATAAGTATTAGAAATAAGTGTGCTTTTTCCACTACCTCTTGGTCCAAAGAGAAAAAAGCTATGGTCTTTAGGTAATTTCAAAAATCTAGGGATTGTAGACATG
>MFRN01000009.1 GCA_001784585.1 Candidatus Melainabacteria bacterium RIFCSPLOWO2_02_FULL_35_15 | reverse complement strand
TGTTTTGCTCTTTATTCTTCAGGAAATCAAGAAAAAATGCAAAGAAAAAAATATATGTAAATAAACGCGGGAAATTAGTGGAAAGTAAAACTGATTCGAGCATTACAGGGTGAACAGCCCAGATTAATGTAAGAAGCACTGGCAGAAGTTTTACTGAATTATTGCCTGAAATATCTGTAAGAATCTTTATTATGAAATAAACAAGTAAAACATTTATCAGGTGTAAGGTTAATGAAAGCAAGTGATACAAAATCGGAATTTTTTTAAAAAAGAAGTTTGCAAATGTCATTAGTATTAAGCCTGTGGGGGATGATCTGGTTACTGAATTTGAAGAATAGATTGCATTGGAAGATAAGAAGTTAGAATTTAATCCAAACTCTTTAAACGTCTCAAAAATTTCAGAAAAACTGGCAGGTGAAGGGAAAAATGAATTGTCAATGATTGCTTTTTCATCATAAAGCAACCATGGTCGATCTAATGTAGAGACAAACAATAAGCACACAGCGCTTAGACATATTAAAAGATCAAGGCTGACTATAAGTCTCTTGGACATTTTTACTCTTTGAGGATTTTTTTTATGACTTCTACAATATATTCCTGATCATCTCTCTGGATATCAGGATATACAGGTAAAGATAAAATTTCATTACAGATTTTTTCTGTAACCGGTAATGAATTACTCTTACAATTTAAATAATCGAATGCCTTTTGCAGATGAATCGGAATTGGATAATAAATTATAGTTTCTACTCCTGATTCTTTTAACTTTTCGCAGACTAAATCTCTTTTTTGCAGCCTTATAGTATATTGATGGAAAATATGACAGGAATTGGGTTTTACAGACGGAATAATAACATCTTTTACATTTTTAAAAAGTTCATTATAATACTCTGCAGCTTTTTGACGTTTAAGATTCCATTCATCCAAATATTTTAGTTTTACTCTTAAAATAGCTGCCTGGATTTCATCAAGCCTGCTGTTTAACCCTATATAATCATGGATATAGCGTTTGGAAGAACCATGAAACCTCAGCTGCCTGATTTTATTAGCAAGCTCTTCATTATTAGTAACTATAGCTCCGGCATCTCCAAAAGCACCCAGATTTTTAGTGGGGAAAAAACTTACAGTTCCTATATCTCCAAAGGTACCGATGCTTTTCCCGTTTAATTTAGCTCCTGCAGCCTGAGCACAGTCTTCTATAACAAATAAATTATGCTTTTTAGCTATCTCAACTATTTTTAAAATATCACACGGCTGCCCATATAAATGAACAGGAATAATTGCTTTTGTGTTTTTAGTAATTAATTTTTCAATCTTAAGAGGATCAATATTAAAATCGTTTTCCCGGATATCTGCAAAAACAGGCTTTGCACAAGCTAAAGCAATAGCTTCGCTTGTAGCAAAAAAGCTATGAGAAACAGTAATAACTTCATCTCCCTGTTTAATACCTAAAGCCATTAATGACAGCAGAAGAGCATCCGTACCGTTTGCACAGGATACAGTATGCTTAGCTCCAATATATTTTGAAAACTCTTCTTCAAAAAGAGAAACATTAGGGCCAAGTATATAGTGCCCTGAAGCTAAAACTTCAAGCACTGCCTTTTCAATCTCATCTTTAATTAATTGATAGCCTGAAGCTAAATCAATAATAGGAATTTTTTTAAGTTTTTCAGCAGTACCTGATTTTATCATTTACTATTTCTTGCAAGAGCCCTCTTTTTTCTTTTTCTTTTTAATTCTTTTCTGGCTCTTTTTATCCCTGGTTGTTGTTTTAATTTCATTATTTAACTCCTATTTATTTACGACAGAAACCATAGTAGGGAAAAAATCAACTGTCGGTCCTGTTATTATTGCAGTATGAGTAGTCTGCGGAAGAGCAAAACTTAACTTTGATTTTCCTAACCCTTTTGGAAGCAAATCCACATCAATCGTAAAGTCTTTCTCAGCAACATCAGTTAAGACTATTTCAACCCCGGGACCACCGCCTTCATCACCCAGAGAATTTGAGCTAAAAGACTTAGCTGAAATTCCAGGAGCAATAATTGCATGCCCGAATGTTTCATCTATATCAACAATCTTACTATCAAATAAAATTGGTATAAAAATCGTTTCTTCTTTTTGTGCAGATCTTTGGATCTCTAATGTAATTTTATTTTGATTTAAAACCATCTTTTTTTTACTTTTTTCAGGTTTTTCAGTAACTTCGACTTCATTTCCTGTCTTAACATTAATCATTACATCATTATCAATTACCAGCCCTTTTACAGGTAATGCTAACTCATCAGCCACCATTAAAAGAGAGACTTCTGATACTCCATTGCCAATAGAGGTTAAAGAAACATTTAGTTTCAATGTTTCAGGCAAACCGTTATCATCAAATTTAATTAGTCCAATCCCGGTTCCAGATTTATCTTTTGATGTTGAAGCAACTGCAAGAATATTTGCAGCAGTAAGTCCGTCCAGGGAAACTTTATCTATATCTACCACCATGGTGTCTAATTTTATAGGAATAAACAATGTCTGCTGACCTTTTGGAATATCTTTAACAGTAAGTTCAATTGAATGCTGGGATACACTGAGAGCTTTTGAATTCTGCCTGGATGTTTCTTTTTTAACAGCCTTTATTTCTGCCTGAGCTGCAACAAATTGTACGCATAATACACTTGCAATTAATATAGCTAATAGTTGTTTCATTTAACCCCCTTAAAATAACTTCCTGACTCATTCTAGCAAACATACAAATAACACTGGATTAGGAGAAATAATAAAAAAAAGAGACACTTTGTTAAGTGTCTCTTTTAATTTGTCTTGCAAAGAGTTAATTATTAACTCTTTTAATATATTATTACTCGCAGCTACCATGTACTGCAAGCTTCTTAGCTGCTGTACCACCACCGGTAGCAACATTTACGAAACTACCCCTTGGTATACATGAAGCTGGAGAAGCTTTAATAGACATGCTGGTAACTGTAGCACCTGAAACAGCACTACCTGGAACAAGAGTTACTGTAGTTCCGGTTTCAGTGAAACCACTTCCTTTAACTTTTAAAGTTGTTCCGGAACTCTTATTACTTCCTGTAGCAACTTTAACCTTTGGTGCTGTACCTGAGCCACTTGTAACCGATAAGCTGCCAAGATCAACCGTGGTCATACCTGTCGTTAATGTTAACCCTACCGTAGAACCGCTACCAAGGCCAACTATGACTACTCCTGTAGATCTGTCTTTTGAAAAGCTAACAGTCTTACCATTTACTTTAACGATTTGACCTTTCTTAACACCACTTGCAGAAAATGCAATTGCTGCTTTTCCTGGTCCTGTTACTGTAGTTGGTCCGATCAATGTAAATGAACCACCTGATGATGTACTGCTACCACCACCACTGTTAGTTACACTTGACGGGGTTACTGTAGCAGCTACACTGCTTGTAACATCAGTTCCACCAGCTACTTCTACTTTGCTAACTACAATTTTTGTCGCTCCTGATTTTGTACCAGGCTTTAACATTGCTGTTAGTGTGGCTTTAGAGTCTGTAATGGTTCCATCCCATGCTACTGTTAAAACATTTCCTTTTACTTCGGTTAACAACTGTGTTGCACCTGTACCCATAAAGGTAAGGCCTGCTGTATCAACTGTTGCAACTCCTTCTACTTCAAATGCAAGAGTTACATTTGCTCCGTTTGTAGAGTTTACAGCCTGACCATCAATTGTAATTGTAATCGTATCTGCACTTAGCATACCGGTTCCACCAGTACTGCTTGATGATGAGGTGCTTGATGTGCTTGTCGAGCTTGATGCTACTGTAACTGAACTTACATCAACTGTTGCCATGGCTCCGGCAATTGCTACTCCGTCAGTACCAAGCATATCTACAACATTTCCTACTGTTACAGATGACATACCTGCTGCAACTCCTGTAAAATCAACTGTTAATTTTACGGTTTCCGGCAGATCCATATCTGAAAAAACTCCTACACCTTTTGAACTACCGTCTGCAAGGCCAACTCCACCAGCATCAGATGAAACACCACCTAATGTCAAAACTGCTGTATCTACTGTAACTTCTACAGCCAGTGCTTTAGTACCAGTTGGTATTCCACTAACTGTAATTACTGCTTTCGATGGTGTTGCTGTTTGTGCATTTGCTGCTGGAAAATTAAATCCAAAACAAATTAACATAAGCAACATTAAAAACACACCTAAAGTCGCTTTTCTAACCATTTTATTTTCCTCCACCCTTTCCTAAACTTTTTTATTTAACTTAAGACTAAATTATAGATTAGTCCTTTAATATTATTTTTTTAAAAAAGAGGCCCCCGTTTTATTGGGGGCCTCATTTAATGAAGGTCTAGCTATTAGCTAAGACCAAGAGCTGACTTAGCGGCTTTAATTACTCCCTGGAGTAAATTTCCGCCGGCAGAAACTATAGATGCTAAACCGCCTTTAGATGATACATAGCTAAGTACTTCGGAAATTGTTGCTTTTCCGTCAGAACCTGCTATTTCACCAAAGACCTGATCTGCTGTTTGACCTGCACCACTGCCACCGCAAACGGCTGTCTTTGTAGCTGTTGTAGAGCTAGTACCACTAACTTTTTCAGTTACATTAACAGTTACGCTTGTTGCAGTTGCACAGTCACCTCTGAGGTTAGCTGTAAATGAACCATCTTCAGAAGCAACTACTGTGGTTGAGTCATATGTTGAGCTTGAGCCCGTTGTTACAACAACCTGTGCACCGCCATCTACAGAACCTGCACTACCTGTTACAGTAACCAGATTATCTGTGGCTGGAGATCCACCCGAGCTAAGAGCTGTCGCGCTGGCAGTAATCTTAGATGCGTCTGCATTCTTCAGACTACCAGCTGCAAGAACTTTAGCAAATGGATTGATTTGAGGTGTACCTTCAGATGTAAGTCTGGCTGTCAGCAATTGATTTGCTAATGAACCAGAACCTAACTGAAATGCTGCTGTTGCTGCTGTAGCTCCATTAAGCTGAGTAAATGCTTTTGTAGAGCCAGGAGCAAACGGTGTAAATATAGTCGGAGTTGAAGCGCTGTTACCAGATGCAATACCCGGGGTATTGACTACTACTCCGCCATCCTGTGAGAAGAACTCGACTGATGCAGTTAAGTCAGTTGTACTGCTTATTGCTGCTGTCAGTTGTGCATTCTTAACAGTAATGGTCGTTGTAGATGTAGCTGGATCTGCTGCACCTGTTGCAGTATTTTTCTTAAGCCCTATGATAATTGTGCCAAGCGGTGCATTTGCATCCACTGTTGCTGAAGTTACCAGCAATGGATTTCCATCCACCACTAATGAATTATCAGAGAAGCTGATATCTGCTGCTGTCGGAGCTGCGCTGAATGCTGAAGCTGAAGACGGCACTATCCAGAGCTGACCTTTGCTAAGTACAGTAGATAGTACTGAATTATCAGGGTCTAAGTTTCTGGCTGATGTTCTTCCGCCAATTGGAATTGACTTTGGATCACCTTCAGTAACTGTGAATGTGTGTGCGACTGATGCGCCTCCACCAGATAATCGGGGTGTTGCACCCGTCATACTATTGGTAGATACTTCACCTTTTGTCGAGGTAGCCATATCATCGCCGAAAGCAAAGGTTGCAGCTTGTTTTGCTGTACCAAAGCTAACATTACCAAGGTTTGCAACAACCGTTGGGCTGGCTGCTTTGTTTTGAGCAGTAACTGCTCCCATTAGCTCACCTGTAACTGATGAAGGACAGAAAATGTCCTGGGAATCAAGTCTCAGCAAGATAGCATCTTTTACAGCATTATCAACTGCTCCACCTACTGCATTAAGTCTAAACCTTAGTTTAGCCGGAGTTGCTCCAGTGGCTGGTTCAACTACGTTTGCATTTGTAAGTGCGGCATCGCCTCCACCACCTGCTGTTACTGCTACTGTAACACCTGCTGTACTTGTAATTGCTGTTCTGGTTACATCATTACCACCAGTAGCTGCAGTAGTAGATACTGCTGTGTTGTTATCATCTCTGTCGTCAACAACATCACAACCTGACGGTAAATTAACTTCAAATACTGTTCCCTGAGTTCCGCCGCCTACCTGGCTAACTAACTCATTGAAACCAGTATTAGTAGCTTCTTTTATCAAAATACCTCTGCCTTCACCCTGAACAACCGGTGAACCGTCAACTACAGTACTTCCGGAAACTGAATTGCCGACACCGCCTGTAAATAAGGCTGACGGGGAAGCAATAGCTCCACTGGTACATGCTGCTGTAACTGCTGCATCAAATGTACCTGTGCTGACTCCGCTTAGTACAACGCTGGACTCACCGCCACTTGAGCAGGTAACTCCAAGCTGACTGTTGGAAGCTAAGCCTACACCCTGTGCAGTGGCCAAAGAACTGGTTGCTCCACCGCTTGTAGCCAGAGCACCGACTAATTTTGCCAGAGTTAAAGTCGTGCTTCCGCTTAAGTTATTACCGGAGATTTCAGCTACAAGGTTTACATCAGATGCAAATGTGCTGCTGACATTTGTAACCTGTAATTTAGGTGTAATAGCAATGATATCTCTAAAGTTATCAAAGCCGTTTTGAATCGGGACTAAGGTCAATGTATTGTTTGTGCAGGATGCATATAATAATGCATTAGCACCTGTTGCTGTGGCAAGAAGACCGTCTGGATCAAGTCCCAGATTGAAATCATTTGCAGAAATTGGGTTTGATCCGGCAATATCTGTCAATGCTTGTGTATAAAGTGTAGTGGCACTGTTTACTACAAATGAATTACCAGCTTGTGTAGCTCTGATAATTTGATTTGTACCGTCAGTTGTACCAAGCCTAAGTGCTGCTGTAGCTGTAGTAATAGAATTTGCAATAGCAAACCATCCTGCTACCGGGTTTGTGCTACTACCGCACTCTAATCTAAGATCAACAAAACCTTGATTCTGTGGTTCTGTAGTTGTGGCATTAGCAGTTATTGCTCCAATAAGTGTAGCATTGCTACCTGCTAAAATCCCTTCCTGTACAGCTATTTGAATAGGTCCGCCTGCTGCTGAAACTACTCCCCATGATGAACCAAAAGCAAACGTTGTATTTGTAGTGCTTTGTCCGCTATCAAATGTAGCTGCTCTTAAAGCACCCAGGAAACCATGTCTTGAGCTTTGGGTTATATTAAAACCTGCTGCTGCTGGTGCGGCACCTGCTGTTGAACTTTCAATAATAATGTCTACTGCTAACAATGTAGTAGTAGCAGATGCATTATCATCAGCAAATGCAATAGTAATAGGAGCTGCAACTGAGTTATTGAAGTTTGTAGTCAGGTCAATTGCTGCACCACTTGGAGTAAGTGCTGCTGTAGTAATTGCATTTAGCAATTCAGCTGTAGCAATAACCTGGTCTTTTGTTCCAATACCAGTAAGTGTAGTCCCTGTACCTTTAATAAGAATAGGTTCTACGTCTACTAAAGAAGTAGCACTTACACCACCTGCTAATGTAGCTGTGTCAAATGCCCAGACTCTTGTATTTGAACTAATTGATCCTAAAGCTAATAAGTTAGCGCTGGATGTACCGGACTTATCATATAACTCTGTAGCATCGTCATCAGCATCTAATACTGCTTCTAACTGGCCTGCTGCTGAGGCTACTGTACAGAGATTTAACGTTCCGCTTAAACCTGGAATTGCTGCTGCTACTGCCGGGGTACCTGTACCACCTGATGCTGCAGTGCCGCTTGGCGGACTGGCATCTAAAGTGGATTGTAGTGTACCGCTAAGTGCACCATTTCCGGATGGAGGAATAGCTAAACCTAAACCAGTAATTGTAATAGTGGCCAGGTTACTACCGGTCCCTGATTTTGGATATGTCTCAGCACCGATTGTTGTAGAATTACCATTAGCATCTCTTGCAATTGCAACGACTGCTCTTCCAATGCCTGCTGTACCTGCAGTTACAACACCTACACTAATTCCAAGCGGGTTGTCTGCTGGCGCTCCAGCGGCAGAACTCGTAGCATCCAGTGATACTGCATTTGAAATCGTAGCATTTCCTGCAGCAAGCCGATTACTGGCTCCTGATGTAGTGTCCTGAAAGCCAGGTACTACAACAAAGTTTGTACCGGTTGGCGGTACAAATGAAAAGACGTTACCGATGATATCACTAGCAGTACTTATACTACCAGCATTAGTAGCTCGTGCATTACCTGTACTTGCAACAGCACCAAGGTTTCCTGTATCGTCTATCCCTGGGTTAATTTCTGATGCAGTTAGTGTAAGCTGAATCGTGCCGATATTGTAAACGGTAACCAGTGCACCATTTGCAACAGTGCCTGAGTGCTGGAAACAGGTTCCTGTCGCTGGCGGCGTAAGTGTTACTGCTGCTTGAGCACTGGGCCCAACAAGCGATAAAAGATTTGAAAGCATAAGCGCAAAAAGAAACATAAGTGCAATTCTTCGCTTAGTTTTCTTCGATGAAATCAATTTCATTAATTTCTACTCCTTCTTAATTTATAGTTAACTATCTTTAACTTTTAGAATAACTTTTTTAGTGTTTAGGCCAAATAAACTTTGAAATTTTATAAAAACCTCAAATTCATTTTTCTTAAACACGCCAAAGTAAAGAATACAACAGTTTGTTTGAACTTAAACCAAATCATAAAGTTCCTGTTAACATCAATAAATTTACGCCAAAGAGTATGACAGATTTCTGATCTCAATTTTTCCCAGCACTAAAGTACTTTTTTAAATAATAACAATGCTTTCTCCAGGTTAGAATACTTGTATTATTTTGACAACTTTTAGGAGAAGTCCTAGCTAAATTATTTGTCAAAGTTCTAAAAATCCAATGATTTATATCAGGTATTTAGTCAGACAATTCTTACTATAGCTTTAGGATATATAAATCTAAAAAAGAAATGAACAAAATAGAAAACAATAAAAAAAAAGCTTTTAACTATTTATTCGGAACAGTATTCATAGTGTTTTTTATATATTTTTTTTCACTGTTCAGGCCATGGCAGCCGTTTGATGAAAGATTAATTTACAATGAAGAACTTTTACCGGTTCCGGCTTCCTTCAGTGAAATCTTTGAAGTTATTAAT
>MFRN01000008.1 GCA_001784585.1 Candidatus Melainabacteria bacterium RIFCSPLOWO2_02_FULL_35_15 | reverse complement strand
GAAAGATAAAATTTATTTAAGCTTTCTGTTCCTTAATCTAAAAACATCATTTTTTGCTTAAAAACCTAGGCAGTAACCATAGTTTTATAATTATTTACTATGAGTTCTTTTCCACTTTCTTAAATCCCTGAATATTCCCTGAATTATTTTTTTGCCATTTACTTCTATAACACTTGCACTGATTTCAACCGGTATTTTTTCCCCACTCTTATTACAAACATATAACTCATCAGAAATATTTGTACCGCTTTGAACATCTTCCATAAATATCTTTCTATAACGCTCAGCTTCTTCTTTTGGATGCAGTTTGGTTTGATGCATACCAATAATTTCTTTAATATCCAGTCCCAGAAGTTTTTCAGCCTGTTTGTTTGCATCAATAATTATGCCTGTTTCGGTATCAGCAATAAATATGGCATCATTTGCAACTTCAATTAGCTTTTTATACTTTTCTTCAGATTCTCTAAGTGCATTCTCCGCTTGTTCCCGGTCTGCAATTTCTGCCTGCAGATTACTGTTAGTTTTTATAAGCTCCTTTGTTCGTTCATCAATTTTTTGCTCAAGTGACTTATTAAGTATTTTTAATGCTTCTCTTGTCTTTTTATATTCAGTAATATCCTTAATAATAGAAGCAAGGCCTATTGGAACATTATTTTTACCTCTTACTAAAAAGGCCGTCGGCTGAACATTGACTCTTGAGCCATCAGCTTTTATATATTCTTTCTCATATTCTGCCGGCTCCCCGCTGTCTAAAATCTTTTTTACAATCAAAGCCTGAGCTTCATGGTATTCAGGAGGAGTTATATCCTGATATTTCTTGCCTGATAACAGCTCTTCCCTGGAATATCCTGTCAGTTTTATAAAAGAATTATTGACATCAATTAAATATCCATCCAGACTACAATACCCGATTGCATCTTTTGAAGAGTTATAAATTCCGGCAAAGCGTTCCTGAACTTTTCTAAGTTCATCTTCTGTCTTCCTTCGTTCAATCACAGTACTGAGCTGGGTAGTAATTGCTGAAATTAAACTCACAAGATGTACATCTTCTTCTTTTGACTCAAACATAAAAAATTCAATTACAGCAATTACTTCGCTATTTTTTGAAAGGATAGGCACTCCTAAAGCAGACTTAAGTCCTGCTTCGTCCCGCAGAAAATTTCTCACAACATCTTTTTCAGCTGAAATATCTTTGGCCCAAATCGGGCGTTTACTAACCCATACCTTACCAGGAAAACCAACCCCGGGATTAAACTTAAGATCTTTATTCATTAATCTGAATATCTCTAAAGTTTTTTCTTTTATATAATAGGCAGGACTGGCAATAAGATAAGTTCCTTCAGAGTTCGGAAGCCAGGCCTGTCCTACTACCCAGCCTGTTGTTTCACAAACTTTCTTCAGGGCAATTGCAAGTGCAGAATTCAAGTCTTCGACTTCACTAATCCCAATGATCAAAGACTTTAAGAGGTCAGTTTCTTCTTCTGCTCTTTTCCTTGCATTTCTTTCTTCTTCAAGTACTGCAAGCTGAGCACGTAAAATTTTTAATTCTTTGGCATAATCCTCAGAAGATAAAACACTTGAAAACATCTTTGTGTCCTTTGTGTGATATGGTTAGTTTGCAAAAACCACTATAATTTTTGCTGGATAAACATTGATAAGTTTAAAACAAAAACTTACTGCATGAAGTAAGGTTAAAAAACTTACAAATATTTTACATTGATTAAGGAAAAGATCGTGTAATTGTGGGTATTCTTAACAGTTTTTTGCATAATTCCTCATAATCTTAATAATTCTTCAAAAAACCTCAATTTATACTTGCATAAAAATATCCTTTATACTTGTCTTTTAGGCAGAACCAAATTTTTCTCTGTTAAATATCTCACCTGGTCAATAAAGTATAAGTTTATCTTTGAGGTAATTTTGTTAGCGCTGTTTTCCATAACCATGTTTTTAAGTGCCATCCTGCTTTTCTGGATACAGCCAATGTTTGGAAAGATGATTTTACCTCTCCTGGGAAGCACGCCAAATGTGTGGAATACCTGCATGGTGTTTTTTCAGGCAATGCTTCTTGCAGGGTACATTTATGCCCATAAATCAATTTCATGGCTTGGGGTAAAGCGTCAGGCTATATTACATGCAGTAATTTTATTTTTGCCGCTTTTATCTCTGCCCCTCGCTATTCCAAACGGATGGTTTCCACCCACAGATAAAAGTCCTGTCTTATGGCTATTAATGCTTATGACTGTTTCAGCTGGCTTCCCATTTTTTGTAGTTTCTGCAAATGCACCAATGCTTCAAAAGTGGTTTTCAAATACAAGTCACAAAGCCGGTGAAGATCCGTATTTTCTTTATGTAGCAAGCAATCTCGGCAGTATGCTTGCACTAACAGGCTATCCGTTTTTTATGGAATTAAAATTCAGACTTACTGATCAAAGCTATCTGTGGATGATTTCTTATCTGATACTGGTTATGTTCATATTAAGCTGTGCAATATTTTTATGGCGCTCACCTGTGTTAATTGCAAAAAGCACCCCGGAAGAAAATATAAATTCTTTACTCCCTTTAAATTTAAAAACCAGATGGGTATTGCTTTCTATGATCCCATCCAGCTTAATGCTAAGTGTAACGGCTTACTTGTCCACTGATATTGCATCTGTTCCTCTGCTTTGGGTAGTTCCGCTTGCCATTTATCTGCTTTCTTTTGTTCTGGTTTTTGCAAGAAAACCAGTATTCTCTCATAAGTTAATGGTAAAAATTATGCCTATTATGGTTCTGCCTGTAATGATTTATATTCTCTCTGAACAGACAAAAATAATCTGGCTTACTTTTCTTCTGCATCTTTTAACATTATTTGTTGTATGCATGGTATGTCACGGAGAGCTTGCAAAAACCCGTCCTGCTGTAACTCATCTTACTGAGTTTTATCTCTGGATTTCATTTGGCGGATTTTTAGGCGGATTATTTAATGCTCTTATTGCACCGGTAATATTTAAAACTGTAATTGAATATCCTCTTGCACTGGTATTTGCTTGTTTGCTCAGGCCAAATTTAAGTTCCGAAAAAGAAAATTCTCAAAAGAAAAAACTTGATTTTATTTTGCCACTTGCCCTTGGAATATTTTGTTTCATTCTCTTCTATGGATTCCATACATTTGATATGAAACCTGACTGGTTAAGTAACCTGCTTACATTTGGATTACCTGCCATTTTATGCTACAGCTTTGCAAAGCGCCCGGTTAGATTTGGTATTGGAGTAGGAGTAATCCTGATGATTTCTACTCTATGTATTAATGCAAAGGCAAATATTTTATACACAACAAGAAGTTTTTTCGGGGTCCACAGAGTAGTTCTGGACTCAGAGGAGAAGTACTCCCGGGAAAAATGCCACTATCTTGTTCATGGAAGAATTTTACATGGTGCACAGAGTATAAACCCTGCCCGCCGTCATGAACCATTAACATATTATTACAGAACTGGTCCTGTAGGTCAGCTATTTACTGCTTTTCAAAATGATAAAACAAAATCAAAAATTGCTGTAATAGGGCTTGGAACAGGTTCACTTACAGGTTATGCAAGGATTGATCAAAGCTGGACATTTTACGAAATAGATCCTGTAGTAAAACAAATTGCAGGTAATGAAAAACTTTTTACTTTTTTGAAAGATTGTTACGGGAAATATAACATTGTACTGGGAGATGGCAGACTGTCTGTAAAAAAAGTTCCTGATCATTTCTATGATATTTTTGTTTTAGATGCATTTAGTTCAGATTCTACACCCACTCACTTAATTACAAAAGAAGCTATAAAACTTTACCTGGATAAACTTTCACCAAATGGAGTTCTGGCATTTCATATTTCAAATCAATATTTAAATCTGGAACCAATACTTGGAAACCTGGCATCAGATGCCGGACTTACAGCTTATGTACAATTTGATGTGAATATAACCCCGGAAGAAAAAAGCTTTGGGAAAAAACCATCAAAGTGGGTTATCATGGCAAGGAAAAAAGAAGATTTTGGAAAACTTATCAATGACAAGAGATGGAAATCTTTAACTTATAATCCTAAGTTTCCAATTTGGAGTGATGATTTTTCAAATATATTAAGTATTTTTAACTGGGGGAGAGCGAGAAATTAAAAGTCAGATTATATCCAAACAAAAAAGCAGAAGTTATAATTCATACAACTTCTGCTTCAAATGTATTATTTATCAATTAACTATTTGCAATGACAAGGGTTACAGTGACAGGGACTACATAAACATCCCCCCGCCTTACTGGCCACAAAATATCCACCGCTTATAACTGCAAATGCAACTAACAAAGATAATATGATTTTTTTCATTTTTGCTACCTCCATCTCTTGATTTAATTATACCCACATGTATTATATCTAAGTTAAGACCCCCCTGGGGTGGGTAGGGAGTAATTTAAAAAAATTAGAATTAAAATACACAAATTTGTGATAATTTTGTTAAAAGTCCTGAAACCTTGGTATTATTTAAGTAGAAAACCTATGCTATACCATAATCAAAAAGTAAAATCAGAGGTCTTAAAAAGGATTTCATACATTCTTGGACACATAAAAGGCATTCACAAAATGGCGGAAGAAGATAAATATTGCATAGATATTGTGAAACAAATTCAAGCTGTTCAGTCTGCTCTCAATAAAGTCAGTGAAATAATATTAGAAGATCATCTTAAAACATGTGTAAGTCATGCTATTAAAAAAGGTGAAGGCCAAAAATTAATTAAGGAAGTAATGGAGACTATTAAACAGTCAAAGAATAAGTAAAACTTTGGTCAATCCAAGCCCTGACAAGGTATATTGCTTGACCAATATTGTAATAAGTAATATAGTCTGATTATGTTTAGAAAAAGTATTCTTTTTTTATTTGTAATCACTGCAGTTTTAATAATTGCTTTAAAATCAACTGCCGAGACAGATTCTTCTAGTAGTAGCGGAGGCTCTAAGCCAGAGACTTTGGACAGTAAACTGAATGATCTTTTAGCTGATACTAAAACTACTCTTGAAGATTTGAAAAAACAAAAAGATAAGAAAGCCAGAGCGGCATATAAAAAATTAAGACTTATAAATAAACAAGTAATAAAAGCTTTAAACGCAGTACCGCCTGCTAAGTGCCTGGATGTTCTGGACGATGCAATGCAGGATCTTTATAGTTTAGTGTCAGAGTTAAGTACAGGTATTAGTTGCGGACCTGCAATCATACCTCCATTTTTACCAGGAACAGATGATACAGACACTCTGGTTACTCCGGACTGTATCCTGCCTCCTGAAATGAGAGCTACTCCGTTCAACGGTGCTTTTAGTTTAGTAAATCCCTTATATGAAAGTGCACGTGATGTTTTCAGAACAGATGAAAATGAAAATGAAATGCCTGACGCTTGTGAAGGGGATAATTAACTGATATTTAAAGGTAGATGACAGAATTAAAACGCCGGTTAAATCTTTTTGATGCTACAGCTATAGTAGCCGGCTCAATGATAGGTTCTGGAATATTTATAGTATCTGCTGATATGGCCAGGACTTTAGGATCGCCCGGGGAGCTGCTGTTAGCATGGTTTTTAACAGGAATTATTACACTGGCTGCTGCTTTAAGTTATGGCGAACTTGCAGGGATGATGCCGCAGGCAGGTGGTCAGTATATTTATCTTCGTGAAGCATTTGGAAAACTGCCTGCTTTTCTTTACGGCTGGACATTATTTACAGTCATTCAGAGCGGGACAATTGCAGCAGTAGCTGTAGCATTTGCAAAATTTACCGGTGCAATATTTCCTGTTATTTCAAATTCAAACTGGATATTTCAAGTTGGCTCTGTTGGTAATTACAATCCTGGATTAAATACTGAAAACCTTCTGGCAATATTTTCAATTATTATTCTTACATGGATTAATACCCGCGGACTTGAAGGAGGAAAATGGATTCAGAATATTTTTACCTCAGCAAAAGTGTTCTCACTATTAGGAATTATTTTTATCGGAGTAACAATAGGAAGAAATCATCCGGCTATCACACAAAATTTGCACAATTTTTGGGATGCTTCATGGATACATACATTACCAGCATTTCACGTTGAGAAATTAAATAATATTTCTATACTTGGAGCTCTGGGAGTAGCAATGGTCGGCTCACTCTTTTCTTCAATTGCCTGGGATACAGTTACTTATACTGCCGGTGAAACAATTAATCCAAAGAAAAATATCCCTTTAAGTTTAGGTATTGGAGTTGGCATAGTAACACTTTTATATATTCTTGTTAATGTTTCATATCTCAGTGTCTTACCGCTTCATGGAAATATCAATGGCAGTGATATTTTTTCCCGCGGAATTCAGTTTGCTGCCAATGACAGAGTAGGTACAGCATGTGCACAAATGATATTTGGAAATTCAGGCGCTGTCATAATGGCACTTCTTATTATGATTTCAACCTTTGGGTGTAATAATGGAATCATTCTTTCAACTGCCCGGGTATACTATGCCATGGCAAAAGACAGTTTATTTTTTAAAAAAGCCGGACGGCTAAATAAAAATTCAGTTCCGGAATATGCACTGATAATCCAGTGCATATGGTCATGCATTCTTTGTGTGTCAGGGACATATAGTAATTTGCTTGACTATGTAATATTTGCTGTTCTTATTTTTTACACAATGACTATCTGCGGACTTATTGTTCTTAGAATTAAAAAACCAAATGCAGAACGTCCTTACAAGGCAATCGGTTATCCATTTGTCCCTGTTATTTATATATTTTTTGCAATTGCAATTTCAATCGACTTATTAATTTTAAAACCACTGTATACATGGCCAGGGCTTGTTATAGTTTTACTTGGAGTTCCTGTTTATTATTTTTGGAAAAAGAAATCTGTTTGAGTTTACTGCCTATTAAAATATCTATTGTCCAGTAATAGTTACAAAATCACTACAAACATTTGTCCAGTTAGTACTGCACAATTTAACCTGTGATCCTACGGCCAATGAACCAAGCACAGAAGCTGAAATTGGTGCTCCACTTGCTTGACAGAAGCTACCTGGTTGATTGCCAGTTGAATCTTTTACGGAAAAACATATTTGTGAAAAGTTCTTACTAAAAGTAAAGGCTACATTAGAACCATTCTTTACAGCACTACTTAATGTAAACTGACCTGCGACACAAGCTGTACTATCATCTACTTGACCACTTGGACATGTACAGCCAATTACACTATCAGGAGATCTTCCTGTCGGACATTGACAAGTATTAGTAGCAGTATCTGGAACCTTTGGATAAGTACAACTTACTTGAGTTACACAATTATTAGAATTATTTGGATCTTGTACTTGACCAGCTGGACATATACATGTACTGGTTGCAGGATCTAAAACCTTTGGAAGAGTACAGGTTACCTGTGTTATACAGTTATTTGGGTTAGCTGGATCCTGTATCTGACCAGCAGGACATATACACGTACTGGTTACAGGATCTAAAACCTTTGGAAGAGTACAAGTTATTGATGCAGTACAACCAGTGGTTGTATATGTTTGACCAGCCTGACATGAACAAATATTTTGTGCATTAAATGTTGCATTGCCAGCACAAGTACAAGGGCTTGCTGCTGTTGGCGCTTCACCGACTGCACAGGTACGTCCGCAGCCACCTTGAGCATCCGGATATGATCCATTTGAGCATTTACATACCCTCTGACCACTTGCCGGCTCTGTGGTGGGCACAAGTGGTGATGGACAAGACGCTACACAAGTAGCATTGTAGGAGATTGGCGTGGCATCAGGACACTTACATGGAGGAGTTCCGCCTGGGTTAGGTACAAACGGAGCAGGGCATTGCGTAGTTGAAGCAGCACATCCTGTTTCTTTTGTATAAGGACCACTATTTGCCGGACATGTACAATATCCGTTTGAATTAAAGTAAGAACCACCAGCTGGATTACAAGTGCATGAATTAGACGCTGTAGGAAAAATACCAGGAGAACAGTAGTTTGTTGTATCACACTGACCATTTGCTCCTGGATATTGTAAAGTTCCAGGACACAAGCATGAAGAAGGCATTCCACTGGCAGATCCTGACGGTGTACTTGGTACAAGTGGTGATGGACAAGACGCTACACAAGTAGCATTATAGGAGATTGGCGTAGCATCAGGACATTTGCAAGGTGGCGTACCGCTTGGATTTATAACATATGGTGCCGGGCAGTTTGTTATAGAAGTACAGCTTGCTGCACTGATTACACATGTCCCGTTTAGACATTTATATGGTGTAGCAGTTGGACATTGAGAAGATGAAGCACATCCTGTTTCTTTTGTATAAGGACCATTGTTCGCTGGACATGTACAATATCCGTTCACATTATATGCTCCGCCACCTGGGTTACATGTACAGCCGTTAGTACCTACTGTAATTCCTGGAGAACAATAACCTGTTCCACTGTAACACCTGCCATTTTGATCAGGGTAGCTTCTATCCGAACACAAACATGCCTTCATTGTATTAGCCGGATATGAAGCAGATCCACCAGAGGGATAATCTGCGATAAGCTCTGCCGGGCAGGAAGCTACACAAGTCGATCCGGTGTTTGTATTTAAATTATAAGGTGTTGCATCAGGACATTTGCAGGGTGGTGCACCACCTGGATTTGTAACATATGGTGCCGGGCAGTTTTGAGATACATCACTGTTACATGGTATTGGTGATTTAGGTGGATAATTTGCATATGATGCTGGCAGCGGATTTCCATTTGGACAAGTTGCTACACATGAGCCTGTGCCACCAGAAGGTTGATACCAGTATGGTTGACTATCCGGACAAATGCATTGTGCTTCTCCATTGTTATTTGGATTTGGACGCATATTGCTAGAGCAAGTAGTATTGGGTGGTCCACTACATCTTTGACATTCAGGTGGAAGTGAGTTAGTTGAACCAGTTGATCCTGGCGGAATATAACCAGGTCCTGTACTTGGCGGGGTATATCCTGTACCGGTACCAGTAAAATCATGACTTGCTAAGAGTTTTCTAAATAAAGGATAGTTATAACAATATTGAGGACATGTATTAGATTCACATTTTCCTGACTTACCTATGAACTGACCTTCCGGACATCTGCAATATCCACCTCCATCATCAAAAGATCCTTCAGGACATTTTTTTCTGCAAATACCACCTGGATCTCTTACGAATCCTTTTTCTTTATCACATATTGGCAGACACTGATCGCTGTTTGCATTTTTTTCATAACCTGGTGGACAGCTTTCTAAACAAATTTTCTGTGCTTCAGGTTTTACATAACCTTTTTCATTAAAATTATTTACAGTATCCTTGCATAAACAATCATATACATTGACTCCTACAGGGCCTCTTCCTGGACCAAAACCTCCTCCCGGGAAGGATTGTTCCTGTAATGTCTGGAAAAATATTACAGGTCCTGGCCTTCCTTTACAACATTTCTTTGAAAAATATTGATCCTTGTCATTACACTCAATAAGCCTGCCGGCTTCAGCATCACACCCACGATGACAATCACAGACTTCACATTTTGGTGGAGAAAAATGTCCTTCACTACCAGTTGCAGGAGTAAAAATAGGTTTTGGATAAGGAGATGGAGGACCAAAGTTCTTTTCACAACCTTTATGACAAGATCCTAGAAAACATTCTTCATTTGCAATTTGTTCTGGAGTAGATGGTGGTGGTCTCCAGTCAATAACACCAGGAGGCGGCGGCGGTGGAGGTGGAATATTTGTAGGCACACAGTATTCTTTTCCTCCATTTGTACCATAAATCATCCAGTTAGGTCTTAAGTTAGGAGGGCCAAAACCATCATCCTTACATTCTTCAGCTTTTATATCCTTTCCGATTTCTGCACAAAATAAATCTTTCATTGGTCTATCTATACAACGGCCAGGAGGAGGAGGTGGCATTGGTTTTGCAATAGAAAATACAGGTCCATCAAAATCATCTTCAAACTCTTTATCACAAAAATCATGTGGTTCAACACACCTGGGTGGTCGTATATTCTTAAATTCTTCACATTGATAAGGAGGACAAACTAATTCGCCACCTGGTCTTCCTGTTTTAAAGTCCCGTAAAATACCTGCATATATTTCGCAGGGTCTTCTGTCATCTGTTTCTCTGGTTGCATGTTCACAATATCCTTTACCAATAAACACATTTGCAATATCAGGTAATTTAGGAATTATCTTTTTAATTAAGCGAAACTCAGGAAAGTTACAGTTTGCAGTTACAACAAACTTTTTAAACTCAGCACCGATTGAAGCTAAAATATCTTCATTTGCACCTTTACAACGGTCTGCAAACTGATCAATATTGCAGCCAATATCCCCCGGAGGACCTGCAAATCCTTCTTCTTCCTCTTCTTCTCCAGTTAAATCTTCTAATTCATTTTCAGCAATTCCAAAAGCTAAATCTTCATCGCCTGCTTCTGCGCTTTGTATTGCAAGGTTAGCAGTTAGTGTTGTTTCCTCATTAACTTCCAGTGGTTTATTTGCTCTTGCTGCATTAGTATCAGGGTTATTGTCCAGAGGTGTTACTGCATAAAGGTCAGTATCTGTAACACAGTGAACTACACCGGTATTAATTTCTTCAACAACTCCGTCATCAGTATCAGGCAGCTCGACTCCTTCAGTAGCTTGTGCTCTTAAGTATTTTCTGGCTTTAGTGGTAGAGTTGATTTTACTTGCTCTTACTTCAGTAAAGAAAGTACCACTTGGATCGGTAGCTACAGTTTTATCTGAGAGATCATCACCGCCAAGTGATTCTACTGTAACGAGGCCTGAAGTTTTGGAATCAACAGTACCTACAATTAAAACAGGTGTTTGATAATTAAACTTTTCAGTTGTTGCATCAATATCTTTTCCGGCAAGTTTAAGTTTGTAGTCATCGGTTGGCAAAGAACTTGGAGAAATTGTTATACCAGAAGGGGTACTTAAATTAAATAAACTAATTACCAGGTATTTCCCTGATTTTTTATTTATTCCCTTCCTTTGTATACTAATTGCATCACTGGGTACAGTATATGTCTTTGTTGAATCTAAAGAGGAGGTTAAATTAACTGAAAGATTATCTATTCCGGTTTTTCTGATTTTTAACAGTAAGGTTTTTGAAAGTAAAATATTTGCTTCATCTTCTTTTGGACTAAGGACGCTGCCATATAAAATTGCCTCACCTTTATTACTGACTACTTTTAAAGTTTGAGAAGAAGGTTTACCTGTTTTTGCAGCACGAGCTTCTTTAAATGTAGTCATAAAAAATACTGTTGCAGCAAGTAAGCATAAAAATATTTTATAAAAATTACTCATAGTTTTAACTTACAAAAAATTTTATTCCTAACTTGTGATTACCCTCACTTTTTTAAATCAAAACCCGGGGATAGGGATATAACAAGGGACAGCTCCAGAGAAAAAATTAAAAATTAACATTTTTTAAAAAAACCAGATTATTACAAATAATTGTTAAGGAGCTGTAGCTGTATTTGAATCTGCTGAACACCCATTTGCATTACATGCATTTACTTTGTATTCATATGTAATTCCTGCTGTGACAGAGGTATCTATATATGAAGGAGTGTTTGCTGGCACACTGTTTGTTAGTAATGTCCATGATGATGAACCTAATATTCTTCTATATACAGAAAAACCAGTTTCATTACTTGAACTGTCTGTCCACATTAAATTAATTACTCCTGGAAACATTGGTGAGCTGATTGCTATAAGTGCTGTCGGTGCTGTAGGCGTACTGCTTGATCCTCCGCTTGCTGTTGCTTGTGCTGTATTTGATTGATCTGAACAAACAGTTCCATTACATGCTACAACATAGTATTCATATGTAATTCCTGCTGTGACAGAGGTATCTATATATGAAGGAGTGTTTGCTGGCACACTGTTTGTTAGTAATGTCCATGATGATGATCCTGATGTTCTTCTATATACAGAAAAACCAGTTTCATTACTTGAACTGTCTATCCACGTTAAATTAATTGCATTGGGATACATTAATGAGCTGGTTGCTATAAGTGTTGTCGGTGCTGTAGGCGTACTGCTTGATCCTCCGCTTGCTGTTGCTTGTGCTGTGTTTGATTGATCTGAACAAACAGTTCCATTACATGCTACAACATAGTATTCATATGTAATTCCTGCTGTAACAGAGGTATCTATATATGAAGGAGTGTTTGCTGGCACACTACTTGGTAGTAATGTCCATGATGATGATCCAGAACCTGACTGTCGTCTATATACAGAAAAACCAGTTTCATTACTTGAACTGTCTGTCCACGTTAAATTAATTGCATTGGGATACATTAATGAGCTGGTTGCTATAAGTGCTGTTGGTGTTGTAGGTGATGATGATGTACTACCACTACAACCACTTGCTGCAGTATAAGTTTGACCGCTTGGACACGTACAATATCCGCTTAAACTATATGCTCCGCCGCTTGGATTACATGTACATGGATTAGCAGCTGTTGATGGTATTCCCGGTGAACAATAGTTTGTTGTTGATGTACTACCACTACAACCACTTGCTGCTGTGTAAGTTTGACCGCTCAGGCACGCACAATATCCGCCGCTTAAACTATATGCTCCGCCACCTGGGTTACATGTACAGCCATTAGTACCTACTGTAATTCCTGGAGAACAATAACTTGTTCCGCTGTAACATTTACCATCTTGATCAGGGTAGCTTTTATCCGGACACAAACATGTCTTTGCTATAGTAGTTGGATACAAAGCAGATCCACCGATTGGATAATCTGCAATAAGTCCTTCCGGGCATTTTGCTACACAATTAGCACTAAAGCTAATAGGTTTATCATCAGGACATTTGCAAGGAGGAATTCCGCTTGGATTTGTAACATATGGTGCCAGACAATTTTGTGTTCCACATCCGGCTGTTGTATATGGCTGTCCGTTTGTACACTGACATGTTCCATTTGGTCCTGTTGGTGTTCCGCCTGATGCACATGAGCAATTGTCTTTAGCTGGAATATCTACAGTACCACAATATTTTTGCCCTCCTCCATCACTACAAGGAATAGGAGATTTTAGCGGTAAGTTAGAGCTTGCATTAGGTGAAGGAGGGCCGTGTGGGCAGCTGGCAACACACTGATTTATATTCCAGTAAGGTAAAGCTGACGGGCAAATGCATTGTGCTTCTCCATTATTATTTGGATTTGGAAGCATGTTATTGTCTCCGCATTTCAATTCAGGAATACACTGTCCATTATTTGGATCTTTCTTTTGTCCGCGCGGACATTCTTTTTTACAAAAACCATTTGAATCTCTTACCAAACCACCAGAACAAATCGGGAAACAGTTTCTACTTTTTTCATCTTTTTCATAGTTAGAAGGACAAATATTCCTGCAGGTTGCTTTTGAATTATCAGAGGCATATCCAATTTCATTAAAATTATTACTATCAGCACACAGACAGCCAGCTATATCCGGAGCAATAGGCCCTGTACTAATTAAAAGACCAGATGGTTTTACAGAGCCACCAGAAGCCAGCTGATAAGCTGGCTTTGAAGCAATAGCACGAGGTCTGATTTTTAGAGACTTACAGCACTGATTTGAAAAATAAGGCGAGGCTATATTACAGTCAATAAATCTTCCAAATGCTACATCACAGTTAAAATGGCAGTCTTTAACACCTGTTCCAGATTTTTTATCACATTGTCTGTGACAAAAATTATATTCACATTCTTCTGCTATATCTTCAGGAGAAGAAACGGCTTTAGAAAAAATTTGAATCTCTGAAAAAACCCGTGGATTTGAAGGAACACAATACTCATTTTCAAAAGAGTTAATTGCTACAACCCAGCCTGGATCATCAGCTGAGTCAGAATTGCCTTCATCCGTACATTGAGATTCGGAAACTTCCGCAGGTACTTGGAGGCAGAACAAATCTCGTTTAGGTTTACTGATACATCCTGTATTTTCAGATTCGTCTTCACAAAAGCTCTGAGTGACTACACATTTTGGAGGTGTAATATTCTGAAAACTTATACACGATGATGGAGGGCAGGGAAGCTGTTTTAATTTACCGGCTTTAAAATCATTCAGGACTTTTGAATAATTTGTACATAATTTTGAAGAATCTTCTATCCTGCTAACAAATTCACAATAGCCTAAAGCCACACTACTATCTTCAGAATTTTTTAAAAAGTTTGTCACAAAATCAGGTAAGTCACATTGAGGATTCACAATAAGATTTTTAACATCCTGGCCAAGAGAAGCAATTTCTGCTTTGTCTGTATTACCACAGCGATCTGCAAACTGGTTTATATCACAGTCTAAATCTCCAAAATCTACTGAGCCTTCTGATTGTTTTTTTGCTACCTCTAAAGCCAGTTTTTCATCTTCTTTTGCAAGATTAGCTGTCAATGTAGTACTTTCATTAACTATTAAAGGAGCATCTGCCTGTGCATTGTTTGCATCAGGATTGTTATCAAGCAAAGAAATTGCATAGAGATCTTTATCCGAAGCTACGTGTACAATACCAGCATATATATCATCATCATCTTCTTCTTCTGCAGTTTGACTTTTTAATCGTGCTATCAAAGAGCCCTTATTTGCTGTAGTTGGCTTTATCATATTTGCTCTGACTTCCGTAAAGAAAGAGCCATTTGCATCTAAGCTAACAACACTGTCAGAGATTTGACTTCCAAGCAGGTCTTCGACGACTACAAAACCAGAATTTTTTTGAGGTGCCATTCCAACTATTAACACCGGTGTCTGATAATTAAAAGATTCTGTGGAAACATCAAGTTTATTTTTATTGTTTATAATTCTTAATTTGTAATCATCCTTTTGAAGCGCACTTGGAAGAATAGTTATACCTGAAGGTGTTTTTACATTATATAAATTTACTGATAAGTATTTCTTGTTTTTTTTCCTGATTGTTTTATTTTGGATCCTGAGGGCACTTTTAGGAACAGTGAAGCTCATTGAAGGATCGGCAATAGAACTTAAAACAACAGAAACATTATTTAAATCTCCGCGCAAAGTAGAAACAAGTACAGAATGAAGTGCAATAAACAGCTCATCTTCATTAGGATTTAAAACACTACCGTTTAGAACTCTTTCACCTTTGTTATTTACTACTGTCAGGGTTTCTTTACTAGCAGGATTACTGTTTGCCTTTTTAACTCCTTTTTTAGCAAATACTTCTGTATGCAAGGTAACAGACAAAAATACTCCCACCAAACAAGATAAAAATATCAAAAAATATTTCCGCATAATTATCTATTACCTAGTATTTAGATTCTAATTTGTGCTTACCATCACTTTTAAAAATTCAAACCCTATATATAGGGCTGGCACGGGTAATCCTTAATCAAAGTTAAATCTAATATCAAATATAATGCTCCAGCTTACAAGGATCTTCTATTATTATCTAAAACAAATGTAAAAAAATCTGTTTCAAAATGTGTCAATCAAATAAAATGGAGGGTAAAATGTTTGTGCAATATTTAATTGGTACTTTGAAAAGGAGAAAATATGAAAAAGATAATTGCATTAGCACTGGCACTAGTTTTACTTGCACCAGTTGCTTTGGCTGAAGAAAACAGCTTTGAGAATCTGGTACTGGATATTATTAAAAAGAATCCGCAAATTATAAAAGATGCACTGGAAAAATATGAAAAAGAGGCTGTAGAAAAAAAACAGGAAGATGAATTCAATAAACTCTTTGAAGACAAAGTTCAGATTGAAATTGGTGAATCTCCCGTAAAAGGTGACAAAAAAGCTGAATATACAATTGTTACATTTTCTGACTTCCAATGTCCGTTCTGTAAACGTGGTGATGACACTATTAAAGAACTTATGAAAAAATATGACAAAAAAATTAAATATGTTTTCAAAAGTTTTCCTTTAGGTTTCCATCCGGAAGCAGCACCAGCAGCTAAAGCAGCATGGGCCGCAGATAAACAAGGAAAATTTTTTGAATACCACGATAAGCTGTTTGAAAATCAGGGGAAACTTGGCGAAGATCTTTATGTCCAGATTGCAAAAGATTTAAACCTGAATCTTGATAAGTTTAATAAAGACAGAGCCAGTGAAGATGCTGCTAAATCAATTCAGGCAGACACAAAACAAGGTCAGGAGGTTGGTATTCAAGGAACTCCCGGGTTTATTTTAAACGGAATCAGGATCCTTGGCGCATATCCTATTGACCATTTTGAAAAAATTATTTCCAAGTTGGAAACTACAGCAAAGAAATAGAGACATGCCCGATATTTTAACTTATCTAATAATCGGATTGTGTGCCGGTATTTTAAGTGGACTAATTGGAATTGGAGGTGGAATTATTATAATTCCAGCTTTGGTTTTATTGTTAGGATTCTCACAACATGAAGCACAGGGTACTACATTAGCCATAATGGTGCCGCCTGTTGGAATTCTTGCAGCGTGGGTATATTACAAACAAGGTTATGTAAACCTGCCTGTAGCCTGTTTTATTTGTATTGGCTTTTTGGTGGGAGGATTTATTGGGGCAAAAATTGCAACTGGTATCACCGGGACAGTACTACAGAAAATGTTTGGTGTTATGTTATTTCTTACTTCTTTAAAAATGATCTTTTTAAAGTAAAGATATGGTGTAAAATGTCCCTGTATAATGGGTTAACAAAGGAGATGCAAAAATGATTAAAAAATTATTAGTTCTAAATTTTTTAGTAATGTTGTTAGCTCTCACAAGCTCTTTAGCTTCTGATGCTGCCAAAACAAATAAAATTAAAAAAGAGGTAATTAAAAAAATGCAAATAGTTGATGAACCAAAAGAAATTACTACAGCCAGCGGCTTAAAATATATTGACAAAGTTGTTGGAACCGGTGCATCACCAGCTACCGGGCAGAAAGTAAAAGTTCATTATACAGGATGGCTTGAAAACGGGAAAAAATTTGACAGTTCCATAGATCGTGAAGAACCGTTTGATTTTACAATTGGCATTGGCCAGGTAATAAAAGGCTGGGATGAAGGTGTAAGTACCATGAAAGTTGGCGGGAAAAGAAAATTAATTATTCCTTCAGGACTTGCCTATGGAACTCGCGGAGCTGGAACTGAGGTTCCTCCAAATGCTACTCTTATCTTTGAAGTAGAATTACTTGGTGTCCAGTAATTCAGGTTTTAACCTGGTATTTTTTTTGTGTATTGATAACATTCTTCTCTTTGGATCGGATTTGTCCGCCTAAGGTGGAACAAGCCCTATAATAGTTAATGCATAAGGGTTCAATGTAAACATAGAAACCCTGCTTATTTATAAGCGTCAGTCTGTTTAGAAACAACTTAAAAAAAATTAATAAGGAGAAAAGAAACAAATGAGATTCATAAATTTATTATTGGTATTAATTTTAATTAGTCAGATAAGTTATCTGCCTGCTTCTGCCAGGCCGGGTGAAGTTATTGAAAATGTTTTAAAAAGATATGACTTAGAGGGACAAAAATCAGCTATACAGGGAGATTATCTTTTGTATAAAGTTAGTGCCGGTAAGTTTATTTCACAGCCAACATTATTTTTTAAAGTAGGAGCTAATGGAATAGTGCTTGAAGAAAATTTTCTCTTTGATAAAAATACTGTTCATGAAAAAGATGTTCAAAGATCAAAAAATGATTCTATTCCTACAGTTAGCATTCCACATGCTTTTTATTTAGTGGGTGACTTTTCACAGCTTCCAAGAGAACAATTCGATACAAAATCCAAAGCAATTGGAGCTGTAGCTGCCCCGTTTGGTGCTGCAGTCGGAACTATTGCAGGAGCCGGAAAAGGTTTAGTCGAAGGGACAAAAATTGGAGTTGCAACTGCAAATTCAGCAAGCAGAGCACTGGGCGGAGATATTTCCGGAAGGGCAGGAGCATGGGCTTCATCTGCTACAGCAGTAGCTACAGGTGCAGTTACCGGGCTTTTTGCAGGTTTTACAGGAGGTGCTGTAGAAGGTTCTGTCCGTGGTGCCAGAGTTGCAATCGAAGGAATAAGCGGTGCAGACAGGCAAATTACCGGAGTTACACCTGTGGATTCTAATTTTGTAGTTATTGGTGGAAGAATCGGAAAAGAATTAACAGCTGAAGAACAAAAATCACTTCTGGATGAATTGTCCAAACTGGAACAAAGCAGGCTTGCAGGATTAAATCCGGAAGACTTAAATAAAAATTTAGCTAACAAACCTGAGGAAAATCCGGAAGGCATGGATAAATTAAAAGGTCTTGATTCTGCAGAGGATAAAACAGGTTTTGACAATGACTTAAATTATCCGGCTGAAGATGCTGCAAACAAAAATGTTGCCGGGATGTGGTAATCAGAAGAAATGAAAAAAGCATTTGTTTTTTTACTTGCAATAATTTTAATATTACAAATACCGGCTTATGCGCTTAGAAATCTAAATGAAAATTTTGAGCTTGTACTGAATGTAGCTGCTAAAAAGCTTATTCTTTATACAAATGGAGAAGCTACAAAAGAATACCCTGTAGGAGTCGGTGCATCACTAACCCCTACACCTCTGGGTGATTTTAAAATTGTCAGAAGAATTTACAACCCGGCCTGGGTAAATCCTTTCAGACAGTCAAAAGTAATAGCTCCCGGCGAAAAAAATCCAATTGGTCAGTACTGGCTTGGTTTTGCATTGAATAAAAAAACCCAGGAATATGGATTTCATGCTACCAGTGACTTAAGCTCCATCGGAAGAGCCAGCACACATGGCTGTATAAGATTACATCCGGATGACATGAAAGAACTATTCAACCTGGTAAAAGTAGGTACAACAGTTCATGTAATTTATAATCCTATTGAAGTAAAAGAGTTTCAGAATAAGCTTTTTGTAAGAGCATATCCTGATATTTACAGCTACATGACTGATGAAGAATATTTAAAATTTGCAAAAAATCAGTTAAGCGGTGCAAATCTGGTTAAAGAAGAAAATCTTTATAAAGCAATTGCAAGCAAAGATGCAAAAGATTATTTTATTGGCTGGACCGGAGCCGAAAGATTAAACAAGCAGGAAACCGGACCGACTGAAAAAGGGAAGCTAAACTAACAGTCTTGTCTTTTCTTTAAACAAATCCTGCCCAGCTCTCAACATGTCAGAAACAAATTCCTTATTTTTTCCTTCACTATAAATCCTGAGCAAAGGCTCAGTACCAGAAGCTCTGAAGAGTAGCCAGCCATTATCCTCAAAAATGACTTTTGCTCCATCAAGGGTTTTTAATTCTTTAACAGGAATATTATTTATTTCTTTCGGTGGATTTGATTTTACTTTTTCTACAAACTCAATTCCAACCTGACTGCTTGGAATATGAAGATCAACTCTGTCATAATAAAAAGCTCCAAACTCATCGTGTATTTTTTTTACAAGTTGACCCGGTTTTAAGCCAAATGAATTAACTGCTTCAAGTAAAAGCAGTGCATTAAATATACCGTCTCTTTCCGGCATAAAATGCAGCTTTGAACCAATGCCATTTGCTTCTTCCCCACCAATTAAAATATCTTCCTTTATCATTAAATCTGCAATGTGTTTAAATCCGATCGGCACTTCGTAAATTTTAAATCCATATTTTTCAGCCATCTTTTTTACCAACACACTCTGTGAAAAAGTAACTACTACACCACCTGTAAGTTTTTTCTTTTCAGCCAGGTAGTAAAGCAGAATCGCTAATAATTTATGAGTATTTAAATATTCACCGTTTTCATCTATTGCCCCTACACGATCTGCATCGCCATCAGTAGCTAATCCGATTAAAGCTTTATTTTTAATAACCTCGCCTGAAAGAGGTAAAAGCTGCGGCATCATTGGCTCAGGATTTATACCGCCAAAATTAACATCAATATTTTCTCTAATTGTTTTTACTTTAATTTTTCCACCTTTTAAAAAGGATTCTATATAATTTCCTCCTGTACCATGCATAGAATCTATGATGATAGTTTCATTGAGGTTTTTTAATCTCTCCAGATCAATTGTTTTTTTTATAAAATCAGTATAATCTTTTGAAGGATCGATCATTTTAGGATATTGAGGCAATCCATGAATTGCTTTTACGGATATATTGCCTAATCTTTTTTCTATAAGATCTGTATAATTTTTCGACGCTGAACAGCCATCCGGAGATTTGATTTTAAAACCGGAAAATTCGGGAGGGTTATGACTGGCTGTAATTACTATTCCTCCTACAGCATTTTGTTTTTTAACATCAAAAGACACCATTGGTGTAGGAACATCTTTGTTATAGACCACTGCATTTAATCCTTTTCTGGAAAAAATCAATGCAACACATTCAGCAAATTCCCTGCCAAGAAATCTTCTGTCATAACCGATAAAAACATGATTTTGTAAATGTTTGTTTGCTGTTAAATCTTCTAAAAATTGCTCTGCACACGCACAAGATACTAACTCTATATTTTCAAACGTAAAATTATCTGCTATTACCCCGCGCCATCCGTCAGTGCCAAATTTAATGCCATTTGCCATGCAATTAAAATATTAGCACAGAGATGTAATTAACCGCGTCTCTACGATGCTGTCTTTATTTCTTCTCCATTGTTATTTTTAGTAAGCGAATTCAATAATCCTGAATATATTGCAATTGCTGTTGCCTGAGATCTGTTTGAAATATTTAATTTAGTAAAAATACTAGATATATGATTTCTAACAGTAGAAGGACTAAGCATCAGCGACTGGGATATTTGTTTATTAGTTTTTCCAGAAGCAAGGTGAACTAATATTTCTTTTTCCCTGCATGTAATCGGTAGTTCAGTTATCCTGTTTACAAATCCAAGATCAAACAAAGTGCTTTCTTTTAAACTTATTTCCATAATTCTTTTCTCCTTAGTTACTTTTAACCTAACCTGATGCTAATACTAAAAAATTATGTTTAAGAGAATGATAAGATATTGATTTTGTGTAATTTAATTACAGAATATTTTGAATCAAGGTCTTTATTAATCAAATACTGACACATTATTGAAAAATTCAATAATTAACTTATTCTTAATATTTCCAGGTAATGCTATAAATCAGTTTAGAGTTAGAATTTAAGGTCAGCCATATTAGGAGGAGATATATATGTTTATAAGATTTATAATTATTTTTTCATTCGTTTTAGGAACTTGTTTTTTATCAAATGTAAAAGCACAGGGTGAAAATTTAAGCCAGCCAATTCCAGGACAGTTCATAGTTAAGTTTAAAGACCAAAATGGAAATGCTTCTGAAAAAGCAAACAAATTAGAAAAAACTCATAGCGCAAGTGTAACCAGTGTCCTTGAACATGCATTTAAAGGTGCCCTAATAAATATCCCTGCTGGAAAAGAAAAAGATTTAGCAAATGATCCTGATATCGAGCAGATAGTTCAGGATTTTACTGTTTATGCAATAGATAAACCATCCGATGCAGGAGCTAACGCTGCAATGTCAGGCAAAACAATGACTACTCCACCTCAGGTTATTCCTACAGGAATTAACTGGATTGATGCAGAGTTAAATACTACAAATGAAGGTGACGGAGTAACAGTAGCTGTACTAGATACAGGAATTGACTTTAAACACCCTGACTTAATGGTAAATATTGCTCTAAGTAGAGATTTCTCCGGCGACAATACCGGCGGAAACGATAATAACAGAAGCATTGGTGGGCATGGCACACATGTAGCAGGTGTTATTGCTGCACTGGATAATACAATTGGTGTATTAGGTACAGGTTCTAAAATTGATCTTGTTGCAGTAAAAGTTTTAAGAAGTTCCGGCAGTGGAAGTTTTGGAAGTATAATTTCCGGTCTTGATTATGTAACTGCAAATGCAAATGTTATAGGAGTTACAAATTCAAGCTTTGGAGCAAATGGCGGTACAAACCCGTCCCAGAGTTATTTAGATGCAGTAAATCTTTTACGTGCAGCATACCAGAGAGCAGCAGATGCAGGTATAGTAAATGTCGTCGCTGCAGGAAATGAATCACAAGATGTAACTACAAACAATGTTTCCCCGGCAATGTTTCCTGAAGTTATTACCGTATCAGCATTAAGTGATAGCAATGGTACTCAAGACAGCGCTGACACATGGGCATACTTTAGTAATTTTGGATCTGAAGTAGACATTATCGCACCAGGTGTAAACATTCTCTCTACTGCAATTGGTGGTAAGACCAGTTCTCTTTCCGGTACAAGTTTTTCCTCCCCGCATGTAGCAGGAACTGTTGCTTTATACATATCAAAAAATGGCAGACCAGCAAATGGTAATGCACAGCTTTTAAGCTCTCTTCTAAGTGCCATCTCAAAAACACGCTCACCACTTCCTGGCGAACCGGCTGACGGATATACAGAACCGTCATGTTACGCTAATGGAGCAGGTTTACAATAAAACGCCCTTCAAATAAAAATTTGCAACCTTTTATATATTTCTCTGTCTCATAAATTATGAGCATTGTCGATAATATTACTCGTGGATTTAAACATAAAAATTTTAGAGACTTTTTTTTCTGGCAATTCTTATCTTTTAGCGGAACCTGGATACAAAATACTGCTCAAAGCTGGCTTATCTACAGGTTGACAGGCTCTGCATTTTTCTTAGGGCTTGTAGGGTTTGCCGGTTCATTGCCTGCTCTGATTCTGGCTCCGATTTCCGGCGTTACGGCAGACAGATTTAAAAGAAAGGATGTACTACTTATAACCCAGATTCTATGCGTAATTCAGGGTATTATTTTATCAGCATTATTTTTCAGCGGTACTATAAATAAATGGCACATTTTAATTCTGGCCATTTTTCTGGGTATAGCAAATTCATTTGACGTAACAGCCAGACAGACTTTTATTCCGCTCTTAGTAACAAAGGGCGATCTCTTAAATGCAATAGCACTTAATTCATCCATGTTTAATGCAGCCAGAATTATCGGTCCGGCACTTGCAGGAATACTTATATCAAAATATAGCGAAGGGATTTGCTTTGTTTTAAATGTGCTTAGTTATTTACCGTTTATAGTATTTCTATTCTTAGTAAAAGTAAAAGAACACGAGGTAAGTGAGTTTAGCTCTTCACTTGCTCACTTAAAAGAAGGAGTTTTATTTGCATGGAATACTTCACCAATAAGACATTTACTTTTAGTACTTGGCACTTACAGCCTTTGGGGAATGTCATTTATCACCTTAATGCCAATCTTCAGCGATCAGATATTACACAGAGGAGCAAAAGGTCTTGGAATATTAATGGGAGCATCCGGGATCGGTTCTGTAATTGGAGCATTGTTTTTAGCATCCAGACAAAAAATTCTCGGAATAAAAAAGTTAATTGCTCTTTGTGGCATTTTATCCAGTGTGTGCATTTTTATTTTTGCTTTTTCAAAAATATATTTACTTTCTATTTTACTTTTAATAATGATCGGGTTTTGTTCAATCATAATAATCTCAGGCAGCAACACTGCAATGCAGGCCATGTCCCCTGACAGTTTAAGAGGAAGAATTGTCGGGCTTTTTTCAATGATGTTTATGGGTATATTTCCGCTTGGAAGTCTGACGGTAGGATATCTTGCACACATATTAAATACACCCACTGCTGTTTCAATCGGTGCAAGTATTTGCTTTTTAGTAGCAATTTATTTTTTTGTGAAAGTACCAAAGCTGACTAAACAAGCAAAAGAGCTGATGCGTTAAGTCCTTTTTAGCTTTGATTTTATACTTATTAGTTCAGATAAAACTCTATCCATCTTATTTTCAAGCCTGTCAACTTTAACTTCAAACCTATCGACTCTCTTTTCCAGAGATTCAATTCTTTTTTCCATAGATGATAAAGCAAAGTTACCCCATGAACTGGCCAAAAAAATTGAAAGTATAACCGGTAAAGTTACCTAAATAAATGGAGTGTTTTTCCAGTTTTCAAGAAACTCAATCTTCAGTTCTAAAGCTTTAATTCTTTGTTCAATTGGATCAGCCATGGTTTTGTCCATATTATACCCCTTTCAATTAAATGCGCCCACAAAGGGCGCATTTAATTAGCCCTTAAGAAGCTTTCTTTTTTGAATCAAGAGACTGAATCGAATTTGCCAGTATAGTCAGACGATAATGATTTTTATCTTCCTTATCTTTCCACCTGTCAGGCTTAAGCTCACCATGAATTACCACCATTCTTCCTTTGGCTAAATAATTCCCGGCAAACTCAGCCTGTTTTCCCCAGGCAACAATACCATCAATAAAGTCTGCATCAAATTGCTTTTCACCTTCCTTATGTTTTTTTTTAATATTCCTGACAGCAAGACTTAGCATTGCTCTGGAATATTGTTTATTTTTCCCGACCTCCTCTACTTCCGGATCTCTTGTTAATCTCCCGATTAACGTAACCTGATTTTGAGCTGACATGAGAACCTCCTTTTTTATAAATATAGAATGACGAATGCGGAATGTAGAATGTAAAATAAATTTTTCTTAATTTTACATTCCGCATTCTACATTTTCCTAGCTTGCCTTCTTTGCTTTCTTATGCTTCTTTGTTTTCTTTGCTGTTTTCTTTTTCTTTGGAGTTTCATTTTCAGAATTTTCCAAAGTAGCAGCCTGAACTTCCTGAATGCCTATGTTAAGCTGCTCAGGAACTGCTTTTGTCTCTTTTGCTTTTACAGAAGCATTTAGAAACATTGACACAGCACAAAGTATGATTATTATTTTTTTCATATTTCTCTCCTTTCCCGGCAAAAATTTGCCGGAAGAAAAAGTATATTGGAAAGCAGAATTTAAATTCAATACTTGATCCTGTAAATTCTTTATAAACTTGATACCGCAGGTTACATGGAATGATTAATTTTTTTTAATCTTCGTGCGATGTAACCATAGGTTACATTAATATCTTACTGTCCTGCTGGAAAGTCACAGATTACACGGAAGCCACGAGTATCACCAGTAGCTGTAGTTAAGTTTCTAAAGTCAACAGTAACCGGCGATGTAGCATCGCTTGTAGAAGTATAGTTTCCTCCGCGAGTTGTACCATATTGAGCATCTGTACTGTTAGTACGAATCTTACCACCGTTGTTTCCACCATTTGAGTCAGTAATACTTCCTGTTGCTGATGTCGGGAGACCCAGACCTTCAAAGGCTGCATCTGAAGCAGAAGTAGAACCACCTGCAAGATTTACAAAATTAATTGTATCGTTGTCTGTGGTATGTGGCAGAACAAGTCCTTGTCCCTGATAGCCGGCATCGACAACAAAATCCGAACCGCCAGACATAGAAGAGTTTGTAATTGTATAATCAACCCATTCTTCTGCATTTCCGACAAGGTCATATACCTGTTTATCTCCGTCAAATGCACTGCTTGCATTTGTTACATCATCAGCTACTGCACTGGATGCAAATGTAGTTCCATCAGTATTTTTTGTAGCTGAGCCATCTAAAATATGTCCCCAGCTTTTATAACCAGTACCAGTCAAACATCTGTCACCTGTGCCGGATTGGTTTGGATCATCAGTACATGTTCTGCTGCTTGAGTTTCTGCCATCTCTGTTTCCATCTCTGGTATTTCCTCTTTCATTCCAGCCATTTGTAGCAGTTGCACCGAAAATACTATTTTGCTTTGCAAATCTACCTAGTATATATAATGCTGTCCATTCCTTGTTTCCAATAAGCTTGCAAGAACCTAGAGACGAAATCTGTCTGTCTGCATGGGAAGCATTGGTTTTTGCAGTACTAAAACTAATATTTGTCCATGGAACTACATTTCTCTGACTGACAGGGACTGAAGTACTTCCTTCAGTGGTAGCTGTAGCATCAGATTTTGATGCTTCATACTTATCCACCCAGAATCCTCCGTAAATAATCCCGTCAAGAATAAATCTTGGAATTCTTATCATTCTGCTCATACTGCCTGAAGCTGTTGTTAAGCTTTGTTCATCTGAATATGAATTCCAGTTAGAGACTACTTCCTGAACAGTTGGAATATCATTTGCACCCTGACAGTCAGCCACAGTACATGTTCCGCTTAAATTGACATCTTCAGTAGCTGTATCGCAAGATCCGTTTCCATTTAAATCCCAGCAGTTAAGTCCATTGGTTCCATTTGTTCCATTTGTTCCATTTGTTCCGTTTGTTCCATTAGTTCCATTGGTTCCATTAGTACCATTAGTTCCGTTTGTACCATTTGTACCATTACATACATAATTTGTAGCTGTAACTTCTCCTGCATCAAGTACACCACTGTTATTAGTATCCAGACCGGATTCTACTTTTTTACCGGCATTTGCACAATTTGCTCCTGCTGATTCATCAGTAATTTTTACAAGACTGTTTGTTCCGTTTGTTCCATTCGTTCCATTAGTACCATTTGTTCCATTCATTCCATTATTTCCGTTACTTCCATTATCTCCATTAATTCCATTAAACCCAACAGGAATACTAAATGTAAGATTACAAAGAACCGGATCAAAAAAGACATCAGACATTGATCCTGGAGCTCCATTATTTGTAGTAATCATTAACAAAGCATTTGCATCACTACAAACACCCATACCGTCCATACCATCCACACCGTCCATAACTACAACAGCAGGATTAATATTTGCATTATCGGATGTCAAGCTGTTTGTAGCAAGAGCAGGATTATTTATAAGAACTCCGTTTACTAAAGTTACTGTTCTGCCAAGAAGGGGGCTTTCAATAGTTACATCTCTGAACCCATTGGGTGCATTATTAACTGCAGTAGCTAATACCTTTAAAGTAGAATCATCTAAAGCTATAGTGTCTCTTACATTAATATCACTGTTACCAAATGAGACTTTAGTAAGCGCATCTAATCCTCTGCCTAAAAAGGTTAGTGTAGTTTCAATTCCCGGACTTAAAACAGAAGGTGATACTGAATCCAGTCTAAAATCTGCTTTTGTAAACACAATGGTATCAGCAGAATTATTCCCATCAATAGTAGCTCTTACGGTATATGAACCAGGAAGAAGCCCTTTTACAAATACCTTAAATATCTTAAAATCTACTGCCTGAACTAATAAAGTTTGATTTTGAATCTTGTTTAAATTAAATGTAACTGCCTTGTTTTTACCGGATGCTGATAAGTTCTTATCTTCTCTAAGTTCTGATATTCTAAAGAGTTTTAATCCGCTCATTAAAAGAGTTGCATTATCAATTCCAAGGCCAATTCCTTCTGCACCAATAACCTCTACCCTGACAGTCATTGCATCAGGTTTAAGAAGCAGATCCAGTGCTGTTTTCTGGTTTAGTTCTATATTATTTCTGTCATATCTGAAAGCTGGCAATAAATTAGCTGAAACTCTCTCCTGAGTAATTGTGCTTCTGGTTTTTACTGCATGGATATTAATGGCATAAGCACCTGCCTGGTTCAGAACAAATGCAACAATTAGTAAAATCGTACATAGAAAATTTAATTTGTTTTTCATTTCCCTTTTCCTTTTCAACTTTTTTATCTGCCACTAACCTTGTCTCATGCACTCACTAAGAAATTGTTAAATTCGGGGATAATGCTATACACAGAACATAGTAATAATCCTAGGTTATAATTGCAATATCCTTACCTTTTTTATAATTTATTTATTCTTTATAGAATTTCCAGCATAATGATAAAATACACTCATCTATGATTAATTAAGTAAAATTAATGAAACTTATTAAATTTCAAATTTTCAATATGTTAATCGCCTTTTTACTGGTGATATGCTTTACTATTTCTTCTTTTGCTCAGGAAATTAAAGATAACAATAAAACAAACTCGTTAAGAGAAAAATATCAGGCAGAAAAATATTACTGGGTCATATATGACAATGTTTGTCCGTACTGTCGCTCAGCTACAAAACATATTAAAGATCTTGACTGGGAAGGAAGATTTAAGTTTCTATCATACAGAAACCCTTTGACTTATAAAATATTTCCTGATTTAACCAAAGAAGAATGTGAAAAAGATATTCACATGGTTACACCAAAAGGAGAGGTTTTATCCGGTTATAAAGTATTCAGAACAATAATAGATAATTTAACAGCTACCAAAATTTTTAATCCGCTTCTTAAAAATAATTATGCAGAAGCAAAACTAACTGAAATTTATGAAAAGATGGTTAAAGAGAGAAGTTGTTATTATAAGAAGTCCGGGACCTGTACTTTAAAAAGCAATTAAAATCAGGTCACAGGGCATGTCAAACAAAGGGTTGTGGTACAATTACAACATCTGTTTAAGTGCAGATGGTTAGCATGATTTAGGTTTTGTGATCTTGAGAAGAGTATTAAGTTTTTGTTGTATTTTTAAATTAAGCGGTCTTGAGCTTAGTCCTCTTTCGAAAGTTTTCAGTGCCTAGTTTAAAGAAAGAGGAAGAAATAAATGACAAAGAAATTATTTGTTGGTAACTTGCCATTTGGAGTCAGCGATTTTGAGCTTGAAGATTTATTCAAGGGATACGGTGAAGTTACTTCAGCCAAGGTAATCGTAGATAGAAGAACCGGTCGCTCAAGAGGATATGGTTTTGTAGAAATGGGTACTGAAAATCTTGCCCAGCAGGCAATTGAAGCATTAAATGGCACTGAATTAAAAGGCAGACCTATAAATGTCAGCCTTGCCAGAGAGCAGACTGAAGGCGGTGGACGTGATCGTGGCGGTTTTTCAGGAGGCTACGGTGACGACAGCGGCGGTTTCAGAAAAAGCAACTACAATAACAATTACTAAAAATGTAAGATTACTAATGTCTCTTCTTAAATGTCTTATTAACGTAATCTATTTCCTGCCAGATTGATTTCATTGTAAATTGCCTTTCAGCTACAAGTAAAATTGAAGCTACCGGCATTATTAAAACCCCGAAAATGCCAGTGCCAAGAGTAAGTACATTTAAATCTTTAGGAATGACTTGATCTACGGATAAAAATAAAGTAGTCAGAGTAAAAGAGCTTATTGAAACGTAGAAAAGTGTAAGAGCTGATTCAAGAAGTTTTATTCTGGGTCCGATTTTTTCAAGTTGATAAAAAATCTGCTCCAGCTCTGTTTCATTAGTTTCAGTTTTTGCTTTTTCACAAAGTCCCCTGCAAATATCAGTTACTCTTATTAATCTTCCTGAGGTTGAAATTATCAGGCTTCCGCAAGCTGAAATTAAAATTGCAATGGTTACAATTGAAGTAGTAAATAATGCTGTACTCATGCCGGTCATCACAGCATATTTTAACAAATGTTATGTAGACGCCTGTCGCGACAAGTACCTATTCGGTATTCAATGTATATCCAACACCTCTAATAGTCTGAAAAATAGTGGGTCTGCGGGGATTTTCTTCAAATTTCTTTCTTAAATATCCAATATGAATATCTACAGTTCTTGTTTGACCATACTGGGCCCAGCCCCAGACATTTGTTAAAAGTTCATTCCTGGAAAACACTTTGTTCGGACATTTTGCAAGAGCATATAAAAGCTGAAATTCTTTTTGTGTAAGTTCTCTGATTTCGCCTCTGTGTCTTACTTTTCTTTTTTCAAGATCAATTTCCAAATCTTTAACTGTAATTTTTTTTGCATTTTCCTCGCGACTCTTTTTTAAATTAACTTCCACCCGTGCAAGCAATTCATTAACCTGAAACGGTTTTCTTATATAATCCTGTGCACCAAGTTCAAGTCCAATTACTGCATCTATCTCAGATATTTTCTTTGTTAAAAAAATTATGGGGTTAGTGTATCCCTGAGAACGTAAAGACTTACAGACTGAAAAACCATCCAGTTCAGGAATTGAAACCTCAAGAACAATCAAATCAGGTTTTTCTTTAAGTGCAAGCTCTAAACCTGTTTTTCCATTCTTGGCATTCATTATGGAATAACCACTTCTGGAAAAGGTAGTTTCTATTTGAGCTAACACAGTATCATCATCATCGATGACGAGTATTCTTGCATTCATAGACTTATACTAATTTACTTGGTTATAATTTTACTACAGTATTTTAAATCCACAAGGCCTTTTTTAAATCTTTATGAATTTTGTTTTAATTAATTACATTAATTTACCTGTGTTTTATCCTGGATAAAAACAATGATTATTTCAAAGTTCATACATAATTTGTATATATTTCGGGTAAATAGTAAGGTTGTTAACAAAGAAATGTAAACTAAAGCAATCAATTTACTGTACGCTCTACAATCTTCTTTAAAGATGCTGGTGGTACAAGACTTTGTGCTGCCTGCTCCATACATTCTGTAAGGCTTGCAACAATGTGTTCAGGAAGTGGTTCGGGTTTATGGCTGGCTAATAACGCTTGGACACAGTCTGGTGTGCTTTGCTGTGTGTTATTTTCACCTGCTGCCTGCCACTCATTACCTACTGTGCGGTCAATAACACCTGAAGGAAAGAAGGCTTCCTTTTGGTACCATTTTAATGTATGGGGAAGTGACATGAATCCCCCTTGCTCTATTCCATCACGGATAACTGAGAGAGTAAGAGAGGGATCGTCTCTCAAAACAATACCGGATTTAAGGCGATCAGACATTCTACAAGCCTCATGGTCAAGAACCAGCTTCTCAAGACTCTGACAGTTGATATGACTAAGCATGCCGGGGCCTGCAATGTTATTGATGCCGGATTGTGTAGCCACAATCAATCCTACAGCCGTCTCCACACCAGCTCGATAGTTGACAAACTTTGAGTCACTCAGTCCCATGTAGCCGTGCGTTGGTAGTCCAAGGTATTTTCCGACCTTAGCACAGGCACCTTGTATTAGCATTGTTTCTGCTGCTCCGCTAGACGGCATTGCACTGCGCATGTCAAAGTTCATCCCACATCCACCATAGATTACAGGTGCACCGGGTGCAGCAAGCTGATGGATCACAAGTCCTCCCAGATTCTCTGCACAGTGCTGAATGACTGTATCTGCAAACGTTGCAGGAGCAGTAGCACCAGCAAGTGGTGCTGAAATTATTTCAGCAGGGATCCCTGCTCGTGCACAGTCAATAAGTGATTGTGCCTGATCATCCCCTAATTTAAGAGGAGAAGACAGACAACAGTCAAAGATAGCAAGCGGCTTTTCTCGCAGTTTGTCTTTGCCTCCTGCAACAATGGCAAGCATGTTATGCATGACAGCAAAGCTCTCTTTTCGGAATGTCCCGGTAACAATAGGTTTTGAAGAGTTAAGTAGTGCAATGTAGAGCCGGTAGCTATCTGCAATACCTTCCGGTACATCGCCTGAAACAAGTCCAGTGCTCTGTGCTGCATAGCGTGGAAGAGCATCAATCAATTGCGCAAATGCCCTGAGGTCTGCTGTCGTCGGTGGCCTGGCAGTACCAGACTTAGGATCAAGGATTTGTGTTGCAGCAGATCCCGGGGTAAAGTAGGTGTTGTTCCCGCTAAGATCCATTACCGGCTTACCATTCCGGTCATATACCAGTACCTGGGATGGAGCAGTTTTCAGTGCTTGTTCTATAAGTGCTCCAGGCAGGTAAACTTTTTTTCCATTAACCTTTGCTCCTGCTGCATGAAGAAGAGACACAACTTCCTTGTTCTCAACCTGAAGACCAATCTCTTCGAGGATCCGGACAGCCTCTCCAATGACATAACCAGCATCAATTGATTTATCACTTGGCTCATTAATTTTTACCGGAGCTGGGATGTTTACTGTTGGCCGATTTGGGCCTACTGGGTTTATCATTTTCATATCCTCATATAAGTTTACAGATTTATTGTTTAGTAATTATATTACCTTAGTTTGT
>MFRN01000007.1 GCA_001784585.1 Candidatus Melainabacteria bacterium RIFCSPLOWO2_02_FULL_35_15 | reverse complement strand
TATTTACTTATGAACAAAAACTGTTCCTTTTAAGAACCCTTTATGCAAAGCTAATAAGAATACTGGAAACATTTTTTAGTGGTTGCTTTGGACTTAGGAATGAAACGCTGTCTGAGACTGAGAAAGAAGCGGCTTTGACACCGCTTCGTACCAGTTGGCGGAGAGGGAGGGATTCGAACCCTCGGTAGAGCTTTTGGCCCTACAACATCTTAGCAGGATGCCGCCTTCAACCAGCTCGGCCACCTCTCCTTGATAATGCTTCGGCACTAGTTAACAATAAGTTTTCAGAATACTTCACTATTCTACCAATTAGTTTTCATAGGGTGTGTAAATCTTTTACTGGTGACGTTATAAAAACAGTGTCTATCACATATCCCAGCGTTTAGTTTATACACCCCAGGTACAATTAAAGTAATATAATTACTATATGAGAAAAATAAATTTTACTCTTTTTATCATGTTGATTGGTTGCTTTACTCTTTTCTCTTTAGGAAAAAGTAATGGACAAACAAATCCTGCTAGTTCAGATCAATGTATTGTTTGTATTCAGGTAATTCCTAACTGCTTGAGTAATGAAATCCTTATTCCACAGTCGTGTAATGAATGTGCACATTGTGTGTCTACCTCATCTACCAGCTCAGGCTGCCCTCAGATACATACTGATTGCGCTGGTAAACTCCCGGGATGTAAATCACGGTTCGGGATCTATGATCCAAAAATTTGTATGTGTATTTGTCCGGATTCATTATCAGGTTCCGGAAGTATGACTGCTTTAAATAAAAATTTCACTGGTATATGGAAAAACAGAATCGTAAATAATAATTCAAAAACAATTACATTAAAACTTTGTATTAAAAATCAGAAATTAGACGGTATTGTTGATATTTCAGGAGAAATAGAAAATGGAAAAATAATTTCTCAAAACATAATTTCAAATAACGAAGTTTCTGTAACAGTTAAAGGTGGAAATGATTTAATTAAAGAATTGAATTTAAAATTAATAGACAAAAAACATTTGCAGGTTTCAATTAACAATGGTCAAGCATTTGAAATAAAAAAATTAAATTCATCGAGAAGTTGTTTATCTACTACTCAAATCTAAAGATATTTTTATATCTACTAACATTATCAAATTTATCTGAACAGTTACCAGCTCCCGGTAAAAGATTTTGTTCTGCAAGAATTATTAAACTTGTAAGTGCTCTTGATGGAAATTTTGGTGTAACACCTGTTATTGTTTTTCTGTCATTTGAAACCATGACTGAGGTTGCACAAAACTGTTCAGAATTAAAACACACTTTTAAATTATCCGAAGATCTTTCAGCATCAATATAACCGCTAATCACAAATTCTGTTTTGCCTTCTTTTGGTGCTTTAAGTGGATTGATGCTTAAAAAGACAGGTCCAGGATTAAGCTTGGTAAAATTTACTGAGCTGCTCTGTAAGTCAGGTACCAGAAAAAATCTTCCAAATGGATCATTAACCAAGATACCGTCTTTTATATTGCCGGAAACAGCATGCTCACATAATACTGAAAGGTTTCTAAGATTCAGCACTTTTACTTTTTTTTCATTTTCCCCCAATAACAATATTAAAACCTTATTACCATCAGGAGTAATTTTTACATCAAGAACATTACTTTTATCTGCCAATTTTAATGTTTTTATAACTCTCATTGTTCTTAAATTTGAAGTATCTACTTTATAGATCACGATTCCATCTCTGTCAGAAATATTTCCTACTGATATAGCCACAGTTCCATCAGGACTTATTTTTGAAATTGTTTTACCTTCAAATTTATCACTTAAAAATCTTACTGTCAGCTTGTCATTTTTTAAATCAGTCAGATATAAAACATGTTTTCCACCTAATGAAGACACAACACACTTATTGCCAAAGATATCAAAACTAACATTACTTAAAAACCGATCTACTTTAAAGAATATGCTACTTGGAATATCTAATTTAATTAACTTTTTAGCACTAACACTATAAATCCCTATAGACTGAGCAAGAAGATCTTTAAAAGTTACTACTGCTTTTTTAAAATCTGGTGAAACCTCTATAGAGTTTGCAATGTCAGGGATAGTGATACTGTGTGTTATTTCTCCGCTTTGAGTGTTAATTATATGAAGCTTCGGCGCGCTTTGATCATTATTACCTGCAATAAGCTGAGTTCCCTCCGGGTCTAAAAAACTTACAGTGTTAATCCCGGCACTGCTAGGAGTTAATGAAACCTTTGGAATAATTATCATTACCGAGTTCTGTGTTAAATCTACTATATGAATTAAAGAACCTGAAGAACCCAAAGGACCTGAAGAGCCGGAAGATGTGGTTTGTGTACATGGATCTGATAAATATTCTACTAATCTACACATACCACCACTGCATGCAAATTGTTTAAATGCAGACTTATTGGAACAAGTACCTATCGGACACTGGTCATCAGAGTTACAGCTAAGAGTACTTGTAGTTCCACATGAACCTTTTGTAAATCGCTGAACTCCATTTGCCTGAGCAACACAAACATTTAAAAAATTAAGACTGTCACAGCTACAGACAGGATCAGAAGTAGTATCAGAGCAAGTAAGCATCCCGCTTACACATTTAGTCCCGTCAAAATAAGCTCCGGATGAGCACCTGCAAGTACCACTGGAACCACTGCTGGAACTACTGGAAGATAAACAAGGCTCAATCGAAAACTGTGTTAACGCACACATACCGCCAGTACAGGTATATTGCTTATATGTTCCTCCACCCGAACAAGTTCCAGTAGGGCATTGACTGTCGTTTGAACATGTAAGATTTGACATGGTACCACATGTTCCTTTTGTAAATAGTTTAATTCCATTTGCCTGTGCAGCACAACTATTCAAATAATTTGAATTATTACACCCGCAAATTGTATCTTGCGCAGTATCCGTACATGTTAGCATTCCTGCTACACATAGCATTCCATCAAAGTAGGTATTTAACGGGCACTGACAAGCAGTACCCTGCTCTACTTGTTCGTATAAAGTTATTTCTTTTTCTTGCACTATAACTCGTGTTGAACCTGTAGAAGCACTTGTAATCCTGTAAGCAAAAGCTTTTTTACTATCATTGCTTATACCCAGCATAAAAGAAGCTTGCTCTGCATTGCTTTCACTTAAAGACAATACTGTATCATTTGTTATAGTATCTGATGAAAAATCAAATTTTCTTATATATGGACTACCGACAGAATCAGCTATCAGAAAAAACTTACCGTTATCTGCGACTTTTGCATTACTTATATTTGAAAAACATTTTTGTCCATTACAGGTTTGAATCTGATTAATTGTTTCTGCTTTTGAGATAAACTGTAAACAAAATAAAATAAATAATATAAGAATCAATCCAGAGATAGAAATTTGCTTTGCCATATTGTTCATTTTATTATAGTTATCTCTTAGAGGATTCTTTAATAACAGCACCTGAAAGTAGCAATAAATCAGCTTTTCATATTATGTATCTTACAAATTCATTTGCTATCATTTATAACGGTAAGGCTTTTTATGCATTCATGACTATAGGCTTTGTCCAATTCATTTGGCAAAGCCGATCAAGCGTAAAATATTTTTGAAGGAAGCTTCAGCTTGCCTGAAGCTATAAAGATGACAAAGAAAGTTTTAATCATAGGCTGGGATTGTGCACCGCCAGACTGGGTTTTCGATAAATGGATCGATAATTTACCCACTTTAAAAACTCTTTTAAAAAAAGGAGTGTATGGAAATCTAAAAAGTACTATTCCACCTATTACTGTTCCAGCCTGGCAGTGTATGCTAACCAGTAAAGATCCAGGACAATTAGGTGTATATGGCTTTCGAAACAGAAAAGACTATAGCTATGACGGTCAGTATTTTTCAAATGGTGCAGATATTTTAGAGCCTACAGTCTGGGATATCCTTGGAAAAAATAATAAAAAATCAATTCTTGTAGGTGTCCCACAAACCTATCCACCAAAACCAATAAATGGACAAATGGTTACATGTTTTTTAACTCCAAGTATTAAATCTCAATATACTTATCCAAATGAACTTAGAGATGAAATAGAAAAAAATATCGGTGAATATATTCCTGATGTAAGGCACTTCAGAACCGAAGATCGGGATTTTATCTTAAAGCAAATTTACGAGGCCACAAAAATCAGATTTAAAACTTTCAGGCATCTCTTAAAAAATAAAGAATGGGATTTTGCCATGATAGTCGAGATGGGTACTGATCGCATACATCATAGCTTCTGGCAATTTTTAGATCCAGCTCATCCGAAATACGAAAAAGGAAACAAATACGAAAATGTTATTCCTGAATATTATACATATCTTGATAATGAGCTTTCAGAGACATTAAAGCTTATTGATTTAAATGAAACTGCTGTTATGATTGTATCCGATCATGGCGCAAAAGCAATGCTTGGCGGGATTTGCATAAATGAATGGTTGATAAAAGAAGGTTTACTAACATTAAAAGAATACCCGAAAGCATTCACACCAATTGAAAAATTACAGATAGACTGGGCTAAAACAAAGGTATGGGGTGCTGGCGGATATTATGCGCGTATTTTCCTGAATGTTAAAGGACGTGAACCAAACGGACAAATTCCAGTAAGTGAATATAAAAAGTTCAGAGCAGAACTGAAAGAAAAAATCGAAAATATAAAAGATGAACAAGGAAGAAAATTAACGACCGTTGCTTATATTCCTGAAGAGACCTATAAAGAAGTAAAAAGAATTCCTCCTGACTTAATAGTAATTTTTGATGAATTAAGATGGAGGTCAGTGGGCAGCATAGGAACAAATTCTGCTTATACATATGAAAATGATACAGGTCCTGATGATGCAAATCATGCTCAGGAAGGGATGTACATGCTTTACAATCCAGCACATAATCTCAAGGGAAAAAGAAATGACAAACAACATTTAATGGATATAGCGCCAACTGTTTTAGATTTATTAGGTGTAGAAATTCCAAAAGATATGCAGGGGAAATCAATCGTAGAGATGTTGCATGTAACGTCTTTACGAGGATGACATTATGAAAACAATATGGTTCTGTGGAAATGATGAAAACACATTAACGTCAATCGCTGAGCTTGTCGGTGAAGAATTAATTAACCGGGATAAAAACGTAGAGCTTATAGTAGAAAGTGAAATAAGAGAAATTTTAGGTCGTGGTTTAAAAGACAATCCTGAAGACAGATCCACGTTTACAGACAGACTGGGATTTTTAGGAAATCTTTTACACAGAAATGATATTTTTGTCCTGATAATTTCACCTAATGCTTCAGTCGAAGACAGAAAGACAGTTAAGCAAAACTATGCAAATTATATACAAATAAACATAGGCGATTTTAAAGATCTGCTTTGTGATTTAGATTTAAGTCTAAAAAATACTCTGCAAGAAAATGCAAAGGAAATAATTGAATATTTAACCTTGGAAAAACTTATTCCTGAACGATGCCAAACTGTTTATTCTGAAGAAGAGGAGGAAGAGATTAGAAAACGATTAGAAGATCTGGGTTATGTTTAATCCCAGTCTTTCTTCAAATAATTCATTTAGAATTTCTTCAATATATTTTTCTTCCAGCTTTATTTTATTTAATATTGTATATCTGCCTGCCCTGGTTTGAGGTGCATGGATAATAGCTTTTACCAGTTGTTCTTTTGTAATTCTTATAGCTGCAAGAGTTGTTGGCAGGCTCAGATATCTTAAAACTGCTCTTAACTCCTGAAATGTATTTTCTGGAATATAACCTAACTCTGATCTTAAAAAAGTAGTAATGTACATTCCAAAAGCTACTTGAATACCGTGAGGCTTCAAACCTCCAAAAAGCTCATCAATAGAATGGCTTATTAAATGTTCAGCACCACTTGCAGGACGACTGGTTCCGGAAATTTCCATAGCTATTCCTGATAGCGCAATAGATTCGATTATCATTTTTAGATTATCTTTTAAAAACTGATCCCTGGATTTGTTTTGAAGAATATAATTTTTTACCTGAGTAAAAAGATTCAGTGCTGCATTTTCCGAAATCATAACCGCATAATCATCAATATATTCATTTGTTTCTTTATTTGCCAGTTTCCAGTCTTCTATAGCTGAAAGATTACTCAAAAGATCTCCGGTTCCGCTTATTAAAGACTCTTCGCCAGATTTTTCAATGAGATGAAGCGGAACTAATAAAGCAACAGGCATAGTAGCACCAAGGCTCACATGTTTGTTTTGTTTTTCTTTTAAAACTGCAATAGGAGAACAAATGCCATCATTTGATATAGAAGTCGGGATACTAACACATGGAATATTATTTATATGAGCAGCATATTTTGCAGTGTCTATAACTTTCCCACCGCCTATTCCAATGATTAAATCAAAGTCAGAAAGCTGTAACTGATTAACGTATGACACAGACGGAGTGATAACCTGGAATGTCTTAAGTAAAGGCATGCTGCATGTCTCCAGATATTTGTATAGATCGATCTCTAATTCATTTGTAATTAAATAATTTGGTGTTGTAGTAGTAATAAGAGCAATCTTTGAAAATTTCCGTTCTTTAATAAAATCAATAAGTTCAAGAGCAACCTCTGAATTTGAGTTTAGAAGGCGTAATTTATCCGGTATATTGACTGAGTTCATTTTTTATTTCATTTGCAATTTGTTTGGCGATTTTGTAGTCTTCATTTGTATCTACTTCAGTCCATGGCTTTCCAGATGTTAAAGCTGGAAAAACAGAAACCTCATTTAAAACATGAGCAATTGCATCTTCATAGTATAGATCAAGCCTTCTGTTTTTAACATTGTCTTCAAGGGATTCGAGGAATTTAACCCTCTCAAACCCTCTTAAATAGGTAATTCCGATATACTCACCGAATGAATCTTTAATTTCCAGTGCCTTATTAATTTGTTTAATTTCACCCTTAGAATTAACCTTAACTTTCATACTTTCAGAGGTAAGCTGTTTTTTATCATCAATTACAAGAAAAGATTTTCGTTTGCTATTATTTTTTATTTCACAAAAAAGATTTTTTAATATAAATGGATGGTAAATAATATCTGAGTTTAATAACAAGGTTTCATCGTCCCAGATATTTTTAGCCAGACAGGCAGAATAAATATTGTTATATTCTTTGTAATATTCATTGAAAATATATTTGAATGAGGCTTTATTTTTCCACTTGTGGTTAATATGAGTTTTTAATACTTCAGCCCCAAAACCAGTAACAATAATAATTTCTAAAATATCATTATCAAGCAAAAATTTAATGGATAGATCTAACAAAGTATTTCCACTTTCAAATTCAATCGGCAGGAGGCATTTAGGTATACTCCTTGTAAGCTCACCTAATCTTTTGCCAGCACCAGCGGCAAGAATAATTGCTTTTTTCATCAGGAACTATGCTAACACAGGAAGATGTTTAAGAAATAATAAAGATGTCAAAAACCTATATTAACCATCTTTGGGTATAATCATACACGGGGGCGTTTAGATTCGACAAACCTGAAGTATTCTGAATTGCAAGCAGTGGAAGCTTAGTCACCACTTAAATCCTCAAAGCAAAAAACAAATAACAAATCAAATGTTATTTCTATGCGCGAATGGAAGAAATCTAAAGCAAATCACCGCAAGGTAGTTGCTATAGGTGACCGTCGAGCTCAAAAACAAGCTGCCTAGTTTCTAGGTATCGCATACAGAGCGTAAGCTTGGCTACCCGCCCAAACTCTGAAAAACACGGTGGCTGCAGTGATTAAGTTTCTTGGTTTAGTAATTCACTTAAGCTCAAAACCAAAACACCGGAGGTTTTTTGTACCATTGATCAGCGGTTCTGGTCAAATAACAAAATAAGCTTGTAGATATTTAGAGTAAATCATTTTTGGACAGGGGGGGCAGTTCCTCCTCGCCTCCAGATTTTCTTGATGGTAAAATAAAATCATGAGTTCACAAAAAAAAATCAAATACATTTATGATGACAAAGGTAATAAGACTGATGTTATTATTCCTATTAATAAATATGAAAATTTGCTAGAAGATTTAGCAGATATAAAAGCTATTGAAGATCGCAGACATGAAAAATCTATCCCACTTGAAGAGGTAGAAAAAAGACTCTACAAAAAACATGGGAAAATATAATATTGCCTTTAAGCCTACTGCTGAAAAAGAATTAAATGTAATCCCTATAAAGTTTGCTGAACAAATAATTAACAAAATCCATTTGCTAATACATAACCCAAGACCAATGGGTGTTAAAAAGCTAAAGAATGATACCAGCTACCGTATTAGAGTAGGAATGTACAGAGTAATTTATGAGATCGATGATAGAAATAAAATAGTGACGGTTTATAAAATTAGGCACAGAAAAGATGTTTATAGGTAAATAGATTCTCAATATTTTTTTGACTACCAAATTAGGTTTGCCACTTTTTTGGCTTTTAAACTTAAAACTCAATATTAATATTCATAATTATGAACTTTATGTTTTATATTCTTTCAATGAATTGTTGATATAAATAAACAGGAGGACAAATATATGAAAGTAGGTGCTAAGCCTTTTATTACACAGCAACTGAAGGTAAACCATGATTCTAAACCAGAAAAAGTCTTTAGTGAGCTGCCAAAAGATGAATCTCAAGGTGCTATTAATGAGTACTTGTCCAGAGTCAAATTCATGCTTGGTTCCTATTACGGAAAAACAGTCATTTTCAATAGAGTTGATCCAACTATATCTTTTCAGGATAAAGTTAATCGCGCAATGGAATTTTACAAAGGTTCTCCTTTGTCAGCTTCTATAGAAGAAGTAGATAAAATGGAAGCTCTAGTAATTTCAGTTGATCCTAACCATCCTATTTTTAAAAGAGCCAGTCAGCTTATTGCAGCAACCAAGGAGTGGCTTGATGAAAAAGGGGTTACCACAAGTATAATTTTAGATGACAGAGGATATCCAAAACTACAAGTTGAAACTGAAAACAGCGAGATATCACTAGACGATCTCATATTCCTACTTATTAAAGGTGGTGTAATTGAGATAGTTGAAAAAGATAAATTAGAAGGATTACATCCTATTACTATAGATGACAAGCACAACTATGTTGGTGACATTGAAGGATTTTTACAAGAAGATCATCATTCTTATAGTCCTGATGTTCAAACACTGGAATATTTTGAAGGTATTCACCCTAATGAACAAATAGCTTTTGCTGGTGACCCAAGGTCATTTATGGAATGGCGTTCTCAACT
>MFRN01000006.1:1298-33742 GCA_001784585.1 Candidatus Melainabacteria bacterium RIFCSPLOWO2_02_FULL_35_15 | reverse complement strand
GAATGTTTTAAGCAAGTATGTCAGCGCAATAGTCATTAGAACTTTTGAACAAAAACAAATTGAAGAACTTGGAAAATTTTCTCATGTGCCGGTAATCAATGCACTAAGCAATGAAGAACACCCCTGCCAGATAATATCTGATTTATTTACCATAAAAGAAATTTTTAATGGGCTGTCTGGATTAAAACTGGCTTATATTGGAGATGGAAATAATGTAGCTCAAAGTCTTATTTTAGGCTGTGCTCTTGCAAATATGGATATTTCAGTAGCCTCTCCAAAAGGCTACCTGCTAAATAAGTACTATGTGGAAGCTGCAAAAAAAATAAACCCGGAAATTAAAATCGAACTTACAACCAATCCAAAACTAGCAGCTAAAAGTGCAAATATTCTTTATACAGATGCCTGGGTAAGCATGGGACAGGAAAAAGAACTGAGAAAGAGAGTTAAAATATTTAAACTGTATCAAATAAACGATGAATTACTATCATATGCAGATAAAAAAGCAATTACCTTACACTGTCTGCCAGCACATAAAGATCAGGAAATCTCAGGCAAAGTCTTTGAAAGATTTTCAGAGATAATTTACCAGCAGGCTGAAAACCGCCTACACGCTCAAAAAGCAATATTGATGAAATTAATTGATAATAAAAAATGCATAAACCAGTTTTACTAAATGAAGCCATTGATTTCTTAAATGTAAATCAAAATAATACCTATGTGGATTGTACTTTAGGTCTTGGCGGGCACAGCCTTGAAATATTAACCAGATTAAACGGAAAAGGAAGATTGATTGGAATAGAACATGATGAAGCTATCTTAGAAACTGCCAAAAAAAATCTGAAAAATTTTAAAAATTATTATCTTTTTCATGCTAATTTTTTACAACTACCTGAAATATTACAAACTTTAAAAATAGACAAAATATCCGGCGGTGTGCTTCTTGATCTGGGAGTGAATTCCATTCACTTTGATATTCCTGAAAGGGGGTTTAGTTTTAAATCTAACGGGCCACTTGACATGAGAATGGACAGTCACCAATCTTTAACTGCATACAAAATAATAAACAGCTACAGAGAGCCTGAATTGGCAAATCTTATATATAAACTTGGAGAAGAGAGGCATTCAAGGAAAATTGCAAAAGCAGTTATCCGGAACAGGGCTAAAGAGCCTATCAAAACCACTCTTGAACTGGCAAACATAATATTCAACTGTTATCGTTATATTACAAATAAAAGCTATTTTAAGACCCATCCGGCTACAAAAACATTTCAGGCGCTGAGAATAGAGGTTAACAAAGAGTTAGAAAATCTTGAAAAATTTTTCTGTTTTATTCCGGAACTACTTTTACCCCACAGCCGACTAACTGTTATATCTTTTCATTCATTAGAAGATAGAATTACAAAAAACTTTCTAAAAAACAACAGAGAGTTTAGCATTTTAACCAAAAAACCTGTAACTCCTTCTACGAGTGAAATAAAAAGCAATCCCAGGGCAAGAAGTGCAAAATTAAGAGCTGCAGAAAAAATATAAATGAAGCCATATTCAAGAACAATAAATAATGAGTACATGATGAAGAATCAGAAGCTGAGTTCCTTAGTTATTAATACACCTTATAAAGTAGATTCATTTACCACTTCTCCAAGAATTGCAAAACTGCTTACATTTCCATTTGGACTAAGGATAGATTCATATTCGCTAATAAAATTAGTATTTAAAGGCGCTTACTCAATATCATTATTAATGTTATTCTCCAGCCTTTGTTTAATTGGAGTTTATTTGCCAGTTCAAAACCAGAACAATCAGTTATTCAGTGCTGCAAAAAGTCTTACAAACCAAAAACTGATTCTTCTGGCAAAGCTTAATGAAACAACTACTTACAACAAATTATTTTCAAATGCAGATTCACTTTCACTAAAAGATTCAGAAGAAATAATCCACATAAGAAAAAATCAGTCTGTTTACAAGCCAAATAAATCAATTACATTCAAAAGATATCCATCTATTGAGTTTTCAGGGTTTTAAGTTTTATAATCAAGAGCTAGATGAAACTAGCCTATAACCAAAGATTATTTATTCTTCAATTTGTTTTTCTTTTAATATTTATATTAATTTGGGTACAGCTCTTTAATTTACAAATTCTTAAATCACAAGGATTGATTACAGAAGCTAAAAAGCAGTTTTATCAGCCACAAATTAAGCTTAGAGGAGATATAAGAGACAGGAACGGAGAACTTCTGGCATTAGACATTATCACTTATGATTTATATAACAATGCAGATAAAATAGAAAAAATATCAAAAGAAAAAATTATAAGTTTGGCTAAAATACTTAACACCAGCACTGAAGAAATAATCAAAAATTTAAGTCAGAAAAAAAATGTAAAAATTTTTTCGGGTATAAGTGACAGCCAGGTTAGCAAAATTAAAAACGGATATTTAAGTCTTATTTATCCTTATCCAAAATCTATAAGAGCATACCCGCATAAAAGAATGGCAGCTCATGTAATAGGTTATGTAAATAATGACGGGAAGGGACAACATGGTGTTGAATTTTATTACAACAGTCTCATAACAAAGTTAGCTGAATATATAAATCAAACTCAGCTGTATCCAAAAGGAACAGATATTGCTCTAACTATAGATTCTGCTCTGCAGGAATATGCTGAAGAAGAACTTAAAAACGCAGCAGAAAAATCACGAGCTACAAGGGGAAGCATAATTGTTTTATCACCAAAGACCGGGGAAATTTATGCCTGGTCAGTCTATCCGGGGTTTAATCCAAACACTTTTTACAACGAAAAATCCATTAAAAACTGGTCAATCACTGATATCTATGAACCAGGTTCTACATTTAAAATAATAACTGTTTCAAGCGCACTTGAAAATATGACCATTGAAAAAACTTCTACTTTTTATGATCCTGGTTTTCTGAAAGTCGAAAAACGTATTATCAAAAATCACAATAAAACTAAACCTCAATATATAAATTTGCTCGAACTCTTCAAACAATCCAGCAATGTAGCAGCCGCTCAGGTAGCTTTGTCTATGAAACCTGAAGATTTTTATAATTCTATAAAACGCTTTATGATTGGATCAAAAACAAATATAGATCTTCCCGGAGAATCCCAGGGATTATTATTAAACTATAAAAAATGGAGATTGATCGATTCTGCTACTACTGCATTTGGTCAGGGAGCAGTATCAGTAACTCCGCTACAGCTTGCCTGTGCAGTAAGTTCAATTGCAAATCACGGAGTATGGGTACAGCCTCATATTTTAAAAGGAATCTGGGATCCAAACTATAATTTAATAAGTGAAACCCCGAGTAATATCATACATGAACAGGTAATTTCTCCTGAGATTGCTGATTATGTCTCCGGACTGTTAAAACAAAGTGTAAAAGAAAATGTAAAAGCGATGGCATATATAGCTGGAAATGTTCCTGGTTATGAAATAGCCGGAAAAACAGGCACTGCCCAGAAAATAAGATCCGATGGAAAAGGATATTATGCAGGTCATACAGTAGCATCATTTATAGGATACCTGCCAGCGGACGATCCTGAGATACTTATACTCGTTGTAATTGATGATCCAAAAACCAGCGGAGGCTGGGGAAATACCGTCTGTGGACCGGTTTTTAACAATGTGGGAAAAGTTGCTGCAAAACGCATATTAAAAGTCCATAATAAAAAGGAGAATGGCAGGCAAAAACTAAAAAAACCTTAATGAACAAAAAAACTAAAAATCTGGATTTGATGAGTACTAAAAATCTTGTTGAACTCTTTATAAAAGAAGAACAAAACACAATTTTTCTGATTAAAAAACAGAAATCAAATCTTATAAAAACAATAAATAAAATTTTACAAAAAATTAAAAAAGGCGGCAGGGTGATTTATATAGGAGCCGGGACAAGCGGAAGATTTGGAATTTTAGATGCTGTAGAATGTAAACCTACATTTAGCACAGATATTTTTCAGGCAATAATTGCCGGAGGAAAGGATGCAATATTTAGCACAAAGGAGGATTCAGAAGACAATGTAAAAAACGCAATAAAAGATTTAAAAAAAATAAAGATTACTCAAGATGACGTAATTATAGGAATTACTGCTAGTGGTGAAACTCCATATACACTATCAGCCATTAAATTTGCAAAAAAAAGAAAGGTTTTAACTTTTGGAATTACTTCAAATCCGGATTCAAGCCTGGCAAAAATCGTTGATTATAAAATTACACCTGAAATTAAATCTGAGATTATTGCCGGATCAAGCAGGCTCACATCAGGTACAGCGCAAAAAATAATTTTAAATATGATTAGCTCAATTACAATGATTCAAAGTGGCAAGGTCTATGATAACTTAATGATAGATGTACAGCCAAAAAACAAAAAACTTATTAAAAGAGCAATTGGGATTATCTCTCATATTTGTAAACTGTCACTTAACAAAGCAAAACTTCTTTTTTTTAAAGCAAAGGAAAACACAAAAGCAGCCATAGTAATGCACTATAAGAAATGCAGTCTATCTACAGCAAAACTTCTTCTGGAAAAATCAAACTTTAATTTAAGAAATTTAATCGGCTAGTACTAAGGGCTAAAACAATCTCTATATAATTTTCAAATTTGCCGGGAATAGAAAAAATATGGTTTTAATTACCCAATTAACTTTTATATTGCTTACTGTTTTATTAGTAGTAGCCTTAATCTTATTTATTGAAACTGAATTTGAAGAGCTTGAGAATTGAATTTGGGCAATGAGGGACTTGAACCTCTACGGTTACCCACATGATCCTAAGTCATGCGCGTTCTTTTTCTATAGCGCTCCATAATTTCCTTCGGCCCAAAAAATTTTAGCCTCCGGAAATTATTTTGCTTTTTTGCTTTCTCGCTTCACAACGCTCGGATTTTTGTTTTCAAAAAATCCTCGCTTAGAATATTTTGGGTCTTGTGAGATTCGAACTCACAACCTAACGCTTAAGAGGCGTGTGCTCTACCGTTGAGCTAAAGACCCGTACTGGGCGATAGAGGACTTGAACCTCTACGGTTACCCACATGATCCTAAGTCATGCGCGTCTGCCATTCCGCCAATCGCCCAGAAGAACGCGCCCGAGACGATTCGAACGTCCGACCAACCGCTTAGAAGGCGGTTGCTCTATCCACTGAGCTACGGGCGCAAAATTCAGCTATCTGCTAAATAGCTCCTCAATATCATAATCGTTTTTCTTAACCTATAGAAGAAAAATAGAAAAAATTATTATAGATTCTACCTGTACATAGATTAAGGGTTTTAATTAAAATCTATTTTTATTATTTCTTTATAAACCCCTATAGGCCACAAGCACTTAACTCTTATACAATTCTTATATACACATTCCAAAACAAATGTGTATAAAAGCTGTAAATGTTATATAGAAAAAAATTCTATGTTGCAAAAATAACACCAAAAGTGTTTTATTTTAGACAGTTTTATTAGTATATTATTACATAATTTAAATTATGGCTGAAATATCAGGAGTGCTTACTGCTGGCCGTCGGCAAGCAAGCGGCGCACAGGCAGACAGAGTCTCCGGCACAAAAACTAAATTTCAAGAAGCTGCTGAAAATTCCAGAACAGCAAAGGTTATTCTTGGGGCTGGAGCTGCTTCTCTTGTGGGAGCTGGATTTGCGTTTAGAGATGGATTAAATGAAGGACTAAAAAAAATTGGGGATTTCGGAGAAACTTTAAGTAGCTTATTTGCTATTCCTGCAACATTTCTTACACCTATTGGACTTGCTTATGGTGAGTATGAAGAACATAAAGAACGAGGCTTAGGAGAAAAAAACGGTAGCAGGTTACTTGAAATTGTTTATCCAATTTTAAGTATTGCTTTTGCCCCTATGACAGCATTTCATCCCTTAAAAAAAGCTGCTGAGTCTAAATTGCATTTAACTACAACATTAATAAATATGCCTCATATAGTTTTCACCTTCTTTTCTTATACAGGAGGAAGGTTTCTTACCCTTTTAAAGTCATTGAGGCTTTTGTTTAAAAATTTGTCTGATGAAGAAAAGATGAAAGATGAAAATGAAAGAAAAATCTTAAGCGAACTTGGAGATATTGGTAGCGATAATGCCGGTGTTACACCCGGGGCACATCAGTTTGCAACCGGAGTGCAAATAATTTCTAACCTTTTAAGAGGTGATATTTCTTCGGTAAAAGAAAAGTTTAAAGAAGGTCCGGTTAATGCATTCCTTAGTACATTTGTAAGTTCAATTTTTTGGATACCAATTTTTATTGGCAAGTCATTTGATACAGTAATTAGAACCTTAGAAATGACTGACAGATTGGGAAATGCAATTCCACAAGACTCTAAAATTTTTAAATTGGCAATTAAAGGGAAAGAAGCTTGGCACAAAAAATCTGCCAGCAACAGCTTTTGGGGACAAATATTACATCTAGGCAGGAATTTTGGAAAAATATCACAAGCAATTGCATCTCCAATAGGAATGATATCTGTAGTGTTTCCTGTATTTGATCACTTTTTTAAACATGGCTTTAACAATGAAGAAGCCAAAGATCTAAGTGGTCCTTTTGGTGGAACAGTAAAAACATTGGATCGAATATTAAATGTCGGGGCACTTTTAGGACACCTTTACTTTACTACTTTGTATGGGCTTTTTGTAAGGCTTCCGCAAACAATAGTTACTTCGACATTCTACGGCTGTAAGATGCTGAACAATTTAAGGGGAGTAACAAATCCAAAAGATTCAAGGTATTTCAGTGCAAGCAAAATCAGAGATCGTATATTTAATCCTAATAAGGGATGGATAAAATTCATCTCTGATTTTGCTGCCAACAAATTAGAAAAGCTGGTTGGCAAAAGGACTATGTACGATAGCATATATAAGATACTTGCTGATGAAGAATGTTATAAGCCCTTAAGAGAAAAATTATTTAAGGAAGAAGGTATTAATAAAAAGCATGAATACAAAGTAATCGATAAGGAAACAAATCAAGAAGTTAAGGTTACTAAAAAAGCAGGAGAAATTCCTCCTAATATTTTATGGGCTCAAATTCTGGAGAAGAGAAGAGAAAATATAATAAATGACTCCAGAGCACGATTCGAGAAATATTTATTGGAGACAATGAGGTTGGACAGAAAATATAAAGAGGTTTTCTTTTCTAAAGTTTATCCGAAAATTAAACAAGAGCTGGAAATAATCATTGATAATGAAATTAGAAAATATTCAGAGGCTGATAATAAGAATGTTTCAGATAATGAATCAAGTTCCACAAAATCAAGGTTAGAATCAAGAAGTTTCTTTGATATGATTTTACATCCGATTAGATACTGCAACGATATTAAAAAAGTATTCAAACTTAATACTACATTGGCTCGGTTTGTCGTTTCACCACTAAATTTATTAGAATTTGTAAACATGATTGAACTGGGTGATGAAGAAGGATTGCCAGAAGAAATAAATGAAAAAATAATGCAAGAATGTTCTATTAGAAATGGAGATTATAGAGCCGGTAATGTAGGTGAACTGAAGCCGGTTTACTTCCATGCAGTACAAACAGCTGGTAAGGGATTGGCAAAGATTGCAAGGCTGGTTGCTTAATGACACAAACCCTTCATCTCTCAAAGCTCCTAATCACTAATAGCGGTGAACCTATTATTAATGGTGCTTTATTAATTAATAATTCAAAAATAGTTTCTGCTGGAAAAGTAGAAGACTTTGGTAATTTAACAAACTATAAAGTAATTGATCACGAAGATTCCCTTATTTGCCCCGGATTTATAAATCTGCATACACATCTTTTATATTCAAAGCTTGGTCAGGTAAATGGTTCAGATGGACTGTTTCCATGGCTTGAAAAGCTTATAACAGAAACAAAAGATTGGCAGGAAGCTGATTACATAAGCTCAATTAATTTTGGGATTGATCAGGCATTATCTACAGGGACTACATTTGTCATCGAAAACACACCGAGTATTTTATCAGCTCAGGAACTATCAAAAAGTCCACTTAAAGCATTGATTGGAATTGAAGTATTTGGATCTGATGAAGAAAGAGCAGACGAAGTATTTAAAAATACCTTAAACAATTTTAATAAACATTCTACATCCCACATTCATCATTCGTCGTTTGATCTCACATTCTCTCCTCATGCACCATATGATGTCTCAAAATCCTTATGGACAAGGCTTTTACAATGGTCACAAGAAAACAATAAACCTCTCCTTACTCATCTGGAGGAATCACCAGATGAAAAAAACTGGTGGCAAAATAAATCCGGCAGTGCCATTAATTTTTGGAAAAAGATAAATAAGCTTGAATCAAAATTAAAATCTTGGAAAAAATATAATTCAGGAATTGATTTTTTAAACAAAAACAACTTATTAAATAAAAATATTATTGGGACCCATCTTTGTCAGGCAGGTAAAGAAGATTTGAAATTACTCAAAGAAAAAAATATTAAATTAGTTCACTGCCCAAGAAGCAATTATTATTTAAATAACGGCACTGCAAACTTAAAACTTTGGAATGAACTGGGTATTGTCTGGGGAATTGGAACTGACAGTATTGCAAGTAATGGAAATTTGAACCTGTTAGAAGAAGTCAGATTTGCCATTAAGGAGCAAAGTATTGTTTATAATTACAATCTTTCTGCCAGAGAAGTATTTGAAGCCATAACCTCAACTGCTGCAAAAATAATTTCAAAAGAGCATGAGCTGGGTTACCTTAAAGAAGGCTATTGTACTGACTTTTTAGTTTATGATATTAAAGATAAACCTGCCTCTACATATAAAGATCTTTATAGTCTGATGATTTTTAATATAGACAATAATAAAGATCTTAAAGAAGTCTGGATAAGTGGTCAAAAAGCATGGCTAAGAACGCCTGTATTAAATAGAATATAGTAACCATGCTAAGTGTAGCCTATAACAAAAAACAAAAATTAAAGTTAACAGAACTTTCAATCCCGGAAATAAAAGAAGATGAGGCCCTGATCAAAGTAGATGTCTGCGGTGTATGTGGTTCGGACCTGGTAAAAATAAAAAATGATCTTGTACCTGAAGGAACTGTTTTAGGACATGAAGTTGTCGGGACTATTATCGAGGTAGGAAGTCAGATAAAAAAATGGTCAGCTTCACAAAAAGTAGTAGTTGCTCATCATGTACCTTGTTTAAATTGTTATTTTTGTAGAAGCGGAAACTTTTCAATGTGCTTGCAGTTTAAAAGTACAAATATTTCCCCCGGAGGATTTTCTGAATACATAAAACTCTCAAAAGCACATCTTGAACAGACTGCTTTTCTAATCCCGAAGAGCACTGTATCTGATCATGAAATAGCTCTCACTGAACCGCTTGCTTGTTGCCTCAGAGCAGTTCAAAGAACAGGAGTTAGTGCCAGCAACTCAGTTTTAATATGCGGGCTTGGTTCCATAGGAAATATGCTTGGAAAACTTTGTATAGAAAAAGGAGCACATACATTTGGCATAGATATTTTGGAAGAAAGAATTAACTTAGGAAAAGAAATGTCAGCTATTCATGATGGTTATTTAGCTAGTTCTCAAGAAATGAAGAGCTGGATATTAAATAAAACTGAAGGACGGGGTGTTGATATAATTTTTCTTGCAAGTGGGAATGAAAAAAGCCTGGCAGATTCATTAAGTTATATAAGATCAGGCGGAAAAATCGTAGTATTTTCAAGCATTCCAAAGGAAAAAGGGTTTTTTAACAATGAAATCTACTATCGTGAACTTACAATAATGGGAAGCTATTCTCCATCGCCATTAGCTTTAAAAGAAGCATATCAGATGATTATTACTGAAAAAATAAAATTAAAAAAATTAATTACCGATGTAGTCGCACTGAAAGAGCTGCCAAAAGAAATAGATAAATGTTTTAAAAATAAGTCAGTAAAGATGATGATGGAAACTTAAACTCTATTTGCTGTATTTATCTTTTTTTATCTTTTGGAATATTACGACCAAGCTTATTATATAGAATTGCTACAGTAACCATAACAACTACAAATGGGAAAATTATTAATCCTAATATTTCAGTCCAATTAATTTCCATATTTAGTCCCATTCTTTGTCTAATATATCATATCCTTTTAAAAGCAAAAATGAACCCACAAGAAACATAAAAAGTGTAAGTGGTATATAAAAGATAAAGGCTACAGCACCAAGTTCGTTAAATACAACTGTTGGTTGAATAACAACTCTCCCAAATGGAGTCATTAAAGCAAATCCTGCTATCTTAAAAATTTCTGCACTGTACTTGTCAATTTCTTTTAGCATGGAAATAATTTTAAGCGGTGTTGTTACTAAAGATCAAGTTTATAATTTGTAAATTCTATATATTTTTGATACCGTAGGTTACATGGAATAATAAAATTTTTTTAATATTCATAACCTTCTGTCACTTATAAAAAATTAAAAGCGCATTACTAATCTTTCTTTCATGTCTTTCACTGAGTGTGTTTATAATTCCACCATCAGCAACAAGAGTAGTAGATCCTCCACCATCCAGATTAATAGCTTCTTTTAAATCAAGCTTTTTTAAAATCTCAGCTAATTCTTTTAAAGTTAATCCTACTGAATATCCTGGCTTTCGTCCATCTACAGTAATAAGAAATAATTTTTCATTCTTATCAAGTCCAATAGCACTGCGAGGTGCAAATGTATCCTTCGCAGCAAATTTAAATTTTTGTTTTTCGTGGTCTACATATATTTCTCCATTCATAATAAGATAAGGACCACCACTAACAGCTTCTTTTACCTCTGACCAGTCAGGATTACTTTTCCATTCAACTTTTAGGCGATCTCTCTTCTTTACAGAAGATAAATAATTTTCACTGCCTAATATAATGTATCCGTCTTCAGGAATTTCAACATTTTCATTTTCAATTTTTTTTACAGAATTGTTTTTTATAACCAGTGCAACTTTACCTTTTGGTAAATCCATCTTTTCATCCCAATTCCTGGTAAACAGACCTGTTTTGTTATATAAATGCAATGCTGTATTTAGACCATCAATTTCAATCATAGCTCTGGGTTTTCTTCGAAAACCTCTGTGCGTAGTAACACTACCTGCAAGCATTACCTGATCAATGAAAACTTTGTTGTCATCTGAAAACCCGATTGCAACCCTGTCATAAACAGGGCCTGTAATCCATGTACCATCTGTAATCAGTGTGCCAATCGGATTTCCAAGCTTTACATCAAAATAATTTGCATTTATCCCGGCAAATGCCATTTGCCCTTTTACAATTTGTGCAAGTGTTTCTTTCCCTTTGATTTTGTACAAGGCAGGTTTTAAACCTGCCCTTACGCCGGGCATTCCGACCTTAAAAGAAATATTTTTATTTGACGGATCCACTTCCAGCATGTGCAAAACAACTGGTCCACGATTATTTTCCGTACGAATTAAATGTTTTATAATTCCAGGCTTTAACTGGACGGATTCTTTTTCAAAGTAATTTCGTGGAAGCTCTACTATTAATGCAGGAGGAGTCTCCTGTCTTAAAAAATTAACCGGACTATAGTATTGTCTTTTTATTTCAAAAGTTGTTGTTTCATCACCCGGATATAACTGGACCTTATTTATAAAATTGGTTGAATTAATAACATATTCTTTATTTGTTAATTTATTTTTTTTTACACGTTTTCTTCTTTTCTCAGGTAAAATTGCATTCAAATCAAAACTAACTGTCTGCAGAGATGCCATTAAATCAGGGACTTTATCCGGAAGTTCAGTAAATCTGATTTCAACCCTGGAGCTTTTATTACTCTGATGAAGCCCTACTTTAGTAATTATTGCTGGACCTTTTGTATGCCCTGACGAAGAAAAAATCAGACAAAAAATAAAAGAAAAAAAAAGAAAGCTGATTTTTTTCATTAATTTTTATCTTTAAAAACCACTTCTCCATTAACTATTGTATAAATAGCTTTTCCTTTAAGCTTTCTGGTGTGGAAGGGAGAATTTCTTGATTTAGAAAATGTATCGTTTACATCATATGTCCAATTAACATCCGGATCAATAACACTAATATCTGCAATATCTCCAAGTGAAATAGAGCCTCTTGGAATATTTAAAACAGATGCAGGACTAACCGTAAGCTTCTTTACAAAATCTAACGGAGAAAGCCTTTCACTATGATAAAAAACTTCCAGATAAATCGGCAGCGCTGTTTCAAAACCAATTATTCCAAACGGTGCTTCTACAATAGATCTGGATTTTTCTTCGAATGTATGAGGAGCATGATCAGTAGCAAAAACCCCAATTGTGCCATCTAAGACTCCTTTAATTAGTGCATCTCGATCTTCCTGGGATCGAAGCGGAGGATTCATTTTTTTATTTGTACTAAAGTCCTGGATGTCTTCATCTGTTAAAACAAGATGATGTGGTGTAACTTCTGCTGTAACTCTAAGTCCTTCATTCTGTGCTCTTTGGATTAGTTTAACTGCTTCTTTTGTGCTCACATGTGCAAAGTGAATTTTTCCTTTTGTCTGTCTTACAAGCTCTATTTCTCTGGCTACACAGACTGTTTCACTGGCCGAAGGAATACCGGGTATACCAAGCTTTAGTGAATAATGTCCTTCATGAACAGCTCCTCCACAGCAGAGTTTAGAATCTTCTGCATGAGAAATAATATTCATATCAAACATCTGCACATATTCAAGAGCATGTCTCAGTAAGCTTAAATTTTCTATTGGCTTTCCGTCGTCAGAAAAACCAACTGCACCAGCTGCTTTTAATTCTTCAAAAGGAGTTAGTTCTTCCTGCATAAGTCCTTTACTTACTGCAGCAATCTGAAAAATATTTACCGCTCCATGTTTCTGATTTGTCTTATTTACATACTCTACAAGTGCTGCTGTATCAATAGGTGGTTTTGTATTTGCCATGGGACAGATGCTGGTAAAGCCGCCTTTTGCTGCTGATTTGGTGCCACTTTCAATAGTTTCTTTTTCAGGCTGACCAGGATCTCTAAGGTGACAGTGAATATCTATCAGTCCCGGTAAAACCCATAGTCCTTTTGCATTAATAATTTCTGTTGATCCGTTTAAATTAATTTCTTTTTTTAAATCTGTAATTTTTCCGTTCTGTACTAATATATCCAGAATTTCATCTGTATTTGTCTTTGGATTTATGTATCTGCCATTTTTAATTAGTAGCTTTGACATACGATCATATAAAATATTAACATAACAGGATGCAAAGGGATGTGTAAACTAAACGCGGGGATATATGATGGAAGCTATTTTTATAGCCGAGGGGACACTTTTTTGCGCTGTTGAGCTCTTGCGAAAACAAGCAAAAAAGTTTGTCCACGGCAAGAGCTATAAAAATAGCGCCACCCGCAGTAAATGGAACACTGAATAATTTACTTGATGCTGCACTAGCTGTTGAACTACTAACAGTTTAGGAATATGACATGTGCATCCTAACAAAATGAAATTTACATTAGAAAAACCAGCCCCTAATTACAGTGCCCGTGCCGGCAGACTTGAGCTTTCTCACGGTGAAGTTTTAACTCCTGTTTTTATGCCTGTAGGTACAAACTCCACGGTAAAAACTCTGACCATGGAGCAGCTTAAAGAAACAGAAGCTCAGATTATTTTAGCCAACGCATATCATTTGTATCTAAGGCCCGGTGCGGACTTAATAGAAGAAGCAGGAGGATTACACAGATGGTCAAACTGGGAGAGACCTATACTGACTGACTCAGGCGGTTTTCAGGTTTTCAGCCATGGAAGATTTGGTAAAAGTAAAATCACTGAAGATGGTGTGTTTTTTAAAGACCCGTGGAGCGGAAAAGAACATTTTATCGGACCTGAAGAGTCTATTAACATTCAAAACAAACTTGGAGCAGATATAATCATGGCCTTTGATGACTGCCCAAAACTTCCAAGCACAACTTGTGAACTCGAAACCTCGTTAGACAGAACTCACAGGTGGGCAATACAATGCCAGAATACTCATAAAAAGAAAGACTTACAGGCACTTTTTTTAATTGTGCAGGGTGGAAGCAGCGAAAATTTAAGACAAAAAAGTATTGAATTTATTTCAAACTTAAATCCTGAAGGAATTGCAATTGGCGGAGTAAGCGTAGGAGAAACCAGAGAAGATATTTATAGAATTACTGCATTTACCCTTAGCAAACTTCCTAAAGATAAACCAAGGTATTTAATGGGTGTGGGAACTCCGGAAGATCTCATTTTCGGAGTTTTGTGCGGAGCAGATATGTTTGACTGTGTTATGCCAACACGGATTGCACGACATGGAACATTTTATACAAATGAAGGAAGAAAAATTATAAAGAATGCAGGGTTTATAAATGACTTTTCAAGCCTGGACAAAAACTGCACATGCTATAGCTGCTTAAATCATACAAAGGCATACATAAGACATTTGTTTAAAGCCAGTGAGCCAACCGGCCCTACATTACTTAGTATACATAATATTTATTTTCTGACAAATCTTATCAAGAACTTGAGGCAATCAATTATAAATAACACTCTAAGTAATTTTCTAAGCCAGCATCCACTAACTCCACATGAAATGATAAAACGATATTTTTTATATGGCTTCAGACAAGCTAAAGCCTCTATCAAGGATACTATTAGTTGAATCGGTTCTGCCAAGTAAATTGGACAGAACCTTTAGGTTCAAGTTAGTGTAATAATCGAGGTGTAAAGTTGTTTTGCGTTATTATAAATAAGATGAGAAAAAAAATTGTTTTACTTATTGTTCTGTTTTTTTATTGCAATAATTTTTTATTTGCTCAGACTGTAGAAAATCAAATTACATCAACAAACTGGGAAAATAATTCATTAATAATAAATACTGTAAATAAAATTTCATATATTGAATCAAAGCTAAAAAATCCGGACAGATTAATAATAGATATTTTAAACTGTTCTTTTCAGGACAAAAAACTTTTAGCAAATTATAAAAGCGAAACCAGTGAAGATGTTTCCATTACCGAGCAACCGCCCGATAAAGTAAGAATAATTTTTATTGGCGAAGCTTCAATTAATCGCAAATCCTACCTTTCAAACAATGACAGAACCTTAATTACAAGAATTGCAAGGATTGAAACCGAAGTTCCTGGTGAAATGAAAAATGATGAAACTGAGAAAGAAACACATCCGCCAGGAAAATTTAAGGATTTAATTATCGAGAATGAAGAGGGTGAAACAAAGGTTATAGTTTCAGCAAGTAAATCAATGAAATATAATACTTATATATTAAAAAATCCTGACAGATTTGCAATTGATTTATTAAATATCCTTCCTCCTGATATTCCTGCCTTAAAATTTAAACCAACTCCTTTTATAGCTGGAATAAGGATTGGACGAGCTGCAAGCGGGGTAGAAACCACAAGAATTGTTTTTGATCTCTTAAGATCTGATCTGGACTGTAAAATTGATTCAAATTTGCTCGGAAATAAATTAGAAATCAAATTTAAAATAAACAGGGAGAAACAGGAGGTCGTTAAAAAATCCGGAATAAAAGTTGTAATTGATCCGGGGCATGGAGGATATGATACAGGTGCCAGCTATGGCGGGTTTGAAGAAAAAGATATTAATCTTGTGATTTCTGAAAAGTTAAAAAAATCTCTGGAAGACGTAGGTATTACAGTATTCCTTACAAGAGATGAAGACAGCTTTCTGTCACTGGCTGAAAGAGTAGAAATTACAAACAGTATAAAACCGGATGTATTTATAAGTATTCATGGAAATGCCCTTGTTAGTTCAAGGGTAATCAGAGGTGTAGAAACATATTACTGGACTTCACAAAGCCATAAGCTTGCATATTTCATCCACAAAAGTATTTTAAATTATGTTAAAATCCCGGATCATTACATAAGACAAGCACAGTTTTATGTAATACGCCATGCTTCATGTCCGGCAGTTTTAGCAGAATTGGGGTTTTTAAGTAATCATGAAGATCGAAAATTGCTCACAAATTCAACCACTCAAGACGAATATGCAAAAGCACTGACAAAGGCTATACTTAAGTTTTTAGATATAGAACAAGACAGAGTCCAGAAAAAAGAAAATGCAAAACAGTAGAAACCAAAATAAGCCTATATGCCTGTTTGATTCCGGCATTGGCGGTTTAACCGTTTTAAAAAAACTTATTAATAAATTTCCGGATGAAAACTATATTTATTTAGCTGATCTTGAAAGGGTACCCTTTGGAGATAAGACAAAAAGTGAAATCAAAAAAATTGTAAATGAGATTTTTGAATGGTTAATTAAGTTTGAACCAAAAGCTATTATTATGGCATGCAATACAAGCTCTGCTCTTCTAAGCCATGAGCTGTCAGCCATCAGCCACCAGCTAGATGTTCCAATTTATGGAATGATAGAAAGCTGCGCAAGGGAAGTCTCAGGAATAAATCACAAAAAAATTTCAGTCTGGGCAACAAAATTTGTAGTTGAAAACAATGCTTATAAAAAAATGATAGAAGAAATCAATCCGGATCTGAAGATAGAGGAGATCACATGCCAGAAGTTGGTTCCAATGATCGAAGGGTTAAATTTTACTCTGGAAGAAAGAAATAAGATTATACATGAATATTTAAATCAAACCTCCAGGGATTCAAATGCACTTATACTGGGATGTACTCATTATCCGTTAATTTTAGAAGATCTTGAGAAATTAACTGACCTGGAATTAATTGATCCGGCAGATGCATTGATAAACGATTTAAAAAAATGTTTACCTCCGCGCAGAGACGCAGTTAACTGCATCCCTGCCACAATGCCTAATCAACGACAAATCTCACTGTACGCAACTGCACAAAAAGAAAAACTGGAAAGATTTGCAAAATTATATCTTCGGGAAAATCTCAAGGTTAATTCAGCTAGTTTAACTATGGTTTCAGTTTAAGCATTATTTATTTTTAAAACTTCTGATAAATTTCTTTAGTTTTAGAATAGCTTTATTATTCTTGGTTTCCATTAAAATCTTTATTAAAGCACTTCCTATCACAATTCCGTCAGCCCCATAAGAAATAACTTCTTTTGCCTGTTTTAAATTACTTATACCAAAACCTACTACTACAGGCTTTGTAGTATAAGATTTTATTTCTTTAATTTTATTTTTTAAATCTTTGGAAAAATATTGTCTTGCTCCGGTTACACCAATTGCAGAGACCAGGTAAATAAAGCCGTCTGATAGGGATATATTACAATACGCCCTTACAATCTTTTTAATTTTTTCCTTATTTGTAGTCGGTGCTACCAAGGGAATTAAATGTAATTTATGTTTCTTGAATAACGGTAAATATTTTTCTGCCTCTTCCAGAGGCAAGTCAGGAATGATCAATCCATAAAATAAAGGTTTAGGTAAATCCTTTAATAATTTTTCAAATCCATATTGTAGTACTGGATTTAAATATGAAAATAAAATTAATGGTTTTATTTCTCGCAGGTGCAAGTCACGACTTGTATCTATGATCCATTTCAATGTAACACCATTTTCTAATGCTACTTTTGATGAGTGTTGAATTACATGTCCATCTGCTAATGGATCTGAATGTGGCATGCCTACCTCTATAAAATCTGCACTATTTTCAGACAGTGTTTTTAGGATCGGTAAAAATAATTTTTTAGCGGGGAAACCTGCTGTTATATAGGGGATTAGAAGAGGGTTTTTATTCATGGGATAATAATTATAAAACGTAGGGGCGTATCATGGTACGCCCCTACACCGATTATCAACCAATAATGTATGCTATAAATGTAATTGTGCTAAATACAACACAATCGAAAACTAAATATGAAGTTGTAATTGGTCTTGAAGTCCATGCTCAGTTAAAAACAAAAACCAAAATCTTTTGCGGCTGTCCTGTTGACTTTGGTGCTGATCCAAATACAAATGTCTGCCCTGTTTGTCTGGGTATGCCAGGAGTCCTCCCTGTGTTAAATAAACAGGTAGTTGCATACGCTGTAAAAACAGGATTAGCACTGGGTTGTAAGATCTCCAAACACTGTAAGTTTGACAGAAAGCAATATTTTTACCCTGATCTTCCAAAAAATTATCAGATATCCCAGTATGACCAGCCCATTTGTACAAGCGGACAGCTTGAAGTAAATGGAAAAGTTATCGGTATTGAAAGAATTCATATGGAAGAAGATGCAGGAAAGCTTGTTCATGCCGGCTCTGACAGGCTTCATGGATCAGATTACAGCCTGGTAGATTATAATCGCACAGGTACACCACTTTTGGAAATAGTAAGCAAGCCTGATCTGAGATCTGCGGAAGAAGCCAAAGACTATGCACAAACCCTGCGAAGCATACTTCGTTACCTGGAGGTTTGCGATGGCAATCTTGAAGAAGGTTCTATGCGTTGTGATGTAAATGTAAGTTTAATGCCTGTTGGAAGTAAAACATTTGGAACAAGATGCGAAATAAAAAATGTAAACAGTTTTAAATCTCTGGCAAGAGCTATAGAGACAGAAACAGAAAGACAATCTGAAATATTAGACAGCGGCGGGAAAATCATTCAGGAGACAAGACTTTTTGAAGAAACCAGCGGAAAAACTATATCTATGAGAAGTAAAGAAGAAGCTCATGATTACAGATATTTCCCGGAACCGGATTTAGTACCACTTGAAATTTCACAATCATGGATCAATGAAATAAAAGAAACCATTCCGGAACTCCCTCACGATAAGAAAATAAGATATCCAAAAGATTACAGTTTAAGTATTGATGATACAAAGGTTTTAACTGATGACAGGAATATGGCTGAATACTATGAAGCAGTAGTACGGCTGGGTGCTAATCCTAAAAAGGCTGCAAACTGGCTCATAGGACCAGTTACAGCACATCTAAAAGAACATAAAACAGATATTATTAATTGCTGCATGACACCAGTACAGCTTGCAGATCTCCTAGGTTTTATTGAAAAAGGAATTATAAACGATAACATTGCAAAAGCAGAGATACTTGAAGAGCTGTTAAGTAAAGGAACCAATTCTGAAGAAATAATCAAAGAAAAAGGTCTGGCTCAGATTACAGATGAAGGTGAAATAAAATCACTTGTAAAAGAAGCCCTGGAAACAAATCCTGAACAGTTAAAACAACTCAAAGAAGGAAAAGATAAAGTAAAAGGATTTTTTGTCGGGCAAATTATGAAAAAATCCGGTGGCAAAGCCAGTCCTGCTGTGGTAAATAAACTAATTGATGAATATATAAAATAGGGACGCAGCATGCTGCGTCCCTATAGTTATGGTTAAAACCCGGTCCCTCTTAAAACACAAGCCTGAGCAACTCTTTCCATGCCTATTGTGTATGCTGCCTGCCTTAGAGAAATCTTATTTTTACGTGAGAGATCTCTAACTTTTTCATAAGCAGGAACAATTATTCTTTCAAGTTTCTTATTTACTTCATCACGAGTCCAGTAAAACTGTTGTAAGTTTTGAACCCATTCAAAGTAGGAAACTATGACTCCGCCTGCATTAGCTAAAATTCCCGGAGCAACTACTCTTTGTTTGCCTATCAGGATTTCATTGGCTTCAGCAGTTATCGGACCGTTAGCACCTTCAAGAATTACCTGTGCTTTTGTATTATTGGCAACTCTTTTATCTATAGAACCTTCAAGAGCCGATGGAATAAGTACATCACAGTCAGCTATTAAAAACTCATCACACGTCATGAAATCTACATTTGGGAAGCCTTTCAAGGTGCGATTCTTAGAATAATAAGCATGTGCTGCATCTACATCAATTCCGTTTGGATTATAGATACCACCTTTTGAAGTAGACACACCTACAATCTTACCGTTCAGCTCATCTTTAATTAATTTTGCTGCCCAGTAACCTACATTTCCAAATCCCTCAATTAAAGTTCTTGCCTTTGATAGATCCATTTTGAGGTCTTTCGCGATTTCACGAAGGGTATACATTACACCACGACCTGTAGCTTCTTCTCTTCCTTCTGAACCACCTAATGCAAGCGGCTTCCCAGTAACTACACCAAGTGCATCAATAGTATGAGACTTTGCATATTCATCATAGAACCAGCCCATAGTCTGAGCACCGGTGTTTACATCAGGAGCAGGAATATCAGTATGCGGACCGACATTATCTGCCAGATTATACGTATAAGCTCTCACCAGTCTTTCTAATTCTGTCTTAGTAAGTGTACTCGGATCAATTGCAATACCACCTTTTGCACCACCAAATGGTACATTTACTACAGCAGTTTTCCAGGTCATTAAATTTGCAAGCATTCTTACTTCATCAAGATCTACTCTTTGATGTATTCTAAAACCACCTTTGTAAGGTCCCCTGGCATTGTTATGCTGGACTCTGTAAGCCCTTACAGTAATTAATTTTCCGTCATCTTTTCTTAACGGAATTTCCATACAAATTTCTCTTCTAAAACTATTTAAAACTTTTAATAGATTTTCATCTATTAAACTCACCTTTTGTGCGACAGAAAGCATAAAACAACTCTCTGCATCCAAACAAACCGGACCTTCAATTTTTGGTATTGGTAAACTCATTGTTTGCATAATTCTTAACTCCTTTGTTAATTTTTATGTTTTTAATTTGTGCAAAACCATTTTGCACTTACTAAATATTATTTCATAAAATTTCAAATGCTTGAAAAATCATAATGTCTTACTTATTAGGTGTAATCTATGTCTATCACTGTCTGGCTGATATAACGTTCCCAAGCAAACAACTTATTTAAGGTAAGATTTTATCCGATTCATTCGGTAAAATCTGTAGGATGTTATAAGGGACATATCTGAAATCTTTGCAAAGCGACACAATTTTATTAGAAAATTGTGTTGCGGTAGGAAAAATCAATATCTATTAACAAAATATGGAAGTAAACCCAATAGAAGAATCACGAAACAAGAATTTTAAGGTTAAAGTTCTTTTAGGAATAACTTTTTTCTTTATCTCTATACTAATTTTTCGCTTATTTTATCTTCAAATTTTTAATTATAAAAGTATTATCCAGAGAGCACAATATTCCACCTCCAGAATCTCAATTCTGGTAGCTCCAAGAGGGATTATCTTTGATAGAAACGGAACAATACTCGCCACAAATAAACAATCAATTTCAGCAATAGTTTATCCAGACAAATTAAAAACACTAAAAGAAAAACTTAAAGTTTATACTAATCTTATAAAGATCTTAAAAACAAATAACACTAAATTAAAAAAAACATTACTTAGACTTCCGGAAAATGCACCACTTCCAGTCAGATTACAGAGCAATATAAGTATTCAGGAAACCATTCAAATAGTAGAGAAACAACATCTTTTACCAGGCATAAGTATTCAGCAAGAGCCAGTCCGTTATTATCCTTATGGCTCTTTAGCAGCACATGTAATTGGATACATTTCACAGATAAACAAACATGAACTGGCAAAAAGACCAGATAGAAAATTAGGAGATCTTGTAGGAAAATATGGAATTGAAAATTTATTTGATGATATTTTACGCGGAAAAGATGGAAAGACAATTGTAGAAGTAGACAGACTGGGAAAACCAATTGATCCAGGTTATAAACATGCCCTTATTCATATTGAACCGGTACCTGGAAAAAATATTTATTTAACACTTGATGTAAAGTTACAAAGGGCTACTGAAGAAGCATTAAAAAGCACTGGTACAAACTCTGCAGCTGTTGTAGTAAATCCAAATACTGGTGAAGTTTTAGCGCTTGCCAGCTATCCTGCATTTGATCCAAATGTTTTTACAAGGCTTTTACCGATCAGCACCTGGAGAAACTTACTTTCACAAAGGGCGCTTTTAAACCGTGCAATCTTAGGATACGTACCAGGAAGCATATGGAAACCAGTTACATTAATTACTGCACTTGATGCAATGGCAGTAAAACCAAATGAAAGATTTCATGTAAATGAAGCATTTTATTTAGGCATGACAAGGTTTGGAGACTGGACATCAAAAGAAGGAATTTATTCTCTGGAAGAGTCTCTTGCCTGGTCACGCGATACTGCTTTTTACCAAATTGGCAGGAGGCTTACACCTGATCAAATTAAAAAATGGGGCACAAAACTTGGTGCTGGAAGAAATACAGGAATTGAAATTTTAGGTGAAGAAAAAGGGATAGTGCCGGATGAAAAATGGAAAAAAGAAAACTTACATGAATCGTGGTATCCGGGAAATACACTGCACTATGCAATCGGGCAAAGTTTTTTACTGGTTACACCTACACAGGCTGCAAGAATGTACAGTGGAATTGCTACAGGATCGAAAATACCAAGACTTCAGTTAGTTAAGAAAATCCACAATCACAAAAAAAATCTTCATGCATCAGAAACGTTTCAAATAGATCAGAACTTATTAAAAGTAGTAAAAAGAGGGCTTGAAATGTGCATAGAAACCGGAACAGGGCAGGCAGCAAAATTAGAAAATATCAAAGTAGCCGGAAAAACAGGCTCAGCTGAAGTACCCGGCACAGGAAAAACACACGGTTGGTTTGCAGCTTATGCACCGGCAGACAAGCCAGAAGTGGTTGTAATAGTAATAACTGAAAAAGCTGGACATGGGGGAACAGTGGCTGCGCCGATAGTTAAAAAAATTCTTGAAGGATATTTTAATTGATTTGAAGAAAGCTGCTTAAAAAGGGTTAATTAATTCCAAATCTTGAATCTGTAAAAAGTCTTTAGTATTTCTTGTGACGAGTTTTAAATTATATGTAAGTGCAGTTGCAGCTATAAGTGAGTCAATCACTGGTAATGTCTTAGCTGAATATGCACATAAATATCCCCATCTGTCAGCAATAATATTGTCAATTTTTAAAATCCTATCCCCAAATCTATTTCTTAAATCTTTTTCTAACCACACTATTAACGCACTTTTTTTCTTTATATTATCTAATAATTCTACGCCCCTTCTTATTTCTCCTAATGTAAGAACACTAATAAATAAATTTTCTTCAGGAATCTTTTCTAACCATTTATACAAATTCTTACTTGGCTTATTTTTTATAGTTTCAGATATAACATTTGTGTCAAGAAGATAACTCATAACTCAATATCTCTACTTTTTGATTTATTCCTTTCAAGATTTAACTCTAATCCTTTCAGTGGAGAGCTCCTCATAAAATCCATAAAACTAGACTTCTTTCTAGTAAGTTTTTCGTAATCAGTTTTAGAAATTAAAATGACTTCCAGTATGCCTCTAAGAGAAATACCCTGTGGGCCAGAATTAATGACTTGCTTTACCAATTCACTCAGCTTTGCTTTTGCATCTTGTAATTGCCATGTTCTCATTGTTTTATTCACATTATACCCACAGACTAGTCTGACTAGATTAAATTTTAATTAAATCATTATTTTTAGCCTTTATCTTGGATTCTAACCAACCCATTCATCCGCTCCACTTGTGGAGCGAGACCTCGCCCGCCCATAAAGTCATTCCTGTCAACTCGTATATTAATTACTGAACAATTGCATTATTAAAACTAGAATAGATAATGCAACGCTGGAGTTAGTAAGCTTGTTGTTAACTTTAGTCTTTAAGACTGTGCTTAAGATTAAGCCAACTCCAGCACTTTTTTGAAACAGAACAGTATCTCTAGGCATAAAGCCTGTATTCACGAGTTTTTGTTCATGAAAAGTTTGTTGCATTATCAGTAAATATTATAGGAGGTTAGCTCATGAAAAAGCAATATGACTATGTCATTGGTGTGTCAAGTATTATTCTGGTTCGGGTTTTCTGCCAGAGGACAGACCAGCCTCTGGCTGGCATACTTGTATGAATGAGTTTTCTCTTTACTAAAAATCACCTTTCCACTTTTTATTACTTTTTCTACTAGATTTATCCCAAAATAATAAGGTAATTGATTATGGTTTTCTATATCTAGGATAATGATATCTGCTTTCTTGCCTGTTTCTAAACTACCCACGTCATGTGCTCTATCTATAGCAAAAGCTGCATTTATTGTAGAGGCATTAATAGCTTCACCGGGTAATAAATTCATCTTCAAACATGCCAGACTTATCATAAGCTGCATATTAAAACTAGGACAGCTGCCCGGATTAAAATCAGATGCAATAGCTATTGCTACTCCTTTATTTATCAGTTCTCGGGCTGGTGCATATTTTTCTTCCATCAAATAAAACGGAACTCCGGGTAATAAAACCCCGATAACTCCATTTTTTACTAAAGCTTCTATGCCACGAGGTGAAATATATTCCAGATGATCTGCGCTTGTTGCATTTAACTCGCCAGCTAGCTCTGCACTGTGTAATAGATTATTTTGCTCTGAGTGTAGTTTTAATTTGAATCCAAGCTTTTTTGCATGTATTAAAATTTCTCTCGTTTCTTCTACACTAAAAACTCCTTTTTCGCAAAATACATCACAGAATTCACTATAAGGTTTTATTCTTTCAAGCGATGATAAGACTTCTTTAATATAGTCTTCTCTTTTAATGTTCTTAGGTACCGTGTGTGCTCCAAGATATGTTCTAACAATGTCTATTGGTAGTTTTTCTTGCAGATTAGAGGCAACTTCTAAAATCTTTTTTTCATCTTCAAAATTTAAACCATAGCCTGATTTTATTTCTATAGTTGTTGTACCATATTCAATCATTCTCTTTAAGTGTTTTTTCGATGCCTGAAACAATTCTTCCTTGCTGGCACATCTGGTTTTTTCTACCGTGCTTAATATACCGCCACCTTGTTTTAAAATATCCAAAAAAGCTATACCTTGCTGTTTTTTTAAAAACTCATCCTCTCTGCTGCCAGCAAAAACAGCATGAGTATGACAGTCCACAAATCCTGGCATTACTACTCTGTCTTTTGCATTAATAATATTTTTTGCATTAAAATCAGCTTCGCTGCTTTTACCAGCAAAAATGATTTTTCCATCTTTGGTGGCGATCGCACCATCTTTTATTATTCCTAAATCACTAAGCTCTTTTCCAAATTTTGGCTTATTAAAATTTGAAGCTTTGCAGGTTAAAAGCTCTGATGCATTTGTAATAAGAATATCAGCGTTCATTTTAGTCCAGGGATCTTTACCCCTTTTACTTTTGCAATATTAACAGCTTCTTTATATCCAGCATCTGCATGTCGCATTATTCCAATTCCAGGATCAAAAGTTAGTACTTTCATTAATCGTTCTTCTTTTTCTTTTGTACCAGTAGCTACTATTACCATTCCGGCATGTGTACTGTTTCCTATTCCTACGCCACCACCATTATGGATTGAAACCCAGTCTGCTCTGCAGGCTGTATTTCCCAGTGCATTTAATAAAGGCCAGTCTGCTATGGCATCACTGCCATCTTTCATCCCCTCTGTTTCACGATTTGGAGAAGCTACACTGCCACAATCCAGATGATCTCTTCCAATAACAACAGGTGCTTTTACTTCGCCAGATGCTACTAAATTATTTATAATTTTTCCAAACTTTGCTCTATCGTCATAGCCAAGCCAGCATATTCTTGCAGGTAATCCTATAAAAGGAATTTCTTTTTGTGCTTTTTTAATCCACCTGTGCAATGTTTTATCGTTTGGAAATGTTTCTAAAAGAGCCCTGTCTATTCTAAGAATATCTTCTGGAAGTCCTGAAAGAGCAGCCCATCTGAAAGGTCCTTTTCCTTCACAAAATAATGGTCTAATATATGCCACGACAAATCCAGGATATAAAAATTCACCTTTTTCATTTCTTACTTTTAATCCTGCTAATTCTGCCTGTGCACGTAAATTATTCCCATAATCCAGGCACACTGCACCTGCGTTTTGCATATCTAAGATAGCTTGTACATGTTTTTTAATTGAACTAAATGCTTGTCTCTTAAATTCTTCAGGTGCTTTTTCTCTAAGCTCAAGTTTTTCTTTTAAATTTCCTTCGGGATAATAATATAAAAGATCATGTGCTGAGGTTTGATCAGTTACAACATCAGGAATAATGTTTCTTTTAACTAACTCAGGAGCAATAGTAGCAATGTTACCTATAAGCCCGACTGATAAAGGTTTTTTTAATTCTTTAGCTTTAAATACTGATTCCAGAGCTTCATCCAGACTATATGCTATTTTGTCACAGTAGCCTTCTTTTACTTTTTGCTTAACTCTTTCTTCAAAAACTTCTACTATTAAACCGACTCCATCGTTCATAGTAATTGCCATGGGTTGTGCACCTGACATACCACCTAAACCAGCAGTTAACACAAACTTTCCAGCTAAGCTACCATTAAAATGTTTATTAGCAATTGCTGCTAAGGTTTCATAAGTTCCCTGTAATATCCCTTGTGTTCCAATGTATATCCAGCTTCCAGCAGTCATTTGGCCGTACATTGTTAAACCAAGCTGATCCAGTTTGTCAAAATATTCTTGTGTGCTCCATTTCGGGACAAGATTAGAGTTTGCTATTAATACACGTGGTGCATCTTTGTAAGTTTTAAAAATACCAACTGGTTTTCCTGATTGTATTAATAGCGTTTCATCAGATTCTAAACTCTTCAATGCCTCAACAATTTTATTGTACTCATGCCAGTTTCTCGCTGCTCTTCCCGAACCACCATATACTATTAACTCATCCGGTACTAAAGCAACTTTCGGATCAAGATTATTTTCCAGCATTCTAAGAGCAGCTTCAGCTTCCCAGCTCTTGCACCTTAATTCAGTACCTGTGGCTGCATGTATTTCATCTTTAGGCTTTTTTTCAAAGTACATTGGTCGTGTTGATGCTTTTAAGATTTTATTTTCAACAACCATTATTTTTCTCTTTTGATTATTCCTTTAATAAAGCTTAAAATTAATTTGGCTGCTAGTTCTACTGTTTTATTATTTACATCATACAATGGGTTAACCTCCATTAAGTTAAAAAGTTTTATATTATTATTTCTTCCTGCCATAAATGCAGCTAGCAGTATTTGTTTTTTTGTGAACCCTTTTGTACATGGAGCACTGCAGCCCGGGGCGAATCTTTTTTGAACACTATCAATATCAACGTCAAATATTGTTGCATTTGTTTTTCTTGCGGCAATTTTAAATGCTTTATCCAGAGCATTTTTCATACCAATTTTATTTATGTAATCAAGCCTAAGTAAGACCCCTTTCTTTTGGAATACATAGTCATGGTGTTCTTTAAGATTTTTTGGTGCGTGGACACCAAGTTCAACAAAATTTTCTCCATTAAGAAAGCCTGCTTCAAGCAATCTTCTGAACGGGGTTCCGGAAGTTATCTTACCGTTTACTACAGGTCTTACATCGTAATGAGCATCAATATTTATTTGTCCGATTTTTTTAGATTCCAAGAAAACTGCTCTTCCCGATCCAAATGAAATATCATGTCCGCCACCTATAACGATAGAAATTTCACCAGACCTTATGCTTTTTCTGACAGCCTTTGTTACTCTTTGGTGAGTTTTTTTTACATTTTTTGCTATTGGTCTTACTGTTTCATATTTAATAGTGATGATGTCTTTAAGTTCTATGTTTCTAGTTAATTTATAAAAATCCCGAATAATCTTTTTTGGACCAAATCTTGCGCCCGGTCTTCCGTTAATTAGTTTTACTCCATAATCAAAAGGAACGGAAATTATTCTCAGATAAAATCTTTTCACTCTAATTCACCTGATTGTTCTTCAACTTTTTTTAAAACAACTCCACTGCTTATCATGTCTTTCAGGATATTAATATCTGTGTATAAAGGTCTGTCTTTATCAAGATACGGCACTTTCTCTCTGACTAATTTGTAGATGATTTCTACTCCGTCTCCGCTCTTAAGTTCTCTCATAAAATCAAGAGCTTGCATGGCGCATAGCAGTTCAATGGCTAAAACATATTCTATGTTTGATAAAATCTCTCTTGCTTTTCTGGCTGCAATAGTTCCCATACTTACATGATCTTCCTGATTGGCTGAGGTGGGAATAGAATCTACAGAAGCAGGGTGAGCTAAAACTTTATTTTCAGAAACCAGTGAAGCAGCAGTATATTGAGTAATCATAAAACCAGAATTTATGCCGCCGTCTTTTACCAGGAAAGGAGGTAAGTGCTCACTTAGTTTACTGTTTACCATCCGTTCAGTTCTTCTTTCAGATATATTTGCAATTTCACTAAGAGCAATACCTAAATAATCCATTACCAGAGCCACAGGTTGTCCGTGAAAATTTCCACCTGATAAAAATTCTTCAGTATCCAAAAAGAGTATAGGGTTATCTGTGACTGAGTTTATTTCTATCTCAATAACTTTTTTTACATGAGCTAACGTATCGCGAGATGCTCCGTGTACCTGAGGAGTGCATCGCATTGAATATGCGTCCTGTACGTGATCACAGCCTCTGTGTGATTCCCGGATTTGACTGTTTTTCATAATCAGTGAGATATTGTCAGCACTTTTTAATTGTCCGGGATGAGGGCGAAGTTCATGAAGTCTTTTGTTAAATGCTGCATCTGAGCCTTTTAAAACATCTATAGTGGAAGCAGAAATTATATCTGCAGTTTTCATAATGATTTCAGCTTTATGTGTAATTAATGCTGCAACTCCTGTCATAACCTGTGTTCCGTTGATTAGTGACAGTCCTTCTTTTGCCTCAAGCTCAAGAGTCTTTATATTTGCCAGTTTCATGGCTTCTTTTCCGGGTACCAAATTCCCTCTGTAGTATGCTTGACCTTCTCCGATTAAAACCAATGCCATGTGTGCTAACGGAGCAAGATCGCCGGATGCACCAACTGAACCTTTTTGAGGAATATAAGGATGTATACCAGCATTTAACATGTCTAATAAAGTTTGAACTAATTCTAACCTTACCCCGCAGTTTCCACCGGCTAAAGTATTTGCTCTAAGCAACATTATTGCTCTTACTGTTTCTTCATCAAATGGTTTATCAACACCGGTTGCATGGCTTAATAACAAATTTTTCTGAAGTTGCCTGATGTTTTCTTTGGAAATAGTTTCTTTGCAAAAAGCACCAAACCCTGTGTTTACTCCATACACTGTTTTATTTTCAAGTAAAACTTTTTCTACAACTTCTCTGCCTTGTTTTATATTTTGAATAGCATTTTTTGAAAGTATTACACTGTAGTTATGTTTTGCAATATTAACAACATCGTTTATTGTTAATGCTTTGGAATCAATTGTTACAACATTTTTTGTTATAACGCTCATATTTTTTTGTATGGGCTTAATTAATAAGCCCTTCCAGACGTTTTCTTACTGTGCCAGAACCTTATCTTGTTCCTCTTTTGTTATTCCTCTCATTGTTAAGCTTATTCTGCCTCTTTCATCAACTTCACGAACTCTGACAGCAATGATGTCTCCTACTTTAACTACATCTTCTACACGCTCTGTTCTTTTGTCCTGAAGTTGTGAAATGTGAACCATGCCTTCTTTATTCGGAAGTATTTCTACAAATGCTCCGATTTGTGCTGTCCTTAAAACTTTTCCGGAGTACACTGCACCAGGCTGAATTTTTTCTACAAGTCCCTGTACCCATTTTTTAGCTTTGTAGGCTTTATCATTATCAGGTGATGCTATTAATACTGTCCCGTCTTCCTCGATATCTATTTTTGCACCGGTTTCTTCTGTAATTCTTCTTATCATTTTTCCACCCGGTCCGATTATAGTACCAATATCTGACATATCAACTTTCATTGTCAATATTCTTGGAGCCCACTTTGAAAGTTCAGTCCTCGGTTTGGGAATTGCTTCGAGCATTTTTTCCAAAATGTAAAGTCTTCCGATTTTTGCCTGCTCAAGAGCAATTTTCATTATTTCTAAAGTAATGCCGCCGATCTTTATATCCATCTGAAGAGCAGAAACACCTTTTTTAGATCCGGTTACTTTAAAATCCATGTCACCAAGAAAATCCTCCAAACCCTGTATGTCGGTAAGAATTGCAAACTTGTCTCCTTCTTTTATAAGTCCCATTGCTATTCCTGCAATAGGTGCTTTTATGGGAACTCCTGCATCCATTAGACATAAAGTGCTTCCACAGGTACTTGCCATACTTGTAGAGCCGTTTGATTCCAAAACTTCTGACACTACACGAATAGTGTATGGGAAGTGTTCTTTGTCAGGGAGTACCGGACTTAATGCTCTTTCAGCCAAAGCTCCGTGTCCTATTTCCCTGCGCCCGGGAGTTCTGCTTGGTTTTACTTCACCGACTGAATATCCCGGAAAGTTATAGTGGTGAATATATTTTCTTTCTGTTTGCGGATCAATGCTGTCAAGCTTTTGAGCATCACCGCTTGTACCTAATGTGCATGATGACAGAACCTGGGTAGTACCCCTGGTAAATAAACCTGTACCGTGCACTCTCTCTAATATCCCGACTTCACAGGTAATTGTCCTGATTTCATTACACTTTCTGCCATCGGCACGAACTCCTTCTTCAAGAATTTTTTTCCGCATCAGTTTTTCTTCAAGAATGTTTACCTGACTCTTAGCAATTTTTTTAATTTCGTCCTGTGATTTATCTTTTAAGTCAGTAAGAAACTTTGATTTTTCTTTTTGCTCTTCTATGGCTGAAACAACTTTTTCGATAGCTTCTTTTATGAATTTTTTGTGAACATTTTTATCTTTTACATTGTCCATTGATTTCAGAAGAGAGTCTTTTGCATTTTTTTCTACGAGTTCAACAAGTGCTTTATCAGCTTTTGCTGGAACAAGCTCAACTTTTTTTAAACCATATTGACTGGCAAATTGTTTTTGTGATTCTACCTGTTGTTTGATAATTGTTTGTGCAAATGCGAGAGCATTTAAAATGACATCTTCTGTTACAAGATTAGCTCCGGCTTCAACCATCATAATTGAGTCGCTTGTTCCGGCAACTATTAAATCTAAATCACTCTTTTCAAGCTCTTCGAAAGTCGGATTTGCAATAAATTTGTTATGAATCAATCCGACTCTTACAGCACCAATTGGACCGTTAAAAGGAATATCTGAAATTGAAAGAGCAAATGATGCACCAAGCATTGCCAAAACATCTGGCGGATTAACCTGATCGATGCTTAAAGCTGTAGCTACTACCTGTACATCATTGTAATAATTTTCAGGAAATAACGGCCTTAATGGCCTGTCCATTAAACGAGCCGTTAAAGTAGATTTGTCAGGTGGTTTATTTTCCCGCCTGTTAAAACTTCCCGGAATCCTGCCGACAGAAGTAAACCTTTCTTCAAAGTCACAGAGCAGTGGAAAAAAATCAATATCTTTTCTGGGCTCATCAGACTTTACTGCAGTGACTAACAAAACAGTATCACCACACCGAATCGTTACCGATCCGTTTGCTTGCTTTGCAAGCTTACCGGTCTGAATAGTTATATCTTTGCCGGTAACATTTACAACTGTTTCTCTTACTTCTTTACTTTTACTACTTGTTTGCCTTGTGTCTTTTTCTTCTTCTTTTTTTTCTATATTTTTTACACTGCTCATGTTTTTTTCCCTCGTTAGTCACCAACCAAATAATGTTCTTCCCGTTCTTGTCAGGTAAGTGAGTATTAAATTATGCAATTGTGTAATTTAAAAAAGAAATTATCTTATGGCTAACTGATCGGTTAGCTTTCTGTAAGATTCCGGATTTTTTCTTTTTAAGTACGCTAAAAGAGATTTCCTATTACCAACCATTTTCAATAAACCTAACTGGCTTGCATAGTCTTTGGAATTCTTAGTTAGGTGACCTGATAACTCTTTAATTCTTTCAGTTAGAATTGATATTTGAACTTCTGGTGAACCAGTATCTTTTTTATTCTGCTGGTACTGTGAAACTAACTCCTTCTTTTTTTCCTTTGTAATTGCCATTTAATATTCTTACCTCTATGTTCAAATATAATCTACCATAGTTTTCTCACTTATTAACATTCAGATAATTAGCTAATTGGCTTATTATAGCTAGATATGTCAAATTATCAATACTTTTTACTTTGTGTTGATGAGGATTGATATATGTTAAGGTGCCTGCTATTATTTACTTTCGCCATAAAATTGGTAGAGCAGGATTCTGAAAAAATAATACAAGAGACGAAAAACTTTTTTAAATATTTTTGGATAGAAAATTTCTAATGACTTTTCTATACTGAGATATAGTCCTGTCAAAAATTTGAGACAATTCAAATGTAGAATGACGAATGTAAAATGTGGAGTAAATTTATTCTACATTCGTCATTTGTCGTTTTACATTTATTATTAATGAGCTATGGAGAGTTTGATCCTGGCTCAGGACGAACGCTGGCGGCATGCCTCATACATGCAAGTCGAACGCTCCGCAAGGGGAGTGGCGGAAGGGTGAGTAACGCGTAGGAATCTGCCTTGGATTGGGGGATAACCTGGGGAAACTCGGGCTAATACCGCATATTGCCGAGAGGTGAAAGATTTATTGATCCAAGTTGAGCCTGCGTATGATTAGCTAGTTGGTAGGGTAATGGCCTACCAAGGCAACGATCATTAGCTGGTCTGAGAGGATGATCAGCCACAATGGAACTGAGACACGGTCCATACTTCTA
>MFRN01000006.1:0-1265 GCA_001784585.1 Candidatus Melainabacteria bacterium RIFCSPLOWO2_02_FULL_35_15 | reverse complement strand
ACGAAAGTCTGACGCAGCAATGCCGCGTGTAGGAAGAAGCATCTTGGTGTGTAAACTACTGTCGGTGGGGAAAAACAAAATGATTGTACCCGCAGAGGAAGCATCGGCTAACTACGTGCCAGCAGCCGCGGTAAGACGTAGGATGCAAGCGTTGTCCGGATTTATTGGGCGTAAAGAGTTCGTAGGCGGCATTCCATGTCTAATGTCAAATCATAGAGCTTAACTCTATACCTGCATTGGAAACTGGTTTGCTAGAGCAAGGTAGGGGTCAGAAGAATTCCTGGTGTAGCGGTGAAATGCGTAGATATCAGGAGGAACACCGGTGGCGAAAGCGTCTGACTGGGCCTTTGCTGACGCTGAGGAACGAAAGCCAGGGGAGCGAAAGGGATTAGATACCCCTGTAGTCCTGGCCATAAACGATGGATACTAGTTGTTGCGGGTATCGACCCCCGCGGTGACGGCGCTAACGCATTAAGTATCCCGCCTGGGAAGTACGTTCGCAAGAATGAAACTCAAAGGAATTGACGGGGACCCGCACAAGCGGTGGAACATGTGGTTCAATTCGATGCAACGCGAAGAACCTTACCTGGCCTTGACATGTCTGGAATTTGGTAGAGATACTGAAGTGCCTTCGGGAACCAGAACACAGGTGCTGCATGGTTGTCGTCAGCTCGTGTCGTGAGATGTTGGGTTAAGTCCCGCAACGAGCGCAACCCTTGTTGTTAGTTGCCACCCAGCCGCAAGGCTGGAGCACTCTGACAAGACTGCCCCGGTTAACGGGGAGGAAGGTGGGGACGACGTCAAATCATCATGGCCCTTACGGCCAGGGCTACACACGTGTTACAATGGGCGCCACAACGGGATGCAACTGCGCAAGTAGAAGCCAACCCCTTAAAAGCGCTCTCAGTTCAGATCGTAGGCTGCAACTCGCCTACGTGAAGTCGGAATCGCTAGTAAATGCAGATCAGCACGCTGCATTGAATACGTTCCCGGGTCTTGTACACACCGCCCGTCACACCATGGAAGTTGGTGACGCCCTAAGTCGATATTCTAACCGCAAGGGGGGAATTGCCTAAGGCAGCGCCGATGACTGGGGTGAAGTCGTAACAAGGTAGCCGTACCGGAAGGTGCGGCTGGATCACCTCCTTTCTAAGGAGACTGGAAGAGAATAAATTTAGATTTAAATCTCTTCCTAGGTTGAACTATTTGAAGTTATATAGTTTTATTTCAAATTCTATGTAATGGATTGGTGGCAGGATTGTATT
>MFRN01000005.1:35378-70242 GCA_001784585.1 Candidatus Melainabacteria bacterium RIFCSPLOWO2_02_FULL_35_15 | reverse complement strand
CTCTTAGCTAAAGAATTAGAAGCACTCTCTAATCCCCCTGACAAAACAATAAATAGAATCGGTGCTAGAACGACTTTGTGGCTTTTAGAACGCTTTATAAAGCATCAAGGTTTTGATTTCCACAGAATTATCAACGATTTGAGAGCTAAATTTATTGTAGGACTAGTGGGCAAGTACCCTGTACAAAAAGTGTTTGGACTTTCTTCTCATTCTGCTGATGAAATCGCTAGTGATTTGGATCTGTTTAGTACAGAAGAATAAATTGTTTTATTAACCTATAAATAAAATATGTTTCTATAAAATATAGTTAGTAGCATTGTGGGTTAAGCTTTAAATGGCTTTTGATAAATGGTATTAGCATGACTAAGATTAATAACTCTACCCAGCAAGCCTATAGTCTTTAATCTTATGCGTCCAGGTCAAATGCCGTCCTCCGCAATGTTCTTCGAAGTAACTTAACTTACCAGAAACAGATTCTTTAGAATTAGACAGTAATTCTTGCTTATCAATGTGCTTCCAAGCAGATAGCGGATCACAATATGCTTCTACAGTAATACATTTATTAAATGGATCAAACTCTATGTGTTTTATAAATGTTTGCAAGATTGCTCTTTTTTCTTCATAGTTGGATTCTTCAAAAATATTAATTACACTTGAAAATAAGTATCCAGTGGCAGAAGACCTTTATAATCGGTTCGAACTTTTTAAAACTGATGATTTGGCTACTAATTCTGAAAAGAAACAAGCTTTTGATAATGTTTGTTTCTTATGGCGGGGCCGACGAGACTCGAACTCGCGACCTCATGCGTGACAGGCATGCGTTCTAACCAACTGAACTACGACCCCGTGATGTTTGAAAGATTTACTCAGTAACCACTAAAGTACCCATTTGTCCCATCTAAAAAAGGTAGGTAAATGTTTGGTACTCTAACTCTTAATGATATCGCAAAAGATTTAAAACTATCAAGGAAAACAACACAAAGGTTAGCTAGGAAAGGTGTATTTCCTGTTATTGCTATAAAGAATAAAAAAGGGCACTCCTATGTTATTCCATTTGATGAGTATTTGAATTGGAAAAAGAATAAGAAGCAAGAAAACGAAGAAAATAATTTACTTTCTGATTGGGATTTGTTGTTTGAAGAAAGAAATAATTGGATTGAGTGGAGCCTATAGAAGACTTAGAAGAACATTTCAGAAAACGACGAGAAAGATTAAAAGAAAAGGAAGTAAAACAAATTAAAAAAGCCAGCTAAACAATTTCCTAAAAAACATCCTCAAAGGATCATAAAACCTGTCTACAACTCTTTCTTTAAGTGGAATAATAGCATTATCAGTTATATGAATATCTTCAGGGCAAACCTCTGTACAGCACTTTGTAATATTACAAAGACCAATTCCCATATCACTTTTAAGAGCTTCTAATCGATCTGCATTATCGAGAGGATGCATTTCCAGTCCCGCAACTCTTACAAAAAATCTAGGTCCTGCAAACTTTGGTTTCAAATCATGCTCGCGAATTACATGACAGACGTTCTGACATGCAAAACATTCAATACACTTTCTAAACTCCTGAACACGATCGATATCTCTCTGGCTCATTTTCCAGTCAGTATTTCCTTTTGGAGTAAATGGAGTGATTTTTTTATTTACTTCAAAATTCCACAAAACATCACAAGCCAAATCCTTAATAACAGGAAAGGATTTCATGGGATAAACCTTTATTTCTTTATTTAAGTCAAAATCATCCAGCCTTGATTTACACATAAGACGTGGTTTTCCATTTACTTCAGCAGAACATGATCCACATTTTGCTGCTTTACAATTCCAGCGTACGGCTAAATCCGGTGCAATATTTTTCTGAACATAATGCACAGCATCTAGAACTACCATGCCTTCTTCTACTGGAACTTTATACTCTACTTCAGAACCACCGTTTTTATCGCCACGAAAGATTTTAAAGATTGCCTCTTTCATAATATTTCTCTTGTACAGACGCCCCGCCGGGGCGTCTGTATCTTCCTTTTCTAACATTGATGTTGTCATATTATTTTTTAACCAATTCCTTTTCTTCGAATAATTTTTTCAATTCTTCAGACATTTGTGATAATGGCTCTTGACGAATATTCATAGATCCATCATCATTCATCTTAATTACATTATTCCACTTACTACACTCTGGATCAGTCTCCGGAAAGTCAATTCTGCTATGAGCTCCGCGACTTTCTTTTCTTCTAATGGCAGATTCAGTTATAAACTGTGAGTACTGAATCATATTTTGCAAATCATATGCCATATGCCAGCCAGGATTATACATTCTACTGCCGTCAATTTTTACTTTCTTTGCCCTGTCTGTAATTTTTACAAGTTCTTTAATAGCATATTGAAGATCTGACTCAGTTCTAAAAATTCCTACATAATTCTGCATAAGTTCCTGTAAATCTTTATGAACAGTATATGGGTTTTCACCATTGTTTTCAAAGAATCTTATCATTTCTTTTTCAGCTAACTGAATTTCTTGCTCATCTATTTTTAGATTTGAAGAGCTTTTCTTAGCATATTCTGCTGCATATAAGCCGGATCGACATCCAAAAACTAAAAGATCTGACAAAGAATTTCCACCTAACCTGTTTGCACCATGCAGGCCGGCAGCTACTTCACCTGCTGCAAATAAACCAGGGACAGAAGTAGCCGTCGTTTCGCCGTCTACTCTGATTCCACCCATTGAGTAGTGGCATGTAGGCCCTACTTCCATAGGCCCCTTTGTAATATCTACATCAGCAAGTTCTTTAAACTGATGGTACATGCTGGGTAATTTTTTCTTTATATAATCTGCTCCTTTATGACTGATATCTAAAAATGCGCCACCGTGCGGTGTTCCCCTTCCTTCTTTATTCTCCATATAAATTGATCTGGCAACAACATCACGGGTAGAAAGCTCCATTCGCTCAGGATCGTATTTTTCCATAAATCGAAAGCCGTCTTTATTTGTAAGAATTCCACCTTCACCGCGAACAGCTTCTGTAACTAAAATCCCGATAACACCTGGAGGCCAAATCATTCCGGTCGGATGAAACTGAACAAATTCTGCATCTAAGATTTCAGCTCCTGCATTGTAAGCAAGTATCTGACCATCTGATGTGTACTCCCAGGAATTTGAAGTGACTTTATAAGCTTTTCCAACTCCACCAGTAGCAAGCACAATAGCCTTTGCTTTGAAAATTACAAAGCGCCCATTCTCTCTCCAGTATCCAAATGCACCGGAGGTTTTTCCATTATCTTTTAAAAGTTTAGTAATGGTACACTCCATGTAGACTTCAATACCCATGTGAATACCTTTATCCTGAAGTGTGCGAATCATTTCAAGTCCGGTTCTGTCACCTACATGGCAAAGTCTCTTACAGGTATGTCCGCCAAAGGGTCTCTGTAAGATTTTTCCGTCCTGCGTTCTGTCAAAAAGGGCTCCCCATCTTTCAAGCTCCAAAACCCTTTCGGGAGCTTCTTTCGCATGAAGCTCTGCCATTTTCCAGTTGTTTAAAAACTTTCCACCTCTTATAGTATCTTTAAAATGTGTCTTCCAGTCATCGTGTTTATCTACATTACTGATTGCTGCTGCAATACCACCTTCAGCCATAACAGTATGTGCTTTACCGAGAAGTGACTTACAAACCAGTCCTACAGAAACACCATTAGCTGATGCTTCGATAGCAGCTCTCAAGCCAGCACCGCCAGCACCGATTACAAGAACATCGTGTTCGTGAATTTCAAAACGGTCGATAACACTCATAATCTCCCCAACCCTATAACAATCTTATATCCGTCCAAGCCCCCATCGCTAACATCCTTACATAAAAGTCAGCAAACCCGACCATAAACAAACTTGTCCATGCCCAGAACATGTGATGTTCATTTGCACAGCTGACTTTTTCATAAATTTTATAATGGTAGCCACACTTAAAAGAATCCAAATGACCACCAATCAAATGTCTAAACGAATGACATGTAAGAGAGTACATGGTTAGAAGAAGTGTGTTTACAAAAAGGACTATTGTTCCAACACCTACTCCTAACTGTCCATTAAAATTTAAAGCTTTAATTACATCATGCCAAAGAAAACATAAAAGTACAGTTGCGCCAATTAAAAAATATCTGTGAATGTTTTGAAAAATCAGAGGAAATTTTGTCTCGCCATCATATTTTCTGCTTTGACAACCTTCACTGACAGCACATGCCGGAGGATCCATAAAAAACGATCGATAATAAGCCTTACGATAGTAATAGCATGTAATTCTAAAACCAGCCGGAATCCAGAGTATTAAAAAAGCCGGAGAAAAATGCCACCATTTAACTGCAATAAGTGGAGAATAAAATGGTGAAAGATACGGACCCCATTCATAATTTTTTCCCTGAAATGCTGCCCATGTAGCATACACAATAAAACAGTTAAGTCCCACAAAGTAAACTAACGGTTCCAGCCACCAGAGATCTTTTCTTTGGGTTTTATCCAATTTTTGATTTGGTTTTTCTGTTAAAGATGTGGACATAAGGTTAATTAAATATTAAAAGAAACGAATTGATTCTACAATAAATTTAACTTAAAAACCGAATTACACAATAAAGTCGTAATCTTGGTTAATTCTTATTTAAATAGATTTACGATTTATTCAAACTAATATAAAATATTAAGGTCAAACAGCAAAGATAAGCAAAAGATATTCTGATGAAGAATATCTTGAGTACTGTTACTAAGAGGAAACATCTAAGTCTGGATGTTTCCAAATATAAAATGATGGACAGGTGTCCGAGTGGTTTAAGGAGGTAGTCTTGAAAACTACTGATGCCGCAAGGTATCCGGGGGTTCGAATCCCTCCCTGTCCGTTTTTTATATAGCACTCCGCATTTCATAATGAAATGCTCCGCTTTTTACGGTTTTACTTAACGACGTTCGATTTTTCGCTTATGGAAAAACCTACACTTGAAATCTTGTTGAACGAAATTAATGACTATTCATCATAAAACTTGATTCCTTTGAAATTTTTCAGGTCGTTTATTTCTTCATTAGCCACATAAAATCCTATTTTTCTTTTTGGTTTTCTTTCAGGCTCTATCAAATTTTTTATTGCTTCAAATACTGCTTTAAATTGAGTATCGTATTTTCTTTCCATTTCTTCTATTTTCTTTTTTAAGTCACGATTACCCTCAATCATTTCTCTAAGTTTAGTGAAAGCTCTTATAATTTGAATATTGACCATAATTGCCCTTTTACTATTTAAAACACTAGAAAGCATAGCTACTCCTTGCTCAGTAAAGGCATAAGGGAAATGCCCTCCTAGGCTTTGTTTTGAAGGTATCACGTTTTGTGATACCATGCTTTCTACTTCTTTATTTGTAAGTTGAAACATAAAATCGCCAGGGAAGCGCTCTTTGTTTCTTTTAACTTGTTGTCTTAAAGCTATAGGTTTAACTTTATAAAGTTCAGCTAAATCCTTATCAAGCATGACTTTCTTCCCACGAATAAGAAATATTCTTGTTTCAATAGTCTCTATAGATATTAGTGCTGTACTCATATTAAATTCTGTCCTTCACGTTCTTTGTTTGAGGTCACAATTTGTGACCTCAAAAGTTTATATTCTATTAATGATAAAGATTTTACTTTCTATTTTTTCTATCGGAATTAAATTTGCCATGCAGAGATTGAATCATAACTAACCAATATCATGATTAAGATGTAACCTACAGTTACAGTTTTATAACGGATGTAACTCTGAGTTACATAAAGAGTTGTAGATAGTACATACCAAGTAATTGCAGAAAAACCAAGAGTAAATCTTAAAACTTATGAAAGATTTCCAGATGGAAGATTTGGACATTGTGGAAGATTAGGTTCTTTCTTCGGATACAAGTTTCATGGTGTTCTGGACCCTCTAACCAAGATATTTCCAGAGTGGTCATACGTTAGTGGTAATCATCATGATGTAGTTATGCTTCCAAACTTAAATCGTGGTTCACCAGACTTAAAATACATTGGTGACTTAGGTTATAGAGGAGCAAAAAATTATGTTACACAGGGAGTAAAAATAGTAGGAGGTGGTGAGAGGTTATTAATTGAATCAGAGTTTAATGTGATGCAGGAACACATGGCTAATCGTTATGTCAGAAATTACAAATCAATCTTTAGCAAGCTTGAGATGAGAGCTACTCATCTTGCTCATACATTCTCAAAGTGGCTTAAGCTGCTTTTAAATCTAATTTTTCACAGGTCGTTCTGGAGCAAGCTCTCGAGTTTTTCGCTCGGGCGCAATAAAAAAAGAAGGAATACCTGATGTATACGGATTTATACCAATTTACCCAATCTTTATTACATTTTTACTTTTTTACAAATAAGGGCAGGTTATAATTAACTTGTTTCAGTAAAAGTATTAATAAAAACATGGATAGCAATACCAAAAGTGAAGTGATTATGAAGAATAATCACCAAACGTTGTGGAGAAATGGTTTAGGAACCTGTGGAAGCACAGAAGCCGGCAGACTGGAGCACGCATGGAAAGAAGCTTGCGGCGTATTTGGCATAATGGCACCTGGAGAAGATACTGCCAGATTGACTTTTTTTGCATTGTATGCCCTGCAACACCGTGGACAGGAGAGTTGTGGGATAGCTACATTTTTAAATAACAATGTCTTTTTGCATAAAGATATTGGTTTGGTTAGTCAGGTTTTTAACGAAGAAATTCTTGCAAAGCTACAAGGTGATATTGCTGTAGGACATACCAGATATTCAACTACCGGTTCAAACAATATTTGTAATGCTCAGCCTATCTTAGTTACATACAAAAATTTAAAGATAGTTCTTGCGCATAACGGAAATCTGGTTAATGCTACAGAACTTAGAAACTATTTAATCTCCAGGGGTTATAAATTTGAATCTACAACCGACAGTGAAGTAATGGCAAAGTTGATAGTTCTTGAATTGGATAATAAAAATGATTTACAGTTAGCTGTAAAAGAAGCTTTTAAAAAATGCAAAGGAGCATATTCGGTAGTTTTAGGCACAAAGGACAGTCTGGTAGCAGTAAGAGATCCGGATGGTGTAAGGCCTCTTTGTATTGGTACTACACTGAAAGGTCATCATGTTATTGCTTCTGAAAGCTGTGCCCTGGATATTATCGGTGCAACTTATAAAAGAGAGGTTGCACCGGGCGAAATGATTTTTATAACCAAAGAGCAAAAATTGGATTCAGATTTATTTGTCTCTGAAATAAAACCACATCACTGCATTTTTGAACTTATATATTTTTCAAGACCAGACAGTACATTTAAAGGCTTAAGCATTTATCATTTCAGAAAAGAGCTTGGCAGGCAATTAGCCAGGGAAGCGCCGGTTAATGCAGATTATGTAATTTCAGTACCTGACTCCGGAACCCCTGCTGCAATTGGTTTTGCAGAAGAGTTAAAGCTGCCGTTTTCAGAAGGATTAATTAAAAACAGATATGTAGGCAGGACATTTATTCAGCCATCTCAGATGTTAAGGGAACTTGGAATCAGGTTAAAATTAAATCCATTGAGAGATATTATTGCCGGTAAAAAAATAGTAGTCGTAGATGATTCTATCGTCAGGGGAAACACTTCCAGAAAGATAGTCAAACTCTTACGGGATTCAGGTGCCAAAGAAATCCATATGAGAATTAGTTCTCCACCTGTTCAGTGGCCGTGTTTTTATGGTATAGATATTGATTCGCGAGAGCAGCTCATAGCAGCTAAAACAAATTCAGCAGAAGGGATTGCAAGATATATTGAGGCTGATACATTAAAATATATAAGCCATGAAGGAATGATAAAGTCAACAGGATTGTCTCAGGAAACTTTTTGTACAGCCTGTTTTAGTGGCAAATATCCGATTGAAATACCAAAAGAGCTTGAAGGTGCAAAATTCAGATATGAGAAAATCAGCACTAAGGGATAAGAGACATACCGGTGATGTGTCTTGTTTTGGAAGTAAAAATGAATGATGTAAATAAAAACGGAAAAGAAATGCGATCTTACAGAACAGTAAGATCAATAAAAAGTTTAAAATTAAAAAAAGATACAAAGATAAACCGTGTGCATGTACTTTTAGATCTTTATGAATGTGATGATAAAGCTCTTGGTAAAGCAAGTTTATTAGAACAAAAAGTAAAAAAAGTTTTTACTCAGTTTGAGCTTGAACCTAAGATTCAAACCTTTTATCAGTTTCAGCCGTTCGGTGTAACAGCTATTGTCTGTGCAGACGGTTTAAGCTTTACCATTCATACATGGCCTGAATATAAATCTGCTGCTATTGATCTCTATTCATTTAACACCAGAAGAACTGCCACTCAAATTTGTGACCAGCTAAAGACTCTGTTTAAATCTGCCGAGTATGAGATGAAGGTGAGAAGAAGATAGAATAAGAAATCTTATGTTTTACGAATCTATTCTTAGAAAACTTAGTGAAGCTCAGATAAAGTATTTAGTAATAGGTGGAGTAGCAATCAATTTTCATGGCTATAAAAGACCAACTCATGACTTAGATATTTTTATTTTGCTCGATAATGAAAATATAAATAAGTTTGCATCTGTAATGCGAGAGTTACATTTTAAACCAAGAGTTCCTGTTGAGATTGAAGAAATAGCGGATAAGACAAAAAGAGAAAAGTGGATTAGTGAAAAAAACATGAAAGTATTCTCTTTGTATAATACAGATAATGAAATCGATATAATTGATGTAATGATTATTGACTATTTAAATTTTGAAGAAGCTTACAGAAATAGAAAAATCATTAACATTAAAGATTTTAAGGTACCTCTTGCTTCAATACCTGATCTGATTAAGCTAAAACAAGTTGCTGGAAGACCACGTGATTTAATAGATATTAAGGTTTTATCGGAAATGGAGGATATTACTTATGAAAACTGAATCAGATGATAACGACTTTATTAATATAGAGCACTTAAAAAAATATATGACTTTATCCCCGGAAAAAAAATTAGAAATCTTGGAAGAAATGAGAGACTTTTTTTGGGTATCTATGCCGGAAGAATCAAAAAAGGTCTGGGAAAAGCTTAAGGAAAAGGGCTGGTAGTTTTAAATCAGTATCCTTCATACCTCTTCAAAGCCAGAACAGTATTATGCCCACCAAATCCCAGCGAAGAAACTAATCCTATATTTATTTTTTGCTCTCTTGCTTTATTTGGAACATAGTCTAAATCACAGTCAGGGTCAGGGGTTTGATAGTTAATAGTAGGAGTAATTATTCCGTTTTGAATGGTAAGTGCACATGCTGCTGTGCCTGCAGGGCCCGCTGCACCGATTAAATGCCCTGTCATTGATTTAGAGCTGGTTATTGCCAGTTTTTTAACATGATCTCCAAAAACTCTTTTAATAGCCACGGTTTCTCTGGCATCATTTAGTGGTGTAGATGTTCCATGTGCATGAATATAATTTACATCTTCTGGTTTTATCTGGGCATCTTTTAGTGTTTCTGTCATGGCTCTGGCTGCGCCATCACCGGTCTCGTGCGGGGCTGTTATGTGTGATGCGTCACATGTTCCTGCTCCACCAAGAACTTCAGCATAAATTTTTGCACCACGGGCTTTAGCATGTTCAAGTTCTTCAAATACACAAACTACAGAGCCTTCACCCATTATAAATCCATCCCGTTCTTTGCTGAAGGGACATGAAGCTGCTTCAGGAGGACAGTCTCTTTTTGAAAGAGCTCCCATATTACTGAATGAGGCCATGCTTAACGGGTGGATAGTAGCTTCTGTTCCTCCGGTAATTACTACATCAGCTTTGTTTAGTCTAATCCAGTTTAGAGCATCGAGCATTGAGTCAAGTCCACTGGCACATGCTGTCGAATCGTTTTTTGCCCTGCCTTTTAGTCCCCATAAAATTCCAATATATCCTGACGGGGCATTTGGCATTAAACGAATTATTGATCTGACCCCGATTTTTTTTTGACCGCCTGCAAGGAGTGCAATTTGATCTGCACAGGTGGTTTGAATCCCTCCTATTCCTGTACCTACGAAAGTAGAAACCCGTTCAGTGTTTAGCTTTGAGAAGTCTATTAAAGAATCGTCTATTGCCAGCTTCGCAGCAACAACTGCAAACTGTGTGACTTTGTCCGTATCTTTATTTAGAGTTTTTAAAAGTCTTTGATCTGTAAAATATTTTTCAAGAGAAAAGTCTTTAACTTCTCCGGCAATTTTTACATCAATTACCTGCCATTCAGGGCTTTCAAAATCCTTGATTTTGGCAATACCACTTCTGCCAAGTTTCAGATTTTCCCAGAACAGATCTTTCCCTGTGCCTACAGGTGTAACAGGACCAATACCAGTAATTACAACACGTCGCTTCTGCATAACTTTTATATTATACAAGACATCAAGACAGATCTTTGCAATAAATATTCTTTTTAAAATTCCAGGATAACGTTATTTTTTTACTGGTTTACCGGTCAAACTTTCAAACAAATCTGGTTTCTTTGAAAGGTTATCTATACCGTGATGCAATGCATAAAGTACTGCCTGTGTTCTGTCATTTACATTTAGCTTGGTAAAGATATTGTTTATATGTGTTTTAACTGTAGACTCACTGATAAATAAAAGGTTTGAAATCTGCTTGTAGTTAATCCCCTGTGTTAAAGAATGTAAAACCTCAAGTTCTCTGTCAGTAAGTGAATTCAATAAACCATTGTCAAATTTTGTTTCAACCTGTTGCTTTTGCAGGGAAGATTTTAATACATTTGTTGCTAACCCGCATAAAAACATTTGCCCCTTTGACAACTGCTTGATTGCAGTTTCCAGAGAATCATTCAGACACTCTGTATAAATAATCGCATCGGTATTTGCAATTATACAACTTAAAATTTTATTTGCGTCGTCTTTATTTACTGTTAAAATAATTTTTGTTTTTGGAGAAGATTTTTTTACCCTTGTAATTACTTCAAGAATATCAATCACACCTGGTAAAGAAGAAGAAAGGAATAAGTAGTCTGGTTTATGTGCATCAACTTCAAAGAGAACACTTTCTTTTGTATTAATTAACGTTTTATTTATAGTCTGTAACCTATTTTTTATTAATAACCCTAATAAATTTTGATTGTTTAAAAACAAGCCGGATGTCAGTAGGGCTGTACTTAAGTTTTGTTCTTGCATAAAATCTCCTTCATAAAATTCTCATCTCTTATTGTTTTGAACAATTCAAAGGGGTTGCTATCAGGGACAGCCCCAAAATGAAACATATTATGATTAAATGTTGTTAAGATTGGATAAAGTGTGGGGCTTTGAATATTAGATTTTTTAAATCTTCGTACAATTTAAAGCTGGTTATAGTTTTAACTTTTCTTTCAAATATTGCTTTAGGTGCTGGTTTTAACAGTTCTGAGGGTGAGCTTAAGGTTAAGGTATATTATACTGAAAATCCAAACCAGGCTGATTTTTTTAGTAACAATGAATTTGATAAATATAGTGAATTTGGTCTATATGAAACACTGGATGGTTTTTGGAGTGGAAATTATACTTTAGATCAAAAATCTATCTTTTGGACAAATCCTTCTTTAGATAACAGTTATATTTATAATTCTGTAGATTTTGGCCCATACACTATAGGGATAAAATTTGGTTTGGTTGAGAAAACCACCTTATCCGGATTAGAGATAATTCAAAAAGACGTAAAATACAGTTTTGTGAATTTTGACCTGGCAAATGATAAACAAATAAATTATTGGACAAATGCTAAAAGTAAGGGTTGGTTTCAGGTGATAAGGGGAAAAATATTCAGGGTAAGTGAAAACCAGCTCTTTACAGTTTTTCAGACAACTGTATATGAAAACAAGATTCCTATTTACGCATTTAAAGGAGAGGCTGTTTTAAGCAAGAGTGGTAAGTGACAAGTAGGTTATAATAAATAACTCATGAGTCGCACTCAAGAAGGAGAGTAAATAAAAAAATAATATGATTGATAAAATATCAGAGTTCGAAAAACTTTTAAAGGAAGGAAAATACGACAGTAAAGTTAACCAGGGAGATATTGTTAAAGGCAAAATTATTCATTTGGAAAAGGACGGGGCCTTAGTTGATATAGGTGGAAAGACAGAGGCATTTTTACCATATAAAGAATTATCTTATAAATCAAAAAAAGTAAAAATTGAGGATCTGGTAAAAATCGGAGAAGAGCATGAGTTTTTTGTTCTTAGGGATGAAAATGAAGATGAACAAGTAATAGTCTCCATTAAAAAAGTAAATCAGGCACAGGGCTGGAATAAACTTGAGGAAGCCAGGAGAGCAAATGAAAGCCTAAGCGGGACAGTTGTTTCAGTTGTTAAAGGCGGGATTATACTTGATTTGTTCGGAATAAGGGGGTTTATTCCAACCAGTCAGTTAAGAATTAAAAATATACAACATGACAGTTTGCTTAATACAGAGTTAAGTATAAAAATTCTTGAAATTGATCAGAAAAAAAATAAGCTTATTCTTTCTCAGAAGCAGGCCCTGCAGGATGAAAAAGCTGACCTGCGTGAAAGGACTATGCAAAATCTTGAACCTGGACAAAAAGTTACAGGTGAAGTGGTTAGAGTAACTGATTTTGGTGCTTTCGTTGATCTTGGTGGCATTGATGGACTTCTGCCAATTTCAGAATTTTCCTGGCAAAGAGTTACAAATCCTCAGGAAATTTTAAAAGTCGGTCAACAGATCGAACTGATAGTATTAAAAATTGATAGAGAGACAAGCAGGATAAGCCTTAGTTTAAAAAGAATGAATAATGATCCCTGGAATGAATTAGAAGGTAAAGTAAAAGAAAATGAACTTATTAAAGGGACAGTCAGTAAAGTTGCAAATTTTGGTGCCTTTATAGAAGTGTATCCAGGGGTTGAAGGGCTTCTTCCAAGATCAGAAATCACCAGTGAAACAGAGAATCCAAGGATTGAAGATTATTTATCTGCCGGACAGGAAGTCCAGGTTTTTGTAAAGCGATTTGCTCCAAATGAACACAGGCTTAGTTTAAGTCTTAAAGAGGTTAAAGAAAAGGTGTCGTCCTGATTAGGTTCCTTTAATGCAGCTTACAGATGAAAGAGATTTTGTAGTACGCAGGTGGTCAAATCTCTATGAATTAGACTGGTTTATTTTAGCTCCTGTTTTCTTTTTAGTTACATTTGGACTCTTTTTACTTAAGAGTGCAGAAGGTGGAGCTTACTTTACCAGGCAGCTCCTTTTTTTACTGCCAGCGTTTCTTTTAGGCTTTAGTACATTATTTATTCGTATTCATTTTTGGAAATCAGTTTCTTTATGGGTGTATCTGATTAATATTTTTTTACTGTTAGCTGTCTTAGTAATGGGCAGTTCAGCGCTTGGTGCTCAAAGATGGATAAACCTCGGATTTGTTAAAATCCAGCCATCCGAAATTTCAAAAATCGCAATAATAATTACTTTAGCAGCCTGGTTTTCAAAACACCAGGTAAAAAATTATTTTGATATTTTAATTTCCGGCCTTATAACTTTTATTCCTTTTATACTTATATTTAAGCAACCTGATTTAGGAACATCGCTGACATTTGTAGCTATTTATCTTGGAATGGCCTTCTGGGCAGGAGCTAAAATCACACATTTACTTGTGGTTGTATCACCAGTATTAAGTTTGATTTTTAATGCAATTGGCTCGATTGTATTTAGCTTTGGTACTGTTCAAATAAATAATAAAATAATTGAAATCACCATTACCCAATATTTCATTTTATTTTTAGTATTTTTATTAGTTTGGCTTGTAATTAACTATAAACCATGGAAATCCCCATGGACAGTTTTATTATTATTTCTTTTAATGATTTTTAATTTTTCAATTGGATTTATTCGTCCAATTCTCTGGAGTCTTTTACAACCATATCAACAGTGCAGATTAACCATCTTTTTAAATCCAGAGAGCGATCCTCTTGGAGCTGGTTATCATATAATTCAAAGTCTGTTAGCAATTGGAAACGGTGGGTTTTTTGGATATGGCTGGCAGCATGGAAGATTAACTAAAGGGCACTATGTACCTGCACAGCATACCGACTTTGTGTTTTCAATTTGCGGAGAAGAGTTTGGGTTTATTGGTTCTGTGCTTGTGCTTTGCATGTTTGCAATAATCTTGTGTAGAGCATTGTACATTGCAAAAAATTCAAACCATCAGTTTGCCAGTTTACTTTCTGTTGGAATTTTTTCATATTTTGCCTTTCACATATTTATAAATATTGGAATGTCGATCGGGATTATGCCTATAACAGGGGTCCCGTTAATTTTACTTAGCTATGGCGGGACAGCATTGTTTGTTAATTTATTTTCAGTGTTTATTCTTTTATCAGTTTCATGGAGAACCTTGCCGAGGAAGATATTCTAAAAATGTAGAATATGGAATGACAAATGTAGAATGTAGAGTGTGGAGCGTGAAATAAGGGTAAAATATAAGCATGTCACCCGGAAAAAACAAAAAAAAAGAAAAACAAACTATCAGTGAAAGCCCTCTTCCAAACCCGGCTTTACGTACCAGAAAAAGAGTAGTTCTTGATTTCCCGCCATCACAACTTCAGACACCTGTTACTTATATACTGGCTAAGGAGTATGACATAGCAAGTAACATTTTGAGAGCAGAAATCACTCCGGAAGAAAGCGGAAAATTAGTTATGGAAATGGACGGGTTACCGGAAAATCTGGAAAAAGCAATTCAAAGAATTAAAGATTCAGGCATTGAAGTTACTGAAATAGCCAGAAAAGTAATCTTTGATATGGATAAATGTATTCATTGCGGTGCATGTATTTCTGTTTGTTTAGCAGGTGCTCTTAAACTAGATCATGATTTTCATCTTCAGTTTGTAGAGCCAAAGTGTACTGTATGTGAGATGTGTGTGCCCTCATGCCCTGTTGATGTCGTTACTATAGATCTTTAATTTGACAAGTATTCTTCTTGTTGATCATCTGCCCTACTTGAAATTGAGGTTCCTTCAATAACTTCAGCATCAGCATCTGCATTATCTGAATTATCTGAATTTTCTTCTTCAACAACTATAACTTTATTATTTTCTTCTATTTGTGCACAAACAGAAATATTACACTGCAAACTAATAGACAGTGCAATAAGCATACAAACAAATAAGATTGTTTTATTCTTCACAAAATACCTAACCTAAGATTCTCTTGCTGAAGCCCATCAGTAAGGTAACCTTAATTAAATTATCGGAACAATAGTCGGATAAACAAAAAGATCTGGGTTTATCACCAGAGGAATTCGACCATTAATTTGACAAATTTAAAAAATCAAAACCAGTTCAGGGATAGTACATCTGCTTATCCCTACGCTATAATCTTTTCTATGCTGTTAACTGATAAACAACTTGAGCGATATACCAGACAGATTGTCTTACCTGAATTAGGTGAAGATGGTCAGGCAAAATTATTTTTAGCTAAAGTTCTCGTGGTGGGTGCAGGAGGCCTGAGTTCTGCTGCTTTAATGTATCTTGCCAGTAGTGGCGTTGGAGAAATCGGAGTGGTTGATTATGATACTGTAGATTTAACTAATCTTCACAGGCAGATTATTTATGATACAGATGATTTAAATAAATCAAAGGTTTTTTCAGTTAAAGAAAAAATAAATAAAATCAATCCTGATGTAAAAGTTAACATCTTTGAAAAAAAATTAAATAAGAATAATATAGAAAAAATATTTGAAAATTATGAAATCATTGTAGACGGACTGGATACTTTCAGTGATAAGTTCTTGTTAAATGACTATTCGATCTTATTAAATAAGAAACTTGTACATGCCGGAGTAATTGGGTTTGAAGGGCAGGTATTAACAGTCATTCCAAAACAATCAGCATGCCTTAGATGTTACTTCCCGGAAACTCCTCCGGATTTCAGACAAAGCTGCAGGGAGCTTGGCGTATTTGCCACATGCGTAGGAGTAATTAGTACTATTCAGGCAAACGAAGTTCTTAAATTGATTCTAGGAATCGGTAAACCTCTCACAAACAGAATTTTAAAATTTAATGCTCTTGATGAAACGTTTTATGAGCTTAAGATTCAAGGGAAGAATGAAAGCTGCTTAATATGTTCATGATGATGCTCATGTGGGATTATTCTTACTAAATTTGTAGTAAGCAAAACCAGTCCTAAAGTATAGATTATAATTGCACTTATAATACCTGACGACCTTTCAATGTTTGAAATTGATTTTTGTAGTAAAGATTTTAACAGTCCCTGCCCAAAGATCATTGATAAGGCTACAAGCGTTAAAGCAATTCCAAGTCCTATACTGAATGACAGTACATAAAAGAAACCGTTTAATAAATTTTTAAATCCACTTACTGCAGTAGCAGTCATAAACACAGCCAGACCGCCGGAGCATGGGGCTAGTCCTGCAATTAATCCTATTAAAAGCAGATTTGTTATTTTTAAATTTTTAGTGAGAACTTCGCGTACTGAGCACTGGTGCTCATGCTCATGATGAAATAAAGGATTGATTATTCTGTCCCACATAAGCCATAAACCAATTAAAAAAATAAATACGCTTGCTATGAAGTTTATGAAGATTTCTTTGTCTATAGGTGAAATAAACTCTAATATTTTTATTCCAAAATACCCGATTAAATAGACGCTTGCAGTGTGTGTAACCGATGCAATTAACCCAATTATAAAAGCATCTCTTGTTTTGCTGGCTGTTCTGCTTAATACAAAAGTAGCTACCAGACTTTTCCCATGACCTGGTTCAAGCGCGTGCAACATACCAAATAACAGTGCTGTAAATATGTAAAATAGATTTATATGTGGCATGAGTGGATTCTAGCATAATGTATAATTAAAATGCTATGCGACAAGAAAAAGATTCAATGGGTGTTTTTGATATTTCGGATGAAGTTTATTATGGGGTACAGACTGCAAGAGCGATAGAAAATTTTCCTATTTCAGGAATAAAAGCAGATCCTGATTTTATAAAAGCAAGCGTCTGTATTAAAAGAGCAGCAGCAAAAGTGAATGCTGATCTAAACCAATTAGATAAAAAACTTTCAGAAGCTATTATTAAAGCCTCTGATGAAGTCTTAAGTGGAAAATTATCTGAAAACTTTGTAGTAGATGTTTATCAGGCAGGAGCCGGCACTTCACATAATATGAATACAAATGAAGTCTTAGCTAATCGTGCCATAGAAATCCTCGGTGGTAAAAAAGGTGATTCAAAACTGGTCAGTCCAAATGATCATGTAAACTGTGCTCAATCTACAAATGATTTTTTTCCTACAGCTATGAGATTAGCTGCTCTTATTAAATCAAAAGATTTGTTAGAGGTTATAGAAAGATGTTCAAAATCTTTTGCTAAAAAGGGAGATGAGTTTTTTCTGATTATAAAAGCAGGCAGAACACATCTTCAGGATGCAGTTCCGGTAAGGCTTGGCAGAGAGTTTCAGGTTTATTCCAGAGTAATGCATGATCATAAAATCAGACTTGAAAATGCATTTAATGAACTTAAAGTTCTTGGCATTGGTGGAACTGCTGCAGGGACAGGATTAAATGCTCATCCTCAGTACCAGCTAAAGATTGTTTCAGAATTAAGCAAACTTATGAACTGTGACTTACAGGGAGCATCAGATTTAATGCTTGCCATGCAGACTATGACTCCATTTGTATCAGTAGCTGGTGCACTTAGAAATTTAGCCCTTGATCTTACAAAAATTTGTAATGATTTACGCCTAATGGACTCTGGGCCAACTACAGGATTATCAGAGATTAAATTACCTGCTGTTCAGCCAGGTTCCTCTATCATGCCTGGTAAAGTAAATCCATCCATGGCAGAGATGATGAATCAGGTTTGTTTTCAGGTTATTGGCTGTGCTACTACCATTGATTATTGCTCACAAGCTGGTCAGTTTGAACTGAATGTAATGATGCCTGTAATTAATTTCAATCTTCTGCACAGCATAAAAATATTTACAAATGCACTAAATGTCTGGAATGAAAAATGTGTAAAAGGAATAACTGCAAATACTGACAGGTGTAGAAAATACGCTGAAGGCAGCGTATCAAATGCCACTGCCTTGAATCCTGTTTTAGGGTACTTAAAAACAGCAGAAGTAGTAAAAGAAGCTATTGCAAAAGGAAAGACCATTAAGCAGGTCTGCGAAGAAGGAAAACTAGTGGATAAAAACAAATTAGAAGAAGCACTTAATCTGGAAAAACAGGTAGGAAAATAATCAGTTACGTTATTAAACAGCTAAAATTTTCCTCCCCACTTCACAATCTTTTTTAATTTGTTTAATAAGTTCTTCTTTTGATGAAAATTTTTCTTCATTTCTAAGCCTTTCAACGAACTCTATTTTTATATTCTGGTTATAAAGTTCTTTATATGGAAAATCTAAAATGTGAGCTTCAACTTTTAATTCAGTATGACTTTCCTTGAAAGTAGGACAGTAACCGATATTTATTACACACTGTAATTTCTTTTTATTTTCACCCGGTAAATCAGCAAATCCTGCATAAACGCCGGCAGCCGGGATAATAAGACCGCTTGGAATCATTATATTTGCAGTAGGAAAGCCCAGTTCCGTACCACGTTTTAATCCTTGTGTTATTTTCCCGTGTACTGAGTAATATCTGCCAAGTAAAAGACTTGTAGCTTTTACTTGTCCTGCAGACAGATCTTTTCTTATTCTTGTACTGCTAATTGGTTCATCATGAATATTTATTGGCTGGTTTACATGAACGGTTATGGAAAATTTTGCTCCCCATTCTTTTAATTTGTCAGTCGTACCTTCCTGATTAAAACCAAACTTGTGATCATATCCTACACTTATGTACTTTGCGTTTAAACAGTCGACTAATACTTTAGTAAAATAATCCTGGGCACTCATGTGCCTTAATCTGGAATTAAACTCAAGAGCAAAAAATGCATCTACTCCTAAATTTTCAATCAAAGTTAACCGGTCTTCAAATGTACTTAATAACTTCGGCGCTTGTCCTGTAATTTCAGAGTGAGGATGATTTGAAAAAGTAGCCACAACTGAAGTTAAATTATTTTTTTTTGCAAAATCAACAGCGTTTTTTATTATTCCTGCATGTCCCAGATGTACACCATCAAATACCCCAAGTGCAATACCTGATCCTTTTGGAAATATGTTTTGTTTGATTTGATTATAGAGCTGCATTTTACAAATTAAAGGATAACACACCGTGTATACGATGTGTGATATAAATGAATTGTAATGGCAAAACTGATTTCAGAAGATGAAGAAATAAAATCGAGCTTAGAATTACTTTTTTTAAAAGACAAGATAAAAAATAAAATTGCAATATCCTGGATACCGTATAAAATTATTCTTACAAGCGGTGAGAAAAGTTTAATATATGAGCTGGAGTTAAAAAATAAAGGAGCCGGTGATTATGTTCTTGCCTTAAAACCTGTAAATGAAATTGAAAATTTAACCTGTGGAATAAAAAAATTTTTAAGAGATAAAAAATCTACAATGTTTTCATTTGAACCAAATGAGCCATCATTTGAACTAATACTTGAACGATCTCACAGAGGCTATTCTGCTACATGCTGGCTGGATGCAGGAAATGTAATTTCAAATCACTATTCGTGGGATGGATTTGGAGTAAGATTTTTCATGAGTGAAAAAAATATAATTTCCTTTGTGGAAGAACTAAGTAAGGAAAAGGAGGAGTTGTTTAATGTTTGTTGATTTGTCATTGCGAGGAGGAACGAAGTGACGACGCGGCAATCTTATACCAATATCAAGATAAATAAGGCAGCCTTAAGGTATTGTTATTATGCACTAGATACCGTATAAGATTGCTTCGTCGCTTACGCTCCTCGCAATGACAATTAACTACTATGCCAAAGCGGAAAGACATAAAAAAAATCTTATTAATCGGTGCAGGACCTATTGTTATTGGTCAGGCGTGTGAGTTTGATTATTCCGGTACACAGGCTTGCAAAGCTCTTAAAGAAGAAGGTTATGAAATTATTCTTATAAATTCAAATCCTGCCACAATAATGACCGATCCGGAGCTTGCAGACAAAACATACATTGAACCTATTACTTGTGAGCTTGTCCGGGCAATTATAGAAAAAGAAAGACCCGATGCACTGCTTCCAACAATGGGTGGGCAAACCAGCCTGAATATTGCAGTTCAGTTAGCAGACAAAGGGATCCTGAATAAATATGGGGTTGAATTAATAGGTGCAAAGCTCCAGGCGATAAAACTAGCAGAAGACAGGGAACTATTTAAAAATAAAATGCTTGAAATTGGGCTTGAAGTGCCAAAATCGTATATTGTCAAATCAAAAACTGACGGTGTTTATATGGCAAATGAAATTGGTTATCCCTTAATTTTAAGGCCGGCATTTACTCTGGGGGGTACAGGCGGAGGAATAGCTTATAACAAAGATGAGTTTGAATCTATGCTGGATCGGGCGCTTGAAATAAGCCCGATTCATCAGGTGCTTCTGGAAGAAAGTGTTCTTGGATATAAAGAATATGAGCTGGAAGTAATGAGAGATCTTGCTGACAATGTGGTTATAATTTGCTCGATTGAAAATTTTGATCCGATGGGAATTCATACAGGAGATTCTATAACAGTTGCACCGGCACAGACTTTAACTGATAAGCAGTACCAGAAATTGCGCGATGCATCTATAAAAATTATTCGTGCAATCGGGGTAGAAACCGGCGGAAGTAATATTCAGTTTGCAGTAAATCCAAAAGATGGACGGATAGTGGTTATTGAAATGAATCCCCGTGTATCCAGATCCAGTGCGCTGGCTAGTAAAGCCACTGGTTTTCCTATTGCAAAGATTGCAGCAAAGTTATCAGTAGGATATACACTGGATGAAATCCCAAATGATATTACAAAAACCACATTTGCCAGCTTTGAACCTGCCATTGACTATGTAGTGACAAAAATCCCGCGCTTTGCAAGTGAAAAATTTCCTACCAGTGATCATACTTTAACTACCCAGATGAAATCAGTAGGAGAAGTAATGGCAATAGGCAGAACATTTAAAGAGTCTTTTCAAAAAGCTTTAAGAGGGCTTGAGAATAAAATGGTTGGTTTTTATGACAGGACTTTTTTAAATTTATCGCTTGAACAGGTTTTAAGCAAATTACAAACACCTACGCCGGATAGAGTTAAACAGCTTTATGCAGCTTTATATAATGGTGCTCCAATTTTAAGAATTAATTCTATTACAGATATTGATCAGTGGTTTTTAAAACATCTGGAAGAAATTGTCCTTGAGACAAAGAAAATTGAAAAAGAAGGTTTGAGCAGAGTTGATAATAAAGAAAGATTGTTTCATCTAAAGGGTCTGGGGTTTAGTGATAAACAAATTGCTCAGTGTGTCATGGTAACCGAATCTGATATAAGAAAATTAAGAGAAAAACACTCAGTTTTTCCAGTCTACAAAACCGTTGATACATGCGCCAGTGAGTTTGAAGCTTACACACCTTATCACTATTCTACTTATGAAACAGGAGAGACTGAATCTGAGGTAAAAAAATCCAGCAAAAAGAAAGTAATGGTTTTAGGTGGCGGACCAAACAGAATAGGACAGGGAATTGAATTTGATTATTGTTGTGTACATGCTACGTTTGGGATTCATGAGGATGGATATGAAACCCTTATGGTTAACTCAAACCCGGAAACAGTTTCAACCGATTATAATGTCTCAGACAGATTATATTTTGAACCTTTAACGTGTGAAGATGTTTTTAATATTTATAAAGTAGAAAAACCAGAAGGAGTAATTGTTCAGTATGGTGGTCAGACTCCGTTAAATATTGCAAAGCCGCTGGAAGAGCTTGGAGTAAAGATCTTAGGGACCGAAGTAAAAAGTATTCAGCTTGCAGAAGACAGAGAGCTTTTTAGAAAAGTTATTGAAAGACTGGGACTAAACCAGCCTCAATCTTTCTCTACCACTTCAATTTCAGAGTCTATAGAACTTGCTAAAAAGTTAAAGTTTCCACTTCTAGTCAGACCAAGCTTTGTACTGGGCGGCAGAGCCATGGAAGTATTTTACAGTTTAAATGAAATGGAAAAATTTATTGAGAAGGTTTTTGAAGTAGAGCCTGACCATCCTGTTTTAATAGACACGTTTCTGGAAAATGCTACTGAGATTGATGTAGATGCAATCTCAGACGGAAAAGATGTCTTAATCTGCGGAATTATGGAGCACATTGAAGAAGCTGGTGTTCACAGTGGAGACAGTGCATGTGTACTGCCACCGCAAAATATTCCCGATAAACAAATCAAAGAAATCAGGGAAGCCACAATTAAGCTGGCGCTGGAATTAAAAGTTATTGGACTTATGAATATTCAGTTTGCTATTAAGGATGATATTTTATATGTTTTGGAGGTTAATCCCAGAGCCAGTCGTACCATTCCATTTGTATCAAAAGCTACAGGTATTCCATGGGCAAAAATGGCCAGTAAAATCATGCTTGGTAAGACTATAAAAGAACTGGGTTTAAAAGAAACAGTTCCCAGATATATCTCAGTCAAGGAAGTGGTTTTACCATTTCACAAATTTCCCGGTTCAGATATAATTCTTGGACCGGAAATGAAATCTACAGGTGAAGTTATGGGTATAAGTTCTGACTTTAGTGTTTCTTATGCAAAATCCCAGATAGCAGCCAGTCAGCATCTTCCTGTAAGAGGTAACGTTTTTATAAGTGTTAACGACAGAGATAAAAAACTAATTGTATCTCCTGCCAAAGAGTTATTTGAAATGGGACTGGGAATTTATTCTACAGGTGGCACTGCAAAAATTTTAAGAAAAAACGGGATTAACGTTACTGAAGTAAAAAAAGTATATGAAGGCAGACCAAATATTGTGGATTGTATTAAAAACAAGGAAATTCAGCTTATTATAAATACTCCAATTGGAAGAGAAGCCAGAGAAGATGACCGGTATATAAGGCAGGCAGCAATCCAGTATTCCATTCCGGTAGTAACGACTGCCCGTGGTGCCAGTGCAACAGCTTGTGCTATAAGAGCTTTAAAGTCAGGAGTAGTAGATGTAAAATCACTGCAGGAATATTATCAAATCGGAAGTTGCGCAAACCTTTAGGTGACAGCGTTTCTCATTACTTCAATTGGCGCAATATCTTTTTCAAGCCAGATGTTTAGTGATTCAGCTCCCTGCCTTACAAGCATTTCAATACCATTTAAGGTTTCCAAACCCAATGATTTTGCATACTGTAAAAGTTTTGTTTCAGGCGGGTTGTAAATAATGTCATAGACGAAAGCATCTTTTGGTAATTTCTTTAAATCTTCTTCTTCAACAGGACATTCATCCACATCAGGATACATGCCAACTGGTGTGGTGTTTACAAGGATGTTTGTATTTGAGAGATCTATATTGGATAATAAATCAATACTTATAGAGGCGCTGCAATGCAGCGCCTCTACGGTTTTGTCAAGAAAATCTTTAGAATCAGACAGTTTCTTTTTATTTCTGCCATAAATTTTCATTGAAGAGACATTGTTTGATAAAAATGCAATTACACATGCATAAGCAGCGCCGCCACATCCAAGGATAGAAATAGTTTTTCCAAAAATATCTTTTCTGATTTTTTCCGGAATTGCATCCCAAAATCCACTAATATCAGTATTGTCTCCAATTGTTTTTTTGTCTTTGAATATTACAGTGTTAACTGCTCCTGTTTGTTTTGCTCTCTCAGTTAACTCATCAAGTAATGGAATAATATTTATTTTATGCGGAATAGTGACATTTACTCCTTTTAGCTTCTCCTTCTTTAATTCTTTAAAAACTTTTTCCAGATCTTCAGATTTTACTTCATATGCTTTATATTCACCATTTATATTTAGGTGCTGAAGAGCAGCAGTATGCATTATCGAAGATAACGAATGGGTATGAGAAGACTTTATTATTCCAAGTTTTAAACGTTCTTTTAGCATGTCAATGCTTGCAGTAACTTCATCACTACTTCCCTGTCATCAAAGTGAATCGTCTTATCTTTTAATATCTGATAATCTTCATGTCCTTTTCCGGCTATTACAATAACATCATTTTTATTTGCTTTTTTTACGGCTGTTTCAATAGCTGCTTTTCTGTCTGTTTCTACTATTATATTTGAAGTGTTTTTTATTCCACTTAAAATATCGCTGATAATTTGTTTTGGATCTTCTGAGCGCGGGTTGTCTGATGTAACTATTACAATATCTGAAAGGTCTTCTGCAATTTTCCCCATTTTAGGACGTTTGGTAGGGTCTCTGTCTCCCCCGCAGCCAAAAACACAAATTAATTTTCTATCCCTAGGAGTCATAAGCCTTGCAGCAGTTAAAATATTTTCAAGGCCATCCGGTGTATGTGCATAATCTACTATGCAAAGCGGTGAATCTTCATTTTGTATAATTTGAAATCTTCCCGGTACTTCTTTTGCATCTGAAACTGCATCAATAATTTTATTTATTTCAATGCCCTCTCCGTAAGAAACAGAGATTGCAGCTAATAGATTATAGACATTAAACATACCGTTTAATCTGGACTTAACTTTATGTTCCCTTTTTGGTGAACTCAGTGTAAAAGACAGACCGCCTGGCTGAAAAGAAATGTCTTTTGCCTGAAAGTCAGATTTGTTTTTTACTCCATAGCTAAATAGTTTTATATCTTTATTTAAAACCCTTGCAAATTCTTCAAATAACACATCATCCTTGTTTATAATTGCATATTTGTTTTTCCAAAAAGATAAATTCAACATTTCAAATAATTTTCTTTTTGCTCTCCAGTATTCATTCATTGTAAGGTGAAAGTCCAGGTGATCCTGGGTAATATTTGTAAGTACAGCGCTTACAAAATTACATTCATCTGCTCTATGAAGACTAAGTGCATGAGAGCTTACTTCCATAGCAAGGTGCGAAAAATCTTTTTCAACCAGATTACTTAACTGTTTCTGAAGATCTGAAGCCTGCGGGGTGGTATGTTTTGCATCATAATAATTACTGTTTATATTTTCTCTTGTTCCAAGTGTTCCAATAACTGCAGTTTTTAAATTGTTTTTTTCAAAGATATGCTGAACTAAATGAGTAGTCGTGGTTTTTCCGTTTGTACCAGTAACCCCGATTATTTTTATTTTTTTTGAAGGTTCTTTATAAAACAGATTTGCAAGCTTTGCTATTGAACTTTGTGTGTTCTGCACGTAAATTACCGGAAGATTCGAATTGACTTTTTTTTGAGCTAAGATAACCTTTGCACCTTTAGCTTCTGCCTTTTTTATATAATTATGGCCATCCGTCTTTTCTCCGATTAAACATATAAAGATGTCACTTTCTTTTACCTTCCTGGAATCATATGAAATGCCAGTGATGACTGAATTATCTTCAATGTTGCATCCAAAGAGGTCAGATATTTTTTTAATGGTTAGTTGATATTTCATGTTTTATATATTATTCTAACTTATATGAAAGAAATCATTCTGGGCAAAAGCATAAAAGGTAAAGAAATAAAAGGATATTTTTTTGGAAACGAAAAATCCTTTAACAAAACTATTGTTATTGGTGGTATTCATGGTGTAGAACCACAGTCAAAAGAAGTTTGTGAGCTGTATATAGATGAAATTAAAAATAAACCATTTCCAAAGGATTGTTTTTTAGTTTTAATTCCATGTATAAATCCTGATGGTATTTCACTTAAGACGAGAGGAAATGCAAATGGAGTGGATTTAAACAGAAACTTTCCGTCAAGCTGCTGGCAAAGCATTTCATTAGCTAATAATAGTGCTTATTATCCAGGTGTAAAACCAGCATCAGAACCGGAAACACAAATCATTGTAAGTTTATTAAATAAATATAACTTTAAAAAAATTATTGCAATTCATACAAACCATACTATTCAGTTTCCAAACCCGCCAATGGTAAATTATGATGGTGAACAGAGTAGAGAATTAGCGGAAAAGGTAAGTGTTGCTACAGGGTTAATTTCACATCATGATATTGGCTATCCTACACCAGGCTCTTTAGGATACTGGGCTGGAAAAGATTTAAAAAAGATTTCAGTAACAGTAGAGCTGGATGATACAAAATCAGCTCAGGAGCTTTATAAAAAATACGGAATAATGTTTGAGGTGGGGGTGTTGGGGTAAAATAATTATTGAAAGATTGCTTATGAAAAAAGCTTTAATTACAGGAATAACAGGACAGGATGGTTCATATCTTGCAGAATTTTTATTAAGCAAAGGTTATGAGGTTCATGGAATTGTAAGAAACAACGCAATAGAAAACCCGGAGCACAGATTTTACAGAATAAACCACATTCTTGAAAAATTAACTCTTCATTCTGCCTCACTGGAAAACTATGGAAGTATTTATAATGTTTTAGAAAAAGTGCAGCCGGACGAGTGCTATCATCTTGCAGCGATTAGTTTTGTCAGCTATTCATTTGAAGATCCATTTTCAACAATTAATACTAATGTTAATGGCACACTGTCTGTACTCTCAGCAATAAAAGAAAGAGTTCCCCGCTGTAGATTTTATTTTGCTGGCACAAGCGAAATGTTTGGTAATGTAAATGAGTCTCCGCAGAATGAAAACACTCCATTTAATCCACGTTCTCCTTATGGGATCTCAAAAGTTACAGGATATCATTTAACAAAGAATTTCAGAGAATCTTATAATATGTTTGCTTTAAGCGGTATTTTATTTAATCATGAATCTCCAAGACGTGGATATGAATTTGTAAGCAGAAAAATTACAACCACAGTTGCAAAAATTAAACTTGGGTTAGTAAAAGAATTAAAGCTTGGAAGCCTGGAACCTAAAAGAGACTGGGGATTTGCCGGTGATTATGTAAAAGCCATGTGGTTAATGTTACAGCAGGATTCTTCGGAGGATTATGTGATAGCCTCAGGAGAATGCCACTCAGTAAAAGAATTTGCAGAGACAGCCTTTGCCAGCGTGGATCTTGACTGGAAAGAATATACAAAGATTGATGAAAAGTTTTACAGACCAGCTGAAGTATTTGAACTTAAGGGTGATTACAGTAAAGCAAAAAAGAAATTAAATTGGGAACCTGAAGTCTCTTTTTGTGACCTTGTAAAAGATATGGTAAATCATGACCTGGCTTTATTAAAAAAACAAATCTCTAATGTTTCTGTTGTAAGATAAAGAAAATAAGTGTGCCGCATAGCTGGAATTATAAATTTTCAGAATTCACTCAATGAAGGATTAATGAAAGAAGCATTAATTTCCATGAGAGATTCTATGATTCATGGAGGGCCTGATGGCTTTGGTATGTTTATCTCAGAAGATAAAAAAATAGGGTTTGCAAACAGAAGACTTGCTGTTTTAGATCTGTCAGAAGCTGGTCATCAGCCTATGAGTAATCATGATAAAACTATTTGGATTACTTATAATGGTGAAATTTATAACTTTCAGGAACTACGAAATGAATTAATTGATTTAGGATATCCATTTAAATCAAAAACTGATACAGAAGTTTTAATTTATGGTTATGAAGAATGGGGAATTGATGAACTACTTAAAAGACTACAGGGAATGTTTGCATTTGCTCTTTACGATAAAAGAAATAATGAATCCGGCTATAGATTAATCTTGGCAAGAGACAGATTTGGAATCAAGCCACTTTATTACTATGAAGACAAAAACAGACTGATTTTTGCTTCTGAAGTTAAAGGCATTATAAAAAGTATGCTTGTGCCTGATGAAAAAAATATAGAAGCACTGGTTTATTTTTTACAGTTAGGCTCTGTGCCATCTCCACTTACAACCATTAGAAAGATTTTTTCTCTGCCATGCGGTTCTTATATGGATATTAAAGAAGGAGGAAGATCTATAGGTATAAAAAAGTACTATGATATTGAAGATTACATAAATAACTCAACCGATAAAAATGAAATTAATGATTATGGTGAGATTCTTGCCAAAATAAAATCTCTTTTATCTAAATCAGTAAAAGGTCATTTGATTAGTGATGTACCAACAGGAATATTTTTAAGTGGTGGATTGGATTCTTCATCTCTTGTAGCATTGGCAAGCCACTGTTCAAGTACTCCAATAACTACGCTTTCTGTAGTCTTTGAAGAAAAAAATTATAATGAGGCAAAATATGCAAGATTAGTAGCTGAACAATATAAAACAGATCACAAGGAGATATTACTGAAGGAGAAAGATTTTTTAAATGAGATACCAAATATTTTAAAAGTTATGGATCAACCAACAATTGATGGGATTAACACTTATTTTATTTCTAAAGCAGCAAAAAAAACCGGATTAAAAGTGGTACTTTCTGGAATTGGATCTGATGAAATTTTCCTTGGATATTCTCATTTTAAAAGAGCAAAATTGTTAAATAAAATCTTACCTTTCATGTCCCTGGGATTAATAAATAGTCTTATATCAATTTCAAAATTGTTTAACAGCAGAAGATTTGAAAAATTATCTTATTTAAATGTAGTAAATTCTGAAAACTGTTATTTGTTGTTCAGAGGGTTATTTACTCCATTGCAGATTCAAGACCTATTAGGGGTTAGTCAGGAACAATATTGTGAACTTATGGGGTCTCACTTATTATGTGGTGGGAAATTAAATGGAAAACTTATAAGTACTTTTAATAAGTTAGAGTTTAACCATTATCTTCAAAATCAGATTTTAAAAGACTCAGACTGCATGAGCATGGCTAATTCAATAGAACTTAGGGTGCCATATCTGGATCACTTGCTTGTGGAATATGTTACAGGACTATCTTCAGGATTAAAGTTGGATAGTGAAGTTAATAAACCACTGCTTGTAAATCTTATGTCAGAATTTTTACCAAAAGAGATTTTGTGCAGAAATAAAATGGGATTTATTTTTCCTCTTAAAGAATGGATTAATAATGGTTCTGAGTACTTTCTTTCAATTTGTTTACAACAAGGCTATTTTGAACAAAGTGCTCTTAAAAAAATTTGGAATGAGTTTAAAAATAATAAACTTCATTGGTCCAGAGTATGGGCATTAGTTATAGCAAATAAATGGACAGAATCAGCACTCTCTAAAACTTAAATGCAAATTCTTTTATTACTTACAGATTTGTTTGATGCAACTGGTGGCATACAAACATTTAATCGATCTTTTGTAAAAGCTTTAGATGATTTATCTGTAAAGCATAATATTAATGTAAAAGTATTAGTTTTAAATGATACAGGTAAAAGTAGTTTGTCTGCTAAATATATTTCATCCGGAAACATTGAATATAAGTACTTTTCGGGTAATCGCTTCAAGTTCTTTATTCATGCATTAAAGGAAAGTGCCAGAGCAGATAAAGTTATTTTTGGACATATAAACTTTTCTCCACTTGCAGTACTTATGAACTCAGGTGCAAAAAAATATTTAACTATTTATGGTATTGAAGCATGGAAAAAGCTTAACTATTTTAAATTGGCTGGAGTAAGAAGTGTTAATAAAATATTGTCTATAAGTGTTTATACAAAAAGACAAATAAAAAACTATAATGAGATAATAAATACGTTTACTATTTTCCCGTGTACACTGGATCCTTTTTATCAAGCTCAGCCAGGAGTTGATGAAGATCTGGTCTTGCCAATAGGAACGATAATTCTAAGTGTTGCCAGGCTTGACCCAAGAGAACGTTATAAAAATATTGATCTTGTAATAAAAGCATTGCCTGAGGTTTTAAAAAATATTCCTGATGCTTATTATGTAATAGTGGGTGAGGGAACTGATCGTTTCAGGTTGGAACTATTAGCAAAAAATCTAGGCGTGAGAGATAATGTGATTTTTGCTGGATTTATACCAGATGATTTACTTTCCTTATATTATGAATCTTGTGATATTTTTATTCTTCCGAGTACTGGTGAAGGTTTTGGAATTGTTTTTCTAGAAGCCATGTATTTTTCAAAGCCCTGTATAGGGGCAAATGCCGGCGGCATACCTGAAGTTATAAAAGACAAAGAAACAGGGATTTTGTGTTCACCAAATGACAGCACTTCACTATCAGATTCAATTATAAAATTACTGAAAGATAATGACTTAAGAAATAAAATGGGTAAAAAAGGGAAAGAAAGATTTGAGAGTAAATTTGGTTTTTGTTCGTTTAAAGAGAAACTAGGCAATATAATATGTGAATTTTAAGAAGTATTTATTGATATACAAGATTAAAGCGGTATCTCTAAGGGTAGTATTATTTTAGATACTCCTTTGGTTGAAATATGTTCTTTATTAAGTATAAAGAATAAGGCTGGAAAGAAAATTGTATAAAAGTTTAAAATTGATTTATCAGCTTATTGTCAGAATAATGTTTTTTTATGTGGTGATTTTTTTATTGTGCTTTAATGAAGCTTATGCTTATATAGATCCTGGTAGTGGAAGTTATTTCTTCCAAATTATTTTAGCTTCTTTAATTGGTGTTGCTTTTTCTCTTAAGTTTTTTTGGTTAAAAATAGTTAGGATTTTCAAGTCATTATTTTCTATATTTAGGGTTAACAAGGACTAGGCATGAAGGAAGCAAGTTCATTCAGAGATCCAAGTGGTTTCGTTTTTTACGTGAATAAAGATGTTTACAGACAAATTAACTCTAACTATAAGGAGCACTATGAATATTTAATTACTTCCGGACTTTACGAATCTCTTATTAATTCAAAGCTATTAATTCCTCACGAAGAAATAGATAGTCAAGAAAACTTTGAAATCAAACCCTACAAGAACATTAAACCTGAAAAAATAGAATTTATATCTTATCCATATGAATGGTCATTTAGCCAACTTAAAGATGCAGCTTTACTCACGTTACAAATTCAAAAAACTGCTATTGAATATGGGATGATTTTAAAAGATGCTAGTGCTTATAATATACAATTTCTAAATGGTAAACCAATATTAATTGATACTTTATCTCTTGAAAAATATGATGAGGGCATCCCATGGATAGCTTACAGACAATTTTGTGAGAATTTTTTGGCACCGCTATCCTTGACTGTTTATAAAGATGCTGGATTAGCCAAGTTGTTACAAATTTATATTGATGGGATACCACTAGAGTTGGCAAGTCGCTTATTACCTCTGTCGTCATATTTCAATTTTCCTTTATTAGGGCATTTACATTGTCATTCTAAGTTCAAGGTAGCCTTTGGTAAGAAGCAAAACAACTCAACCCAATTAAATAAAGTTAGTAAAGAACAGATGGTTTCGATTATAAATAGCTTAGAAAATTCCATTATGCAATTAAACTGGAGACATAAAGATTCCACATGGTCAAAATATTATAAGAATAGTTACTATCTACCGGGCACATTCAAACATAAAACAGAAGTAGTAAGTCAATTTTTAGATAAAGTTACACCATCATCCGTCCTTGATCTCGGTGCCAATGAAGGATATTTTAGTATGTTAACAGCTAACAAAAATATTAAAACAATATCATGTGATCTTGATCCGGTTGTAGTGGACTGTAATTATATAGAATGTAAGAATAGGAATATAAAAAATATTTTACCTCTTATAGTAGATGTTATGAATCCCAGCCCAGCAATAGGATGGTCTAATAAAGAAAGGAAATCATTTATAGAAAGGACAAAGGTTGATACTGCTTTAGTCCTTGCTTTACTCCATCATTTATCTATATCTAACAATGTATCTTTTCGTTATATAGCAAGCTTTCTATCTGATTTATGCAATAAATTAATAATTGAGTTCATACCCAAAAGTGATTCACAAGTACAAAGATTGCTAGCAACAAAAAAAGATATATTTAAAGATTATACGAAATTGGCTTTTGAATTAGCTTTTAAAGATTTTTTTATTATTAAGGATTCCATGCAATTAACTGGTTCTGAAAGAATACTGTATCTAATGGACAAAATATAGAATGAAAAGAGAACTTGTAGTACACCCGTTTTTAGTAGCTTCCTATCCGGTTCTGTTCTTGCTTTCAAACAACATTCGAGAGTTACATTTTAATATTGTCATTATCCCTCTTATAATAATCAATATTTTTATAGCTTTAATATGGATTATAGTTTCTAAATTTATAAAAGATGGCGAAAAATCTTCACTGATTATCTCACTTATAGCCTTTATGTTTTTTACATATGGGCATTTTTTTAAGCTGTTAAGAGCTTTGGAACTCAGATACTCTAATTTAGTTATATATAGTAAGAATATTTATTTAATCCTAATATGGTTAGTATTATTTATTGTAATTATTTTTGTAGTCTTAAGGTGTATTAATGCTAATTCAACAAAACAAATCTCTTACTCTATAACTTTGACTTACTTTATTCTTGTGATTTTTTGCTTGATCAATGTCTGTCAATTTAATTTGCTGAGTAGTAAGAATAAATTATCAAACAAACAACTATTAAATTTAAAAATAAACAATATAAAACCAGAATATGAAATCTACAACAATAATACAGTCAGGGAACCAAAAGACATTTACTATTTAATTTTTGACAGATATGCTAATGAAACTGTTCTAAAAGAATATTTCAATTTTGATAATAGTGCTTTTTTAAATCATTTAATTGATAATGGGTTTTATATTGCTCGTGATAGTAAAGCAAACTACCCAAGAACTTTCTTGTCACTAGCATCATCCCTGAACATGGATTATTTTTATAATTTAAAGAATAGGATAAGTGAAAATATAACCAGCTTTATTCCTGTATATGAGCTTATTCACAATTCCGAAGTAGTTAAAATATTAAAAAGCTTTGGTTATAAATTTATCAATATTGGAGGTTGGTACCATGTGACCTCTTATATCAATTCCGCTGACATTAATATTTCCTATAATTCTTATTTGTTATTTGATGAGTTTTATAACAATCTGATACAAACCACTATACTTTTCCCGATCTATAATAAATTTATAGGATATAATCTTTTAAGAAATTGTACTCAATATCAGTTAAAAAAACTTATTGAAATATCCAAATCTGTTAAAGTCCCAAAGTTTGTTTTTGCACATATATTACTCCCTCATTTACCTTATTTATTTAAGAGTAATGGAGATTGTTTCAGTGGGCTAGAAGATTTGAGACTACCAGAAGACAAAAAATATATTCAGCAATTGCTTTTTACAAATGAAGAAATAAAAAAGCTTATTGAATCAATAATCTTGAATTCTTCCTCCAAGCCTATTATTATTATTCAATCAGATGAAGGCCCATATATATTAAGTGATTTTAAAGAATTTTTTGATACAGAAGCTATTAATTGGAGCAAATTGTCTTTAGACTCATTAAAAATTCATCTTAGAATACTAAATGCATATTATTTGCCTGATGTAGGTAAGGAAAGATTGTTGTACAGTTCAATATCACCAGTTAACACCTTTAGGATAATTTTTAATTTGTATTTTGGACAAAATTTTAAACTTCTAGAGGATGATAGTTACATCTTTGAAGATTATTCTTCTCGACCTCTTCACTTAAGGAAAATAGTAGAAAAAATTTAGTAGAAGTGCAATGGGAAAAGCCGGAAAAGAAAGATTTGAGAGTAAGTTTTCTTTTGAGAGATTTAAAGAGAGATTAGAAAATATATTACTTGACTGAAACCTATCAAAAAATGATTATATTTGAAAAAATTGCAGGCATTCTTTATTTCTTATCTGTTATTTTTAAGGATTTTAAAAGCTTGCTTATTTCTAAAAGAACAGACAGAAAGCTTTGCCACTTAGATATTGAACCTACGAATATTTGTAATGCTAACTGTGTGTTTTGTGCATATCAATATCAAAATGGGCCTATCTATAAAGAGGTGGAAACTAATTCTGTAAAAAAAGCTTTAGATGCGTTTTGTACCAGTGGAGGTGGTGATATTGGACTAACACCAATTGTTGGAGATCCGCTGGTATGCAAGAACATAGAAGATATTATTATTTTATGCAAAAGCTATAAAGAAATAAAAAATATAGGATTAACTACAAATGGGATTTTATTAACTGCTGATAAATTTATCAAATTACAAGATGCTGGACTTACAAATCTAAACATTAGCATGACTTATCCAGATGAAAATGAATATAAAACTATTTATCGTAGTAAGAAATTTAGCAGCCTTATGGAAAATTTAAACCGATTATTACTTTTAGATAAAAAGAATGTAAAAATATCTCTTTGCATAAGGTCTCCAAGATTTTTTTTAAGAAATCATTCTTTATTTAAGGAGGCAAAGACAATGGGATGGGAAATCACAAGAAATATTTATTTTGACGACTGGTCAGGAATGGTTAAAGAAGGTCTTAAAGAAAATAAGTTACTAAGAAGACCGCTGCGTGGTAAACATTTACCATGTACAATGCTCCAGTCAGGACCTCATCTTCTTGCCTCAGGGAAGCTTACTGCTTGCGGATGTCGGGATCTTGAAGGTAAATCCGAATTATCAGATCCTAAACTTTTCGCTTCATTTTATGAATCCGGCGACCTGGAAAAGGTATATTATGGAAGCATGGATAACTTAAGAAATAAATTTTTAAATCATGATTTACCTGTAATATGTGCTACTTGCCGTCACTATAATCCCGAATATAGATTTGCTTCATTAAAAGATAAGTTGATTCAAATGGGCTCTGATTTCAATGCCGCTATGAAGTTTATTTTTGAATCTGGTTATGAATAATATTGGCTTATGATATGAATAAAAAACATAAACTTGCAATTTTAGTTTCACACCCGATTCAGTACCAGACACCCCTATATAAACTCTTATCCAAAGAACCAGAGATTGATTTAACAGTTTTATTTTGTTCTGACTGGGGACTGAAAACTTATAAAGATAAAGGGTTTGGAAAGGAAGTTAAGTGGGATATTCCCCTGCTTGATGGCTATAAATATAAGTTCTTTAAAAATGA
>MFRN01000005.1:28175-35372 GCA_001784585.1 Candidatus Melainabacteria bacterium RIFCSPLOWO2_02_FULL_35_15 | reverse complement strand
TATTGATTCAAAACGCAAAAGATCTGTTAACTTGAAATAAAATTGTGGTATATTTTTAATTAAGATGCAAAAAGATATATTAAACAATATTGTTAAAGAGATAGGTAAACTTAATCCTTCAGAGAAGGGCTATCTAATGAGTCTTATTCTTATAAATGAAAAAAGCTGTATGAAAGGCGACAGAAAAAAGTTTTTTGGTGCTTTATCTTCGTATGATAGCTTAATAACTGATAAGGAAATTGAAGAAGTATCGTATAATCCAGATTTGGATAAACTAATAGAATAATTTGTGATTGCTATTTTAGATACAAACTTTTTAGTAAAATACTTTTTAGCCAGCAAAGACCTGGGAATAAAAGCAAAAGAAGTATTTGAAAATCCTGAGACCTTTTTAATTATTCCCTCAATTGTACTGGTCGAAATTAAATATTTAACAGCAAAGAACAGAATAAAAGCAGAGATTGAAGATATTATAAATGACCTGTTGTCTCAGGGTAACTGTATGGTCTATCCACTAGACGATTCATTAATAAAATATATACCAACAGAACTGAATATCCATGATGGAATAATTTTTGCAACAGCAAGAATACAAAAAGAAAACTTTAAAGAAGATATTTATGTGCTCACAAAAGATAAAGAAATAGCTAACTTGAGCCAAAATGATGTCACCATTATCTGGTAAAACAAAAAAATACAATCTTCTTATATTAGTTTCACACCCGATTCAGTACCAGACACCCCTATATAAACTCTTATCCAAAGAACCAGACATTGATTTAACAGTTTTATTTTGTTCTGACTGGGGCTTAAAAACTTATAAAGATAAAGGGTTTGGAAAGGAAGTTAAGTGGGATATTCCCCTGCTTGATGGCTATAAATATAAGTTCCTTAAAAACGTAAGTCCTTTTCCAAATGTTTCAACATTTTTTGGATTAATAAATCCTGAAATTGTAAATGAGTTAAAAAAATCTGATTATGATGCCATTTGGTTACATGGCTGGAATAGTTTTACTAACTGGCTTGCAATGGTTACAGCATTTTATTTAAATATTCCTGTTTTACTCAGAGGAGAGACAAATCTTTTACAAAAACCTACTTTCCTAAAAAACCTTACAAAGGAGCTTGTATTAAAAAATTTATTTAAGAATATCAGTGTATTTCTTGCCATAGGAAAATATAATGCTGATTTTTATAAATCATTTGGAATGCCTGAAGAAAAAATATTTCTTGTGCCTTATACGGTAAACAATGATTTTTTTGTCTCAAAAGCTCAGGAATTAATTTCAAAGAAAAAAGAGCTTAGAAAAAAATATAATGTACCAGAAGAGTCACCTGTTGTTTTATTTTCCGGGAAATTAATTGATAAAAAACGACCGTTTGATTTACTAAAGGCGTTTGAAATTATTTCAAAAGATATTAGAACTTCTCTGGTTTTTGTCGGAGATGGAAATTTAAGAAATAAATTAGAAACATATGCTAAGAATAATCATATACAAAATGTTTTTTTTATAGGTTTTAGGAATCAAACTGAATTACCGGAATTTTATGCTATGGCTGATATATTTGTTTTGCCTTCAGATTTTGAACCATGGGGACTGGTAGTAAATGAAGCTATGTGTTTTGGGTTACCGGTAATTGTTAGTAATAAGGTCGGAGCTGGTGGTGACTTAGTAAAAAATGGTGAGAATGGATTTATTTATAAAGCCGGGAATGTAATCATGCTAACTTCATATTTAAAAGATTTATTACAGGATGAAACAAAGAGAATTAAATTTGGTCAGTCTTCTAAGGGGCTAATTCAGGAGTGGAGCTACAAGGAAGACATTTCAGGTATATTATGTGCAATTAGTTCTATGGAGTCAAAATAGCGCCCTTTGTGTTGTATAATTACTAAAAACAGTAATTTAGGAACATGATATGCGATTTTTAGAATTAAAAAAACAATTAAAAGACATGGTGATTTTCTCTATTAAAGATGTAGAAAAGATTGATAAATCAGTTCACCCGCCAAGACTTGTGGAATGGCAGGACAAGAACTATATAAAAAAAATAATCAGAGGATACTATATTCTTTCTGATATAAATATAAATGAATCGGTACTTTTTGCAATTGCAAATAAAATCTATAAACCATCCTATATCTCTTTTGAAATGGCACTTTCTTATTATAGACTAATTCCAGAAAGCATTTATGGAATAACTTCAGCAACCACAAGGCATACATATAAGTTTAATACAGATCTTGCTCCTTTTATATATAGGAAAATTAAATGCGAACTAATGTTTGGTTATATTCTTGTCGAGCGTAATAATCAGGTCTATAAAATTGCAGAAATAGAAAAAGCATTAATTGATTTTTTTTATATAAAACCAAGTATTAAAAAAATGGAAGATTTTGAGGAACTTAGACTTGATAGATACTCTCTTCTGGAGCAGGTTAATTTTGATAAATTAAATAATTACTTGCAAATAATTGACAGTAAGGCGCTCTCCAGAAGAGTAAGAAAGTTTATAAGGTATATTAAAAATGCTTAGTTTCAGTGATTTGAAAAAAGATTTTGCTGATGGTGTTAAAGGATTTAAAGAAAATATCCTGAAAGAGTATATTCAGTGCAAAATCTTAGAAATTATTTTTGACTCTAAAATTGCAAGTAATCTTTCTTTTATAGGAGGTACAGCCCTTAGGATTATATATAATACAAACAGATTTTCGGAAGACATTGATTTTGATAATTTTAATCTTTCTGAAAAAGATTTTTTTGAAGTGTCAGAACTGGTAAAAAACAGACTGCAACTTGAAGGGTTTAATGTTGAAATTCAAACTCTTAGTAGACATAATACCTGCCATTATTATATTAGATTTCCAGGATTACTTTATCAGAATAAGCTATCAACTCATGTCACTGAAAAGATTTTAATTAAGGTAGATACTCAGTCCCAGGGATTTAGTTATGTGCCGGAAAAAAAAATACTAAAAAAATTCGATGTTCTTACGCAGATTAATGTAGCTCCGATAGATATTTTATTATCAATGAAAATTAATGCCATACTTGCTCGAAAAAGAACACAGGGCAGGGATTTCTATGATGTAGCATTTATTTGTGAACAAACAAAACCAAATTATGATTTTCTAAAACAAAAGCAAAACATTTCAAATTCAAAACAGCTAAAAGACAGACTTCTGGAGAAATGTGTAAAACTTGATTTTAGTAAGTTAACAAAAGACATTGAACCATTAGTTTTTAACCAGAATGAATTAAAAAAGATAAAGCTTTTTAAGGATTTGGTTAGTGAGGTTAAGTTTTAAATATGAAAATATTTTTAGTAGCTGAATTTTCGCATGGTGCTTTAGGCACTTCCTATTCTAGTGTATTTAAAAACCTCGGGAATGATGTTATTGAATTTAATATTAATTCTAAAACTGGCTTTCTTTCCCCTTTTCTTAAAACAATCAACTTAAACAAAATTTTTATAAGCAAGGTGTTAGAGGTAAAACCAGATTTGATATTTATCATAAAAGGATCTTTTATCTCTCCTGAAACTTTAAAGGAAATCAAAAACAGAATAAGTGTTTCATTATTTTGTTTTAATCCTGATAATCCTTTCAATTTAAATAAAGGAGCTTCAAATGAAAACATAAGAAAATGTATACCACTTTATGATTGTTATTTTATCTGGGGTAAGTTTTTAATTCCTCAGTTATTGAAAGCTGGTGCAAAACGGGCAGAATATCTTCCTTTTGCATATGATCCTGAACTTCATTATCCTGTTAGTGTAAATGAAGAAGAAAAAAAAATATTTGGAAACGATATAGCATTTATAGGTAGTTATGATAAAGAGCGTGAGGAGTTTTTACTGAATCTTATAGATTATGCTCTGGCAATATGGGGAAATGGATGGAACAAGTTGCCTATTTTTTCGCCTCTAAGAAAGAAGTGGAAAGGCAGAGATGCAATTGGCAAAGATTTTTCAAAGGTTTGTAATGCTTCCAAAATTATTTTAAATCATATTCGTGCTCAGAATGGGAACGCTCATAATATGAAAACATTTGAAATTCCTGCTTGTGGTGGATTTATGTTAACAAATAGGACTAAGGAGCAGTGCGGGTTTTTTGAAGAAGGGAAAGAAATCTGTTGTTTTGAAACGCCTGATGAATTAAAAAATAAAATAAAACAATTCTTGAATAATTATGAAACAAGAAAAAATATCAGTAAAAATGCGTATGATAAAGTGCAGAAACATTCATATAATGTAAGGATAAAAGAAATTTTAAATCGTTGTTCAACGGTAAAATAAAATCAGCATGGACTAAGTCATTTCGTTACAATTTCAACTTGTGGTAGCGGAAAAATTAAACCTATTCCTTTATTTAGGGTTTCTTTTTCACGTTCGATAAATTCTTCTTTAAAGTGCCACGGCAAAACCAAATAGTAATCAGGTTTTAGAACTCGTGATTCTTTTTCGCTAACAATTGGAATGTTGGTTCCAAGTGTAAAAGCACCAAATTTATCAGGATTGCGCTCAGCTGCAACATCAATTGTTTTATTGTCAATTTCACACCACTGAAGTATTGTATTTCCTTTGGTTGAGGCACCATAAATATGAATCTTTTTACCTTCACTTTTAAGTTTTTTCAACAGAGCATTAAGTTCTTTCTTGTGGATAGTGATCCGGTCTTGAAAATCTTTGTATGGTTTTTCTGTATTAAGTTCAAGAGTAGATTCTTCCTGAAATATTTTTTGAATATTTTTCATATATTCATCTTTTTGATAGATTAAATTATTTTCGTGTGTGACATAACAACGAAGACTTCCTCCATTTATAGTATTTAGTGTTGCATTAAAAATCTTCAATCCTGCTTGTTTTAAAATATATTCAATTACTATAAGACTGTAATATTCTAAGTGTTCATGACATATTGTGTCATAGGAATTTGTCTTTAACATTGTTGGCATATAAGACATTTCAAGAATCCATATTCCAGTAGGTGCAAGGATATTTTTGATGGCTTTTGTAAACTCTATTGGATTTTCCAGATCATAAAACATTGCAATAGAAGTAATAATGTCACATCTTTCCTCTTGTATAACATTGGCTAGCTTTTTTGACGGGAAAAAATCTTCTACTACTTTAATATCACCTTGTATACTTTTTGCAATATTTGAAGGATCAATTCCTATTTTTTTAAACTCTTTTGGATAGCTGTTAAGTAAGGTTCCATCATTACAGCCGATATCAAGTACAAGTGCTTTTGCTTTTCCGATTATTTCAGCTGCATCATTTGCAATATTGCCCAAATGCATCCTCATAGTATTATTAATTCCAGATCGATACCAATATACTGAATAAAGAATTTCTGGTGGTATTGAAAATTCCATTTGTAATAGCCCGCAGGCTTTCTTGTCTTTTAATGGACGACAAAGCACTAATGACGTAGGGAATTTTTTTTCAGTTGGTGTTATTTGTCCTGGTTTTACAAAAAAACCTTGTAAATATTGTTCTCCAAGATCAATTACTTTTGTAAGTGAATATGAGCCACATACACGACAAGTTTTTCTATGAGTTAGATTCATAATATTTAATTTTTTCTCCTAGGACAAATAACTCAGAATATTCTTTATCATTGTTATTCTTATTATTGTAAAATAATTTATCAGGATTGTAAGGACTTGAAGTACATTGAACTTTAAAACCATATTTAGGTAAGTTAACCTCAAAAAATGTTCTCTCAAAGGCAAAAGTATGTTTCTCACCAAAAGCATATGATTTTTTAAAATTAAAATTTTTCTTATTATCAATACCGCTACAATTTGGAACAAAGAGTATCAATACGCCCCCCCCCTTTAAAAGGTTGTGAAATATTTCAAATATAGAAAATAAATTAGGCATATGTTCCAGTGCATGATTTGTAAAAATTACATCAAATGAATCTTTATAAGGAATTAAGTCAGTAAAAGAGTCTAATATTTTTAGACCTAAGTTAGCTCTTCCAAAAGAAGCTCTTTGTTTTGATATTTCAAATCCAATTGTATTAAAACCTGCCCTTTGTATTTGCCATGTTCCATATCCCCATGAGCAACCGAAATCCAGTATATCTCCACTTTGTTTGAACTTTTTTAGTATTTGAATTTTTTCTGCAAAATCTTTATCTGTTTCACAAAAAGTTGTCTGTAAGAGCTGCTGCAAACTGCTTTCGCTTGGAATATTAGAAGTAATGCCGATTTCATTATAAAAATGTTCGTAATACTTTAGATTTGTGTTTTCATTGTCTTTCGGATATCTAAACATTAATTCACATTGAGAGCAGCGAAGTAGTTTTAAAACAAAATATTTCGTACCAATCAATTCTGTCTTATGACACTTGCAATGTGGACAAGAAGAATCTACCTTCTGAATATATTCTTTAATTACTCTAAATAAAAATTCTAATCGTGCCATATATAATGTTTGTTTATTAAATACTACCTTTCCTAATGTTTGCTTTATATGGTTTTAATTAAAAATACTGATATTTCTATAAGTCGTCATTGTGATTAAGAATTCATTTCCTCTTTGTTAAAATTAGAATTATGTTTACTAATATTAAACCATGAATCATAAAAAAGGATCTTCTTTACCCACCATACTTGTTGGATTTTATAGTAATCCTGAACATGTTTCACCACTAATTGACTCAATTGAAATTTTAGCTAAAGATTTTAAAGTTTTGGTGGTTGCAAGAAATATAGGTACTTTCAGTTATAAATATCCTAAGAATGTTTCTTTATATGTAGTGGGTCCAAGATGTGAAATTATTGAACAATTTTCATTTCCTATATATAAAAAGATCTGTGGATATTTTTTATTTATTTTAAAACTTTTTAATCTGCTAAGAAGAGAGTGTATTTCCATTCTGTTTTTATATGATCTTCATGCATTTTTAGCTGGATATATTGCAAATAAAATATCCAGAAATGTCCCAATCTTCTATCATCAAAGTGTTACTAGCTTATCGAAGGAGTTACTAAAATCTCGCTGTATATATTGGATGAAATATTTAGAATTCTTTTTTTGCAGAAGTGTAAGTGTATTAAGTTTCCCAGATCCTTATATTGCAAAACTATTTTTGGAAGATGCTGCTCTTAATAAAAATAATAGAAAGGTAATTATAGTGGAAAATTGCCCAAAGAGAATTGAACAGCTTCCAAAGCCAGC
>MFRN01000005.1:0-28152 GCA_001784585.1 Candidatus Melainabacteria bacterium RIFCSPLOWO2_02_FULL_35_15 | reverse complement strand
ACCGTGGAAATAGAATAGTGCTACATAGAGGACCACTGAAAGGAACAAATATTACTGAAGTTATTCGTTCAATTAAATATTGGCCTCAAAATGTGATTTTAGTTTTAGTGGGGTTTTATCCTACAGATCCAGTAGATATGTATAAAAATATTGCTAATGAAGAGAATGCCTATAATAAAATTATTTTTGTACCATATTTACCTTCCAGGGAAGAACTCTTAGAGTTTATGGTAATTGCTGATCTTGGACTTGTAATATATAAAATTGTAGATTTAAATCATAAATATATGGGTCCGACAAAATTGTATGATTACCTGGCACTTGGAATCCCTGTTTTAGCTCCAAAAGAAATGTCATTTATCAGTGGGTTAGTAAGAGAACTAGGAGTTGGTTTAATCTATGATAGACCAACTCCTGAAATTATAGGAAAAATAATTTTTGAACTTCTAGAACATCCGGATCGTCATAAAACGAGTCAAAAAGCTCGCCAAATACATTTGTCAAGGCTGAATTATGAAACTCAATTTCAACCTGTTATGGATGAAATTAGAACTTTGTTAATAAAAAAATAAGGCTTAAAACTGTTTTATGGAATCAATTACAACAAAATTCATCAAAGCTATTTCTTATACATTTCTTGGATCCGTTATTGCCAGGCTTTGCGGGGTAGTAATTGGTGTTGTAGTTGCCAGAACTCTTGGGAGTTCATCACTTGGCTTATATGTTATTGTACAGTCCACAATTGGGTTATATGCCACATTCTTTGGACTTGGACTGGGTTTAACAGCTACAAAAATGATCGCTCAGCATTATGTTAACTCTCCTGAAATGATAGGAAAAATACTTGGATTATTGTTTCTGATACTTATTGTGTCAGTAGTTTTTGGTTCGAGTATTTATTGGTGGTCTTTGCCCGTTTTAGTTAAAAGTATTTATTCTATTTCTGCTTTAATGCCACTTTTAAAGATTGGTCTTTTTTGGTTTACCTTTTTAACATTAAGTCAGTTCTTAGAAGCTGTTTTAATTGGCTTTCAGGCATTTAAAAGTCAGATGTTTGTTACTTCAATACTAGGTTTTTTTAATCTAACTATTATTGTAATTGTCGTGTTAATTAATAAAAATGATATTCTTCAGAATCTAATTATAGGAGGGACAATTGTTGCATTTGTTCAAAGTATTTTATTACTTTTATATGTTTCAAAAGAACTTTCAAGGTATAAAACAAAGCTGTCATTAAGTAGCTTAAAATCATTAATTCGGCCTGTACTGCTTGACTTTTCAGCTCCTGCATTTATCGGGAAGATTATGGAACAACCTTTAAGTTGGGTTTCACTATTGTTGCTTGTTAAATTCGGGTCAGGTATTTCTAATGTCGGCGGATTAAATATCATTAGTAATATAAGAGGATGGATACTTTATTTTCCTGCAATGTTAGTAACTATTTTAATTCCTATACTAACTGATATTTATCATACAAAGGAGAAAGATATTTTTCAACGCACACTTGTACTAAATCAGAAATTTCTTTGGCTTACTACTTTGCCAATATTAGTATTTTTAATTACTGTTATTCGCTTATTGATTAAACTGTTATTTGGTGATTCTTACAGTGAGTTTTGGCAGGCTGGCGCACTTCTTTTGGCATGGGCGATTTTAATTCCAATAAATGAGATAAATGATCGCGCAATGATCTCTGTGGGTAAAATGTGGCTCTCCCTTGGCTTTAGAGTGGTTTATATGGTGCTTTTACTTTTAACGCTTATATTATTTATTCCAAGGTTTCAATTATCGGGCTATGTTTTTGCTACAGGAATTTCTTACCTGATATATGTTTTTATTCAAACATGCTGGTTAAGGAAATTAGCTCCGGATGAATCAGGAACAATCCTTAAATTATCAATGTTTTCACTTTTTGTTTTGTCCATTGCATATTGTGTTGCTCAGTTTTTTGAGGGGTATAAATCACTCATTGGTGGCATTATTATGCTTGCACTTGCATTATCTTGCGAATGGAAGTACTTTATTAAGGCTGAAGAAAAATCTCTGCTTAATTCAATTGTGAAAAAATATTTAAAGAAGAAAGAAGATTTTAGCTGAGCATTATAATAATAAAAATATGATTAAAGTTCTCAAAACATGGGATGAAATAGGTAAGTCCATAATTAATTTACAAGAATTAGGAATCCCAATTCATCACCAGCCTCAAAAAAATTGGGACTTATATAATATGTTAAAAGTAATAGAAGAAAATATAGAAAAATCTGAAGCTATTTTAGACATTGGAGCTAGTGGCTGCCCAGTTTTAGAAGCGTTGTTTAATAGAGGATATAGTAATTTATATGGAATCGATTTAAACTTTGGTTTTAGAGAGAAGTTTAACCGTACTATACTGGCAGCTTTACATCGCAGGGATTTTGGATTTTTTTTTGGATTTTCACCCATTAATCTTAAAAATGCTAACCTTTGTAAAACTGATTTTCCTAAAGAGAAATTTATGGCTATAACAAGTTTGTCTGTTGTGGAACATGGCATATTTTGGGATGACTATTTTAAAGAAATGTCTAGGCTCTTAAAACCGGGTGGTTATCTTTTGACTTCTACTGATTTTTGGCATGAGAAGATAAATACTAATGGAATATTTATATGTGGTGCTCCAATGAAGATATTTATACCTAAGGATATAACGGAGGGTCTCTCAATAGCTTACAAATATGGTTTTAGAGAGATATCTGAAAGTATTCCAAACACTAAACAAAAATGTGTAACTTGCAATGATATTCAATATACTTTTCTTTTGTTTGTTTTACAGAAGATATAATTTATACTTATAAAAAATTATGATTTCTTTATGTTACTTGATTGATAAGTCTTTTTATTTCTGTACGTAAATCTTCCATACTTGTTTTGCTGTCTGATAAGCTTTGTAATCTTTTACCTGGAATTTTATCAACAATAAAATCACTATAAGGCTCAAAAATATTTAGTCTATTCAGTTGTGATATTTGAATACCGGCTTTATAGCAATAGTAAATTGCCATTGCATATTTTTCAAGTGTAGGAAAATTAGACAATAGATAACTTGCAATTACTTCTGCATTACTGGTTAAAGGTTTTAAAAAACAGTTTTTTATATCATTAAATATATTTTGAAAAATAGATCTACTATTTTGCTTGTAATTTGCCAAAATTAATTCTGGATTTACCCCTGCTTGACTACAATAAAATCTATGAATCTCCTCCCAGCTCCATTCAGGATTTGATGCCAGGGTGTACAATCCGGGCTCTTCTTTTCCATAAGCTATATTTACTAATGCTTCTGCAACAGAAAAAGTAAAAACTGTATATGATGAACCGCTTGGGATTATTGCTGTTTCATTATTAATTTCATTTAAAATTATTCTGCTTATACTTTGTAATTCTCCGTGGACTTGCCCTAAGCGAAGTATGTAGATATCTTTATGAAATTGTTTCCCAAGTTGAAATGCTAATTTTTCACAATATCTTTTTGATCTGCCATAAACAGTTCTGGCAAAAATATATGGCTTGAACAGACGGGTATCTTTCCCCATGCCATAAGCCATAATACTGCTTGCATAAACAAAAGAAGAATCAGGAGGAGAACACTTTATTGCATTAAAAATAATCTTTCTTGAAGCTTCATTTAATTCAGAAGGAAGTCCTGCTGGCTTAGTAAAGTCAGCAATAAGATCACAATCTTTTAATATTTGAGTTAATTCTTTTGTATCTTCCGGGTTACTGTGACGACAATCTAATCCACATTTTCTTAAAAATACTGAGCTATATTTAGTTCTACAAATAGGAATGACTTTAACATTTTGCATTTTGCTTAAATATAAACAAACTTCAGTTCCTACTTGTCCATTTGCTCCTAATATTCCTATGGTTTTCATTTAAGTTTTTTTTCTGTCGCATATAATTCTTCAATTATTTCAGTTGTAAGAATTGATTCGGCTGCACATGTTAAATTTGTCTGTCTTGTTTTTATTCCGACTACAAATTGGTTCCAGTATTCACTAAATGTTTGATAAGGAGTAAGAGGATATGTTTGATTAAGGCTGTCTACAATTAGTGATAAATTATTTTTACTACTCTTATTTGACTCAATTCTTATGTCTGTATCAAATGAAATCAAGGAGTATGATAATGTTGCGTAGTTGAAGACAAATTCTAACTTATTTGTTGTTTGTTCTAGTTGACTAATTTTAATTTTACAATTAATCTTTTCATTGTTTTTGATTTTTATTATGAAATCAGCTTCTGTATGAATATCGAAACCACCTTCCATAAGCATTTTTGCTGACTTTATCTCAATGGATTGTGCATCTGTACTGTATAAAAGAGTATCTAGACCATGTACTCCAACTTCAAATAAAATACCTCCTCCAGCAAGATTAATATCTGAGTAGTGTTTACCACTCATTGAATATCCTGGATTTCCCAGTTCAAAATGAACGGATTGAAGAGGACCAAGCAAACCATCACGTATAATTTTTTTTGTAAGTTGTGTTGGACTCCAAACTCTTCTTTGATAACCACAACATAATGCATAATCAGAGAACCATGAACAGATTTCTTTATGCTCTTTAACTGTCCTGGAAAAAGGTTTTTCAACATATAAAGCAGAAGCATGCTCTCTTAATATCTTGTAATAAGGCTCTCTAGCACCATATGGGATTGCAATTAAAATGATATCTGCATAGGGCAAGTTGTTTATGTTTTCTTCTTGTTTTAAGAATGGTATCTTATATGCATTAGCTATCGATTTAGCTTTTAGAGTGTTTATATCAGTTATCCATTCAATAGAAATTTCTTTTGTGTTTAATAAAACCGGCAAGTGGACTTTAGAAACTATATCACCTGCACCTACTATGCCAACGGAAAGTTCTTTGCTTTTGGGATTTATGCTCATTCTATATATCTTATCAATTAAGTTTTAAATTATGTATAAAAAGAAATACAAAGCTAGAATAGTGATTGAAGATAACTTATTGTAAGGAAAATCTTTTATGAATGTTATTGTTTCTTGTGGGAGAAAATTCCATGCTTTCAATTTAGCAGAACAGCTATATAAACATGGACATTTACATAAGTTACTAACCACTTTTTATAGTAAAAAAAGAGGTTGTCTTCCAGAACTTAGAGAAGATAGAGAAAATATTAATCTCAAAAATGTAAGAGCAAACATTTTCCCGATTTTCATAGATGTATTACTAAGTAAAATCTCTTTTTTTCAAATTTTAGATCCTGGACAAATATCAAATAAGCTTTTTGATTGTTGGGCAAAAAATCAAATTGATAAATGTGATATTTTGGTTGCCTGGTCAAATGCTGCACTTGATACTATTAGAAGAGCAAAATCTTATGGTGCAGTTACTATAGTTGAAAGAGGATCAACTCATATTCTTTTTCAAAAAGAACTATTGGAAGAAGAATATTATAAATATAATTTAAAAATTAAATCAATTAAAGATTACTATGTTAATGAAGAGTTGATTTTGTATTCTGAATCAGATTATATTTCAATTCCATCAAGCTTTGCTATGCAAACTTATATTGAAAAGGGTATTGATCCTAAAAAACTTATCCAAATTCCTTATGGGGTTGATCTTACTAATTTTAAGCAAATTCAAAAAGAAGATGATATTTTCAGAGTGATATTTGCAGGTAGCTTAAGCTTAAGAAAAGGAGTTCATTATTTGCTTAAGGCTTTTTCTGAATTAGGATTAAAAAATGCAGAGCTTGTTTTGATTGGCTCAGTAAGCAATGAAATAAAATCATTTATGGAAAAATATAAAAGATATTACCATTATATTGGAAAAGTACCGCATCTTGAGTTATATAGGTATCTATCTCAAGGTTCCATTTTTGTTTTACCCTCTATTGAAGAAGGCTTAGCAATGGTAATTCCACAAGCAATGGCATGTGGTTTACCAGTAATTTGCACCACTAATACAGGTGGGGCAGATATTATTAGGGATGAGAAAGAAGGATTTATTATACCGATTAGAGATGTAGAGGCACTTAAAGCAAAGATTTTATATCTTTATGAGAATGAAGATAAAAGAAAATTTATGAGTGAAGAGGCTCTTAAAAGAGCTAAAGAATTTACATGGGATGCCTATGGGAATAAGGTTATAACTGCTTATAAAAAAATACTGCATAATCGTTAATGTTTATTATGCAACATTGAAGACAGTTTACCGTCAGTCGATTTGATGACATTTTTTATTTACTTACAAGTTGCATTGTTAGCTTTTTATATTATTTTGATTCTTTTTCTGGAGAAAGGTATAAAACTGTTTAATCCAATAATTTTAATATCAATTATTTATTTTATTAACTTTGGTGTATCTACTTTATATATGATTTCAATGCCTGAAGGATTCTGGAAATTTGACTTTTATGATCTTGCAATTATAAATAAAGGTTTATTGTTTTCTAATCTAGTTTTTATATTCTTTATACTTGGGTATTATTCTCCAAACTATGACAAAAATATAAAATCTTTCGTTAATAATTTAATTAACAAAATTCCCAATATTAATAATTACACACTAGAAATTAAAAATTTAATACTTGTGTTAATAATATTATTGATTTTTGGCTGGATAGCAAGAATGACTTCAATAATGGTGGGTGGATATTATCATATTGAATCTGGTGCTAATCCGATTAAGCAATCTGAATATTATACTTCTTATTCTCAGTATATAACTATTGGTTCTATGTTTCCGCTAATTGCTCTGGTACTTATTTTTTCCGAATGGCTTAAAAATAATAAAAAAGGATATTTATTATTATCAATAGTGTCCTTTCTGCTTGAAATTTTGTATGCTTTACCTTCTGGCAGTAAAGAAAGAATTTTACTACCTGTGTCTATTATTTTATTCCTTTATTCCCTAAAAAAGAAATTTCCCGTTGTTCCGTTAATTGGTTCTATACTTTTGTTTATATTTTTTGTTTTTCCTTTTGTTGGAATTTACAGAACTGTAATTTTGTCTGGAGACATGATAAAGGATTTTCAGGTGGTATCTTTTTTATATATTAGACTCTTTGAAAATATAGGATTAACATTGAATAATATTTTTTATTATATTTTTGCTGATAGATTCAACTATTCAATAATAGTAAGTTCAGTAGTGCACAAAACTCCTTTAGTATGGGATTTTAAGTATGGGTATACATATGCTATCTTCTTTATATCACTTATTCCTAGAATTCTTTGGCCAGGAAAACCAGGTATAGCTACTTTCGGAAATCAATTTGGAAGAGATTATGGATTTATTAGTCCTGTAGATTATAGTACTTCTGTTGGTATGTCCTGGGTAGGTGAAATGTTTATAAATTTCGGCTGGTTTGGTATTCTTACAGGTTTTTTCTACGGATTATTTTATAGAACAATTTACAATTACTTTATGAAAGATGGAAAACTTACCACTTTATCTGCAATCTTTTATGTTCTTACTTTGTATCATATAATACGAGGTAGCACGTTTGCACTTCTGTTTGGCGGATTGCTGAAGATTTTATTTATTTTTGTACTTATATCAGCTCCATTTTTAAAAAAAGTTAAAAGAACTTAGGAGAAAAAATGATCATTGATGTTGAGAAATTAAAAAAAAAGTTTTATCCTGATAATTCAAAAGACGGCACATTGATTTTCTATAATTGGTTAAGGCAATATGTGAAAAAAGAATTTACCGTATTAAATATTGGCGCAGGGCAAACTTCTAAAAGAAAGATTAGAAGTTTAAAAGGCGAGGTAAGGCAGATTATTGGTGTTGATATAGATGAAGCAGTTTTACAAAATCAAGATCTTGATAAATCAATCGTCATTAAAAAGAATGAGCTTCCTTTTGAGGATGGCTATTTTGATTTAATCTGGGCAGGTTATGTCTGTGAACACATAGAAGATCCGTTAACATTTTTAAGTGAGATAAGAAGAGTATTAAAGCCGGGAGCTTCATTTTTTTTTCGTACTCCTAATCGATATCACTATGTCTCTTTAATAGGCAGTATGACTCCTCACTGGTTTCATAAACTTGTAGCAAACAGAGCACGTGGCTTGTCTTCTACAGAACATGATATTCACCCTACGTTTTATCATTTAAACACTAAAATCTCAATATTAAAAAATGCAAATATGCTTGGATTTACAAATATCGAATTAAGGTTTATAGAGTGTGACCCAAGCTATCTGGTATTTCATCCAATTGCATTTTTAATGGGTGTTGTGTATGAAAGATTTGTAAACAGCAATGATTTTTTATCAGGTTTTAGAGCAAATATTTTCGGTCGCCTGGAAAAATAAAGATGAAGATTCTTCATATAACTCCCTCATATTATCCTGCATTTAAATATGGAGGACCAATTGAGTCTGTGCATTTATTGAATAGGGCATTGGTAAAGCAGGAAATATCTGTTGATGTTCTTACTACTGATTCTGGACTGAAAGATAGAAATGATATTGTACTCAATGAATGGATTTATCATAATGGAGTTCATGTTAAGTATGTTAGATGTTATTTTAATGAACGATATGCTTTTTCTCCCTTAGTACTAAATATTCTTTTAAGTCAGGTCAAAAACTATGATTTAGTTCACTTAACAGCATTATGGAGTTTTCCTGTTTTAGCTGGTGCTAATGTCTGTCTTCTTTACAAGAAACCTTATCTAATTTCTCCAAGAGGAATGCTTTATTACGATGCTTTAAACATTAAGTCTAAGAACCTAAAAATGCTTTATTACGAGCTTTTTGCAAAATCAATTTTAAATAAAGCAAGTGCTTGGCATTTTACTACGATTCATGAAAAAAACAATATAGCTCCTATAGTCTCACATTCTGTAAGTAATAAAAAATCAACAATTATACCCAATGGTATTAATTTAAATGACTATAAAAGTCTGCCCGCAAAAGATACTTTTAAAAAAAAATATCCAATATTAGCTTGCAACAAATATATTTTATTTTTGAGTCGTTTAAACAAACAAAAAGGACTTGATATTCTTATTGATGCTTTTCACAAACTACTTAACACTGATGACAAACTTTATTTAGTACTTGCTGGTCCGGATGATGGTTATGAAATGGCAACAAAAGATATTCTTAGATCTTATAAAATACTTAATAAAGCTATTTTTACAGGAATTTTAAAAGGGGAAGATAAGTTGGCAGCATATGTAGATGCTGAATTGTTTGTATTGCCTTCGTATTTTGAGAACTTTGGTATGTCGATTATAGAAGCTATGGCTTGTAATACCCCGGTAGTAATTTCAGATAGAGTGGGAATTGCAAATGATATAGAAGATGCAAGGGCAGGTGCAGTTGTTGATTTAGATGTAGAGTCTTTATACTTAGCGATAAAAAATTTACTGGAGAACCCTAACCTAAAACAGCTTTACTCAAACAATGGAATAAGATTAATAAGAGAGAAATATAACATTGAGCAAGTTTCAAAATTAATGATTAAAGCGTATGAAAAGGTGTTAGAAGGCTAAGAGATGAACAGTCTTTTCATAAATAAAATATATAGAATTCTAAAACGAAAAGCAGAGTCATTGATTGGTAATATTTATTCTATTGAAAAAGTTTTAAGTGTAATGGTTGAAAGGCCTTTTGTCCTTCATCTAGAGTTTACAAATTTGTGTAATGCAAAATGCATTTTCTGTCCTTATCAATTTCAGAAAAGGGAAACTGTATTTATGTCTGATGAAATATTTTTCAAGGCAATAAATGACTATTGTGAAATTGGAGGTGGTTCGGTTGAGCTGACTCCTGTTGTTGGTGATGCATTAATTGATCCTAAATTTTTGGATAGAGTAAAGTACTTGAGAAGTAGGCCACAGATTGATCGTATACATCTTACGACTAATGCAATACTTCTGGATAAATTTGGAATTGAAGAAATTTTAAATTCTGGATTAACTTCTATTACAATAAGCACTTCAGGTTTTGATAAAGAAATGTATCATCGTGTTTATCGTTCAAGCTCATATAAGCGTATGAGAAGAAATGTTTTAAATTTATTCCAGATGAATTCAAGAAAGACTGCTCCAGTTTATATTACTATTGGTTTAAGAAGTGATCGATCTCTTGAAAAAGTTATGAAGGATAAAGATTTTCAGGCTATCTTTGCATATAAGCCGCCAATTGATTTTACATGGTCCTATACTTCTGCAAATGGACGTATAACCAGAGAACTGCTGCCCGACACAATGAAACTGAGGATTGTAACCTCAAGAAAGAAACCATGTGTTCAACTATTTGGTGGACCAATTATTTTATCTGATGGTACTGCTATGGCATGTAGCTGTGTAGCTGCTATGGATGCTATAGAAGATCTAGGGATAGGAAATATTATGAATGCGCATCTTATTGAACTCTGGAGAAGTTATAAAATGAAAGAACTAAGAAAAAGCTTCAGTACAAATTCATTAAATAAAACATGTTCCGGATGTGACATGTATAGAGAACCTGAACTATATAAAACCTTTGAAGGAAGAGAAATAGCAAGAATTAATAAACTCAGGATGGAAGGCAAACTTGTAAAAAGAAAATCTAAACCTTCTGAGGCATTTCCACAGGGATGAAAAGAGAATTTCAAGTGCAAAAGATACTAAATTGGCTTTATACAAGTTCTGTACGTAATGTCTTGCGTAAATGTGGTGTCATTAACATATTTAAGTTTATAAATAATTTACAGACTTTAAATTTATATTTTGAATATGAAAGAAATCATCCTAAATTTTTTCAGACTCAGATTGGCAATCATGAGGCTTCATTTTTAATAGCTGACAAAAAAGAATACGCAAGAGCAGCTTCAGTAAATAAGGATAAATATATCATTCAAATTTTAGTAAATAACATAAAACCTGGAGACTGCTTTTGGGATATAGGGGCAAGTGTAGGTTTCTATACAGCTTTTGTTGCAAAGGCTGTTGGGGAAAATGGTAAGGTAATTGCTTTTGAGCCTGAAGTTAAGTCATTTAGCAGACTTTTACAAAATATTGAAAATAACAAGCTGAAAAATGTTTACCCATACAAAGTTGCACTTGGTAATGCCCACACACAGAAAAAACTGGCTATATCCGGTCACTATTCATCAGGGGCACATAGTTTAATTGCTCATAATAAGGAAAAATCCAGGAATGTTGAATATGAGGAAGTTGAAGTTTTCAGAGGTGATGATTTTTTGTTACAACAAAACATTGATTCGCCAACTGCGATTAAAATTGATGTTGAAGGAGCAGAGGAAGAAGTGTTAATGGGGCTTTCGAATATATTGAAGAATAAAAAATGTATTTTAGTTGTCTGTGAAGTTCATTTTTCAATACTAGAATCTTCTGATCGCGGAGACACGCCAAAAAAAATACAGAGGTTTTTAAATGATAATGATTTTACAAAACAACAGTGGCTGGATCACTCACACCTGGCTGCTTTGAAAGAATAATTCAGATATGAAACTCCCCATCTCAGCCATAATTCTTACCTACAATGAAGAAAAAAATATTCAAGCATGTTTGGATAGTGTGAAAGATTTTGTTCAGGACATTTTTATTGTTGATTCTTTTTCTACAGATAGGACTCTTGAAATAGCTAAGAAATACACCGATAAAATATTTCAGCATGAGTTTGAAAACTATGGAAAACAAAGAAACTGGGCTTTAAATAATTTACCGATTAAGACCGAATGGATATTAAATCTGGATGCCGATCACAGAATTAGTAACGAATTAAAGGAAGAATTATTCGGGATCTTTTCAAGTGGCAGGAATAATGATGTTAATGGTTATTTAATATCCAGAAAAACTATTTTTATGGGCAGATGGATTAAATACGGTGGACATTTTCCCGTCTATCATGGAATTTTGTTCAGAAAAAATTACGGAACCTGTGAAGAATCCCTATATGATCAACATTTTGTCATTAAGGGAAAAGTAAAGAAATTAAAAAATACCGTAAATGATGTGGTGGCGGAATCACTCTCGGCTTTTATTGAAAGGCATAACCAGTGGGCATCTTTTGAAGCTAATAGCCAGCTGATGATAAATAGCGATCAAAAAACAAGATTAGAAACCAATATTTTTGGTAATTCCATGGAAAGAAGAAGATTTTTTAAAAATAAAGTTTATATGAAATTACCAGTTCTTATAAGACCATTTATGTATTTTTTCTATCGTTACTTTCTTAAGTTGGGTTTTCTTGATGGAAAAGAAGGTTTAATCTTTCACTTTTTACAGGGATTTTGGTTTAGGTTTTTAGTTGATGCAAAGATTTGTGAAATGAAGAAACTACCCACATTAAAGGGAAATAAATGATCATCCTTGGTCTAAATGCATATCATGGTGATTCGGCAGCTTGTCTTGTTATAGATGGCATAGTAGTTAATGCCATCGAAGAAGAAAGAATAAATCGTATAAAACATTGGGCTGGTTTGCCGATAGAGTCAATCAAGTGGTGTCTTTCTGATGCAAAAATAAATATAAGTGATATTGATTACATAGCTGTTTCCAGAAATCCATCAGCACATCTGCATAAAAAGATATTAAGAGCCCTTACAAAAACACCATCACTTAGTTTTCTTAAAAACAGACTTTCTAATGTAGCAAAAGTAAGCGAGATAAAATCTCAGATTGCTGAATCTTTAAATACTGATGTTTCAGCTATCAAGGCAGAAGTTGAAAATGTAGAACACCATCTGGCTCACACAGGAAGCAGTTTTTTAGTTTCACCATATTCTGAGGCAGCTTGTGTAACTGTAGATGGATTTGGTGACTTTGTTAGTGTTATGAGAGGTATTGGAAAAGATAATAAAATAAAAATTCTTGACTGGATTGAATTTCCGCATTCTCTTGGTATTTTTTATACTGCCCTGACACAATATCTGGGATTCTGGAATTACGGAGACGAATACAAGGTGATGGGCTTATCCGCTTATGGTAGACCGGTTTATTTAAATGAAATGAAGGAGATAGTCAAACCTAAAGACAATGGATTGTTTGAGCTGGATACATCTTTTTTCCTCCATGACAAAGAAGGGGTAGAAATGGTCTGGGAAAACGGACAGCCTGTAATTGATAAATTATTTTCTGACAAATTGATTGAAAAATTTGGCAAGCTAAGAGATAAAAACGAAGAAATTACAGAGCATCATCAAAATATTGCCTCATCAGTACAGACTGTATATGAAGAAATTTTTTTTCATATTTTAAATGATACTTACAAAAAAACAAAACTTGAAAATTTAACTCTTGCAGGTGGTTGTATACAAAATTCTCTTGCAAATGGAAAAATTACAGAAAAAACTCTTTTTAAAAATATTTATATTCCGCCGGCTTCATATGACGCAGGAACTGCAATAGGAGCTGCAATGGTCGTGTGGAATACTAAGTGCCATAAGCCTCGAAGGTTTGTAATGGAACATTCATATCTTGGCCCTGCTTTTTCCAAAGATGAGATTGAAAATCAAATATCTAAACATGCACTTGAGGGAAAAGGACATTTAACAGAGCTTATAAAAGATGAAACTATTCTTTGTCAAAAAGCTGCAAAATATATAGAAGAAGGAAAAATTATCGGGTGGTTTCAGAGCAGGACTGAATTTGGCCCTAGAGCTTTGGGAAATAGGAGTATTTTAGTAGATCCAAGACATAAAGAAATGAAAGATATTTTAAATGAAAGAATTAAAAGAAGAGAGTGGTTTCGTCCGTTTGCCCCGTCAATTTTAGAAGAAAAAGTCTCTGAGTGGTTTGAACAGGATTCTTCTGTACCGTTTATGGAAAAGGTTTATAAAATTAAAAATGAAAAACAGAACTTAATTCCAGCAGTTTGCCATGTGGATGGTACCGGAAGATTACATACTGTTTCTTATAAGTCAAATCAAAAGTTTTATAATCTGATCAATGAATTTTACAAGTTAACAAGTATCCCAATGCTTTTAAATACTTCATTTAATGATAACGAACCCATTGTAAATTCTCCAAAAGATGCTTTAGGATGTTTTTTGAGTACTAAAATGGATGTTTTGATCTTAGGTAATTTTGTAATTGCAAGAGATAAGAAAAATGTTTGACTGGAAAAATAAAAATGTTTTAGTTACCGGTGGCGCTTCTTTTATAGGTTCATCATTAGTTGATGCGCTTTTAGAGCGAGAAGCTTCTGTAAAAGTTATCGATGACATGACTAGCGGCAAGCTCGATAACATTAATGAACATATCAATGCCAAGCGTATAGAGTTTATTAAATATGATATTCGTACGTATCCTGATTTGGGGGAATTATTTAATGATGTAGATATTGTTTTTCATCTTGCTGCCGATCATGGTGGCAGAGGTTATGTAGATTTACACCAGGCTGGTCCTGCTTCTAACTTTTTTTTGGATGGAGCAGTATTTTGGCATGCCCTGAAGGCTAAGGTTGAAAAAGTTGTCTTTGCTTCAAGCGGATGTGTTTATCCAAATTACATTCAAGCCGATACTTCAAAAGAGTTATTTTTAAAAGAGAATATGGCAGGACCTCCTTATGATGCTGACAATATGTACGGCTGGGCAAAATTAATGGGTGAAATGACCCTGAAGGCCTATTCCAAAGAAAAAGGCTTAAAGACAGCTTCCTGTAGGTATTTTACAGTTTATGGCCCGCGCGGAGTTGAAAACCATGCACTAATAGCCATGATTGCAAGGGCATTTATAAAACAGGATCCATTTGAAGTCTGGGGAGATGGAACCCAGATTAGAAACTGGACTTACATAGATGACATTGTAAGCGGTACAATGCTTGCTGCTGAAAAAATTGATGATGGAACTGCAGTTAATCTGGGGACCATGGAAAGAAATACTGTACTTGATGCTGTAAATTTAGTCTTAGAATATACAGGACATAAAGCAAAATTAAAATTTAAAACAGATATGCCTGTAGGTCCGTTAAACAGGGTTGCTGACAATGTTTTAGCTAAAAAATTGCTCGGATGGGAACCAAAGGTATTGTTAAAAGAGGGGCTTAAAAGAACCATAGACTGGTACTATTCAGTAAGAAATAAAAACGAAATAGCTAAAGAACTTGAAACTCTTTTAACAGGACGTTAGATGAATGTTTTATTTTTTAACAGATCATTTTATCCTGACAGTGAGGCTACAGGACAGTTCTTAACTGAGTTATGTGAAGATCTGACGGCTTATGGACATAAAATTTCTGTTATATCAGGACGTTCTTATCATGTTAGGCGAAGTAAAAGAGTTAGGGTTTTTTATCAATATGAAGAATATAAATCAATTAAAATCTTCCGGGCACTAGGTACAATATTTCCAAAAAGAATTCTTTTGTTTAGAATTATTAATCTTGGTACTTATTTTCTCTCTGCTTTTTTTTGCGGATTTCTTTTAAAAGAAAAACCTGATGTCATCGTAGTTCAAACTGATCCACCCGTCTTAGGATTGCTTGGTATATTTTTTGCAAAATGGTACAGAGCAAAACTTATTTACTCATGTAAGGATATTTATCCTGAAGTTGGTATTATTACCGGAAGGCTACGTTCTCCTTATGTGAATTTCTTACTGGAAAAAATCAATTTAATAACATTTAAATTTGCCAATATGATCATTTGTCTTGGTGAAGATATGAAAAAAAGAATTATAAATAAAGGTATTAAAGCAAATAAGATTAGAATTGTTACTGACTGGGTCGATTCTAAAAGCATTTACCCTGTCTTAGAAGATAAAAATCCATTTAGAAAAAAATATAATTTTGACGGGTATTTTACCATTATGTATTCGGGAAATATTGGTTTAACACAGGGCTTGGATAAAATAATTGATTTAGCAGAATATTTCAAGGAAGAGCCAAAAATAAAATTTATCTTAGTGGGCGAAGGTGCTGACAAATTAAATTTACAAAAGAAGACAGCAGAATTAAAACTAACAAATGTAGAATTTCTTCCATATCAGTCAAGCGAAGATCTTAAACACTCACTAAGTGCTCCAGACGTTCATATCATTACTTTTATGAAAGGCTTAGCCGGTGTAATGGTTCCATGTAAGATCTATGGAATTCTAGGGTGTGCAAGACCGTTTATAGCATGGATAGATGAAGAAAGCAGTATATATTCAATTGCACAAAAATTTAACTGTGGAATAACTGTTTCATCCGGAGATATAAAGAAAATGATAAAAGCTATTGAATGGGCAGTAAACCATCCTGAAGAACTTAAAGAAATGGGGAAAAACGGTTATAAGGCTGTGCTGGAAAATTATGAAAGAAGGATAGCTACAGCAAACTTTAATGATTGCCTTATGGAAGTTTCAAAGAACTCTGTCTTACGGTAGAATATATACGTTTGAAATTAAAGATTCTTATGCCAAAAGTCTTAGTTACGGATAAATTAAATACCGCCGGCTTAGATATCCTAAAGCAGGTTGCAGAGGTTGACTATAAGGCTGGAATTTCTGCTGGTGATTTAAAGAAAATAATTAAAGACTATAATGCACTTCTTGTTAGAAGCCAGACAAAAGTTACAAAAGAAATTATTGATGCTTGTTCGCATAGTATGAAAATTATTGGCAGGGCAGGAGTTGGAGTAGACAATATTGATCTGGATGCTGCTACTCAAAAAGGAATTATTGTAGTAAACTCACCGGAAGGAAACACTACTGCTGCCAGTGAGCATACTGTTGCAATGATGATGTCACTTGCCAGATTAATTCCACCTGCTGATGCATCAATGAAAAAAAGAGAATGGCGCAGAGCAGATTTTTTAGGATTTGAGTTATTTAATAAAATTCTTGGAATAGTTGGCCTTGGGAAAATTGGTGCAAGAGTTGGAAAAATTGCACAGGCTATGGGGATGAAAATTATTGCATATGATCCGTTTATAAGTCAGGATTTTGCCAGTCAGCTTAGATTTGGGCTTGTAACTCTGGATGAGATATGGAAAAGATCAGACATAATAACTTTTCATGTGCCAAAAACTTCTGAAACCGTAAATCTTTTAAACAAAGAAACTATTCAAAAATGCAAGCGTGGAGTAAGAATAGTAAACTGTGCAAGAGGTGGAATAATTAATGAGCTGGATTTAGCTGAGTCGATTAAATCCGGTCATATTGCAGGTGCAGCGTTTGATGTTTTTAATGAAGAGCCGCCAAAAGATTCGCCCTTACTTGAACTTAAGGATAAAGTAGTTTTAACTCCTCATCTCGGTGCAAATACTGAAGAGGCTCAGCTTAATGTTGCTTTAGATGTGGCTGAACAAATAAGAGATGTTTTATCCGGCGGCTTTGCACGCAGTGCAGTTAATCTGCCTGCTATGAAAGCTGAAACTATTGCTGAAGTTAAGCCGTTTATGACACTGGCGGCGATTTTAGGAACAGTTGCAGGTCAGCTGGCTGAAGGAAAAATGCAGGAAATTCAGATTGAAGCTAAAGGCGAGTTAGCAAAGAAAAACACCGATCCGCTCACTGTAGCTATTTTAAAGAGTGTTTTATCCGGCAGTCTTGAGGGAGTAAATTTTGTAAATGCACCAATTATTGCAAAGTCCCGCGGGATAAAAATCATTGAATCAAAATCTTTTGATATGGGTGATTATGTCGAAGAACTAAAAATAACTTTAAGAACAGATAAAAGTACAAAGGTTTTATCAGGGACCCTGCTTGCACAGGATATTCCAGCAATTATACAAATTGACAATTACAATATTAATGCAACTCCTGCCGAGCATATGCTTCTTACTCACCATCAGGATAAGCCTGGTATGATTGCTCAGGTTTCCACAATTTTGTGGGAGGGAAATATTAATATCAGCTCAATGCATGTCGGGAGAAAAGGGCCAAGGGAGATGTCAGTAATGATACTAAATTTGGACGATCCTCTTTCAGCAGAACTTGTTAAAAAGGTTTCACAGATTCAGGGTGTTCTTGAAGCAAAGTATTTAAAGTTAACCACTTTAGAGTAATACATAATATTCTTAACTAAAATGGTAAAATGTTTTTCTGTTAATCATGCCAAACATAAAACTATTATTAAAGGAAAAAGTTGAAAAGCTTGGAGAGATCGGGGAAGTTGTCTCTGTAAAACCCGGTTATGCCAGGAATTTTTTACTGCCAAATAATTTAGCTGCAATTCCAACTCCTGGTGAAATTAAAAGAATTCAAAAGAAAAAGGAATTATTAGAAAAACAATATCAGGAAGAAAAACTTCAGGCAGAAGGTATTGCAAAGCAGCTTGGTGAAATTGCTAAGATTGAAATGAATGCTGAAGCTGGTGAAGCCGGAAAACTTTTTGGAAGAATTACGGCAAAGGATATTGTCGAAAGACTTAACAGTCAGCTTGGCATAGAAATTAACAAAAAAAGTATTTTACTTAAGAAAGCTATAAGTGAGCTAGGTGAATTTGATATAAAGATCAAACTGCACAATGAAGTTACAGCAGAAATAAAGCTTATAGTTAAAAAAACAGAGTAAATATGCAGGTTTAACTTAAATGCTTAAACAAATATCTACATCTTTTAAATTAATATTAATATTATTTTTAATTAATACAATTTTTATAGTAGCTGGTTTTTCAATGTCTAGCAATAGTGAGGCTGCACTTTCTAAGGGAGAGAAAATATTTAAGGCTAATTGTGTCGGGTGTCATTTGAATGGACAGAATTTAATAAGAGCTGACAAACCAATAATAGGCTCTTCTAAGCTTCAGTCAAAGCAGGCGTTTAAAAAATTTCTGGAATCACCCACCAAGCCAATGCCAAAGTTTGAAAACATAACCTCTATGGATGCCCGTTTTAATTCTTTGTATAATTATGTGATCACGCTTATGGGTAAATAAAATGCCTTTTATTACTTTTGAAGGAATTGATTGTTCTGGCAAGACTACACAAATTGAGCTTTTAAAAAAACATTTCTCAAAAAGAAAAGATATAGTTTTTACCGTAAATCCAGGTGAAACACCTTTAGGAAAAGAGCTTAGGAAAATAATTTTACACAGAAAAGATTTGAAACTTTCCGAGATCAATGAATTGTTTTTATTTTTTACCGGTATACATGATAATTATGAAAAAATAATATTGCCTGGTGTTGCACAGAATAAAATTATTTTTTGTGACAGATACTATGATTCTACTATTGCTTATCAGGGTTTTGGCCGCAGGTTAGATATAAATAAAATTTTAAAACTTGTAGAAATATCTGCTCTTCCGGAGCCAAATCTTACATTTTTATTCAGGATTGATTTTGGAGTTTTTATGGAGCGCTCTGAAAAAAAAGACATGAAAGACAAGATGGAAAGTTCAAAAAGCCAGTTTTATAAAAGTGTAATTGGTGGCTATGATGAACTTGCCACAATATATAAAAACAGGTATGTTGTGCTGGATGGTTCAAAATCCATTGAATTGTTACACGAACAAGTAAAGGAAATACTCAAAGATAGACTGAATATTTGCTAAAATCTAGAGGCTGGTAATGCCGAAGTAGCTCAGTGGTAGAGCAACGGTTTTGTAAACCGTGGGTCGTCAGTTCAAATCTGATCTTCGGCTTAGATAAGCTCCAGATTTCTACAACGAAATCTGGAGCACCGGAACATCAGACAGACAAATAGCGAGGAGTCATCGTAGTTCCTTAAAATATACAAAGAACGAAGATGCGACGAAGCGTTATAAAGACAGCAACGGTTTTGTAAACCGTGGGTCGTCAGTTCAAATCTGATCTTCGGCTTTTTAAGGCTTATTGGATCGGATTATTTCTTATGGGCGGCTGCCCGAGTGGCCAAAGGGGGCAGACTGTAAATCTGCTGGCGCAAGCCTTCGCTGGTTCGACCCCAGCGCCGCCCAATTTAACGGATCAACGAAGCTGAACAGTAACAAAAGTTAGCATATTTAAAACTGGCTGTTTAAAACTGACGTGCCAGTGTAGTTAGATGACATATGCGTAAGATACTGTCTTCAACATTTTGAAGAGTTAGTCAGATTTGTAAGAGCTATTGTCAAACGTGCATTAAACTTATTTACTGATTTTTACCTACAATAATATAATAGACTTGCTCAGTTATATTTGCAATTAAATCTGATATTTTTTCAAGTGATCTTATAGTAGACAAAAGCTGAGCTTCAATCTGAGCTTTTTCTCCACTCTCACATGCAACTTCTTTAAGTATTTGCTTATACAACAGATCATGTAAGTAATTTATTTCTGAAAATAATTTTGTCGTCTCTTTGACTGAATCCAGATTAAAAGATAAATATAAAGTTAGACTTGCCTTGAGTAGTTCTGTGACTACACTGGCCATTTTTTTAAGATGGTCTTTTATTTCTGCTTTTATTATATGAACACCAGATAATAATGATATTGTTGAAAGATAGTACTCTGTTGATTTCTCTAAACTTAAAACAATCTGTAAAGAGCCAATTACAAACCTTAAATCCCTTATTAATGGCTGTTGTAATGTTAGTACAAGAAAACATTGATCATTTAGTTCTTTGCTTTCTTTTTTTACTTCATTTGTAATATTAATTAATCTTTCCTCAAGTTTATTTGAATAACTTTCCAGGAGACTGTTATACAAATCAGAAATCTCAATACACTTTTCGCCTAAAATATAAACTTTTTGCTTAAGATCTGCAAGATCTCTTCTTAGCGGTGTTCGTGTTGTCATATTGTTCTTTTTTTTTGCTCGTTACATTTGATGTTATTTACTTGTTTCAAACTTTCTAAATAGTTATCATATCTCAGGCAATATAATAATGCTAGATCAGACTAGTTAAATTTAAGTAGAGCAAGCTGTAGGAGAAAAAAATGGATAAATTTCTTTGGTATGGAATAATTGGCAGTTCTTTTTTGGCAATCATTAGCGGATTATTGTTGGCTAAGTGGATTATGGGTTTAAGCCCCGGTAATGCCAAAATGCAGGAAATTGCAAAGGCAATTCAAGACGGCGCCGGTGCATACTTAAATAGACAATATAAAACAATATTTATTGTAGGTGTTGTGTTAGCAGTCGTTTTGTACTTTACCCTTGGTTTATATACTTCCATAGCTTTTATTATAGGTGCATTTTTCAGTGCATTGGCTGGTTATATCGGCATGAATATTTCAGTCAGAGCAAATGTCAGGTGCGCTCAGGCTGCGCATAATGGGCTTGCCTCAGCACTGGATGTAGCTTTTAAAGGTGGACTGGTTACGGGTTTGCTTGTTGTCGGGCTTGGACTACTTGGTGTAGCAGGTTACTTCTTAATACTTCAGATTATTCATCCAAACCATGTTAGTGACAATGTAAGAACTTTAATTGGGCTTGGATTTGGCGGAAGTTTAATTTCAGTGTTTGCACGGCTTGGTGGTGGAATATATACAAAAGCCGCAGATGTTGGTGCAGATCTGGTAGGAAAAGTTGAAGCTGGTATTCCGGAAGACGATCCACGAAATCCTGCAGTGATAGCTGATAATGTCGGAGATAATGTCGGTGATTGTGCAGGAATGGCGGCGGATCTGTTTGAAACTTATGCTGTATCAGCAATTGCAGCAATGTTATTAGCCAGTATTGAGTTCCAGAGCTATATTGCAAAAGGGAATTTGTATCCAATAATTTTCCCTCTTTTATTAGGATCAATTTCAATTGTTGCTTCAATTATCGGATCGTTCTTTGTAAAGCTGGGTAAATCACAAAATATAATGCATGCTCTTTATAAAGGTGTAATTTATAGCGGAATTATTTCTGCTGTTCTTTTTTATCCTGCTACAAAGTACTTTATGTGTGACTTAGGTATTCCTTCAATAAAACTTTATTTAGCTTCACTGGTTGGAATAATAATTACAGCTTTGATTATGGCAATTACCGAGTACTATACCTCAACTCACTTTAAGCCTGTAAGATCCATTGCACAAGCATCAGTCACAGGACATGCTACAAATATAATTGCTGGACTTGCTGTTTCCATGAAATCTACAGCTCTTCCGGTTCTTACGATTGTACTGGGGATTTTATCTTCGTACTTTTTGGCAGGGATATATGGTATTGCATTAAGTGTTATGTCTATGCTTTCAATGACTGGAATTATTGTTGCAATTGATTCATATGGCCCGATTACTGATAATGCTGGCGGAATTGCTGAGATGGCAAGGCTTCCAAAAGAGATAAGAAATATTACTGATCCTTTAGATGCAGTTGGCAATACTACAAAAGCAGTTACAAAAGGCTATGCGATTGGTTCTGCTGGACTTGCTGCAATAGTATTATTTTCATCATACACACAGGATTTGCAGAATCATATGGCATCTCTTGGTAAAAAAATGCCAGACTTTATCATTGGTGATCCATTTGTTTTGGTTGGGCTGTTTATCGGGGGGTTAATTCCATTTCTTTTTGGTGCACTTGCACTGGAAGCAGTTGGAAAAGCAGCTTCACAGGTGGTAGAAGAAGTCAGAAGACAATTCAAAGAACTAAAAGGAATTATGGAGAATGCTACTAAACCAGATTACTCATCTTGTGTTGATATTGTTACAAAAAGTGCGATAAAGGAAATGATTGTGCCGGCGTTGATTCCTGTACTGACCCCAATAACAATTCTGCTTTTGGGTATAATATTTTTAAAACCCTTTGATATGTATGCAGCATCAAAGATTATTGGAGGAGTACTTGTAGGAAGTATTGTTACAGGTATCTTTTTAGCAATTATGATGACAAGTGGTGGTGGTGCGTGGGACAATGCAAAAAAATATATTGAAGAAGGGAATTATGGTGGTAAAGGCTCTGATGCGCATAAGGCAGCTGTAACTGGTGACACCGTGGGTGATCCATATAAAGATACAGCTGGGCCGGCAATAAATCCAATGATTAAAGTGTTGAATATTGTTGCTTTATTGATTGTTAATTATTTATAAAAAAAACAATAAAGGATCAAAAAACAATGCAAGATGTAACCCAATTTATCAGAATTGAAACATAATCTATGTAAAAATGTTTGTATTAAGTGTTTAGGGTTGATATGCTGATAAATTGTAATATAATCATGATAACAATTAGAAATGCGACAATACAAGATATAGACAAAATCTATGCAGTTGAATGTGAGACATATGAAACACATCATTGGTCCAAGAAGTCATTTATTAATGAATTAAAAACCGAACATTCAAAATATTTTGTTTGTGAATCGAACTCTGATAATAAAGAAATAGTTGGTTATGCAGGTTATTGGATCGTAGGTAATGAAGGGCATATAACTACAATGGTTGTTTGCCAAAGATATCGTCGAAGGCATATTGCTGATATATTACTATATAAATTAATCGATTCCGCTATACGTAATAATATCAAATGGTTAACTCTTGAAGTAAGAGCTTCAAACATAGCCGCAATAGCATTGTATTCAAAATATGACTTTAAGCAACTTGGTATCAGAAAGAATTATTACCAGGATGATAATGAAGATGCCTTAATACTTTGGACCGATGATATTTCAACTCCTCAATACATTAAGCTCATAAAGGACAGATATATGCTTATAAAGAATAAAATCGACATTGCTGATATATTGCAATACGATTAAATCAAAGAGAACGATTGAACTATTATCTAAATTTAAATAAACCTCTATATATCCTTTTTAATTTTCTTTGTTCTTTTATAACAAGCAATCAAGGCAAAATTCAAGCAAACGGCTTGCAGATAATTCTATATTATGTGCAGTAACCTTGTTAAGCAATATATACAAAGCTTAATACTACACATTAAGTATTATATTTGTATAACTTTTGGGCATTACATAAAATATAAACTGGTTTGTTAAGAGGAGTATTAGCTTTGAGTAAAATCTTAATAATTGATGATGATCCATCTATCGTAGAACTAATAAAAGTAAATCTTGAAATTCAAGGTCACACAATATTTACTGCCAACGATGGCTTAACCGGAATGGCAGTATCACAGCAAGAAATTCCAGATTTAATTATTCTTGATCTTATGATGCCCGGCACAGACGGGTTTACAACTTGTCAAAGAATAAGGCAACTAGAAAAGACAAAAGAAATTCCAATACTAATGTTAACCGCATTGTCCAGTACTAGTGACAAAGTACAAGGATTTAACTCCGGAGGAGATGACTACTTAACAAAGCCATTTGAACTACCAGAGTTATATGTAAGAGTTAAAGCCCTACTAAGAAGATCCGGTAAATCAACAGCGGCAGCTACACTGCCAGAACTATTACATGTAGGTGATATTACGTTAATACCAGAAAGCAGAGAAGTAAAAATTGTAGATAAAGTTGTAAGATTAACACCTATTGAATTTGAAGTGCTTCACTGTCTAATACAGCACCATGGTCAAACAGTAACTACAAGTAAACTGCTTGAAGAGGTCTGGGGTTATTCTCCAGACGATGATGTTGACACAATAAGGGTTCACATAAGGCATTTAAGAACCCGCATAGAAATTGGTGAAAAAAAATATATTAAAACAGTTTATGGTGGTGGCTATCAGCTGATTCCGGAAGGCTTTGCAGGAAAAGAAAGCCAATCAACTCAACAAACCTTTTAAAGCTGATTAGGAAATTTTTTTGATATAGTTATAAACTGACATAAATATTAAATCTTAGAGCAGGGCGCTTAGCTCAGTTGGTAGAGCACTTGTTTGACGTACAAGTGGTCAGAGGTTCGAATCCTCTAGCGCCCAAGTTAAATTTTTATTTTTTTTATTGCCTTTATTAAAGCAAACAATAAACCTAATATAACTACAAATAACACCCAGGGTATCCATGTATTGTCCAGAGATTTTTTTATGGCAGCTTTGTTGTTAATTTTTTTTCTGTGTAGAATTTTATTCATTGAGTCTGATTGTTTTCCTACTAATTCGTCCTTGTTAATTACATCAACACCTGAAGTAGGATCTAATTCAGCTTCTGCTTCAGGAAGAATTTCACCTGAATTATCAGTGCTTCTATAAATCTTGGTAGTTATACTTGATTCAGGCAATTGCTCATCATCAAGATTTGAATTTGAATCCATACTTTGTAAACCATTCATATCCTGAGCAAACAAATTAAAGCTGCTAAATAAAAAGAAAAAGATTATCAAAAACAATGATATATATCTCAACCATCTATTGTTTATCTTAAAAAAGAAATTATAATTAGGTTTGTACATTGGCTTACCAGTTAAAATATCACTGTCAGCATAATGAAATACTACAATAAAAACATTGCCGCTTTGATAATTGTAATATGTATAATCTGCATAGTAATAGGATTGTTTTTTCAAAAGCCAAAATTTGAAATAATCAGTTCAAAACATTCTATAGAAAGCAATAACCGCTTCCCTGTAATACAAACACCTTTTAAAGGTGCATTTAAAGGTGAAAAAATATCAGTAATCAAATTAGACGGCATAATAAGTGACACGGCAGGTTCATCTTTTTTTAGAGATTTAACATCAAGCAGCTCAGTATTAGATTTAATAGTAAAAGCTGCAAAAGATCAAAGTGTAAAAGCAATTGTTATAAGAATTAACAGCCCCGGTGGCACAGTAGCTGCAAGTCAGGAATTATATAAAGCTGTAATTAATGCAAGAAAGAAAAAACCTGTTGTTATAACTATGGGTGATGTAGCAGCATCAGGTGGTTACTATATTTCTTCAGCAGCTGATGCAATATTTGCAAACCCTGGAACTCTTACAGGAAGTATTGGAGTAATAACTTCATATTTAAATTTTTATGACTTATTAAATAAAATCGGAGTCAAGGGTGTTGTTATAAAATCAGGAGATTATAAGGATATTGGTAATCCAGCCAGGCCAATGACGCCGGAAGAAAGAAAGATATTGCAATCGTTGCTAGATGATACTTACGATCAATTTTTAAGTGATGTTTCAAAAGGAAGAAATATTCAAAAGAGCACTCTTGCAAAGATTGCTCAGGGATTAATTTACACAGGGAAACAAGCCAAAAAAGTCGGACTGGTGGATTATCTGGGTGATTATAATCAGGCCATAAAATATACACAAAAACTAGCTAAACAAAGATTTCCATATCTTGCAAGAAAATACGGAAAAAAAGACATGCCGGTTGAAGAGACCTGGAAAGGCGGATCAATATTTGATGTGCTTATAGGATCCATGGAAAGAAATATAAATCCAAATGTTATTGACAGGAAATTTTTAAAAAATTATTCTTATTCGAAATATCAGCCCCTGTGGCTTCTTGAATAAAGCGCCAGTTAAAAAGTCGATTTTTTTTCCCTGTCTTTTGAAGGTAATTGTGAATAAAACCGAAATGGTTTCGGAAATTTTTTCAACTCTTTTACTTTTTTTAAAACAATTTCTCTGACTTTTTTTTGCTGATCATTTATAGGTAAAGTAGCATCAATTACTGTTAATCCGTATTCTTCAATCATTTTTTCATATTCAGTTAAAATTTTCTCCTGAAATAATTTAAAACTTTGCTTAATATCAGCTGATAAACCCAAATCCATTCCGGCTTCATAATATTTAATTTCTGTCCTACTGCTTAAAATACGATCAAGTGCAATATTTAAAGGTACTTTAAAATAAAAAGCAATTGTAGGTTTTACAGCAAACTCATAAAGTTTTCTAACCCACTTAGAGTCTACACCGCGGGCCGCATCTCTCGCAAAAGCTGTGTAAATATACCTGTCAGCAAGGACTATTGCACCAGCCTTAATTGGCGGAATAATTTCTCTTTCAATTCTGTCTGCAAAATCAGTAGCATGAATTAAACTAAATGTAGTCGGGGTTAAAATTTGTTTTGCTTTTCCACGTCTTGTAGTAGTTTTAACAAGCGGAGAAGAATTCCACTCACTAAAAAAAACTCCAAAGCCTTCGTTTTGCAGCCATTGATGTAAAAGTTTTAACTGTGTACTCTTTCCAGAACCATCAATACCTTCAACAATAAAAAGTTTTCCCGGGTATTCAAAATTCGAATATTTTTTCATATCGTACATTTATTTTACAGCAGGTCAATAAAACAACAAAATAAGAAGAATTTACGTGTATTACAATAAAATAAAATTAATTTTTATAAAACAAATTCAAAAACAACATAATCAATTCAAGTTAAATTGATTTAATTTAGTAGTTTTAAATAATTTACATTATGAGCAAAACCAAAATTTCAATTCTAGGTGCAGGAAGCTGGGGTGGCACATTAACATGGTTATTAAGTAACCAAGGGCATAAAGTTACTCTTTGGACTTTCAGCAAAGAAGAATACAGGGTTTTAAGTAATACAAGAGCACTGCTTAGACCAAAAAAAGTTCTGCTAGGCAGGAACATTCAAATTACAACGAATCTAAAAGCTGCAATTACAAATACAGGCGTAATAATTATTGCTGTACCTACAAATGCATTTAAAAGTTTAATTTTAAAATTAAAACATTTAAACCTAAGTAAAAAAATAATATTGCTCAGCGCTACAAAAGGAATAACAACAAATGACTATACAAGACCATCACAAATATTAAAAAAATATTTACCAAAAAATAAATTCGCCATTTTATCAGGTCCAAACATTGCGCTTGATGTAATTTCAAAAGCACCAATTATATCTGTAATCGCATCAGGTGATATTAAAACCGCAGGGTTTTTACAAAAAATTATTTCATCAAAATTTTTCAGGATTTACATAAACAGAGATGTAAATGGTGTAGAAATAGCAGGGGCACTTAAAAACGTCATTGCAATTGCAGCAGGAATGTCTGATGGTTTTGGTTTTAATATAAGCACGAAAGCAGCACTTATTAGCAGAGGACTAATTGAAATCTCAAAAATTGCAATAAAAGAAGGTGCAAGTGCTAAAACCCTCTTAGGAGCTGCTGGAATAGGGGATCTAATAGCCACTTGCTGCAGCAAAAACAGCAGGAATTACAAAGTAGGATATGAACTGGCAAGAGGAAAAAAGCTAAAAGATATCTTAAAAAAACTTGGTCAGACAGCAGAAGGGACAGAAACAGTTAAAGCAATGGTCAGTCTGGCAAAAAAATATAAAATAAACACACCAATTGCAAATGCTGTATATAAAATTGCAGTAAAAAATAAAAATCCAAAAACTGTTCTAGAAGAACTTTTAAACAGGCCTATGGCAAAGTATGAGATTGAATTTTAACGCACGTTTGACAAAAAATTCAGGGAAATCCATTTAAAACT
>MFRN01000004.1:29614-100020 GCA_001784585.1 Candidatus Melainabacteria bacterium RIFCSPLOWO2_02_FULL_35_15 | reverse complement strand
AGCAGGTTGCAGCACAGGACTAAGCTGTTACGGAGGAAGAGGTTTCTGCGGTACATCGACTACTTCTTCTACATCTTCAACAACAGGCGGAGTAATTATGTGTGGTGGTGATGGTATTCCTGATTGTCCTATTGGCCAGAGTTTTGTTTGTCAATCTGGAGAAGCTCCATGTTGTATTAATTTTTCTGATGAAGCAGGCTGTAGTAATGGACTTAGCTGTTTTGGTGGCAGAGGATCTTGCGTAACATCAACATCATCAACATCTTCATCCTCAACTTCTAGTGGAGTAATTATGTGTGACTCTAACAATAATCCTATTTGTCCAATTGGTCAAAATTTTGTCTGCCCGGAAGGTAAGGCTCCGTGCTGTATTAGTTTTTCCAATGAAGCAGGCTGTGGAAATTTTATTAGCTGCTTTGGCGGAGAAGGTTCTTGTGTTACCTCGACGTCTTCTTCTACTTCCTCTTCTGGCGGCTCTTCATCCGGTGGGTCATCTTCAGGAGCTAATGTTCCATTTTGTCTGAATGGACAGATTATGTGTAATTCCGGAACCCCATCCTGTACATCTGGTTCAATTCCTGACTGTGGTTCAAATTATGGACTTACAAATGAATTTGCAGGACAGGGCTGTATAACACAATCCATGAATTTTTTCTTCGTAGGCGCTGCATTTTGTTCTTTATCACAAAGAGTGTTTTTAGGAACAAAACAAATTCAGACTTGTGAAAACAAAGAAAATTTATGTCCCACTAACAGAGAAAGATTTAAATACTGCAGAGAGGATAAAACTTCCTGCAAGTGTGCCTGCCAGTTTAAAACAAAAAATGCAAGTACAACTCCCCGCTGTAATAGTTTTAACCAGCCTGCCTGTTCAGGCAAATTAGAACCGGTCTGTTCAAAACCAAACAATATACCTGTTTGTCTGGATGGGAAGCTCTCATGCCAGGACAGAAATTCAAATTCCTCAATTGATTTTACAGATATTATTTCCTGCAAGAGAAGGAAGTAAGTAAAAATAAAGACATTATTAAATTTTTTCAGCTCCTTTGAGGTTTGCAGTACAATAATTTACATCTATTAAAGATATTTTTAATAGTTATATAAAGCTCACTATTTAAGAAGGATACATACCAATCATGAATAAAGCAAGCAGGCCTCGCTGTCTAAAGTTCTTAGTAAGTTTATGTCTTATAGCTCTGTTAAATATTTCACTGTTATCTCCGTTGAACTTTAATTTTAAAAATCTTTTTTTCTTTCCCGCCTCTTCAAACAAGTCCTTCAGAGCCAGTGCTCAGCAAATTCAGACAACTTTATTTTGCTCTAATGGAATGGCAGTATGCACCAGTGGTTTAGATGCTTCCTGCGTGGATCCAAACTACACACCTACCTGTTTCGGGGATTCTAATTTTCAACCAATTGAATGCTGTAGGAGTAGCGGTATTTCACTCAACTGCAGGCCTGATATTACTTTTGTCTGCTCAGCACCCACTGGCAGTTCTACATCCACTACATCAACAACAACTTCAGGTTTTATAGTAGTACCACTTTGTTCTACAGGGACATTTTGTTCAAATGGTTTTGTGCCTGACTGTAATACTAGTGAAGATTTTAAATGTATTGGTTCTTCTTCTAATATTCCTGTTTGCATTAATAAAGTTACCTTTGATAAAAGAACCCCGAATTGTATTATTCCTCTTTGCACAAGCAGCGGAAGTTTTTGTATGCCAGGACTTGTCCCTGACTGTTCTTTTCCTGAAAGATTTAAATGTATAGGTGGTGTCGGTAATCTTCCTTGTTGCTTTGATAATATCAGTGATACTTGCAGAGTACCTAACTGCATAGAACCATCATGTATGAGTAATGGTACTTTTTGTGATGGCGGATATATTCCTGACTGCACAGCAGGCGAAACTTTCCAGTGTGTTGGATCTATGCCTTACTGCATCATGAATGGTTCACCAGTCGGGGCTGCCAGAACACCGAATTGTATTTCTCCTTCCTGCAATACCAGCGGATCATATTGTTCTTCAGGAGCAGTTCCTGACTGTGGAGCAGGTGAAACGTTTAGTTGTCTGAATAATACACCATGCTGCCACGATAATACTACTCATCAGTGCAGAATACCCCTTTGTGTTGGTTCGTCAAGCAGCTCAGGCTCTTCTTCTGGTGGCTCATCATCCAGCTCTTCAGGTGGATCTTCCTCCAGTTCATCTGGCAGTAGTAGTTCTTCTTCAAGCGGTGGAAGCAGCTCAAGCTCTTCTTCAGGCGGCGGCGGTGGACCACGTATATTTGGTGGAAACGGATTTAATCCAATCTCAATAGAGATTCTTTCAAGCCCTAAACTTCCAAAAATATTTAAGCTGCCTGCATTATCCTCTGATCTTCAAAGTAAAGTTGGCTATGCTATAAATGGATCAAATCCTTCATTTGAAATTAAACTTTCTGATTCTATTGATCCGGCAAGTGTTGTATCAATTGAACTGAAAGATTTCACTTCAGGCAGTATCTATAAGAGATTACCTTTTACAATTTCTGAAATAGCAGGTAAGTCTGACAGATACATTCTTACTGTTTCACTTCCAGATATAAACAATCCTGGTGAAACAAGGTTTGCACTGAATCTAAGCGAGGGTAAAGCTTTTATAGGAGCACTAAATATCTTTAATCCTCCAAGTAAAGTAAAAGTACTAAAAGGTAACAGAGGAAAACAAATTTCAAAACCGATTATTTCAAGAGTACTGGTTAACAAAAATAATCAAACTGTTACTCTTACAGTAAAAGGTGCAAACTTTATAGGAAAAGCATTCTCATTCAGCGATAAGGACAGTACTAAATTTGTAGTAAGTCCGGAAAACTTATCAAACACAATAGTAACTATTCTTCCATCCAGTCTGAATGCTCAGATTAAAGAAACTTCAGTATCCACATCTGGTGACATAATTAAAATTACACTGACAGTTTCTGATGAAAGTGATTTGACAGAGACTACACTGATTCTGTCAACCCCGCTTGGTACAGCTTCTAAACAGATTTTTATAAATCCCTAATAATACTTATTTAAGGAGTCACAAAGATTAGATTTTTTTAATCTTTGTGATTTTCTTTGACCTTAATCATGAATCACGAAATTAAATTTCAGATTAATTTTTTGTATTACGTAGAAATTTCTTTTGTGTGATTGTACAATTAACTGCGTTTCTCAAATATGTTTAACTTTGTTATAAGTCATGAACAAAATTAACAGTATAGTATTTTAAGAAGGATATAAATAAATGAACAATAAACAAAAATCAAAAGGCCTAAAGCTCTCAACCAGTCTGTTAATGATATTTTTACTTAACTTATCATTATTATCTCTATTTAACTTTAATTTTAAAAATCTTTTTTCTATGCCGGCCAATGCACAGGCATCACAAATAGGTTTAACTTGTGCCAATGGAATGGCAGTATGTACCAGTGGTTTAGCTGTATCCTGTGTTGACCCGAACTATACTCCCACTTGTTTTGGAGATCCTAACTTTCAGCCTATAGAATGTTGCAAAAGCAGTGGTATATCATTATATTGCAGACCTGATATTTCCTTTATCTGTTCACCGTCAGGCAGCACTACTACATCCTCTACTACATCTTCTACTACCAGTTCTTCTACTACTTCAGGTGCTGCTCTTTGTTCTACAGGAACATATTGTTCTAATGGTTATGTTCCTGACTGTACTACCAGTGAAGATTTCAAATGTACTGGTTCCTCAGGAAGTATTCCTATTTGCATTAATAAAGTTACCTTTGATAAAAGAACTCCAAATTGTATTATTCCTGCCTGTACAAGTGGAAGTTTCTGTACCGCAGGACTTATCCCTGACTGTTCTTTTCCTGAAAGATTTAAATGTATAGGTGGTGTCGGAAACATTCCTTGTTGTTTTACTGCCGGTACTGATATTTGCAGAGTACCTAACTGTATAGAACCATCATGTATGAATAATGGTACTTTTTGTGATGGCGGATATATTCCTGACTGTACAGCAGGTGAAACTTTTCAATGTGTTGGATCTATGCCTTACTGCATTATGAACGGCTCACTAGTCGGGGCTGCCAGAACACCGAATTGTATTTCTCCTTCCTGCAATACCAGCGGATCATATTGTTCTTCAGGAGCAGTTCCTGACTGTGGATTAAGTGAAACGTTTAGTTGTCTGAATAATACACCGTGCTGCCATGATAATACTACTCATCAGTGCAGAATACCTCTTTGTGTTGGCTCGTCAAGCAGCTCAGGCTCTTCTTCTGGTGGCTCATCATCCAGCTCTTCAGGCGGCTCTTCCTCCAGTTCATCCGGTGGAAGCAGCTCAAGCTCTTCTTCTGGTGGCTCATCATCCAGCTCTTCAGGCGGCTCTTCCTCCAGTTCATCTGGTGGAAGCAGTTCAAGTTCTTCTTCCGGTGGAAGCAGTTCAAGCTCTTCTTCAGGCGGTGGTGGTGGACCGCGTATATTTGGTGGAAACGGATTTAATCCAATCTCAATAGAGATTCTTTCAGGTCCTGATCTTCCAAATACACAAGAACAATCTTTTATTCCAGATGGTTATACTGGAGTAGCATTTGCATCTTCAAATCCATCTTTTGAAATTAAATCACCCGGATTATTTGACTCTATAATTACCTCTGTTGACCTGAAAGATTCAAGCGGAGTCATCTATAAGAAAGTTCCATTTACTCTTAAGAAAGAACTTAACAGTGATGATATCTTTATCTTAACTTTGTCCATTCCCGATAAAGTAAGTAAAGGAGAACTAAGGTTTGCACTTAACGCAAGTAATAAAACTTCTTATATTGGCGTAATCTATATAATCTCTCCGGTAAAAGCCAAAGTATTTAATGGAAATAACAGAACTACAAAACCGGTTTTTGCACCAATTATTTCAAGAGTAAGTGCAACAGCTGATGGTGAAACAATTACATTAAACATAAGAGGAAAATATTTTATTGGAAAGGCATATTTCTTTGAAGATAAAAACAGTACAAAGTTTGTAGCAAATCCTTCAAACTCTCCAAATACAACTGTTACTGTTTTCCCATCCAGTTTCAATCTGGAAGCAAAAGAAGTTTCAGTTTCAGCAAGTGGCGAGTTCCTTAAGGTTAAACTTACATCACCTGATGGACTGAAAGGACGCTCAGATATAGTTCTGGTTATATCTACTCCAAGAGGCTCCGCATCCAAAGCATTTACGTTAAGGCCTTAACCTTATGTAGACCACTTGTGTAGATGCAGGCTGCAGTCTGCATCTACCCGATCTTTAAAAAATTATAAACATTGCAAATTACTTGTATTCATATGCCATAATCCATATGGACACTTTATAAGACTTAAAAATTATTTAAGAAAATTATGTTATTTGAGATTAATAAAATATCAAAAAGCAAAACGATGCTTTCAATAGCTCTTGCTACAGCCTTACTGGCCTTTTCATTAGAAAATTTTATTCCTTTGCATTGCTTGGGACATGAAGATGCATCCCACTCTGCAAATACATCTTCAGGTTCTTCAAGCAGTTCATCAAGTTCTTCTTCAAGTGGTATAGTAATTTTAGTTTTATCAAATCAAATAAATACCAGCAGTAGTGGAGCATTCTGTTTAAACAGTTCTGTTTCATGTACTAGTGGTCTTGTAGCTGCTTGTAGTGATCCGGATTATATTCCTACCTGCTTACCAGGTTTTCAATCCGATATAGCTGACTGCTGCAAGAATAATGGAATCTCACTTAACTGCAAATCACAACCTCCTCTTTGCAAAACACCTACAAACACTTCTTCAAGTTCTTCATCAGGACTGATAAATAGTAGAGCATATTGCCAGGATGATATGGTCTTGTGTTCAGGCGGTGTACTTGCAGCATGTTCTGATCAAACATATACTCCAAAATGTCTTCCCGGATTCAATTCAATAAATTCTTTTGAATGTTGTAAAACAAATGGCATTGCACTTTTGTGCAAACCGGAGCTTACAGTAACTTGTCCGGATACCAGCATTGTTTCTCTACAAAACCAGTTTCAGACAGTAACCATAGATGTAGTTTCAAATCCAAAACTGCCCGATATTATAGAATTACCTATTGTAACTGATGCTTTTCTTAACAGATCCGGTTTTGCATACACAGGCTCCAATCCTTCATTTGAAATCAAACTGCCCTCAGGTGAGCCTGATATAACGATTGCCTCTGTTGATTTAAAAGACAGCAGCGGATTTATTTACAAAGGTATCCCTTTTACTATTACTCCTATATTAGGACAGCCCGAAAGATATATTTTGAATTTATCAATTCCTGACAGTATTAAAGAAGGAGAAGCGAAATTTGCCCTGAATTTAAATGACGGGACATCGCTTAACGGTGTAATTTATATATTTCCTCCTCTTGAAATTTCTGTCTTTAAAGGGAAAAGCATAAAAACAAGAAAAGTCGCAAAGCCGTTAATTACAAGGATTTCAAGTAGCAAAATTAAAAACAGAGTTACTTTAAATGTAAAAGGAGATAATTTTATAGGGAGATCATTTCTGTATAAGGATAAAGACAATATAGACAATCTTGTTCAAAATCCAAAAGGTATATCCAGTACCAAGGTTACTATTTTCCCGTCATCTCTAATGGCAGATATTAAAAAAGTTTCTGTCTTTAATCATGGAACAGAAATGAAAGTAGTTATTGATTTTCCATTTAGTGTTATAGCCCAGAAAACTGATGCAGAACTTATAGCTTCTACACCCAGTGGAATAGCTTCCCGGTTATTTACTTTAAAGTCAGAAGTCGGGACTCCGGGAAAACCAGTAGCTAATTTGCAGGGAGAGGCGTTTTGTTCTGTAAGTGGAAAGGTCATTTGTTCTAACGGGCTTAAAGCTTACTGTACAAACTCTGATTATTCTTTAAAATGCATTGCCGGCTTTCCTCAAAAAACACCCGATTGCTGTAAACAGGACAACAGATCTCTTAACTGTAAAGCATATCTTTTACGCTGTGCACCAAATTAGTTAAGAAATAAATGTTTTTGCCTACCGCCCTCCTTGCTTCGTACCTCGCTTGTCGGGCTTTGCAAAGTGCTCGCAGTCTACCTTTTGTATCATTTTTCAGGTTTTGCTGGATAAACCAGGCAAAACCTTTCTTTGTAAGTTAGTCAGATTAGACTTAGTAACATAGCTAGGCAGTAACAAATAAACACCTGGAATGTAAGTTAATTTTTGTGAAATATAAAAAAACAGGGATTAATATTGATTTTCCTTTATACTATCAGTAGAATTAACCCAATAACTTTTCCCATATGAATGAATCAAAGAATTATTTTGCAGTTTTTGTACTAGGAACAGACAGTCCCGGGATAGTAGCAGATATTAGTAAGGCCCTGTTTGAGCTTGGTGCAAATATTAATGACTCATCCCATACAATTATCGGGAATCAATTTGCAATGTTACTTTTGATTTCAACTGAACCGGTTTATAACACAGAAACAATACAAAACGCCTTTCAGATAGTAACCCAAAAAAGAGGATTAACAGTTTATACTCATCAGCTTAGGCATGAAGATGTTTATAGGAAAAGTTCTGAGCCGGGACAGTTATGTGTAATTCATTTATACGGAGCAGATAAGCCAGGCATTGTTTATCAGGTAACAAGTTTACTGGCAAAAAACAGTGTAAATATAACTGATCTGAGTACAAGGCGTTTTGGGAGTGAATCAAAACCAATTTATATAATGTATTTAGAAGCTGAAGTGCCAAATAATATTGATACCAGAAAATTAGGAAGTGATTTAAACAAGTTAGCATTAAGTCTCAATGTAGAGATCAAATACGAACTAGAAGAGGTAGCAAGCCTCTAAAGGTAAAAAAAATTGTAGAGGCGTAATTAATCTCGCCTTATTTGCATTGTATTGAAATTATGGCAGTATTACAAATTTTAGAATATCCAGATCCAATTCTAAAGCAACTTTCAAAAGAAGTAACAAATTTTAATTCTTCTTTGGAAACTTTTCTTAAAGATTTTATTGAAACCCTTAACAGCCATAAATATTGTGTAGGGCTTGCTGCTCCACAGACAGGAAATCTTCAAAGAATAATTGGAATTGATATTTCAAGAGCCAGAAAACCACACCTAAATAATGGGTTATTGATTTTAATCAATCCGAAAATTTTAGAAGTGTCAGATTTCAAAATTGTACGGGAAGGATGCCTGAGCATTCCTGATTTTACTGCAAATGTAAAACGGGCAATGCATATAGTAGTGGCCTATCAGAATGCTAAAGGGGAAGCAAAAATCCTGTCTACAAAAGATTTTGAGGCACATGCTATTCAGCATGAGATAGATCATCTGGACGGAGTTCTGTTTTTGGATAAAATTTCTAACCCGGCAAGTGATTTGTTTAGAAGGGTGAGATATTAAACGAACTTTACGCTTACATTTTTTTCCATATCCTGTACTTCTTCTAAGGTAGCAAGCTCTGTTCCTGGCTTTTTAGCTGTTGCAGATCCTGCTGCAACAAAAGCTTTAAGAAATTCTTTAAAATGACTATCACTTGGTTTTCTGATTGACATTTTTTGTTTTTTACTTTTATCTATTATTGCAGCAATTCCTGTATCTCCCGCACCAATTGTACTAACTACTTCTACTGGAAGAGCACTTGCAATGGCAGCTCTATGTTTATCTATAAGCATAGCTCCGTCTTTATCCATTGAAACTAAAATCATTTTAATTCCATATTGTTTAATTACCTCTTGTGCTAAATGTATAATTAAATTTTTATCGCTTCTTAATTTTTCTTCCTCTATACCAACAATTTCTGCATACTCAGCCAAATTTGGCTTTATCATTCCTGGTGCAGATTCAAGAACAGCATCTAATAATTCTTTTCCAACTGTATGTAACTTTGTGTCATATATTACAAACATGCTTGATTTATTTTTTGTCTCTTTTATAATATCTGGCATATAATTATTTTTTGCGCCAAGCGGCGGATTAGTTGCAAGGGCTAAAACTTGTCCTTTATTATTTCTGCATGCATCCATTAACTGACTGGTAAGACTATCCAGCTCTTGAGATGTTAAACATGGCGATGAAGAAACAACCCAGTGTTCTTTTTTATTAGCAAGAAAGCACATGAAATACCTAGTGTCACCGTTTATCTCCAGTAAATGATGAGGATCTATTCCCTCTTTCTCCAGTAAAAGATTAAAATTATCGCTTATAGTCCCAATTCCTCTCATTCCAATTAGTTTAAATGGTGTACCAAAATTATTTAATGCCCTTGCAACATCTATTGAACAACCTCCTGGGTTTGCAGCCACAGAATCTACTTCAAAACTACCTCCGTTAGACTTCAAGTTTAATGCAATAACTAAACCCTCTCTTGTGCTAAAAATTACCGGACATTTATGTACACTACTAAATGAATTATCTTCTTTGCTTATTTTTTGTGCTTCCTGTGTCAGAGTGGAAACTACTTTCTCACAGGCATTCCAAAGATTGAGGCAAAAAAATGATTGTGTTTGAAGTGGATTAGACCAAAATTTGTTCATTAGACTGTCTAATGTTTGTATTGTAATAGGTACATCAGAAGGGGTATTCAAATGCTGATTAATTGAACCTGTTAAGTCCTGTGTAAGTCGATTAAAATTTGGAGGATACGCCTTTGTAATCTCCATGTGTGACCTTTGTTTGATTTGTATTATTTAATTTTTATATTAATGAAACTATGTAAGAAATAATGTTTGATAATGACAAATCTATGTAATTTTTCTGTAAAAAGATTTTTGCAAACTAAGGTATAATTTCATCCATGAAACAGATCTATATAGAAACCTTTGGATGCCAGATGAACAAAGCAGACTCAGAGCACATGCTTGGGCTCTTAAATGAAATTGATTATAAACTTACTGAAAATATTGATAAGGCAGATCTTGTAATTTTTAATACGTGTACTATTCGGGAAGCAGCAAATCATCGCTTTTACAGCCAGCTTGGAATTGCAGGAAAGAAAAAGAAACAAAATCCTGATCTTTTAATTGGAGTAGCTGGCTGCCTGGCTCAGGATAAAAGAAAATGGCTGCAATCTAATTTTCCTTATGTAGATATTGTTTTTGGGACAAATAATATTCATAAGCTCCCTGAACTTATACAAAAAGCAGAAGCCGGAAAAAAAACCTGTGAGATTGAAGAAGAGCTTCCATTTGAACTTCCAGAGCTTCCTGTAATCAGACAGACAAAAGTAACTGCATGGGTCAATGTAATTCTCGGGTGTAATTTTAACTGTACTTACTGTATTGTTCCGTCAGTACGCGGCAGAGAAAAAAGCAGAACACCCGAGGTGATTTTAAAAGAAGTTCAGAGATTGGCATCTGAAGGTTTTAAAGAGGTAACCTTGCTTGGACAAAATGTTACTGCATATGGCTATGATATTTCATCAAACTATTCCAAAGAAAAAGCAAATTTTGGATACATTCCTGAAGATCCGGAATACTCACTGGCAAAGCTTTTAAAGTATATTCATGATATTGAAGGCATTGAAAGGATTCGGTTTCTTACAGGGCATCCTTTTCATGTTACAGATGAGTTAATTGATACAATAGCTGAACTACCAAAAGCATGTGAGTATTTTCATATTCCGATGCAGTCCGGAGATGATACAGTTTTAAAGCGCATGGCAAGAATTTACTCAGTGGACAAGTATAAAAAAATGGTGGAAAAAATCAGATCAAAAATACCTGATGCTGCAATTACAAGTGATTTTATAGCAGGTTTTCCCGGTGAAACACAGGAACAGTTTTTAAATACTGTAAAAGCTGTTCAGGAGATTGAATTTGATGCATGTAACACTGCTGCATATTCTCCAAGACCAGATACACCAAGTGTAATGTGGGAAAATCAAATCTCAGAAGAAGAAAAAAACGAACATCTAAGATATTTAAATTCAGTTGTAAATGAAATTATGGAAAAGAAAAACAAGAAACTGCTCAATACCCTTCAGGAAGTTTTAGTGGAAGATGTAAGTCAGACAAATAAAAACAGATTAATGGGACGAACCAGAAAAAATACACTTGTGAATTACGATGTTGCAGGAGCCAATTGTAATAAGTTAATGGGTAAAATTGTAAACGTCAAAATCACCCGGGCAAATCCGTGGTCATTAAATGGAGAATTAACAATTGCAAATTAAAGAACTTGCAGATACCTTAATAGCAGATGGCGAAAAATATCTTGCCTCATATTTCCTGTCCCTTGATAAAATTGAACAAATAAATTTTAATAAGGTATTAAAAGCATTTATTGATAATCAGGTCGGTGAGCAGCATTTTAGCTGGGTTACAGGATACGGGCATGACGATCTTGGACGGGCAAAAATAGATCAGATTTTTGCACAGATATTTAATACAGAGGCTGCTGTTGTAAGACCGCACTTTGTTTCAGGTACACATGCTATTTCGTGTTGTTTGTTTGGATGTTTGAGACCGGGCGATGAGCTGATTTCAATAGCAGGGGAACCTTATGATACATTAAATCCGATAATTAAATCATTGGCTGATTTTGGGATTACATATAAAGAAATACCCTTGGTAAGAGCAGGTCCTGTACCTGTCCCGACAATAGATTTTGATGCTATTCCAGAACATCTTTCTCCTGAAACAAAAATGGTTTTTATTCAGAGATCAAAAGGTTATCATTGGCGACAATCTTTAACTGTTTCTGAAATCGCAAAGATTATTTCTCTTGTAAAAAGCATTAACAAAAATATTATTTGTTTTGTTGATAACTGCTTTGGTGAGTTTACGGAAGACAGAGAACCTACAGATGCAGGAGCTGATATTACATGTGGATCGCTGATTAAAAATCTTGGTGGAGGAATAGTCCCTTCAGGTGGTTATATTGCAGGAAAGAAAGAGTATGTTCATATGGCAGCCAGCAGACTTACAGCACCTGGAATTGCAGAGGCTGGCGGATGTATGTTTGATATGAGCAGGTCAATCTTTCAGGGATTATTTTTTGCACCTCATGTTATAAATCAGGTATTAAAAGGTATTTCACTTACAGGTTATATGTTTCAAAAAAGCGGATATGAAGTTAATCCAAAACCGGATGAGATAAAAACAGATATTGTTATATCAGTAAAATTAAATGACAAAACTTTCCTGGAAAAAATCTGCAAAACAGTTCAGGCAAATAGTCCTGTAAACAATTACCTTACACCTGTTCCATGTAAGTTACCCGGATACAAAGATGAGGTAATTATGGCCGGCGGAACATTTATAGAAGGCTCTACTATAGAGCTTTCATGTGATGCCCCAATGCGCAAACCTTATACTTTATACTGGCAGGGTGGTTTAAATTATTTCCATACCAAATTTGTTTTGTCTAAATTATTTTCATGAATTTCATTTACTTTTTTTATGGGCATTTTCTAATATTTCTTCCTGAGCTGCTTCTAAATTCACAAGCTGATCTTTCAGCCTGTTTATTTTGGTTTCTGTAGTCGGATCTATGTTTCCATAGGCCGGAGTCAGATCTATAACCTGCTCTTTTAAACCAAAGCTGTAAGTTCTGGGTTCCAGGATTTTTTCATAATAGTTTTCACATACTAAATACACAAGCTGGGATGCATCTTCAATACCGCTTGTTATAACAGTAGTAGGTGCCAGATCATGCTGATCTGTAACAGCGCCTATTACTGAAATATCTGATTCTTCAGCAGCTTTAATTACCCCAATTCCACTTACATCAGCCAGATGGGTTATTACATCTACTCCTGTGTTTATCTGTGCAATCCCTGCTTCTCTTCCTTTTGCAATGTCACTCCATGTATTAATATATGAGACAATTAAATCAGCTTTAGGGTTTACAGATCTTAGTCCTTTCCTCATTCCAGTTATCGTTCTTTCAACAGAAGGTACATTTTTACCTACGACAATCCCTACTTTATTTGTAGCAGTATTTAATCCTGCCACTAAGCCAATTAAATATCCATATTGTTCATCCTTAAATTTAAATGAACACAGATTAGGCTCCATACTTATTTCCCCGCCCAGGCAACAAAAAAATGTTTCGGGATATTTTCTCGCTATCTTTTTTAAAATGAAGCCGTATTCATAACCATGGCCTATTATTAAATCAAATTTTCTGTCTGCAAGTTCTGAAAAAACATCCTTTGAATCAGCTAAGCTTACTTTTTCCACTACAGCAATATCTGTTTTGTGATCACTCTGAAACCTTTTTAATCCTTTATATGCAGCTTCATTCCATGAAGAATCATTAATTGGTCCTGCAAGAACAAGAGCAATCTTTATTTTTTTCTTGCTTAAGAATTTGTAGCTTTCTTTTTGTACACTGCAGGAAAAACTAAAAGCAACAATTATACAAAGAAGAAAAAATTTGGAAAGTTTCTTCAACAACATTTTTTGTAATTATTTAAATTTGTTAACTAACCTTTGGTAATTTATAACCTATACCTCTGACGGTTTGTATCAAGGTAGGTTCATCCGGGTTATCTTCTAACTTACTCCTTAGCCTGCTAACATGCGTTCTTACTATATAAACATCTGATTGTGTCCTAACCGGGAACCCCCAGGCTTCTTCTAAAAGGTGTTCATGGGTCATGGGTTCCCCTGCATATTTAATTAGTGTTTCAAGTAAGGCAAATTCTTTTTCAGTCAAATGGACTCTTTGACCTTTTCTAAAAACCTGTCTTTTTGCAACATCAATTTTTACATCTTCAATTAAAATAACCTGTCCGACATGTGAGGTCTGATTTTGAGTTTGTTCTTCTACAGAGTGTACTCTGCCAATTCGCTTGAGAAGTCCCTTAATTCTTATTTCAAGCTCAAGAGGGCTAAAAGGTTTTTTAACGAAGTCATCTGCCCCAAACTCAAGTCCTTTAATTATGCTTGGTTCATCATTTGCTGCTGAAAGAATAATAATCGGTACATAAGATTTTTTTCTAATCTGTTCTGTTAATTCAAAACCAGACATTTCCGGAAGCATTAAATCAATTATTACAAGATCAGGGAGTGTTTGATTAAAAATTTCCAGTGCTTCAACTCCATTGACAGCTGTTAAAATCTGGTATCCATTCTGCTGTAATCTAAAAGCTACGATTCTACGTATGGCTGCTTCATCATCCACGACTAGAACTTTCCATGGGATTTCATTTGATTGTTTTGGTAGAACATTTAAAACCGGTGCCTCAACAGCTGCTAGCATTTAATTCCCCTTTCTTATGTTATTTTGCTTGATATTAATTTAATATGCTTTTGCAAAAAAAACTTTTTGTTTTGAATCTTTATTACATGAGATACAATAACCTTCTTTTTTACTTTGGTCAACAGGTAATTTAAAAGGTATGCACCTTATTGTTGCCCTGGTTTTTTGTTTTATGTTTTCCTCGCAGGAATTATTTCCGCACCAAAATGCTGTTAAAAAACCTCCATTTACAATCTTTTCTGCAAATTCCTTTTCATTATTTACATTAAATGTATTTTTACTTTGAAAATCCTTTGCCTGTCTGAACAAATTTTCCTGTATCTCGGTTGACAACTTTAATAAATACTGTAGTAGGCCGTTTTGTGGTACATTTTTTAATTTTTCATTTGTATCTCTTCTTACAATTTCAACCACGTTGTTATTAATGTCTTTTGGCCCCAAATTTATACGAATTGGTATACCTTTTAATTCCCAGTGATTAAATTTCCATCCCGGGCTGTATTGATCTCTGTCGTCAATTTTTAATCTAAAAGATCCTTGTAAAGTTTCTTCAAGCTCTTTACATTTCTTCAAAACAATTTCTTTTTCAGCTGCCTCTTTATAAATCGGCACAACAATAATTTGAACCGGTGCAATATTTGGTGGAAGTTTCAATCCTTTCTCGTCATTATGAGCCATAATGATTGCTCCGATTAATCTGGTGGAGACTCCCCAGCTTGTCTGATAAACATATTGAAGCTGTCCGCCTTGATCCTGAAACTTAGTATCAAATGCTTTTGCAAAGTTTTGTCCCAGATAATGGGATGTGCCCATTTGCAGTGCTTTCCCGTCTTTCATTAACCCTTCAATGCAATAAGTAGTTATGGCTCCTGCAAATCTCTGGCTATCAGTTTTTATCCCATCAATTACAGGGATGGCAAGAAACTTTTCACTTAAAGTTTTGTAAACCTCAAGCATCTTTAGCGCCTCAGCTTCAGCTTCTTCCTTATTAGCATGTGCAGTGTGTCCCTCCTGCCATAAGAACTCTGTAGTTCTTAAAAATAATCTTGTTCTCATTTCCCATCTGACTATATTTGCCCACTGATTTAAAAGAAGCGGTAAGTCACGGTAAGAATGAATCCACTTACTAAACATATAATTAATTATGGTTTCCGAAGTCGGACGGATAACTAACTTTTCTTCCAGCTCTTTTCCGCCGCCATGAGTAACTACTGCACACTCAGGTGCAAAACCCTCTACATGCTCTGCTTCTTTTTTTAAAAAACTCTCAGGAATAAATAATGGAAAATAAGCATTCTGATGTCCGGTCTCTTTTATCATCCTGTCTAAAGATGACTGAATCATTTCCCAGAGCGCATAACCATATGGTCTTATGACCATGCATCCTTTTACAGGAGAATAATCTGCCAGCTCTGCTTCAAGTGCAAGTTTTGCCAAAAGACTTTCACCCTGATCTAAATCTTTTTCCTGAGATTCAAGATTTTCTGTTTTTGACATAGTGAATATATTAAAAAATCTTAAACCTTTATCTTCCCAACTGCAGATGCTTCTACGAAATTTCCAAAACTTTCCCCAAATGTTCTAAGTGCTGGTGAAATATCTTTTTCGTCAAGTTTTACATCCAGAAGTATAAATGTATCTTCAGTGTTCTTTGCAGTTTGAAGTGCTTTCCTGAAATCACCTACAGTATTTACTGTAACACCTCTGCCGCCCATTATCTCAGCCATTTTGGCATAGTCCATAGTAGGGATATTATGTGGTTGCATGGTTTTTGGCGGTTCACAATATTTTAATGTAGCATAGATTTTATTATCGAATAAAATAATAATTGGATTTAATTTATATTTAGCCATTGTAATTAATTCCAGTCCTGTCATCTGAAATGCACCGTCTCCGACCATTACAATCGGACGACGAGCCGGATCGGCTATCTGTGCACCCACAGCCCCTGGAATAGCAAAGCCCATACTTAAATAATATGCCGGTGAAAGAAAAGTAGATGCTCCCCGCATTTGTAACTCCTGCCCGCCAAATAAACAATCCCCGACATCACAAATAACCCTGTAACCTTTGTCTATAAAATCATTTGTTATTGAAAGAAGAGCTTTAACGGTTATTTTATCTTTGTCTTCACCTGTCGGATAATTTGGGATTTGGATTCTTGGAAAAGGAGTATTATGGCTTTTTATATCTTTTCTGGCAAGTAACCCTTTCATAAAAAGATCCAGACCAATTTGCGGGTAAAAATGGTTTTTCATTTTTAGTCCGTCTATGTTTGCACAGATGGCATCATCAGGAGAAAACTTTGCTGTAAACATTCCAAGATTTATATCACTTAAAATTACCCCTAACATTAAGCGAAAATCCGAATTATGAATAAACTCAGCTACTTTGGAATTACTTAATTGCCCGAAATAAACTCCCATTGCAAGAGGATGTTCTTCAGGAAAAATTGATTTTCCAAGAAGTGTTGATGCTACGGGAATATTTACTCTTTCTGCAAATGTAATTAATTCTTTTTGCAGTCCAATTCTTGCAAGCTCTGCATCAGCAATGATTACCGGATTTTTTGCATTGTTTAACATTTTAACAATTTCATCCAGCGCTTCTTCAAGTGCAGCATGGTCTTCAGGTTTGTTTGTCGGCTGAAAAGGTTCTTCCTGGATTTCCACTTCACCCATATCACGTGGAATTTCTATATAAACAGGACGCTTAAAAGTCATTGCCATTTGCAGAGCCCGCTCAATTTCTTTTCCGGCAGTAATCGGATTATCGATTATTATACTCAGAGCAGTTATTTCACTCATTACTCTCTGGTGAGTTTCATAAGTTCTGATTTTATGGTGGAGGTGTGAGTATTTTCTTCTTTCAGCTACACCTGGCCCTCCGCTAATAACAACAAGAGGAGAACACTCTGCATATGCCTGCCCGACTGCATTAACAAGATTTAAAGAACCAACTCCATAACTTACAAGAGCTGCACCTAAGCCACGAATCCTGGAATATGCATCTGCTGCATAACCTACACAGGGTTCATGTGTCATAAGGACTGATTTGAGGGGACTTTTTTCAAGATAGTGAAAGTGAACATGCACTGATTCACCAGCTATACCAAACACATGATCAACACCGTATGATTTAAGTCTGTTGTATAGAAAGTCAAGCAGTTTTGTCATTGTTTTAGATAATGGAAACTTTTGTTTCGTCATGCCTTTCTGTTTTATGCCACTTACCTTTTGTCCTGCTGAAAAGAATTTTTCTAAATGTAAGCAGAACTATAAGAGGCCATACCGTAAGGAAATAAAAATTAGTTTCAATTGCACGCTTTAAACTGGTTCTCCATGAGAATTTTCTATAAATCCTTATTCCAAAAGCAAGGTTAATATATGTAATGAGCCAGATTACAAGTGATATTAACATTAAACTTGTTAAATGAGTTTCCTGATCCTTCAGATATCTTGCAATTTCTGAAATGATATCCAGGAAAATCCATATCGGTATTGCAAACTGGCTTAAAAACACAAAAGCATCAAATTGTTGTGAAAAGCTTGTTTCTTTTGAAGGTCCAAATATTTTGGTAAGGTTGGATAAATATCTTCTGAGACTGCCCTCTGTCCATCGCAATCTTTGCAATAAGAGTGATTTAAATTTTACGGGTGCCTGCTCCAGAACAATTGCCTCACGGCAAAACCTTATATGCCAGCCGCTTATAATTAATCTACTTGACAGTTCAAGATCTTCTGTCAGTGCTTCTTCATCCAATAAACCAACTGCTTTTAAAACATTTCTTTTAATAAGAAATCCGTTGCCTCTCAATTCAACATTTCCTTCAATGAGATCTTTACCGCATTGAAAATAATTATCGAGACAATATTCATTTTCCTGAAGTTTCGTTAGATAATTTATATTTGGATTTGAAACTCTTTTTTGGGATTGAACACTAGCGGTAGAGTCATCTTCTATATAAGGAAGCATCTTTAAAAGATAATCAGCTTCTACCCTTGCGTCAGCATCAAAAACAGCAATTAATTCTCCTCTGGACTGTGCCAGTGCATAGTTAAGTGCAGCTGCTTTTCCTCTTGTATGTTCATTTAATCTGTGAATAACTCTAATTTTTTCAGGAAATTTGGATTGATATTTGTCCAGTATTTGTTTTGTTAAATCAATTGAATGGTCATTTACGAGATAAATTAAATAATCCGGATAGTTTAATTCTAAAAGATTTTCAATGGTGCTTGAAATTACTTTTTCTTCATTGTGAATTGCTACAAAAATATCAATGCTTGGATAGCGGCTGACTACCGGAACCTGATTTGTAATAGTTTCAAATTTTGTTTTAAAGTATCCTTTTCTTCTCTGTGCAAGTGCCAGCCAGAAAGTGTGTATAATCATTGCAAGAACAAGGATTAAAATTGCATAGAGAGCTAGTGGTTTGGGAAGATAGTTTAAAGCTTTATCAGGTAATAATTCTTCAAAGATTTTTATTGAAGCCCAAACCCCGATTATTAAACTTGTTAAAAATATTCTGTCGTGCAACATTTATTGATTTAATTCTTACTACTTATTCTATCAATTTGATTTATAAGATCATCGCCGGCTAAAATAGTGATATCTGAATCGGGTGGACCCAGATTTCCGCTTAACAATTCTCCAACATTACCAATGTTATATTTAACCTGTACAGCAACCTCAGAATTTGCCTTTTGTGCATAAATTTTTGTTTTTGAAACATAAGTTTCATAATCCTGACAGAGTATAACTGTATATCCATGTTCTCTTAATATATTTGAAATCTTTGTACCTAAATGATTATCTCTTTTGCTTCCATTTAAAACAGAGATTTTTATATCTTTCGGATTTAAGTGCTTAAGTTTTAAAAGATCATCCCTGCTATAGAATATTTTTCTTACAATTTTATTTATTTCGTCCTGGTTTGGTATCCAGTAACCTACTTTGTTATAGTGTCCAAATTCTCCGGGCAAAATTACAATATTCTGATGTGAAGAAGGTACATTTCTTATAAAGTTTGCGATTTTAATTATCTCTTTTGATTTTAAATCAGTAAGAATTGTTTTTTTATAAATTGAAATTACTTCAGGAAGTTTTGTAAAAGTAATGGGGTCCAGAAGTTTTTTAATAATGGCTCTCATAAATATCTGTTGTCTTTGTATTCTTCCGATATCACCTAAACTATCGTGTCTAAAACGAACAAAACCAACAGCCTGCTCTCCGTTTAAAATCTGTCTCCCGGGAAATAAATTAATGTTTAACATTGCAGAAATGTCCTTATACTGCATTTTTTGAGGAACATCTACTATAATTCCGCCAATTTCATCAATAATTTTATTTAACCCCTGAACATTTATCATTACATAGTTATCAATGTGAATCCTTAAAAGTTTTTCAATACAGTTTTTTGTAAAAACCGGTCCGCCGATTGAATTTAAAAAATTGATTTTTTCTGATCCATGTCCCGGAATATTTATTTTTGTGTCTCTTGGAATATTTAAAACACTCAGGGTATTGTTAAAAGGGTTACAGCTTAAAACTATGATAGTATCAGATCTTCCTTTTATAACTTTTGAACCGTTTTCATTTTCTACGAATACTTCATCACAGCCAAGTACAAGAATATTTAGTTTTTTATTTAAGCTGATAACTCTTAGTTCTTTTGGTACTAAAGACGGGTTATAAATGTTCAGTGAAATAATTGTTATAAAAAGTCCTATGATAAATACCGTAGAACCAAATAACAACGAGGGCTTTTTACGCTGTCTTCGCTCTTCTATGAATTTTAAGTATTTTTCTTGTGGCATAGGTATACAATATTTACAAATACAGGAACTAAACAATTTAGCATAACATCGGTTAGAAGGATATGTATAACTTAGCATTCTCAAGCTCCGGAGTATTATTTGCGACTCATGTAGGAGTGCTTGCATATTTACAGGACAATAAAATAAAAATTAAAAATTATTCAGGAACTTCCGGCGGGGCTATTGTGGCATGCTGGGGTGCAAATAATCTGCCTGCAAGAGAACTCTTAAAACTTACTGTTCAGTTTGGATACACAAAATTTTTTACAAAGTTTTCGCTAATGCCGGGAGGATTATTTGATCACAGTATTTTTGGAAAAATAATAAGCGCTTATTGTAAACCCAGGAAAAATCTCTGGATTGTTACATTTAATCTTTTAAAGATGAAAAAGCAAATATGGAACGGGGAAAATTTTAATCTTTCAAAAATCCTTACTGCTACCACTTCTATCCCGGGTCTATTTAAGCCTGTGGTTTATTCTAACGGATTACATGTGGATGGTATTTTTGCAAAGTATTGTCCGGATGATTTATGGAATGACGGCAAGACAATTTCAGTAAAACTCAAATGTAAAAATAAAACCAAGTCACGATATCCATTTGACAAAATGGTGCATAAAATTGAAAAAGCAGGATTAACTTTTTTAGAATATATCCAAAGTAGGGACATGTCATGGCATGTCCCTACTGTTTATGTAGAGCCAGATTTAAACTCGATTTCACAACTGGATTTATTTAGTGTAAAAACAGAAGATCATATAGAAATGTTTAATCTGGGCTATGAGAGTGCAAAGCAAATTTGCAATGGCATATCCTCTGAGGCATCAAAAAAATAAACCCCGCTAAAAGCGAGGTCTTGGGCTAGGTAACTTGTGAATATTATTAGAATACAGGATCGATATTAAAAGAAGGTAATAATTATGCCCTTTGAAATTTTATTTTTAGTTAAAGAATAATAGAGGTGGCGAGATAGAGACGCCCCGACGGGGCGTCTCTATCTCTGGGGTTATTTCTTCTGAAGATTTTTTTGTGGTAATGGAGCCGTTTGTTTCAGCTCTTTTAAAAGCTCGGTTAAGTTTTTATACGTAAACTGTTGTTCGAGCATTTTGGTTACAAACTTATCATTTGTTTTTAAATCAGGTCTCCCGATTTGATCCAGAGCATTAAATAAAATTTGTTTTTTTATATCAGGAGTAATGGTCTGCATTAAGGCCTGAATCATTTTTGAATATGTAAGTGCATTGCTTTGGGTTAAAAAGCTAAAAATTTGATCTTTGTTTTGTTTATCTTCCGGTATGCCAAAGACTGTTTCATAAGCTTTAGAAGCTGCTTTCTCAAAAGCTCGTCGATTGTCTTTTATATTGTAAACATATTCATCTTCAATACCGGTTTTTACAGAGCCATATTTTTCTATCATTCCATTGAAATAATCCACAAGCTCACTATAGGTCTGTAATTTTGAAATGCTATAGATACCTAGTACATCTTTTATAGAATCTTTTTCACCTACTGTTATAAGAGCTCTTACAATTGCAAGTTTTTGTTCTCCGGATAAAATATTTTTAAGATCTTCCTTGGATAAAGTATTTCTATAACTTTCCTGCTCCCTGTCTGTAAGTTCTCTTCCTAATACTTCATAAGACAAACTATGTTTAGTCCGTGCCTGGGTTTTAGTTTCTGTATTTTCTACAGGGATTAGTCCTTCCGGTTGTTTATTTGCTTTATCAAGAGTCTGATCAGTATTTTCATCAGTAATAGTAACTTGATTTGGCTGTGCAATACTTTGTAGGCTTATACAAAGTATTGCAATTACAATAACAATTAATTTTTGAATCATTATGATTAAATCCGCTTTTATGGCCGGGGAATTGAAATGAATTCGGCGATTATACTGGGATTTGTAGATATACCTGCTGGGGTATTTCTACGTCCATATATTATTTGTGAAATTAAGCGGGATTCATCTAATCGTTATCCCTAATGGTTTCTTAGATTCTTTTAATAAATCCATGTAAAACCCTTAGGGGGAGCGCTTTTTAGATAGCAAATCCATCAAATGGTGTAGGCAAAATAATCTTTTAAATTATCACAGGCACCTGGCTGGCGGAGTTTTTTCAAGGCACGGTGTTCAAGCTGGCGAATTCTTTCTCTTGTTACACCTAAAATTTTTCCAACCTCTTCAAGGGTTCTTTCCTGACCACAGTCAAGTCCAAATCTAAGCCTGATTACAGCAGCTTCTTTTAATGTTAGACAGGTCAGTGCTTTATTTATATTAATTCCAAGCAGGATACCATTAGCTGCAAATTCCGGTGAAGCATCCTCATCAGTTATAAAACCTTCCAAGTCTCCTTCTTCTTCAGAATTTACAGGCGAATGGAGCGAAACAGGGAGTTCCATAATCTGATTAATTTCTTTTATCCTGCTTACATCGAGCTTTAATTCAAAAGCCAGGTCTTCATCGCTTGGCGTGTAATCTGATTTTTCACTTAACTTTTTCTTTGCTTTTTTAAGTTTACTTATAAGTTCGACCACGTGAACTGGTATTCTAATTGTTCTTGATTTATCTGACAGAGATCTGGTTATTCCCTGCCTGACCCACCAGGTAGCATATGTAGAAAATTTATATCCTCTTTCAGGATCAAATTTATCCACGGCTTTCATTAACCCGAGATTTCCTTCCTGAATAAGATCCAAAAATGACATGCCACGGTTTAAATATTTTTTTGCAATAGAAACTACTAATCGTAAATTATGCCTGACCAGCTCCTGTTTTGCTTTTATGTCACCGCACAGACTTTTTCTGGCCAGATCCAGTTCTTCTTCAGTACCCAAAACAGACATTTTTCCTATTTCCCTCAGATAGATTTTTACCAGATCATCTGTTACCAGGGAAGCTGCATTACCTGCCTCAAGTTCCATTTCTTCTTCAAAGAAAGCATCTTTAGTAAGCTCATCTGTTTCTGTAATTTCTTTAATAATATTCTTATTTATAGTTTTCATTATTATCTCCGTTTTTTGAACCTGCAAGACGTAAGAATCTGCAGTATCTAAGTCTGTCTGATATATAAAAAGAAGTTAAGAAGAAAAAGTTGATAGCAATTTTAGAAAAAAAGTTCTAATATTAAAAAGCAGATTAAGGTTTCGTTAAAAAATCGTGGTAATCTAATTATTCTCTTTAACAGTATCTTACGCATATGTCATCTAACTAAACTGGTGCGTCAGTTTTAAATATGCTAACTTTGCGTAAGATACTGTGCTCAAAGTAGAACCGTAACTGCTCAGGTACTCCAAGTGCATCATGATCATGCCCTAAATCTGGGCCATCTAAGGAAGCGAGAGCCACCTGAGTAATAACCATAGAAGACTGCTTGACTATACTGCAAGAATACCGTACAATCTTGCAGTATGTTAAAGAGACTAATTTCTTTACCAAAAAATAAATCTTTCTTTTTGCTTGGACCAAGGCAGGTTGGGAAAAGTACCCTTATTAAAGAAGTGTATACAAAAAACATCTGGGAGATAAATCTCCTTTTAAATGATACTTTTTTTCTTTATTCCAGGAATCCGTCACTTTTTAGAAATGAGGCTATTGAAAAAATTAGAAATGAAAAAATAAAAACTATTTTTATAGATGAAGTTCAAAGATTACCAGAATTGTTAAATGAAGTTCAGTATTTAATGCAAAATTTTGATTGTCATTTTATTCTTACAGGTTCAAGTGCAAGAAAGCTTAGAAGAGGAGGAGCTAATTTGCTTGGTGGAAGAGCAGTACAAAGATATCTCTTCCCATTTACATATGAAGAAATTAGAGATTTATTTAAGTTTGATGATGTTCTTTTGTTTGGAACGTTACCACCGATAATCGGAAAATCAAGTAAAGAAAAAACAGATATTTTAAATTCTTACATTAACTCATATCTTAGAGAAGAGATACAGAGCGAGGGAATAGTTAGAAATCTTGGAGGATTTTCAAGATTTTTGGATATGGCAGCTAGTCAATTTGGCGAACTTACCAGTTATTCTGCAATCAGCAGAGAATGTCAGCTTCCTGTTCGTACAGTCCAGTCTTATTATGAAATATTAGAAGATACTTTAATCGGGTTTAAGCTTGAGCCGTGGAGAAAAAGTATAAGAAAAAGATTAAGTGCACATCCAAAATTTTACTTTTTTGATTCTGGTGTAGTTAATGCTATAAATAAACGTCTTACTGCCTCACTTGATAGCCAGCTTCGCGGTAGATTGTTTGAACAATTTATAATTCTTGAAACGCACAGAATGATTCATTATATGCAAAGCGAATCAAACATTTTTTATTGGAGAACTAATCACGGTGCAGAAGTAGATTTGTTAATTGAAAAGCATGGAAAGCTTATTGCAGCTATTGAAATAAAATCTACATCAAATATTTCAGGTTCTCATTTGTCCGGACTTAGAGCCTTTAAAGAAGAGAATCCTAAGGTTCCAGCTTATCTGGTCTGTGTGACAAAAAACAAATATGAACTTAACAAAGTAGAAGTTTTACCTTGGAGTAATTACTTGAAGTTCTTGCCAGGTTTGATAGATTAAAATCGCGCACTCGTGTCCTACTTGCGCCTAATCTACTTTACCCGACACCCTTTTATTGGCAGCTTCTTGTAATTCAATCACTCTTTCCACCAAATCAGTCAATGCTGGCTTTGATAGAGTAAATTCAACGTCTGTATTAATAACTTGAGCTTCACCATCATATGATATTTTTAAATTACCAGATTTAAACAGAGTGGCAAGTTTTGCAAGTGTGTCATCATCAATACCTGCGCTAGATGCTGCAGCTTTAATATCAACGCCTTCTCGGAGTTTTCTACTTAATAGTTTTACTGCTTCCCCAATATTTTCAGATGAAACATTAGGTAAACCACGAAAATATTCAGCAAGGACTACGTTAAAATAATTTGCTATTTCACGTTGACCTACTGTTCCAGAAGACCTTACTATTACGGTCTCAGGATTATGTTGTATACGAAAGTCAGCACTTGCCTCTCTAAATACTTTCATTGCAGCTTTAGCAATCGCAAGAAAATTAGGTTGAGACTGTTGAACAACTCCAGGAATATTTGCTGTAACAAGTGACATATTTTTCCTCCTTAATTAATTCTTAAATATAGATAACTTCAGTTTAACACATTCAATCAACTCAGATCAATGGGTTTTTCTTAAATGAAAAATTAAAAATTATTAATGGTAGTAAAAACTGCTTAAATAAAGCTCTTAAATAGTAAGCTCAAACAATATTTATAATGGCTTAAGATTTAGGTTAAAGGAACCATCACGCTTGCATCTCCTTAACCACTTCTTCCTGACTTGTCATCAAATACTCCTGCATAGTCTTTAAAGACTTTAGGACATTTAAGGTATTGCACTAACTGATTGAAAGTCTATAAGTTCTATTTTTTTATAACTGGTGTTAATGCTTGTTTTTTATAGATAAATTGTAGCTTTTTTGACGTGCTAAAAAGTTATATGAAGATTTTCAAAATGGTCAGCACATGGATTGGGATGAAGTCTTAAAAAACTGATCAAAAGTTTATAAGTTTTATTGATAGTAAGTTTGGAGTAAAATCCCTTTGAAAAAGGATTTGAAAAAGTGTGTTATTACTGATGTTTGATACAATGACTTTATGTATAAAAAAGTAAAATTATATATTGATACCTCTATATGGAATTTGGCTCTTGAGACTGAAAGAGATGAGAGCATATTAACCCATGATTTTCTAGAAATTCATAGCAAAAGCAAAAACAATTTACTTGTCATATCAGAAGTTGTTGAAGTTGAAGTAAACAGAGCTTATGATACCAGACGGAAACACCTATTGAAATTAATTGAAAAATACAAGCCTGAAGTTTTAATTCCTAGTAATGAAGCCTATGCTTTAGCTAAAATTTATATTTCTGAAGGGTTGATGCCAGCTAATGCTATAAATGATGCTATTCATATTGCTATAGCTAGTTTAAATCATTGTGATTTTATTGTTTCCTGGAATTTTAAGCATATTGTTAGAGCTAAAACCATTAAAGGTGTACATGTAATTAACTTACGGGAGGGATATAGCTTGATTGAAATTGTATCGCCAAGGGAATTTGTTTAAATAAGGAGTATATATGAAAAGGAAAGAAAAAGATCCTCTTAAGGAGCTACATAAAATAAGAAAAGAAATTTACGAAGAGACAAAAAAAATGTCTCCAGCTGAGTATGTAAGATATATAAGAAAAGAAGCAGAAAAATATAAGAAATCGTTAAAGCACAAAAAAACTGCTTGATTAAAAAAATCCTACGCGCCCTGAGAGACTCGAACTCCCGACATCAGGTTTTGGAGACCTGCGTTCTACCAACTGAACTAAGGGCGCATTTTTTATAATGCTGCAAAACAAGTTTGCAGCTTCCGTCTGTAAATCCTTTTCACAGGATCGGATTTGTCCGCCTCAGGCGGAACAAATCCTATAATTAAGAACCAAAAAGAACTCAAGAACATAATTATACTTGAACTGGTATTTATCATATTTCCTATAGTTTATAGATTACAATAATATAAAGATTAGTTATAATAGGTTTCCTGATTATCCAGTCCCCAATATATGTCGACAATTGTGAATGAAAAAGAAATAATAGAAGAAAGGGCCAGCACTACGGCTGAACCATTTAACCTTATGAAGTTTCTTCGGGAGGTTAGAGTGGAGTTTGTTAAGATTACATGGCCTTCCAGAGAGCAGGTTACAAGGGAGTTTTTTTCAGTATTGTTATTGGTTTTTGTAATTGCGGGTATAATCTTTCTGTTGGATAAAGTATTTGAATTCATTGTTAATTTCTTTAACGGGAGACTTTTCTAAAAATAAATTAATTAGAGATAAAAGATGCCAAAGGCAAAACAAGCACAAAAAGCACAAACCAGGAGCTGGTATGTAGTTCAGACTGCGTCAGGACATGAAAACAAAGTCAAAGAGCATATTGAAAAGCGTATTAAAACTTTAAATGCAGACGATAAGATTTTTAATGTTATTGTTCCTGAAAAGGAAATTACTAAAATCCACGATGGTAAAAGAGTGGAGAAAAAAGAAAGAGAATTTCCGGGCTATGTCTTAATAGAAATGATAATGGATGATATTGCCTGGAGAATTATAAAAGATACTCCAGGAGTAACCAGATTCATCGGAGCAAACAAACAGCCGCTTCCTGTTCCGCCTTCGGAAGTAAGAAGAATACTGAGGAAAAGCCAGGTATTTACAAAGACAAAAGAAGGTAAAAAAGTTATTGATGTTGTGGTAGGTGAATCAGTAAAAATTCAGTCTGGTCCTTTTGAAGACTTTATTGGTGAAATAACTGAGATTAATGAAGAGAGGGAAACTGTTAAAGCTCTTGTAAGTATTTTTGGAAGATCGACACCAGTTGAACTCCAGTTTGATCAAATCGCGAAGTTATAATGAACCCTCATGCAAACTGATTTTTATTTTCCGGCAAAATTATTTTTACTTTTTTATCTTTGGAGTTTAATAACATTTTGCGTTTTATTTATTTTAAACAGTAAAAAAGTTTATTTTAATTTAAAAGAATTTGAAAAAATCTGTGTCCATGGGAAAAAAGAGGTCATAAAGAATCTTAAAGATTTTATCTTATCTGTATTCTCACTATTTTTTCAGGGTTGTGTCTTTTGCCAATGGGTAAAAACAGGCTTTAATTTGACAAGGAAAACATTAAGATAACCTGCATAGTTAGCACTTTAGTGTATTAAAAAGGTAGTTTCGAGGTATAATATCCACGTAAAACAGGAAGCCGCATGGGCTGGAGTTCTTAAAACTTCCAGCTTTTTCAGTTTTAATGAGGATCTTATGAAGCAAAAGAAAAGAAACAAACAGGTAGTTAGTGTTGCTGAGCTTAGCAAATATAAAAGCCTGGTTCGTCCTGTTATTGAAAAAATTGTAAGTAATCTGGGATTTCATTTGGTTGAAGTTTCTTTTATAAAAGAAAATCAGGAAAATTATTTAAGGATTACTGTTATGCATGAAGATCGCCCTGTTTCTACTCTTGACTGTGAAATTATTAGTAGAAATGTAGGGAAAGAACTGGATTCTTCAGATCCGGTACCATTTGCATATATGCTTGAAGTCCAGAGCAGAGGTGCGATAACCACACCTTCTCAAAATACAGAGCATGAATTTATTTTAGAAAAGACAGGTTTAACGGTGAGATCTTAGGAGGAAATGACCTATGTATAAAATAGGAACACAGTTGCTTGAGGCAGCAGAACAACTTGAAAGTGAAAGAAACATTCCAAAGCAGGTTTTTATCAATGCTATTTGTGATGCGATTCTTGCTGCATATAAAAAGAAAGTACCGGATCATAATGTTGACGGGGTACATACCCAGTTTGATGAGGTTACCGGAGAAATAGGAATATTTGCTCCAAAAACAATTGTTGAAGCGGTTACAAATGAATATCGTGAAATTGCAATTGCCGAGGCAAAGGAGCTTTTACCTGATGTAGAACTGGGTGAGATTCTTGAGCTGGATGTTACACCTGATGATTTTGCAGAGTATGGAAGAATTGCAGCACAGGCAGCAAAACAAATTATGACTCAGCGTTTAAGAGAAGCTGAAAAGGATTTAATTAAACAGGAATTTGTCGGTCGTCAGGGAACAATGATGACAGGTCAGATTAAAAGAATTGAAATCCTGAATAATGGTAAGCCAAATGTTGTAGTGGATCTTGGCCGTTTTGAAGGACACATTCCACCGCGAGAGCAACTACCCGGTGAAACTTATAAAGTAGGCTCAAGAATTAGAGTCTACGTAAAAGAGCTTAGAGAGTCAGGAAGAGTACCTACAGTTGTTGTTTCACATACAAATGAAGAACTTGTCAGGGAGATGTTTGAACTTGAAGTGCCTGAAATTGATGACGGTACTGTTGAAATAAAGTCAATTGCCAGAGAAGCAGGATACAGAACCAAGATTGCAGTTCATTCAAATGATGCAGATATTGATCCTGTAGGTGCATGCATTGGCAGTAGAGGTGCAAGGATTCAGAACGTAGTCAGTGAGTTAAAAAATGAAAAAATTGATGTAATCCGCTGGTCACCTGATCCAATCGATTTTATTTCAAATGCCCTAAGTCCGGCACGTATTACTACGGTGGCTTTGTATGATGATCCTGCTGGCAGAAGAGCTGAAGTTATAGTCCCTGATGATCAGCTAAGTCTGGCAATAGGACGAAATGGACAAAATGTCAGACTAGCAGCAAAGTTGACAGAATGGAAGATTGATATAAGAAGTGAAACTCAGATTAAAGGCCAGCCTTTTGGAGTCGGTGCTACTACTACAGTAGTCATTGAACAAAAAGAAAAAGCTGAAAAACAAACTGAGGCTCCTTTAGATGAAATAAAAAACGAAACACAAAAAAGTGTAAAGGAGGGATAAAAATTAACAAGAAATTTCCAATCAGACAATGTATTTCATGTCGGAATCAGTTATTGCGGAATGAGCTTATTCGTTTGACTAAATGTTCTGGTGAAATAGTTTTAAATCCTGGCAGATTTCAACTGGGTAGATCAGTTTATTTATGCAAATCAACTACTTGTATAAATTTGGCAATAAAAGAAAAAAGGATTCCAAAGATGCTCAGGGTTTCACTAAGAAGTCTGGAAAACGTTATTCCTAAATTAGAAGAATTTTCCGGGAAGGTGGTGTTAGCAAGATGACCACCACAAAAGCCCGTATTTATGATATTACCCGCGTTGTTACCTCTGATGAACAGGATCAAAAGGTTCGCAAACAAAAACAAACCAGTCTCACCAAGCAAATTATTTCTATCTGTGAAAATCTGGGCTATCCTGTAAAAAGTGCATCAAGTTCTATTGATGATACTGTAATGGGAAAAATTTTAATTGCACTTCAGGAGCGTGGGATTAATATAAATGTTGAAAACATAACTGATGAACTAAAAGAAGAAAAAAAATCAAAATCTAAAGCTGCCAAAGAACCTGAAGTAATACCAGAACCTCCGCCACCGGTTAAAAAGCAGTTAAAAATTGTAAGAAGAATTAAACCACCAGCTGTTATTACTGAAGATAAGCCGCAGGAATTACCTCCAGGTGAAAGTAAACAACCTGGTGTTGGTTCAAGTGCAGTAAAAATTGTTAAAGCAGAATCTATAGTTAGTCCACCCGTAATTCCCCGCATACAACCCAAAAAAGAAGAATCAGGTGTAGAACCTAAAAAACATGAGCCTTTAACAAACCTGCCGATTCAGCCATTTCGTGTAGCAAAACCTACGATGGTTCCATCAATGATGGGGAGAACCAAAAGGCCTTCCAGGACACCCCACCAGCAAAGAGAAAAAAAAGAAAAAGAGCCTGAAACATCTGCAATCACAGCTAAACCAGCTGTAGTTGTTATACCCAGAGCGCTGTCAGTAAAAGAACTTGCAGACAGGTTGCTTTTGCCTGAGACAGAAGTAGTAAAAAATTTATTTGCAAAGGGAATCATAAAAACAGTAAACCAGACTATTGAGCTTGAAGTAGCTATAGAATGTGCAAAATCTCTTGGATATGAAGTGGTTACGGAAACAGAAGAGGAAGAAAAGAATTTACAGGCAGATATTTCGCTTGAAGCTGAAGCTGATTTATTACCAAGACCTCCTGTTGTAACTATTATGGGACACGTTGATCATGGCAAAACATCGTTGCTTGATGCTATTAGAGAAACAAAATTTAAGATTACTGATCAGGAAGCAGGTGGTATTACCCAGCATATCGGAGCATATCAGGTTGAAATTTTGGACTATGACGGAAGAAAAAGAAAAATTACTTTTTTAGATACTCCTGGTCATGAGGCATTTACTGCTATGCGTGCACGCGGTGCACAGGTCACTGATATTGCTATTTTAGTAGTAGCTGCTGATGATGGTGTTATGCCGCAAACCATTGAAGCTATTAATCATGCCAGGGCCGCAGGCGTGCCTATTGTAATTGCACTGAATAAAATTGATAAACCAGAAGCACAACCTGACAAGCTTCTTGGGCAGCTGACTGAGCATGATCTTTTAGTGGAAGATTATGGAGGTAAAACAGTTTGCTCAAAAATCAGTGCAAAGAAAAGATTAAATCTGGATGATCTTTTGACAAAGATTACACTTGTAGCTGATGCTGAACTGGCAAATAAACTTAGAGCAAATCCAAACAGATTAGCAGTAGGTGCAGTAATAGAAGCACAGCTATCAAAAGAAAGAGGACCTGTTGCACATCTTTTAGTGCAAAACGGGACTTTAAGAAAAGGAGATTGTTTGGTGGCCGGTAAGGTGGCAGGACGTGTAAGAGCAATGTTTGATGATCACAGCAAAGAAGTAGAAGAAGCTCCACCGTCAATGCCTGTAGAAATTATTGGTTTACCTGATGTTCCAAATGCAGGGGATACCTTCCAGGTCTATAAGACTTATCAGGAAGCAAAAGAAGTGGCAGGCCAAAGATTATTAAAAGAGCAGGAAAGTCATAGAGTTTTTGGTCTTATGGATTTTGCTTCAAAGGTTAGAGAAGGGCAGGCTCATGAACTTAAAATTATTATAAAAGCAGATGTACATGGTTCTGCCGAAGCTGTAGCTAAAGAAATAGTAAACCTTTCAACAAAAGATGTTCTTGTAAGGCCGGTACATGTAGGCAGTGGAAATATTTCTGAAAATGATATTAATCTGGCAGCAAGCACAAATGCAATTGTTATCGGGTTTCACGTAAATGCAGATGCAAATGCCCAGAAAGCTGCTACAGATCAGGGTGTTGATATAAGACTTTATGAAATTATTTATAAAATAACAGAAGATCTTGAAAAAGCTGTTTTAGGTTTGCTTGAGCCGGAAAAAGAAGAAGTTAAATTAGGCGTTGCTGAAGTCCGTAAGATATTTACTTACGGAAAAGGAAATAAAATCGCTGGTTGTTATGTGACAGAAGGAAAAGTACAGAGAAATCAGATTGCAAAAGTTAAACGCAGCGGAAAAATTATTTTTGAAGGAAAAATTGATGGCTTAAAACGATTTAAGGATGATGCCCGTGAAGTCCAGACCGGATTTGAATGTGGTATTTCATTTGATCAGTTTCAGGATCTGGAGGAGGGAGATCAGGTAGAATGTTTTACTATAATTGAGAAAGAAAGAACCAGCTCTTAAGGAGAATCTGTTATGAAGTCATATAATCGTTCGGATCGAATCAGTCATCAAATCAAAAGAGAACTTTCTGAAATAATTCAAAGAAATGAAATTAAAGATGACAGGATTGGCGGGTTAGTTTCTATAACAGATGTTGAAGTGTCCGGTGACCTGCGGAATGTAAAAGTTTTTTTTAGTGTTTATGGAGAAGAAGCACAAAAAACCGGTACCCTTGCTGCACTTGAAAATGCCAGTGGATTTTTAAGGGGCGAGCTTTGCAGAAGATTAAGGATAAGATTTGCACCAGAGCTGGTTTTCAAACTGGATGATTCATTAGAACGTGGAGATAGGATTACTGAATTGCTTGAAAAGATTAAACGGGAAGAACTGTAGGCTATTTATCGCTTTTTTGTAAAACATGTTTGGATTTCTAAACATAAATAAACCTCCTGACTGTACATCTCACGATGTTGTGGCAATACTGCGTAAATCTCTGGGCATAAAAAAAACAGGACACAGCGGTACGCTTGATCCGTTTGCTGGTGGAGTTTTAGTCATTGGTGTGGGGGATGCGACAAGATTGCTTGAATATTTGCCGCAGGATAAAATTTATCTGGCTGAAATTACTTTTGGAACTGGAACCGATACGGATGATATTACAGGACAAGTCATAAAAAAATCAAATTTTATTCCATCTGTCGATGAAATAAAAAATGTATCGAAGCAATTTTTTGGAAAAATAAGACAAAAGCCGCCGATATATTCTGCTATAAAAATAAATGGAAACAGGTCATATGATCTTGCGAGAGAAAATAAGATTTCTCAGGACAAAATGAATGAAAGAGAAATTGAGATTTATTCGATTGAAATCATTTTATACACTCCACCACGGTTGAATTTAAAAATCCATTGCTCTGGTGGTACCTACATTCGCTCTCTTGCCAGAGATCTTGGAAATGTCCTTAATTCATGTGCAGTTTTATCCAGACTTCAGAGAATTACAGGAAATGGGTTTACTATTCAGGAGAGTGTATCTCCTGAGTTAATAAATAAAACAAACATTTTTAATTATTTAATACAACCACAGGATGTTATTAAACTTAAAAAAATACACCTGGATTCAAAACAAATAAATGAAATAATGCATGGCAGAGAAATAAAAGTTTCACTGGATTTTATGCCTAATATAAACAAAAACTTACAAATACTGGATACTAATGATAGATTAATCGGTATTGGTTTATTGACAGAAAATTATATGCTTAAACCAAAGAAAATATTTTTAAAAGAGGGGATGGTTTCCAGTGTCCAGACCTGAAGTTACAAGAGAAAAAACAATCTGGATGATTGTTACTCCTCAGATAGCAATATTGTTAATTTCAATATTATGGATTTATTTTTTTCCAAAAGATAATGTGTATAAATATTTCAATTTTAGTCTTTGGATTTTATTTGAAGGCTTATTAACAGGCTTTGGACTGGCTCTGGCTGGTTATGGATTTTATTTTTTTGCAAAGAAAACCAAAAAATTCTACGAGGCTGTTGAACTGTTTGAACAGGTTCTTTCACCGGCATTTAAAAATTTAAAATTTATAGATCTTTTCTTGCTGTCATTTATATCAGGATTTAATGAAGAGGTTTTTTTTCGTGGACTTCTTTTTCCGAGAATTGGAATAATTTTATCCAGTCTTGCATTTGGCTTATTACATTTTCCCGGGAAAAAATACTGGATTTATGCTGTATGGGCTACCTGTTCTGCAGCACTTTTTGCATATCTTTTCTTTTTATCAAATTCTCTCTGGCTGCCGATTGTAGCTCATTTTACAAATAATTTTATCGGGATGGTTTTATTAACCAGAATGGCAAATAAGAAAAATATTTAGCGTTCACCCATGTGAGCACGTAAAGAATTTGCATAACCTTGTATATAGCGCCATCTTTTGATTTCATCTGTTAATTCTTTAGGTAAACCTGACTCTTCTTTAAGTTCTGGCTTTAATTCAGGTGTATTTGCTGCTGGTCTTTTTCCAATACCAGTTAATTTCATTAAAACTTTAAGCATACTTTTTCTCCTTATTCTTCCTGTTCCTCTTTTTCAAACGCCTCGAAACTGCTACGCAGATTCCTCGGCTATTAGATATCTCACTTCATGCGCTCGGATTTTTGCTTTTGAAAAATCCTCGCTTAGATTTTCTGTTATTCCTCTTGTTCCTCTACTAGCTCATATAATTCATTTGCAATTTCTTCTAAACCATCTACTATGTCATCATCATTCTGTGCTTCTATAGAGTCTATGGCATCGCTGATTGCCATGAGTGCACGGCCAATTGCATTTTTTAATTCCCCGGATTCCAGCGACCAGTCTGATGCTATATCTACTATGTTTGATTTACTTATTCCCATTGAAAACCTCCATTTATGAAAATAATTTTTTTAATCTTTCAACAAAATAATTTATTTGTTCCATATTGTTTATCTCAGTAACCGATACAAGTACCTGGTTTGTTTTATATCCATCTATTTCATTTAAGTCAAGCCCTGGCAGTATATTCTCTTTTGATAAGATGGCTATTAGTTTTGATGCACTTATTGGTATTTCAAGTACAAATTCACTAAAGAATGGTGCATTAAATGCAAGTTTGCAATTTTTAATATCTTTAGTAAGCTTCTCTGCCAGGTAATGAGCACGATTTAGTGAAATTTCAGCTATCTTTTTCAAACCCTGAGGTCCCATGTATGCCAGATAGACTAAGACAGCCAAAGCATTTAAAGACTGATTAGTGCAAATGTTACTGGTAGCATGTTCGCGTCTTATGTGCTGTTCTCTGGTTTGTAAAGTTAAAGTGAAAGCTCTTTTTCCTTCTATGTCTTTTGTAAGCCCTACAATTCTTCCCGGAAGCTGTCTTACTGAATCTTTTAAACAGCTTATAAAACCTACATGCGGCCCGCCGTAATTTGAAAAATTTCCAAGTGACTGCCCATCTCCAGCTGCTATATCTATACCTGACTCTTTAGGGGATTTTAATACAGCCAGGTTTATAAGATCTACATTAGATACAAGCAGTGCACCTTTACTGTGGACAATTTCAGCAATTTTAGAAACAGGTTCAATGCAGCCTGCAAAATTTGGATATGAAATTACAAAACATGCAGTTTCTTCATCTATATGCAATTTTAATTTTTCTAAATCAATAACCCCATTTTCAAAATCCATAAATTCTAATTCAAGATTTAAGCCCCATGAATAGGTTTTACAGACCTGAATGGCTTCAGGGTTAATATTTTTCGCTACGAGAATTTTCTTTCTTTTTGTAATTCTACAAGCCATAAGAGCAGCTTCCACAACAGCAGTAGAGCCATCATAAACAGAAGCATTGGCAGCATCCATTCCTGTAAGATTGCAGACTAAACTCTGAAACTCATATATGGCCTGTAATGTACCCTGACTTACCTCCGGCTGATATGGTGTATAAGCTGTATAAAACTCACCTTTTGAAATTATTTCGTTAACTACACTTGGAATATATCTGTGATAAACACCTCCGCCGCAAAATGAAATTTGTTCTGCTAAAGAAACATTTTTATTTGAAAGTTTACGAAACTCCTCGGTAATTTCTATTTCTGATTTTCCGTCCGGAATATTAAGTTCAAAACTCCTTAATTCTTCCGGAATACTTTTTAGCAAATCGTCCATAGACTTAATGCCAAGAAAATCAAACATTTCTTTTCGATCTTCATTAGTGTGTGGCAGGTAAGGTATGGGCCTCATAGAAATTTCTAATTTTGAACTGTCTTTATCTTTTTTAGGATTTTTAGCCAATGTTTCCATAACCTGTCTTCACTTTTCTATTTTCCTGCTGCAAATATTAACAGATACAAAAGCGCCATTCTTACTGCTACACCATTTGCAACCTGTTTGTTTATAAGAGAATAATTCAGATCATCAGCCAGCTCTGAAGTAACTTCGACTCCTCTGTTTACCGGGCCCGGGTGAAGTAGTTTTACATTTTTCTTTGCTAGTTTTATTTTTTCATGATCAAGCCCAAATAGTCTGTGATATTCATCAAGAGATGGAATTAAACCTTTTGATTGTCTTTCCATCTGTAACCTGAGTGCCATTACTATGTCAGCGTCCTTGATGGCATCATTTAAGTTCCAGTGGACTTTTACACCATAGTCAGAAAAACTCTTTGGCAAAAGTGTGGGTGGACCACAGACATGAATGTCCATTCCCAGCTTTTGTAAAAGCCATATATTTGATCTGGCTACCCTGCTGTGTAAAATATCTCCTACAATTGCTATTTTCCTTCCGCTGACGATATCCAGAGCTTCTTTTATGGTATACAGATCCAAAAGAGCCTGCGTAGGATGTTCGTTTGTACCGTCGCCGGCGTTGATTAATGAAATATTTTCTGGCATTAATTTTGCAAGCTGAAATGGAATTCCCGAGTGCTGATGTCTTATTATTACTGCATCTGCCCCCATCTGAATGAGTGTCTGGGCAGTATCCTGAAGAGTTTCCCCTTTTTTAACAGATGAAGTGGAGACAGAAAAGTTTGTAACATCTCCGGATAAATACTTTCCTGCCAGCTCAAAGCTGGATCTTGTTCTGGTACTGTTTTCGTAAAACAAATTAATAATTACTTTGCCGCGAAGGGTAGGAACTTTTTTAACTGCTCTTGTAAGTATTTCTGAAAATGACTTTGCTGTAATTAGTATCAGATCAATTTCTTCTTTTAATAAATCTCTGGTGGATAAAAGGCTTTTTTTGTTCCACTTAAAATCTCTCTTTTCTAAAATCTCAATATTAATATCTTCCGGCTTTGTTATGTTTATTTTTATCTCCTCTGTTTCTTTTTTTATCACAATGTAACCCTGGATTGATTTGTTGATCGTTTGAGAATATTATAACCTGTTATCTTCAAATAACTTTAACCATGTATTTCTAATACACCACGAACCAATAGCCGGATTTAATCTTTCAAATATTCCCTCTAGTTTAAATGCACTTTGGGCAAATTCTTTAAATCCGAATAATTCTGTACCTGCAGCCAGCCATGAAAGTCCTGGCAGAATTGTATAAAATGCCCTGCCTCCGTATTTTTGCATGTCATGAAAAATTTTATCTGCTCTTTGTACAATTCCTTTTAGGCTTGAATTTGGATCGTCTAACAAACCTTCACCACGTTCAATTTTTTTATCTGCTGTTTGTTTAATTAAGCCATATCTGGCTGCCCAGGTACCGTAACCAAGATAAGCAAAGACATTTATAATTTTCTGAATATTTTCGCTAAACTCTGCACCAAATAATCTAAAGGTATCCATAGCTCTTGTAATAATGCTTGGAATAAACATAAGTGAATCAATCATTTCAAGTTTTGCTTTTGCGTTTGTCTCATTTTTTTCAAAATCTTTTAATTGTTCCGGAATAAATCTTCTCTTTAAAACTTCAGCAAGGTTCATTGAATCAAATATCTGATTTTGATTAAACATACCTGTCTGGTACACATTTGCTGCTTTATCAAAAAGATCATCATCTCCTTTAAACCATGACCAGAGCATTCCAAATGCACCGCCGCCATAGACAGAGCTTACCAGAGTTCCCATCCCAAATCTAAAGTGCTCGTTTATCTTAAAAAGAATTCTATAATTCTCCGGAATTTTTTTTATATTATTTTTTTCAGGAAGCGAGGATCTGGCATAAGTCCATGGTCTGTAGCATGTGTAAACAATTGCCCAGCAGGAACCATAAAATGCCCTTGCAAGTTTTCCGGTGCTTTCATTAAACAGTCCAATAACCTGTAATATCGGGGTGAATGCCCATACTGCTTTTGTAGCTTTTAATGGATAACCATTTGTTCGTTCAAAAAATGTCGGACTGCTTTTGTTTTTTACTTCAAGTTTCCCGTTTATCCAGTGAAAAAACGACTGAAGAGGCTTATGAAGAACTTCTCCCGGAGTTCTAACTGAATCAACAGCTCCAGCCATAATTTTTAAATGTCCTTCAGTTTCTAAAATAAGCGTCTTTGCTTTTACCTGGTACTTATTATCTTTGTATTGCTGTATCTTAAACAGGTAAATTTACTGAAAAGTAATAATCAATCTTTCCTTTTGTTTTTTGTTAAAATTTTTTCAAGGCCTAGCTAATTTATATAAGTAAATCTATAATTAAGATGTCAGGTTAAGAAAAGACAATGATGAAAATAATCTTTTTAGGCACGCCGGAGTTTGCAGTTGCTTCACTGGAAGCTTTGTTAAGAACTTCATGGATTCAGGTGCTTGCTATATGCACTCAGACTGATAAAGAAGCTGGTCGTGGAAAAAAAATACATGAACCGCCAGTAAAAAAATTAGCACTTCAAAATGGCCTGGTGGTTTTACAATGCCGGAAAATATCCAAAGAGCCCGGGATTATACAAAAGATAAAAGATCTTAATCCTGATATTTTAATAACCTGTGCATTTGGCCAGATATTAAATGAAGAAATTTTAAATATTGCCCCTGCCATTAATGTCCATGCATCATTACTTCCAAAATATAGAGGTGCAGCTCCGATTAACTGGGCAATTTTAAACGGTGAAAAAGAAAGCGGCATATCAATTATGAAAACTGAAATTGGTCTGGATACAGGTCCTGTGATCCTTCAGGAAAAATGCAGTATTGGTGAAAATGAAACATCTGTTGATCTGACAAAAAAACTAAGTATTCTTGGAGCCAGTGCTCTTATTAAAGCTCTTGAACTAATAAAAAACGGAAAAGCAGATTTTATTCCACAGGATAATTCAAAAGCTACAAAAGCCCCGATGTTAAAAAAAGAATTTGGTTTGATAGACTGGAATCAAACTACAGAAAAAATTCACAATCAAATTCGCGGATTACAGTCCTGGCCTTCTGCATATACACACTTTAACGGGAAAATCATAAAGATTTGGGAATGTAGGGGCGTCCCATGGAACGCCCAAGATGATGCTATACAAAAAGTTCCTTCGGGAGCAATTGTAGAAATTTCAGATTATATAAAAGTAAAAACAAAAGACGGTTGTATAAATATATATAAACTTCAGCCTGAAAATAAAGGAATTATTAATGCTAAAGATTGGATCAATGGTGCCAGGGCAAAAGTAGGGGATAAATTTGAGTATAATTAATCAGGGAGAAAATAAAAAATGCTGACACTATTATGGATAACCGGAATAATTTTAATAATTCTTCCCCAGCTTTGGGTTAGAAGTACACTAAATAAATATTCAAATGAACCTTCTTCAGTCGGGAGGACAGGCGCCGAAGTTGCCAGAGAAATATTAAACAGACACGGACTTACTACTGTTACTGTAGAGGCGACAAATCAGGGTGATCATTATGATCCTCAAAACAAATCAGTAAGACTGTCTGAAAACTTTTATCATGGAAAATCACTTGCTGCGGTAACTGTTGCTGCACATGAGTGTGGACATGCTATTCAGGATGCAGAAAATTATGGATTTATGAAACTTAGAGCCCTAGTGACACCAGTTGTTCAGGTTTGTCAGTTTGGTCCCATGTTGCTTGTATTTAGTTTAATGCTTACTGCATTTCTAACTAGCCCGATCTGGAAGATAACAGCAATAATAGGACTATTTATGTACATTGGTATTTTCTTTTTTCAGGTGCTAACTCTTCCTGTAGAACTTGATGCCAGTTTTGTCCGTGCTGTGCCTGTGCTTGAAGGATCAGGATATATTTCTAATGATGAAAAAGAAAATGCAAAAAAGATTTTACAGGCATGTGCTTTTACTTATGTTGCTGCTGCGCTGTTCAGCCTTGTAGAAATAATTCGCTGGGCATTAATCTTGTTTAGTAACAGGAATAGAAACTGAGTTCTGTCCGGCTTCTAAAATAATTTTTTCATTTTTAATTTATTTACTCTTCTTCTGACGCTGGACAGCTGGGACAATCTTTATCACAGTTATCTGCCAGTGTGCATTGAACCTCGTTGCATTGTTTGCAGATTCTGTCTCCAAGGTTTCCAATTATTACCAGACAATCATCTTCACATTTTATGCATATTCCGCCGGCCATAGCATCATTGTGTTCAGTACAATATTCATCTGATGATAAGGCATATGAATTTAAACTACTAAAAGAAAATACTAATATAATGAATACTAAAAATACTTTGAGGATACTTTGCATCCGGAAGATCTCCTTAAGTTAACCAAATACTATATAGACAAAATCTTTAAAAAACTAACTAAAATTAAGTTAACCTTAGGTTAAAAGACTTATCTTTTGTGTTTTTGCCTACCGCCCTCCTTGCTTCGTACCTCGCTTGTCGGGCTTTGCAAAGTGCTCGCAGTCTGCCTTTTGTATCATTTTCCAGGTTTTGCTGGATAAACCAGGCAAAACCTTTCTTTGTAAGTTAGTTGGATGAGACTTAGTAACATAGCTAGGCAGTAACTCTTTTATTTCTTATAATCCTATATACACCAAATGATGTAGACAGGTGTAAAATAATTTCAGTATAAAAGCTTAATACTATGTTTGTACTTACAACAATTAATAAAGTACTTGAAGAGTTAGGTTCTTCTTTAAATACTATATTTGCAATTGATAGAGAAGCAGCTTTTAATGCAATAAAAAGAGAAGGTTACACAAAAATTTCTTTTTGTCAGATAAATGATGTTTTAGTAATAGACGTTAAAGGAAAAGATTTTCCTCCTAAAGATGCCGTCAGATTTAATCATGAAGTAGCAAGTCTGGCTTATAACCAAAACTATAAAGACTACAAAAAAGTTGTACTTAATTTTAAAGAAGCAGATTATATGAATGCAGCAGGACTTGGTACTCTTGTATCATTAAATAAAAGACTTCAAAATAATGGCGGTACATTAAAAATTTGTTGCCTGCCAGACCAATTAACAAAGCTTATGAAAATCCTTAAACTAGACACTGTACTCAATATCCATGACTCAGAGTCACAGGCACTTGAATCACTACAGGCAATATAAACCACACACAATATACTACTCCCATTCGTTATTACTCAGGTGGCTCTTGCGGTGACGTTGCTCCTCAGAGCCACCTTTGCATAGACCGCTCAGTTTGCTGAATGAATCAGGCAAACCTCGCTTCCTTAGATGGCCCAGATTTAGGGCATGATCATGATGCACTTGGAGTACCTGAGCAGTTACTCCCATTCTATTGTTGCCGGAGGTTTGGATGTTATGTCATAGACTACCCGGTTAATTCCAGGAACTTCATTAACCAGGCGTGTGCTGATTTTTTCCAAGACTTCATAAGGTAATTTTGCCCAGTCTGCCGTCATGCCATCTTCACTGGTTATTGCTCTAAGAACAATGGGGTTTGAGTAAGTTCTTTTATCACCCATAACACCGACACTTTGTACCGGTAAAAGCACCCCAAATACCTGCCAGATAGAATTATACAAACCAGATTTGTTTACTTCATCTCTTATTATGGAGTCAGCTTCACGTAATTTATAAAGTTTTTCCTCGGTAACTTCTCCGATAATCCTTATAGCAAGACCAGGACCGGGAAACGGGTGCCGCTCTATGATTCGTTTTGGTACACCCAGCTGCCGTGCTACTTTTCTCACCTCATCCTTAAAAAGTTTTCTAAACGGTTCAATAAGTTTAAACTGAAGATCCTTTGGAAGCCCGCCGACATTATGATGTGATTTTATTTTTACTGCTACACGTTCACCGGTTTTTGGATCGATATTAGAGTCTGCAGATTCGATGACATCCGGGTATAAGGTGCCTTGTGCCAGATAATCAAACGGACCAATTTTTTTAGACTCCTCTTCAAAAACCCTTATAAATTCCCTGCCAATAATTTTTCTTTTTTCTTCAGGATCAATAATGCCTTTTAGTGCCAAGATAAATCTTTCTTTGGCATTTACATAGTGAAGTTTAATAGCAAATTCATTCTGGAAAGTCGTAGTTAATCTTTCAGGCTCACCTTTTCTCATAAAACCCTGATCTATAAACATACACATAAGATTTTCAGGAACTGCCTTATGTAATAAAAATGCAAGGGTTGAGCTGTCTACACCGCCAGACAGTGCCAGTAAAACCCGCCTGTCACCTATCTTTGCATGGATCTGGCTGATAGAATCCCCGATAAACTTATCCATTGTCCATGAAGGCTTAGCAAGGCAGATATTTATTACAAAGTTTCGGAGGACTTCAAGCCCGTTCATTGTATGGATAACTTCAGGATGAAACTGAACACCATAAAGTTTTTTATCGTGATTTGATATGGCAGCACATGGAGTGTTTTTTGTTTTTGCACTTATGATAAATCCTCCAGGCAGATCGGTGACACTGTCACCATGGCTCATCCAGCTTACAAACTTACTTTCAAGATCCAGGAATAATTTATCTTTTGGATTAACTTCCAGGACTGCTTTCCCATATTCATGTTTTTCTGTCTGAATGACTTTTCCGCCCAGAGTCTTTGACATAAGCTGCATGCCATAACAAACTCCAAGAACCGGAATACCAAGCTCAAATATTTTTGGATCACAATCCGGTGCACCTTGATCATAAACGCTGTTTGGACCACCGGATAAAATAATTCCTTTTGGTGAGAGCTTTTTAATTTGTTCAGAAGTAGTTCTGTAAGAAACAAGTTCGGAATAAACATTTAATTCTCTTATTCTTCTGGCAATTAGTTCTGAATACTGGGATCCAAAATCCAGAACTATTACTGAATCAAAAAACTCTATGTTTTTATCGGTATACTGATCTGTGTTTGACATTTGATTTGTGCTTGTAGACATGTTAATTGAGTAGATATTTTACTACATTTATTAATATTACCGTATAGTGTAAAATTATGACTGAGAAACAATATGTCAAATATTTTAAGCTCTCTGCCAAAAGGTAAAAAAATTGGAATTGCGTTTTCTGGCGGGCTTGATACACGGGCTGCAATTACCTGGATTTGTGAAAAAGGTGGAATCCCTTATGCCTATACAGCAAATCTTGGGCAGCCTGATGAAAAAAATTATGAAGACATTCCAGCGCTTGCTAAAAAATACGGTGCTAAAGAAGCCCGCCTTGTGGATTGCAGATTGCAGTTAGTAAAAGAAGGACTTAGTGCACTTATGTGTGGCGCTTTTCACATTTCCACTGCCGGAAAGTTTTACTTTAATACTACTCCTGTAGGAAGAGCAGTGACCGGGACAATTCTTGTAAAAGAAATGATGAAGGATGGTGTAGAGATCTGGGGTGACGGTTCTACTTATAAAGGAAATGATATTGAAAGATTTTACAGATACGGAAGATTAGTAAATAAAAAATTGCGAATTTATAAACCCTGGCTGGATAAGGATTTTGTAAGTGAACTTGGCGGACGTAAGGAAATGAGTGAATGGCTTATTAAAAAAGGTTTTGATTGCAAAATAAAATCAGAAAAAGCGTATTCTACAGACTCCAATCTGTTAGGTACCACACATGAAGCAAAAGATTTGGAATTCCTGAATAACGGAATAAATATTGTTGAGCCGGTTATGGGTATACGTTTTTGGGATCAAAAAATTGAAATTAAACCAGAAAAAATAAATATTGGTTTTAAGGAAGGAGTCCCTGTTTCTATTAATAAAAAAGAATTTAAAGATCCAGTCGATCTTATAACTGAAGCAAATACTATTGGCGGGCGGCATGGTTTGGGAATGTCGGATCAAATTGAGAATAGAATTATTGAAGCTAAAAGTCGGGGCATTTATGAAGCACCAGGACTTGCTTTATTATTTATAGCCTACGAGAGGCTAATTACAGCTATTCACAATGAAGGAACAATCGATAATTATAAAATGCTTGGGAGGCGTTTGGGGAGACTTTTATATGAAGGGCGCTGGTTTGATCCTCAATCACTCATGCTTAGAGAAACCCTGCAAAGATGGGTAGCAAAAGCAGTTACAGGAGAAGTAGAACTCGAATTAAGACGCGGGGATGACTATTCGATTTTAAATACAAAAGGAGAAAATTTTTCCTATCGCCCGGAACGTCTTACCATGGAACAGGAAGAAAGTGAATTTGGACCGGCTGATCGTGCAGGGCAATTAACTCTTAAAGATCCGGACATTTCAGATTCCAGAGAAAAGCTACAGATTTATGCAGATGCAGGGGTGCTTAAACTTACCTCAATAAAAGAAATGGGATTGCTGGAGTAGATACTACCTAAAGCAGTAATGTTTTTTCAATCAGAGTTTCTTCCTTTATAATAAACTCTTTTACTTTTGCCAGCCCTGGCCATGTATTTCTCCAGATTAGTTTTGCTGTAACAGAGATTTTCCGGTGTGGCTCTATGAAAAATTCATATATTGAAATATCATTCTTTAGTGCCTTTATTCTTGTATCACTTAAAATAAAAATATTCCACCACTGCTGTGCTGGTATGCCAAGTGTGCCTGCTGTTTTTCTAAATCTAATACCATCTTCACCATGGGTTTGTGCGTACTGATTGGATGTTTCCGATAATATTTTTGCAAAAAGTCTGCCAGGTTTGCCTTTTAGAGAACCTGCGTAGACCGGCAGTTGTGGACCTTTAATTAACTCTAATTTATTATTGTTTTCATCTTTAACTTCAAGAACTAAAAGTGCATTTCTCATTGGAGAGCCGGTAGGGAAACTGTGACCTGTATTTTTGTTTATTACTTTTGCTGTAACTTTTAAAATGTTGTTTTTTACTTTTACTTTTATTTTTAGGTCAAGAAACGTCTTTCTAAACTTATGAGGATTATTTGTTAAAAAGCTGTGGCTGTGTAGCTGGTAATATGGTCTGAGTTTTGATTTGACATCTGGATTGTCAACAATATGGATTTTTTTGGCTGTGTGTTCTCGTACCGGCATGTGGCAGGACTGACACTGTATCCCTTGTTTTTTTGCCGGGCTGTTTAGCCATTCAGTAAAGGTTGAGTAGATTTGGGTATTTCCCTGAAAGCCGTCATGGCATTTTGCGCAGTACAAACTTTCTTTATAAATCGGATTGTACTTAAACTCTACTATATCCGTGGATTCCACTAAATCATTTAATGGTCCAAATCCAATTTCTTTTTGACCTTTGCATACTCTTGAGATTGTTAATCCTCTTACTCCCTGCTTTAAGTGGTTTTTATCGATACTTTCTATCTTGTGACAGAAATTGCAGGAGATCCCATTTGTATTTTCTGCGTTTCTTAAATCAATATCAAAATTATTGTCCAGTGCTGCTTCAGGATTGTGGCACAGAATACAGTTTCCATTTTGCTTAGGATGATCAAGCCTGAATCCAGGTGCAATATTTTCATTTCCCTCTTTATCAGTCCCACTGTAAATTGAAAGAAAAAAAGGATTACTTTGTGACATTGAATGTTTATCATTTATCCATTCCTTATAGCCTGCCATATGACAGTGTGAGCAGTTTTTTAAAAGTCTTACCCCTTCCTCATCATTAATTGCAGGATTAAACCACTGATTCAGGGTGCATTTTGTTATTTGATTTGGTTCATGCATTGCCAGTATTAATGGCTCTGATGTGTTAGCATCTCTTTTGGCTATTGAATTTGAAAAGTAAGACAAAAAGAATAATGATAGAATTACTGAGAATAAAAGAACAATGAGTTTGGTTGTGAGCTTCATAAGAAGTATTTTATTATAGCCCGGTTTCATTTATACTTATTACTGAATAGAGATTTATAAAATGCAGAACAAACCTCTAAGTGGTATTAAGGTTTTAGATCTAAGCAGGCTCTTACCTGGCCCTTTATGTACACTGTATCTGGCAGATATGGGTGCTGAGGTTCTTAAAATAGAAGACCCTGATAAGGGTGACTATTGCAGATTTATTCCGCCTCTTCAAAAAATAAATTCTTCTCTCTTTTTGGCAATTAACAGAAACAAATCTTCAATGATACTTGATCTGACTAAGGAAGAAGGGGGAAAAATATTTTTGAAGCTGTCAAAATCAAGTGATGTAATTATAGAGAGCTTCCGGCCTGGTGTAGTTAAAAAACTTGGTATTGATTATGAAATTATTAAAAAAGAAAATCCAAAAATAATTTATTGTTCTGTTTCTGCTTACGGGCAGACCGGTCCTTACAGTAAGAAAGCCGGACACGATTTAAATTTTTGCTCTTACAGCGGAATTATTAAACAACAGGCTGATAAAGGAGAAAAACCTTCCATACCAAGATTCCAGATTGCTGATGTAGTCGGTGGAGCATTTAATGCACTAACGGGAATTTTAGCTGCTCTTGTATATCAAAAGACCACAGGATGCGGGCAATACATAGATGTTTCTATTATGGACGGGACATTAGCTAACTATGTAACAGGATTATCTGAGCTGATATCTTCAAAAAATAATATTTCAAATATTGATTTATTAACCGGTGCAACACCATGTTATAACCTCTATAAAACACTTGATAAGAGATATCTGGCATTAGCAGCAATTGAACTTAAGTTCTGGAAACGTTTTTGTGAAGCAGTCAGCAGAAATGATTTAATTCCATATCAGATGGTATCAGGAAAGAAAAGTAAAAAAATTTATAAAGAACTGTCATTAATATTTAAGACTAAAACTCTTAAAGAATGGATGGATTATTTTAAAAACACTGACTGCTGTATCTCTCCTGTTTTAACTGTACAGGAATCTGTTAACAATGAGCAAGTCAGAGCCAGAAACATGATAATTACAAAAAAACATCCGCTTGAAGGTGACGTAACCCAGTTTAATCTGCCATTAAAGTTCAGCAGTTTTGAATTTAAAGTCGACAAATCAGCTCCGATGCATGGTGAACATACAGGAAAGATCTTAAGTAGCCTGGGTTATTCAAAAAAAGAAATTGAAAACCTTTTTTAATTAACCGGAATATCAATATCTTTTAAAAATATCATTCCTTGAGTTGTCTGAGTAACCGTTAGAGTAACTGAATCAGGAGGACTGTCACCAAATAAATCATTTATTGCTTTTATCTTGCCAAGTTTATTTAAAGATGGAACAACAATGGTTACTTTTTTGCCTGAGTCTTGAGCAGTTAAAAGAAAACTTTGAGGTCTGATTTTTATAGCATTAGTCGGAAGATTACTGCTTACCTGCACTTTTGAAGGAAGTAATTGATTAGTAAACAGATTTTGATCAAATCCAATACTTAAAAAAGTTTTTGCCAGCATATTTTCAAAAAGCATAATCCCGTCAAGTCCAGGCCCGGTTATACTTAAAGAAAATCCTGACTCTACACCTCCTGTGCTTGAGCTTGAACTTGAAGTAGATGTAATACCGACAGCTATATTGTTTTTAGCATCAACTCCTGCATTGCTTGGAATTTCAATTTGTCTCTTTGTTAAGATTAAATTTTCTCCTCTTAGTGCTAATCTGAAAATTCCGCCGCCGTTGGTGCTGGCATAAACTGCTGAGCCATCAGGAGTTATAGCTAGTCCCTGTACATCACGAACTAAAAGCCCATCGTTGAACTGTTCCCAGTTAATGCCACCATCATTTGAAACATAAAATCCTGTTGCATCACATGAAGCAAAAACCTGATTTGGATTAACAGGATTAAAAATTATAGAGGTTACATCATCATGTGGTTTAAACTCTATGGAACCAGCCTGCCAGTTGGTGCCTGCATCTTCAGATCTAAATATTTGTCCGTTTTCATTGCCAGCAAGTAAAATCTGGGAGTTGACAGGACTTATTACAATGGAACGAAAAGTTGTTACATCCTGCAAGCCGTTGTTTATTTGTGTCCAGTTTTCACCGCCATCAGTTGTTTTTAGTATTCCAGAACCATTTGTAGCCACGTAAACCACATCTTCATTTTTTGGATCAATAGCCAGAGACCATGTGTTTTTAAATCCGGGAATCCCTTTTTGCTTGTTTTGCCATGTCATTCCGCCATCAGTGGATTTAAATACTCCCCAGCTAATAGAATCTATAGAATCATGAAGGAGCGATTTTTTTGCACATGAAGCAAAAGCAATATTTGGATTTGACTTTGACCATTCAATATCAGTAAAACCAACTGACCCGGCTAAACCAAGTGCATTGGGAAAATGAGGATCAGTACCTTGAATCATGAATACAGTTTTCCAGATCATTCCACCATCTGTGCTTAGAAAAATTGAACTCTTACCATTCTGATTGTTCCCAAGAAGAATCTTATTCTTATCTGTCGGATGTGGACTAACAGACAGCAGTTCATCAAGCTCAATATCGCCAAGACCTACAGGAAGCCAGTTAATGCCTTTGTCTTTGCTTAAAAACACACCTGAGCGTGATGTAACAAACACGCTTTCTCCATCAGGAGCCACTGCAAGACCTCGTGTCTCAGCACCTGAATATCCAAACGCATTTGTCACCCAGGTCTCACCTCCATCTGTAGATTTAAAAACCCCACCAATATAACTATCTACATAGACAATATCTTCATTGGCAGGATCCACTGCAATATCTATCGGGTGTCCGGCATTTGAACCCAATGGCCCAAAACCAAGTTCTTTCCATGTCATCCCTCCATCAGTGCTTCTTACAAAAAATCCAAATGCTCCTGCATAAATTACTTTTGGATTTGTAGGGCTTATGCCAAGGGCTGAGTATATTTGCTTGTTTCCATCGAGTCTTCCATGCTTGGCTTCTGTCCAGCTCATGCCGGCATCTCTGGAAACTATAATTGCACCATCATAATTTTCAAAGTCTGTCTCAAACTGAGGTAGCATTCCTGTAGTTCCCCAAAGAATATTTGAATTTGTAGGATCAAATTTTAATGATGTAACATAAAGATTTTTAATCCCGTTATTTATCTGAGTCCAGGTATTTCCACTATCAGTACTCTTATGAACACCTTCAAGTTTTTCAAGCTGCTGTCTGTCAAAAATGCCGCTATCAACATAAACAACATCAGGATTATTTGGATCAATAATTATGTCCTTAAATAAATTTCCTCCTGATAAAACCTGCATCCAGTTTTCCCCGCCATCTGTTGTTCTGTAAACTATTCCCTGTGTCCTCTGAAAGCTGCCCATAAAAGGACCAATTTCTTCCAGATCTCCTGCTGCAAAAACAGTATTTGAATCCCCCGGCTTAACTGCAAGTCCTCGTATTTCCACCTCAGTCCCTTCTGGCAGGCCATTGTCTTTTCTCTGCCATGACATTCCACCATCAGTTGAGAGAAAAACACCCATTGCATTTTTTACACCACACCAGATCCTGTTCGAATCATTCGGATCTATTGTAGTAATAAAAACAGGAACGCTGTCTCCTGCTCTCCCTGTGCGTGCATCTATTCCATTAACACTTTCAATCCATGTCAATCCACGATCATATGAAATATGAATACCGGCAAAAGAATCAGTAACAATAATCTTGTTGGAATTATTTTTATCAAATCTGATTGTATAACCCTGACCACCAAAAGGTCCGTTTAATTTTTGCCACTGATTTTGAAAAACCTGTTTTTTATTAATTAATTCCTTTGAATAATTTTTTACAGAACAAAAAAGCACCAGATAAACCAGGCATAAGACAAGCAACCAAAATGAGAAATTAAACTTCATTGGTTTTATTATACCTAATGAAATTATTTACTGCTGTTATATAAATTTTTGTGCTTCTCAAGTTCAACCTTGCACTGTTTAAGTTCCTTGTAAACTTTATGTCTCTCAATTGCATAACGAATGACTCTGATTAAAAGAGAAGTATCAATCTCTCCTTTTACCAGGTAATCCTGCGCTCCCTGACTAACTGCTTTAAGAGCCAGGTTTTCATCTTTTATCCCGCTTAAAATTACAATTGGTATATTTTCTGCATGTTCATAGAGTTTTATAAATGTATTAATTCCTTTACTGTCCGGCAAATCAAGATCTAACAATATAACATCTGTATTGATATCTCTAATTTTTAGAATAGCTTCACTGAGACTACCGATGGTAGTAATATCAAAAGATATTTCACCGGAAAGTTCTTCCTGAACTAATCTTGCGTCAGCAGAATTATCTTCTATCAGGAGTAGTTTTACAGAATCTGGTTCCATGTTTTTATTTTGTAGGGTTATTAAAAATTATGTTCAGATTGAATAGCTCTAATAATGGCACTTGCTAAAGAATCACTATCTATTTCTCCTTTTACCAAATAAGTTTCTGATGAGCTTATGCATTGTCTTAATGACTCTCTTTGTAAAGAAGAACCGGTAAGAATTATAACCGGGATATCAGGTGCAATTAATTTGATTTTTTCAACTGTTTTATATCCTGTACAATCAGGCAGTGAAAGATCGAGTAAAATAAGATCAACTTTATTTTTTTGTAAGTAATCAAGCCCGTCTTGTAGTTTGTTGCTTGAAGAAATCTTCAGGCCGTTTAAACTGCTATCAAGCAACAATTCATTAATTAATTCAATATCAGCCTGATTGTCTTCTATATAATGAATTTTCCAATTCTTGTTTAATTTGCTGGTGGCTTCTACTGTATTCAACATTGGCTTGTTTCCCCTTAATTTCTAATTATTTTACCACTTTCTTTGTTATATTTAGGTTTTTATTAGAATTTCACTTATATCTGTGCTTTCTCCTTATTTATATTATTTGCACTTTAAATCATTTAGTGCTTCAAGACTATACTCTTCAAATAATGACAGATCTTTATAATAGTTAACCACACTACTTAATAGCTTTAAAAATAATAAACGTCCTTGTTCTAAATATATTTCTCTTTTGATTTTTGTAGCTTGTATTATTTTATTATTTAAAGCAATCCTGTAGAGTTCAAGAATTTCCTGTACTCCGCCATAACAGCTTCCTATTTTATGAGCCAAATCATTTAATTTACTGGTTTTAATTAAAAGGAAGTTATTTAAATTAGTTTGTTGAGTTGACTCTTCCAGTAAGTTCTCAAATGTTGCAACAAAGTTATTAAATTCTTTTCGGGTTGATTTTTGTACCGGCATTAAATAATTTTTTTTGTTATTTAATTCTTCTTTTAAAAGTATTTCAATGATTTCCATCTCATTTTTAAATGCATCATTATGCTTAGATTGATTTAGCCTGTTTTCATATTTTTTTCTTTCAATGGCATAGTAAATAGCATGTTCTAAAATTTCATTATTAATACCTTCTTTTGTTAAATAGTCTTGTGCTCCACCTTTTATTACTTTTACTCCGATTTCTTTATCTTTTAGACCAGTTAGCACAATTATTGGAAGCTCTGGAAACATGAATTGTGTTTTATAGAATGTATCCGACCCGAAACTGTCATCCAGATATAAATCTAAAAGCACCAGGTCAAATTTTCCTACACTTAGAGTATCCAGACCACAAGCAAGATTACTTGCTTGTGTCAAATTTATTTTTACATTGTTTGTTTCATTTAAATATTCTTTTATAAGCCTTGCATCCGGCGGGTTATCCTCAATCAGTAAAATCTTAATTATCTTTGATTCTCTTATTTGCTCTTTTAATGAGCTCTTATTTATTTGTGTTATAGATTCCATTTTTTTATCCTTAGGGTTATTACTGCTTACTTTTACCAGGATAGCCATACTGTACCCACATCCAAAAGTAATGTCATCGGCAGGATGAATTAGTGTCAGGGGTATCCTTGTAAAACATTTTAGGGATGGTACTAATTACACCTCAATTTCTTCTGTCTGAATTTTTAATTCGAAGCAATGTCCCTGATAGTAGTTATGCCTTTTGCTGCTTATGTAGTTTTAAGAAGTATTTTTTATACCAGTCTTTATATGCCAAATACTAACGAAACAAACAGATCAAAAATTCTTCTTGTCGATGATGATACAGCAGAACATAGGTTGGTGCGTGAGTTATTAGACGAGTTTCATGCAAGTAATATAAAGATTGATTCTGCATTTTCCGCAGAAGAAGCTATTAAAAAGCTTGATTATAGTTATGACCTTGTCCTGTCTGATATTCGAATGCCTGCTAAAGATGGTTTTGATCTTTTAAAGCATGTTAAAAATAATTTTCCCGAGATAGATGTTTTTTTAATAACAAATTATCCTTCAGATGCAAATGAAGTAATTAAAGCTATGAATAGTGGTGCAAGCGGATATATTAGAAAATCTGTGGGAAATGATAAAGACTTTGTTAATGAAATTGTTAACGCTATTAAGTTTACAAAACTAAGTAAACACTCTAAAGATTTTAAATCTGCAACTCAAACTTAATATGTTATTATTAGTGACTGATTAACTTATAAGCGGACGAAGAATTTTAACTGTAAAACAAATGAAGGTTCTTTTTCTTGAGGATATACTAGCTGAAGCAGCATTAAATGCAATGCTTGTGGTTAACAAAGAAGGGACAATTACTCTTGCTAATCCCACAGCTGAAGTTCTCTTTGGGTATAAAAAAGGAGAACTGACTGGTCAGAAAATTGAAGTGCTGGTACCTGAGCGCTTTAGAGCTGCCCATGTGGAACAAAGAGACAGTTTCTTTGCTGATCCTAAAATTCGTTCACTAGGTGCTGGCAGAGATTTGTTTGGATGTAAAAAAGATGGGACTGAAGTTCCCATTGAAATTGGACTAAATCCAATTAAAACTGCCGAAGAAATTTTTGTACTTGCTTCTGTTATTGATATTACTGAGCGAAAAAAAATAGAACAAAAATTAAAGGATTCTGCAAAAGAAATAGCTTTTTTAAATGGACAGCTTGAGCAGTATGCTTATATTACATCTCACGATTTAAAAGAACCGTTGCGTGCAATGTATAGCTATGCAGCCTTGCTTGAAAAAAAGTATAAGGAAAAATTAGATAAAAATGCAGATGATTATATTAATTTTATTGTTGGTGGTGCAAAGAGAATGGAAAGTCTTATCAACGATTTGTTAGAATATACTCATATTGGCTCAAAGCGAAAACCACTTACAAAGACCGATTGTAATAAACTTCTGGAGACAGTTCTTAAGAATTTAAAGGTAGTAATTAGTGAAAATAATGCTAAGGTTGCCTGTGATTCATTACCGGAAATTTTTACTGATGAGAATCAAATTTCTGTACTCTTTCAAAATCTGATTGTTAATGCTATTAAGTTTACAAAACATGGAAGTCCTGAAATAAATATTTCTTGCAAACAAGAAGGCAGCGATTGGCTGTTTGCTATTAAGGACAATGGTATAGGAATACCAAAAGAGCAAAAAGAAAGGATATTTCAAATCTTCCAAAGATTACATACAAAGGAAGAATATGAAGGAACTGGTATTGGGCTTGCTATCTGTAAAAAAATTGTAGACCTGCATGGCGGGAAAATCTGGGTTGAATCTGAAGAAGGAAAAGGAAGTACATTTTATTTTACTCTGCCAATGATATACTCTTAAACTGAAAGTTTTTGTGGATATAGAACTAACAAAAGAACATTTATTGATTGCAAATTCAGCTAAAGAATTTGCAAAAAGAGAAATTTATCCTACCTTAAAAGAACGTGATGAAAAAGCAGAGCCTGACTATAAAGCCTTAAAAAAAATGGGTAAAGATGGATTTTTAGGCATTTGTATTCCAAAAAAATATGGCGGACAGGGAATGGATTATATTTCACTGGGTCTTATTTGTCTTGAGTTTGAAAAAATTGATACATCTGCCCGCGTAGTTCTCTCTGTTCATACAGGACTGAATTCCCTTTCTCTTCTTCAGTGGGGCAGTGAAGAGCAAAAAACAAAATATTTAACCCCGCTGGCACAAGGAGAAAAAATAGGTGCTTTTGGTCTTACTGAGCCAAACGCCGGTTCAGATGTTTTAGGTATTCAGGCAACTGCACAGCTTAAAGGAGACAACTACATTTTAAACGGTGAGAAAACATGGATATCGCTTGCTGAAATAGCAGATATTTTTTTGATTTTTGCTTATACGAATAAAGAAAAAAAACACAATGGCATTTCAGCTTTTATAGTGGAAAAAAATTCTCCTGGTGTTACCACAAGCACAATTTGTGGAAAATTAGGAGTAAGAGCAGGAAATACAGGGAGTATCTCTTTTCAGGATGTAAAAATACCCAGAGAAAATCTTTTAGGAAAAGAGGGGGATGGTTTTAAGATTGCAATGAGTGCCTTAGACAATGGTCGTTATACTGTAGCCAGCGGTGCAGTTGGAATTATTGAAGCATGTCTTGAAACAAGTGTTAAATACGCCCATGAAAGAGAAACTTTCGGACAGGAAATAGGCAGACATCAGCTTGTCCAGCAAATGATTGCTAAAATGGCTGCATCCCGGGATATCGGACGCCTTCTTTTTTACAATGCCGGATATCTTAAAAATCATGGCAGAAGGAATACCAAAGAAACATCACTAGCCAAATGGATTAACTGCAACAATGCTTTCGAATCAGCAAATGATGCACTGCAAATTTTAGGTGCATACGGATACTCCAATGAGTTTGATATAGAAAGGTACTTTCGTAATTCCAGGGGAGCAATGATATATGAAGGCACTCGCGAAATACATACCATTATGCAAGCTGAATACGCTCTTGGATACAGGCAGGATAAACCACTGGAAAAAAATCTTCCGTCATGGCCTTTTGAAAATGATTAATTTGAATCGGCAAATTAAACGGCAATTTTATCGGCAATGTAATGTTATTACTTGAGTTATTGTAGTATAATTCTAAGAAATAAGAGGTTTAATATCGGCAATAATATGGGCAAGTTAACCACAATTTCAGAAATGGAACCACTTATGCCAGAAAGTAACATGAAAGAATTGGAAGATTTGGTCTCTGATTTTATTAGTAAGGCTAACAGACTAGCTTCACAATTAAAGCCACAGGTAATAAAAAGTATTGGTGATTTAGTTCGTTCTATGAATTGCTATTACAGTAATTTAATAGAAGGACATCATACACATCCACGAGATATAGAAAAGGCTCTTCAGGAAGATTTTTCTAAAAATAAAGAAAAAAGAAATTTGCAGCTTGAAGCAAAGTCTCACATAGAGGTACAAAAAAAAATTGATGAGGAGACAGTAGAAAATGTGGTTTCAAGAGAATATATTTCCTGGATACATGAAGAGTTTTATAAGTTACTTCCTGAAGAACTAAAAGTTGTAAAGAATCCTGATACAGGAAAAATTGTAAAAATGATTCCAGGGAAAGTTAGAGACGGAGATGTCCAGGTTGGTAAACATATTGCTCCAAGATACAAATCATTAGAAAGTCTTTTAGCACGTTATGAGGAAGCTTATAAGTCTAAAAACTTATCGAAGATAAAACAAGTTATTGCAGTAGCAGCATCACATCACAGATTACTCTGGATTCATCCTTTTTATGATGGGAATGGAAGAGTGGCAAGGTTACTTTCACATTCATATTTAAAACATATTGGTATAGGTTGTAGTCTTTGGTCTGTGTCTAGAGGACTTGCCAGGAGGGTTCAAGAGTATAAATCAGCATTAGTTGAAGCTGATAGTCCAAGGCAGGGAGATCTTGATGGAAGAGGAAATCTGTCTGAAGCTGGTCTTAGTAAGTTTTGTAAGTTTTTCCTGGAGTGTTGTATTGATCAGGTAGATTTTATGTCTTCACTTCTTGAAGGTGCAAATCTTTTAAGAAGAGTAGAGTTATATACTGAAGACAAAATTAAATCCGGAGACTTGCCCAAAGGCAGCACTTCCTTACTTCGTTATGCCGTATTAAATGGAGAGTTTGAAAGAGGAAAAGCTTCACAAATATCTGGCTATAAAGATAGGCAGGCAAGAACTGTTCTCTCTACTCTTTTAAAAAAAGGACTTTTAGTTTCTGCTAATAAGAAAGAACCGGTAACTTTAGGATTTTCAAGTGAAATATTGGATGATTGGTTTCCAAAACTATATATTGGCTAACAAAACCAGCCTTTTTTCTTTTTTGGTTCAGGCTCTTTATTATTTTCAGTTTCCTGAGCCAGTGCTTTATCTGTAGTAGTCTTTTTAATAAGCTGATTTAAAAGAGCATCTTTGTATTCGGCTTCTTTGGTCTTAAACTCTATCTGTTCTCTTTGTTCTACCAGGAGAACTTCAAACTCTTCAAGCTGTTTCTTTAACTTCTCTTTTTCAATTACCAGTTCCTGCTCGCTCTGGCGGTATTTAAAGTTTTGATCTGCATATTCCTGTTTAATGCTGTCTTGATTTTCTTTCAGCTCGGTAATTTTTGTTTCTAAGGTTTTTGCTCTGGTTTCATAATCCAGATTTTGTTTCGTCAAATTTTTAATTTTATCTTTGTAGTCATCTTCATTTCTTTTTGCAATATCCTGAAAATTATTCAGTTCATTTTCTAAATTTCTCAGGGTTTCTCTGGTATTTTGAAGCTCATGGATTAAGTTTCTGTTTGTTTCTCTAAGCTTGCTTATCTCTCCTTTTAATTCTTCATATCCTGAAGAGGCATTTTCCAGATTAACTTTCAGTCCTTCTGTTTCATTTGCCTTGTTTACATAGCCTTCCATAAGAGCTTTAAATTCAGGGCTTACATCATTATCAAGCTTTGCAATCAAAGAACCTAATTGATTTTGAATTTCTGCCACAATACTGCCAAGATCTGAAATAGATGTTATGGGAATAACATTTTTCCTGATTGCAGGCTTTATTTCAGCTTTGGTTAGAGGTGAATTTATAACTTCATCCATAATATTTATTCTTTGCTCACATGTTATCAGATTTCATTAGATTAAGATTGTTCCGTTGTTTGAAACCTTACCAATTTGATACATGTACAGAGGCATGGGGCTACCATGCCTCTGCAAATTATGTGATAATTGAAAACATGTTATGAAGCATAAGATTGTATATCAGAATCGTTGGCTAATTATTCTTATATTCCTTTTCTTAATCTTTTTGAGTAATTTTATACTTGTAAAATTACCTTTCATTGGAATAAATTTCCCCAAAAAGGACTTAGAACACAGTTTGATTGATTTTTTGCTGAGTTTTTGTCCGCGCTTTAATTTTGAAATGCAGACTTATAATATACAAACTGTCATTGTCTGGTCATGCGGGGTTTTGCTTGGACCAAGAGCAGGTTTTTTAACTTTGATTACTTATCTTTTAATTGGGTTTTTAGGTTTTCCTGCATTTGCAGGCGGCGGCGGATTTGATTACTTTAAAGAACCGACTTTTGGATATTTAATTTCTCTGCCTTTTAATGCTTTTTTAAGCGGTTGGTTTTATAGCAATAATAAAAAAATCCTGGCGGTTTTTGTCCCAATTTTGACTACGCATCTTCTGGGGGTTATTTATCTTTTGTTTTTTAAAACTGGCTGGCTGGACATTACCTGGTATTTATCTTTTAGCATGATTGGATATGATTTAATTTTAGCTTTAGTGTTAATGCCCTTTTTACCATTTATTTCTTTTTTTCTGACAGAGCTGTTTATTCAGGAGGTGCCGGAACTCACTCAAAACGGATCAAGCATTATGTGGCGAAAATCATGAACTTAAACGGGAAAATTACAAAAATCCTGGCAAATTTTTATTATGTAACTGATACTGAAAATAAAGTCTGGGAGTGCTTTGCAAGAGCACGTTTGCTTAAAGAAGGGAAATATCTTTTTGTAGGAGATAATGTTGAATTTGAAACTTCGGACTCAAAACACGGGATTATAATTAATGTAAAAGACAGAAAAAACAAATTAAGCAAACCACCCGTTGCAAATATTGATCAGGTAATAACTGTTTTTTCCAGTGTTGAACCTGATTTTGATGAGTATAATCTGGATCGTTATTTATCATTTGTACGTTATGAACTGCCGGATGAAAAGTGTTTAATCTGCATAAATAAAATAGATCTGAAAAAAATTGATATTAATAAACTTTATCAAAAATCCGGCTTTGACATTTCCCATGTTTCTGCACTTACAAAAGAAGGACTGGATAGTTTTGCAGAGAAATTAAAAAATAAAACTTCAGTTCTTGCCGGACCGTCAGGTGTAGGAAAATCAAGCCTGATAAAAGCATTAGCTCCGCATGCTTCTGTACTGATTGGAGATTTAAGTTCGATTAGACAAGGTAAACATATTACAAGAAATGTTCAGCTGATTGATATAAAAAACGGCCATTCTGGTAATGAAAGCTTTTTAGTGGATACGCCGGGGTTTACGCAGTTTAGTTTTGGCGGGTTGAATTTGAATCAGATATTAACTACCTTTGAAGATTTAAAAATTATAAAGTGTGGTTTTTATAATTGTCTTCATAATGGTGAGGAGGGTTGTGTGATGGAAGAAATGATTAAAAAAGGAGAAGTATCCCTGTCCAGATATAATAGCTATCTTAAAATTCTCGCAGAAGCAAAAAAAGAAATTATATATAGTACAAAACAAGAATCAAAAGCTAAATCAACAGGTGGCAAAGATTTAAGTTTGCCTAAAATAGATCACCAAAAAAGAGCAAAATCCAGAAAAAGAGAAAAACAGGATCTATTAAAATCCGGAGAAGAGGGAGAATATTGAAGTGTGTATTACCAAATAATAACTAAACGTAAAGTTTTCGGGAACCTTATTTAAGCACAATTTTTTAATTGTAAATATCTAAAAAAAAGGCCTTAAATATGAGTTTAAAGGCCAAATTCATTTTTTTAGGAAGTGACAAAAAATGTTTATCTGAAAAGATATGCCAAATAGATACTTGCATTTTTTTAAGTGTGGTCATAGCATATCTAAGATAGGTCTAAAGTAGGTTAGGAATTTAAAAAGAGGGAAAAAATAGAACTATGAAAGAACAAAGTTTTGATTCAAATTCAAATTTAAATATTTCACTTGCGAAAATAAAAGTTTTTGGTGTTGGAGGTGCAGGCTGCAATGCTGTAAACAGAATGATTGAAGCAAATTTAAGCAATGTAGAATTCTGGGCAGTTAACACAGATGCTCAGGCGCTTCAATTATGTTCAGCTCCAAATAAGATTCAGATTGGAGCCAAATTAACAAAAGGACTTGGAGCAGGTGGCAATCCTACTGTCGGATTAAAAGCAGCTGAAGAAAGCCGTGATGAGCTTGCAGTTGCACTTGAAGGTTCTGATATGGTTTTTATAACTTGTGGAATGGGCGGTGGAACAGGTACCGGTGGTGTTTCTATCGTAGCTGAAGTAGCACGGGATCTGGGAACACTTACAGTTGGAGTTTGTACAGAGCCATTTACTTTTGAAGGCCGAAGAAGAATTAATCAGGCAGAGCAAGGCATTGAAGCCCTGAAACAAAAAGTAGATGCATTAATTACCATTCCAAATGACAAACTGCTTCAGGTAATTGAAAGAAGAACCACAGTATATGATGCGTTTAAACAGGCAGATGATGTTTTACTTCAGGGTGTACAGGGAATCTCTGACATAATTACTATTCCCGGATTAATAAATGTAGACTTTGCTGATGTAAAAAATATTATGAGTGCAGCAGGTTCAGCACTCATGGGAATTGGCAGAGCCACCGGTGAAGGACGAGCTACAGAAGCTGCCAGAAAAGCAATTGAAAGTCCATTGCTGAAGACCACTATTAACGGTGCTTCCGGAATTATATTCAATGTTACCGGCGGACCTGATCTTACACTTCATGAAGTTCATGAATCAGCAGGACTTGTCTATGAACTTGCACAGGATGATGCAAATATTATCATTGGTGCAGTAATCGATCCTAAGTTCCAGAGCGAAGTCCAGATAACGGTTATAGCTACTGGCTTTTCAATGCAGGAACAAGCTTCTGAAAAACAAAAAGCCCAGCCGAAAGAATTTACTAAAGAATTTTTTGGCGGTGTAGGTGATAAAAAAGAAGAAAAAGTAGTTGAAGCTAAACCCATAAGGACTATTGTCGATGACAAAGTAAAAAGAATGGCTTCAGATATTCTGGATATTCCTGAGTTTTTAAGAGGCAGGAAGTAAAAGTTCTTTATTGGATCTAAATATTAAAAACATTTTCATAACCGGCACTGATACAGGAGTTGGTAAAAGTATTTTTTCATCAATACTTGCCCTTGCATTTTATAATCAGGATAAAAAAGTTTGTATTTCAAAACCTATTCAGACAGGTTCTCCAAGAGATACTGATTTTTTAGGTGAACTTACAGGAAATAAAATTCCGATTTTTAATACTTATAGTTTCTCACTACCTGCTGCACCGGTAGTTTCAGCAGAACATGAAAATAAAAAAATTGAAATTGAAAAAATAATCTCCGATATAAAAAAACTTGAAAAAGAATTTGACTGTGTAATAGTAGAAGGGATAGGCGGAATTGCAGTGCCAATTCGTAATTCGTCGTTCGTCGCTCGTCGCTCGGAAGAACAAAAAACGATTCACGATTCACGATTCACGATTCACTATTTAGTAGCCGACCTGGTTAAAGACCTAAACTACCCTTTAGTAATAGTTGCTCGTGCTGCGTTAGGTACTATCAATCACACAGTCTTAACTATTGAGTTTGCAAAACAAAAAAGGTTAAATCTTTTAGGCTTTGTAATCTCTCTGTATGATGAGACTCTTGACGATCCGGTTATAAAAACAGCGCCCGATATAATTTCTAGACTAACTCAGGTTCCATGTTTAATGAAAGTACCAAAGGTTAAGGAACTGAGTTTTAAGTCAATAAATTCAATCCAAACTAATTCTTTGTTATTATAATTTACTGCTGACTAAGGTTGCCTCTTCTTCCTCAAAAGCTCCAAGCTCCCTTGCAAAAGAATATCCAATACTTTTATAAATTAATTTAGCTGCTGTAAAATCCGGTGCATTGAAATTAGCTACCGGAGAGAATTCTACAAAATCCATTCCTACTATTTCTTTGAATGCACAAACATTTTTAATAATGTCACAAGCCTGCTCAAAACTAAATCCTCCCGGTTCCGGAATAGAAGCAGATGGCATAACAGATGAATCCAGAGCATTGAAATTAAAACTAAGATAAACATTTTTTGAAAGATTTGTCAGAATATCAGCGACATTCCACCTGTTTCTGTCCCTGCTAAAATAGATTTCTATATTCGGATTACTTGTCTCAAGCCAGTTAGATTCTTCATTTGAAAGGGATCTGATTCCTACCTGAACTATTTTTAACTCCGGCATTGTTTCATTAATTCTTTTAAAAATACACTCATTGCTGAATTTATTTTCCAGAGTTGTGGATTTTAAGTAAGATCTTGCTCCAAAATGCAGGATTGAAACATCAGGAAAAAGATCATAAATAGCTTTCATGGAACCACAGATAATGGAATGTTCTCCGCCGATTACAAGAGGCATAGAACCATTTATTACTGCAGCTCTTACAGCCTGTTCAATTTCAACAAATGGTTGTTTTGATTTATTGCTTACAAATTCACTGCTTACAAAATTTGAAGTATTTATTCCTATTTTTGAAATATCTACCCAGAGTTCTTCATCAAAAGAGTCTAAATGTTTGCTTGCGTTTAAGATTGCCTGAGGTGCGTTTTTTGTTCCTTTTATGTAAGAAGTAGTATATTCATAAGGGACCGGAATAATTAACATTTTAGGATCATCTGCCTGTTCAAAGCCACCAAAATAATTTGTTTCTACTATCATTGCCATGTCTAGTAATTATAACCTTTATAATATCTATTAGAATAGGGGGTGTGTAAACTAAACGCAGAGATATATGATGGAAGCTGTTTTTATAGCCGGCGGGATACCCGAATAGAGGTTTAACTGGTGAAATGCAATGAGTGCAGTAATTCAGGAAAAACTAAAAATACTGCAAAGTGCAATTAACTATGAAATTGATCAGCATTATATAAATGCAAAGGGTAAAAAAAACACCTTTTCAAATTTTATAATTCAAAATGCAAAAACTCTTTCGTCTGTTTTAAATGACAAAAACCAGCTAAAATCTCTTATTAATTTATTTTATGCTTATCCTGTTCAGGATATCACTGCCAGGATGTATACCATTCATAAGGCACAGGAGATTTTAAAAGAGATATCAGACAAAAATAAACGATCATCTATAGAGACGCCCCAGCGGGGCGTCTCTATGACGAACAAAACGTTCGAGAAAGATCCAAAAAAAATTGATGTTAAATACGTAAAAGGTGTAGGCCCTAAAATGTCTCTGGTATTAAACAGGCTTGGGATTTTTTCTGTAAATGACTTATTCCAGTATTATCCAAGAACTTATATTGATTACCAAAAGCAGCTTCCAATAAAGGATTTAAGGCTTGATGACAGTGTTACTATCTGTGGAACCATTAAATCTATTAAAGCCTACAATCCTCCAAAGAGAAAAGACTTAACTATTTTTACTATTTGTGTAGAAGATGGAACCGGAAGAATTAATATTACAAAATTTATTGCCGGAAAGTTCGGCAGAATAATTTTAGCTCAATATAAAAAGCAATATCCTGTTGGTGCAAAAGTAGTGTGTTCAGGAACAGTTTCATTTGATAAATATTCCAGATCTTTTTCACTTACATATCCGGCTATTGAAGTCATATATAAAGATCATTCTGAAGATGAAAGTCTGAACACTTCACGAATTGTGCCTGTTTATGCCCTTACAGAAGGCATTACAGAAGAATTTGTCAGAAAAATTGTTTCAAACGGATTTAAATCTTATGGGAGTTTAATTCAGGAAACCTTACCAAAGAAAATTATAAAAGATGAAAAACTTCTTGATTTAAAAACAAGTTTAGCACAGATACACTTTCCCGAAAGCCAGCAGCTGTGTGAATTTGCAAGGAATAGAATTGTGTTTGAAGAGTTTTTTCTTATGCAGTTACAGCTGGCTTACAGGCGGAGATTGATTGACAAAAACAGAACCGGACTTTGTCTTAAGGAAAAAGAAGGCAGAATTTTAGAAAAATTAATCAAATCATTGCCATTTGAATTAACAAATGCTCAAAAGAGGGTTTTTAATGAGATTAAATCAGATCTCATGAATAGTAAGCCTATGCACAGGCTTTTGCAGGGTGATGTGGGAAGCGGTAAAACAATTGTTGCGCTTATGACTCTTTTGTTTGCTCTTGAAAATGGCTACCAGACAGCTCTTATGGCTCCTACAGAAATTCTTGTTAATCAGCACCTAAGAAGATTTCAGGAATATTTAAATCCTTTAGGAATTGAGGTTGCCCTTTTAACCGGCAGTACACCAAATAAATTAAAAACAGAAATTTATCAGGGTTTGTCTAACGGTCAGATAAAAATAGTAGTTGGAACTCATGCATTAATTCAGGAGGATGTCCGGTTTAACAATCTTGGCTTGGTAGTTATAGATGAACAGCATAGATTCGGAGTAAAGCAGAGAGATGCCCTTTTACAAAAAGGAAAAAATATAGAAAGATTATTTATGACAGCTACTCCTATCCCAAGAACCCTGGCTTTAGCTCTTCATGGTGATCTGGAACTCTCTGAAATTAATGAGTTGCCTAAAGGCCGCATCCCGATTAAAACCTCGACAATTCAGCCAATGCAGAGACAAAAAGCATTTCATTTAATTTGCGGGGAAGTTGCTAAAGGCAGACAGGCATATATTGTTTTTCCTTTAATTGATGAATCAGAGAAACTGTCTGCAAAGGCTGCCACTATAGAATTTGAAGAGTTGTCCAAGACAGTATTTAAAGATTTGAAAGTCGGACTTATGCATGGAGAGTTACCTACAGCTGACAAAGAAAAAGTAATGAAATTATTTGTTAATAATGAAATAAATGTACTTGTTACCACTACAGTAATTGAAGTTGGTGTAGATGTGCAAAATGCAACTGTTATGATGATTGAAAATGCTGAACGATTTGGTTTGTCCCAGCTTCATCAGTTAAGAGGTCGTGTCGGAAGAGGCAGAGAACAGGCGTACTGCCTTTTAGCTCCTCAAAGTTACTCTGATGAAGCTATGAAAAGGCTTAGTATTATGACTCAAACCAACGATGGATTTATTATTTCTCAGGAAGATCTAAGAATCAGAGGCCCGGGAGAATTCTTAGGTATCAAGCAAAGCGGTTTACCTGATTTAAGACTTGCAGATCTGATTGGAGATGCTGAAGTATTGGATTTAGCCAGAAAAAAAGCAATCCAAATTATTGAAGAAGATCCTCTATTGGACGGTTATCCCGAATTAAGGCAATTAGTTTCTGAAAAATCCGAGACTTATGTTACTGCAGGGTAAAATTTAGCAATTTTTTATTAATGTGGGAATAAGAATTATATATTTGACGACATTTTTATAAAAATGTCGTCTATTCTAAAGAATTGAAAATTAAAAACCATGCCAGAAATACAAGAAGCATTTGAACTTTTAAAAAATTACATTGATGACTTTCCGGTTGGTTTGTTGCTCTTTAATTCCAAAAAAGAATTAATATCCTGGAATAAATATGCTCTTGTTCTTTTGGAAACTGCTAATGAAGAGTTAAAGAAAGGAAAATTTACTCAGACAGAAAATCAGATAAATGAAATTTTAAATACATCCGGGATAAATGAAAAGGATTTAGTCGGGCTTTCAAAACCGGTTAAATTAAAAAAGATTATTGCTGCAGATGGGAATATTATTCTTTTAGTTTCAGAAACTTTTCAGGAAACTGTTGGCGAGATGAGTCATGAATTAAGGCGGCCAATTACAAACATTAAAACTCTTACTGAAAGTTTACTGCTTGGCGCGAAAAATGACCCTGAAATGCTAAAAAAGTTTTTAGAACAGATTAACGGTGAAGTAGACAGATTAACAAAACTTGTAAATGCTCTCTTAAATATCAGCAAAATCAAATCTGGCAGGCTTTCTCAGGCAAAGAAAAAAATCAATTTAAAAGCTAAGGCTGATGAGGCTGTTAAGTTACTTCAACCAATTGCAGATAAAAATAAAATAAAAATTACAAACGAACTCCCGGATGAATATGAGATTTTTGCAGATCCTGAACAGATGGATCATGTCATTCAGAATTTAATTGAGAATGCGATTAAGTACAGTCCTGAAGGTGCAAATATTTTTATAAGGCCCGGGCCCAGTGCCGGTAGTTTTAAAATTGATGATACAGGAATAGGGATAGCCCCTAATGAGATATCAAAAATCTTTGACAGGTTTTACAGAGTTGATAAAACAAGAGCTAAGGGAAGCTCAGGGCTAGGTCTATCAATTGTTAAGAATGTTATTGATCTACACGGTGGAAAAATAGAGGTTAAATCTGAGCCAGCAAAGGGCTCTAGCTTCATTATCTACCTGCCGATTGACTAAGTATTGGTTAAGGAATACGATTAAAGAAGGTTTACCTTAATCTAGATTATGGTAAGTTAATCTTATAAATACCTTAAAAGAATTAAAAAGGGGACAGAAATGCCAAACAAAATTTTGTTAGTAGATGATGAAGTAAACCTGATAGATCCAATTGCCTATAACTTAAAGCAAAAAGGATATGACACTATAACGACTTATGATGGAAAAACTGCACTTGAAGCTTTTAGAAAAGAACAACCAGATTTAATAATTTTGGACTGGACACTTCCTGATCTGCAGGGTGTGGATATACTTAAACAGGTTCGTGAAGAACAGGATTTTACTCCTGTAATTATGCTTACAGGAAGAACTGCAAAAGAAGATATTGTAGAAGGGCTTACTGCAGGAGCAGATGACTATGTAACTAAACCTTTTACATGGGAAGAACTGCTTGCAAGGATTAGTTCTGTTTTAAGACGTGCACAGCAGGTTTCACAATCACCGGGAAAAAGGCTTAGGTTTGGCGACATTATTATGGATACTGCTTCACATCGTGTATGGCTGGCAGATAAAGAACTTTCACTTTCACCCAGAGAATATGCACTTCTTGAAATTTTCATGAATAACCCCCGAAGAGTTTATTCAAGGGATGACCTCATTGAACGTGTCTGGGGGCTTGATTACGATGGAGATACAAAGACAGTAGATGTTCATATTTGCTGGTTACGCCAAAAAATAGAAGAAGATGCTGCAAGACCAAAAATCTTACAGACCGTGAGGGGATTTGGTTACAGATTAGGGGGTTAATGTGAAAAACTTTAATAAATTTTTATCATTGATTTTATGTGTACAGTTGTTGTTTTCTTTATCTGTAAGTGCAAATTGTACAAGAATGCATACAAAAGAAAAAAAGGATTCTACAAAAAATACTCCTGCAAAGCCTTCTACCAGTGATCTTCCTTCTCTTGAAATACTTACTTTAGATATGGAGGATGTTTTTGATCTTATTGATGAAGGCGATAAAAAAGCAGCTCTTAAGATACTTAAAAGTGCACAAAATGAGGTTCGTAAAGTTAAAGAATTTACAAGCAAGGAAAAAAGTGACCTTTCAGCAAAAATAAAACAAATAATTAAACTTGTTAAAAAAGGTGAGAATGAAGAGGCTTTGGATTTAGTAGATGAAATTCTAAGTGACTTAGGCGATTCGACTACTGATGATGAAGATGATATAAGTGATGAAGAAGATGACTTTGATGATTTTTAATGGTTTTATTATTGATAATTTATAAGTGAAGAAATTATGATTGGATATCTTGGTCCTGAAGGTTCTTTTACACATCAAGCCTTATCTTCCTACTTAGAAAAAGTAAAAAAGAAGGAAGAGATATCCTCTTTTCAAACAATAAGTCAGGTTATTGATTCAATAAGCTCCGGAAAGATTCAAAGCGGTATTGTACCAATTGAAAACTCTATTGAAGGCTCTGTGGGTGAAACACTGGATCAGCTAAGTCGGGCTTCTCAAAAAGTAACTATAAACCATGAAGTGATTATTCCAATAGAACACTGTTTAATTACAAGAACAAAAAACTTAAACGATGTTAAAAAAGTTATTGCTCATGTACAGGCTTTAAGCCAGTGCCAGAGCTATTTAAAGAGGTTTTTACCTGATGCTGTTCTGGAACCTGCTGCCAGTAATTCTCTGGCTGTAAAAATAGTAAGTGAAGTAAATAACGGACTTGCAGCAATAGGTCCGAAAATGGCTGCAGAAATATATAAAGTGCCGGTTTTTGAAACAGGTATAAATGATGAGAAAGAAAATTTTACCAGGTTTGTTGTGATTGGTACTGAAACAATGAAACCTGCTGGAAAAGACAAAACTACAATTGCATTTGGAGTGCCATATGATAAGCCGGGTACATTAGTCGGAGTTTTAAATTCTTTTAGTAATGAAAAGATCAATCTTTCCAGAATAGAATCGCGTCCGTCGAGAAAAGCTCTTGGAGAATATATTTTTTACGTGGATCTGGAAGCACACAGAGAGGATCCGGCATTAAAGAGAGCTTTAAGTCAGGTAGCTTCTGAATTCAGTTTCTATCGCTGGTTAGGTAGCTATCCTTGCTGGAGTTAAGAACCTAACATTACTTCACCCAATTTAAAAGCTGCATGCCGATTGAATCTGGCTTTAATTCTCCCACGTTTTATTAATGCATATGGAATATTTCCGTTAAATTCCAGCGTTGATGTCTCAAGCTTTTCCATGGTTTCGTCATTTATGACAAGTTTAATTTCATTACTTTCTTTTACAACATCCTTTATTATAAAAATAGTATCTTCAGGAATAATATTTATTCTTTGAGTCTGATTATTATTCTGCCATTTTAACTGATAGGTTTTGTCGTCAACTTTTTCAAAGTCAAGTTTTTTAAAAAACTCTATAATTTTGTCATGGGTAAGTTTTTGCCCTTCAAAATATAAATTACCTTCAATATCTACTTTTATACTGTCGTCCATATTTTTTTATAGCGCAAAACAAGTTTGCACTTTCTTTTATTAAGTTTAGACAAGCTAAACTTTTTCTCTATTGCTACTTTTCGTTTGATCGGATTCACCGAATAAATCAGGCAAACCTATAGTTGTGATTGCATAAGAACCTTAATTATACTGCATGTTTTAGGAGCTTACTGGTATTTCAGGTAAAATATAAACTTATGGAACAGCTAACTATTAAAGACATTCCTCAAAAAGATTTAGAAAACAGAAGAGTACTTGTAAGGGTTGACTTTAATGTACCGACTGAGAAAAAAGATAATAAGATTGTAATTACCAATGATCTCAGAATAAGAGCCTCACTTCCTACTATCCGATATTTAATAGGAGCTAAAGCAAAGACAGCTCTTGTTTCACACTTAGGAAGACCAAAAGGTTTTGACAGTGATCTTAAGATGGATCCTGTTGGTGAAAAACTTTCAGAATTGCTTGGTAAGAAAGTTTTAAAATTAAATGACTCAGTCGGACCTGAAATTCAAACTGTTATTAATAATCTGAAACCAGGAGAAGTTTGTCTTCTGGAAAATATAAGATTCTATCAAGAAGAGGAAAAAAACGATCCTGACTTTGCCAGAAATCTGGCAAAGCCGTTTGAAATATACGTCAATGATGCTTTTGGTACAAGTCATCGTGCTCATGCCAGTACTGCAGGAGTGTGTGCTTTTTTAAGCCCCTGCCTTGGCGGCCTATTGCTACAAAAAGAGGTTGACTCTTTGGCAAAGGTTCTTACTAATCCGATAAGGCCGTTTACTACTATTCTTGGTGGCAGTAAAATCTCCTCAAAAATTGAAGTCATAAAACAATTAATTCCAAAAGTAGACACATTATTAATTGGCGGAGCTATGGCATTTACATTTATAAAAGCTAAAGGTGGAAAAATCGGGAATTCTCTCTATGAAGAAAAAATTATTCCACTGATTAAGGAACTTGACCTTCTTAAGGAAGAAAATGCAGTAGCTTTGATTTTACCTGAAGATATGGTTTGTGTAAAAAAAGGAGACCTGGACAATAAAAAGCCGGATAAAGAGTTAATTGTTTATCCTGTGGATAAAATCCCTGATGGTTATACAGGGTTAGATATTGGTCCTAAAACCATTGAGAAATTTGTAAAGATGATCAGTCAGTCAAAAACACTTTTCTGGAACGGGCCTATGGGTATGTTTGAAGATCCTCAGTTTATTGGTGGTACAAAAGCAGTTGCCCAGGCTCTTGTTGAAGCTACAAAGAAAAAATCTATTACTGTAGCAGGTGGCGGGGATTCTATTAGCGCTCTTGAGAATTTAAAAATTTCCTTTGATTTATTTACTCACGTTAGTACTGGCGGCGGAGCATCCATAGAGTTTATTGAAGGAAAAAACCTGCCAGGCATTGGTTGTTTAGATAAGAAAATGTCTGTAACAAGCAATTAAAAAAGTTTTTTAAAGAATTTTCCAATTGACTTAATACCATTTTCAATAGGTTTCCATATAGGTTTTGTAGCTTGCTTAACAGCATTAACGCCTTTTTTTACCCCATTAGTTACTCCACCTATAACAGTGCCTGCTACTTTTAGTGGAAAGCTAATTACATCTTTTAATCCATTTTGTACAAATTTTCCTATATTTAAACCTTTCTTCTTTACATTACCAGTTGAAAATGATCCTTCACCACCGGGTGTGCCAGTTGAAAACGATCCTTCACCACCGGGTGCGCCATCCGGACCAGGTTTGCCATCCGGGCCGGGTTTGCCGTCTGGACCTGGTGCGCCATCTGGTCCAGGTTTGCCATCTGGACCAGGTGCACCAGAGGTAGTTTGATTGACAGAAGTTCCTTCGACTATATATAGTGCGTTTGATAATTTACCAGGAGTTATAGTTTCTGCTGATGGAGATAAACCCCCGCCATCTAAGTTATTTACATAGGTTACAGCAGTGCCAACTGTTCCTTTTAATTTTTCAACTGCATCCTGAAATGATACTTGCGATTGTTCACCAGCTGGCGAATCAGAATCTGAGCCTGAGCGTCTGCGTGCTAACTCTGTTAATCTGTCCTGTCTTCCAGTGGCAGGAGCTTCTGTAGAGGTAGAAGAAGTGTTTAGTGGCAGAACATTGTCTCCGGTCGGATTTACTCTTACCATTTTCAAAATCCTCCTTAATAGATAAAAAAAATAATATTTAGCACTGTACAAGTTAACAAAAAATGATTAAGGGAAGTTTAATGCATTAACCCTTTATTTTCCACATCCCGAGAACTTCATTAAAGTTTTGATCTTTTAAAAGAAGCCAGTGGCTTGCTTTTGGATGATCTACCAGAAATTCAATCTGTGCATTTTTAGTTTCGTTTGGAGGAAAGCTTAAAAATATATCACTATTTACATCTGTAAAGGATGTAGTGTATTCGTTGCCCTGAGAATCCTTTAAAAAGAAGTTATTAAGTTTATAAGGTTTATCTGAGTTATTTGTAAACTTAATATTTATTTTTAAGGCAGACTCACCTAATAAATCTTTCTTCTTTTTTACAGAAATAATTTCAATCTTTACACTGGTTGGAGAAGACTCTTCTTTTGTCTGAGATATTTCTGTGTTTTTACATACG
>MFRN01000004.1:0-29557 GCA_001784585.1 Candidatus Melainabacteria bacterium RIFCSPLOWO2_02_FULL_35_15 | reverse complement strand
ATGCGAAGCAATAGCTAATGGCAGTCCTCCAAATTGGAAAGAAAACAATGTCCCTGCAAGCGACCCGCCAAGTAAACTTAAAGTAGCTTTGCCAACGTGTCTTAGAGGATTATAAACTTTTGCTTCGGATCTGGAAGATAATTTGGATTTTAAATCAATACTTTCTCCATCAGGGCATACTGCCTTATCAAAGGTAATTTTAAAATATCCTCTTCTGTCAAAACTGCGCGGAGCCTGAATTGCACTGATATACCCGAAAAGCTTTGTGGTTTTTGGAATGAATATATTGTTTTCATCTGAAACTATAGAATAATCTGTTGTAGTTTCAGCAGTAACTTTTAAATTTATAAAAGGAGTATATGAATTATCCTCTAAATCATTTTCAGCCTGATAAATTAAATCTTTGTCAATATCAAAAATTTGTAATTTTATCGGTTTGTAAGTTTTATTTGTGATATAACCGTGAATTACAGATTCATTTGCAAAACAAAACAGAAATAAATTACCAAGTAACAGAAATAAAATTAAACTTAACAGAATTTTCATAAAGTTATTGACGCAGGGGTATCCCTTTATTTCCCGCTTTGAAACTATCTGTCTGTAGTGCTATTGCCAGAAAAGATTAGACATAGTTATCTATGTCTCAAATTTACGTAATAAAGAATTAAATGCCAAAACTGTGAAACTAATCACATCTGGTCTATTAATGTAGTTTGTCGAATGTTTTATAAGGGCACATTAATAATTAAGGAAACAAAGGATTGCTATACCGTTAACCTATGCTTAAAGTAACGATTGTAACTCAGGAAAATTCTGAAAAATACTGGAAGGAAACTTTCTCTGATGTATGGGAAGGGCCAGTTGAAATATCCATTCAAACTGATTCCAAAACAATAGGAGAACCTGCTTCAATAAAAGAAACAGATCTGGTAATACTTGAATTTTCAGGTAATCATGAAAACTCACATAATACTTTAAATGCTATTGCTCCAAATCTTGTCGGAAAACATTTTTTAATTGTGTCAGATACTAAGGATGCTGATATTGCAATTGAAGGGATTAAACTCGGAGCTGTAGGATTTCTTGTAAAACCGTTTAAAAGATCAGAACTTATTTCCAGCCTGGATCGTTTAAATACAGCTCCCAGAGCAAGTGCTGTTACCAGACGAACAGCAAAAATAATTGCATTTACAAGCTATAAAGGCGGAACAGGAGTAAGTACGGCAGCTGTAAATCTGAGCTATTCACTTGCACATATATATGAAAAGAAAACATTAATAATAGACAGTGCCGGATTTTCAAATCATATAACAGTTTTACTTAATGTAATTCCAAAATGCACTCTGGCAGATATTTGCAGACAGGGTACTAATCTGGACGAAGAATATCTTACTAATGCAGTGAATACAGTTGGAAAAAATCTGTCAATAATTGGCGGATTAATGAAAACAAGTGATCTTAATGATATGAATATGCAGAGCCTGGAACATTTACTTGATATTGCAAGTGAAGTCTATGATTATATTATCATCGATACTTCTACACATTTACTGGATGAAATGACAATGCTGTTTATACAAAAAGCCACCGATGTCCTTTTATTAACTACGTTTGATCTATTAGCAATCAGAGACAACAGATTTTTTATAAACACACTGAAAGAAATTGGCATTCCGGAGTACAAAATAAAACCAGTAATAAACAGGCAAAACTGGTACATAGGAAGTTTAGAACCAGAACTTATTCAAAAACAAATCAATCATCCGATTTTTCATTCACTTCCAAATGACTGGGAGTTATGCGTGGAATCAGCAAACTACGGCAGACCAGTTTTAGAAGTTTCACCAAATTCTTCCCTTGCTACCTCATTTAATATCCTTGCAAGCAAATTTACAAAATCTGATATCCCGCACAGGGAAGATGCTGAAAATACTAAAGAAAAGGAGTCTGTTCCTGAAGACAAAAAAGCTAAGAAAAAAGGACTACTGAACTGGTTTTAAAAGGAGATAACTTAATAATATATGAACCAACCAAATCAACCTTTTTCAAAAAGTATCTTTGCAAAAAAAGAGACTGAACCAGTTAAAATACAGGAGCAGTCTAAACCAGTTCAGGAACAGCCTAAATCAGTTCAGCATAAACCAACTCCTGCTACCAGCTCAAAAGCAAACAGCTCTTATAAAGACTTAAAAAAGAAATTACACTCAAAACTTCTTACTGAACTGGATATGGGGAAAGTTAGCGACGATGTAAGCAATGAATCCTCAAGACAACAAATAATAAACTTAATTGAAACACTGCTCCAGGAAGAAGGTGTGCCATTAGGAAGCAATGACAGAAAACAGTTAATAGAAGAACTTATAGATGATATTTTAGGCCTTGGTCCGATTGAACCCTTATTAAGGGATACTGCTGTAAATGATATTTTAGTAAATGGTCCTAAAATGGTTTATGCTGAGAGAAAAGGTGTTCTTGAAAAAACAAATATTGTTTTTGATGATGAAAGCCATCTTATGAGGGTAATAACCCGCATTACAAGTGGTGTTGGCAGAAGGGTTGATGAGTCATCTCCAATGGTAGATGCCAGATTAAAAGACGGCTCACGTGTTAATGCAATAATTTTACCCCTTTCAATAGACGGTGCAGCACTTTCAATTAGAAAATTTTCAGAAAAGAAATTTATTCTTGATGATCTGGTTAAATTCGGTGCCATTACACAGCCAATATGTGACATGCTTAAACTCTGTGTTCTTTGCAGAATGAATATTATAGTTTCTGGTGGTACCGGTTCAGGGAAAACTACTTTTTTAAATGCTCTTTCAAGATACATTCCGGATCATGAGCGTGTAGTTACTATTGAAGATGCGGCTGAGTTGCAGCTGCAAAGAGAACATGTGGTCAGGCTTGAAACAAGACCGCCAAATCTTGAAGGCAAAGGTGAGATTACCCAAAGAGATCTTGTAAAAAATGCGCTGCGTATGAGGCCCGAAAGAATAATACTTGGAGAAATAAGATCCGGTGAAGCGCTTGATCTCTTACAGGCAATGAATACAGGACATGACGGCAGCATGGGGACTTTGCATGCAAACACTGCAAGAGATGCATTTAGCAGACTTGAAACAATGTGTTTAATGTCAGGAATAGATCTTCCCCAAAAAGCAATCCGCGAACAAATTGCTTCGGCAGTTCATTTGATATGCCAGCTAAACAGATTTTCAGATGGCTCAAGAAGGATTACTCAGATAGCTGAGGTAACCGGTATGGAAAATGGGGTTATTACTACACAAGATGTTGTTACTTTTGAGCAAAAAGGAGTAGACGAAAATGGTAAGGTAAAGGGTATATTTAAACCATCGGGGGTAAGGCCTATTTTCTCAAAGAAAATAGAAGCAATGGGGTATAAACTACCTGCAGAAATGTTTAACATGAACTTATAAATCATGCTTGTACCACTTTTTTTCTCAGCTATTGGCTTTCTTGCAGTAATCATGTTCTGTATAGTATTTTATTTAGCATGGCAAAAAATGCAAGATAAAAAAATTCAGGATCAAAGAGTAAAACAGGCAACTGAAGCTAAAGAACAATTTTTCAGCGAGGATAGTACTAATAAAAATCAGGAAGGATCTGAAACCGGACTGAGAAAAGATTCAAGAATTAGTTCTATCCCGCTGTTAAATACTATTTTTTCAACATTTCTAAAGAAAAATGCCAAATCATTAATTAATCTTATTGAGCAAAGCGGATTAAAAATCAAAATCGGTGAGTTTTTACTTTTAACTTTCTTTGTTGGGTTAGCCGGACTGATCCTTGTAAGTGTATTTTTTCATATTCCTGTTATAGGTTTTGGTATAGCAATTATTCCATACTTTGTGTTGAATTTTTTAAAAGAAAAAAGAACAGCAGATTTTGTTAAGCAAATGCCTCAGGCACTTGATTTAATAAGCAGTGATCTGCGGGCAGGATTAGATGTACAGGCTGCATTAAAACACTTAGCAGACGAATTTCCGGCTCCAATTGGTGAAGAATTTGGGAAAGTTATTGTTGAAATTAATCTTGGATTTCCGATAAGCGATGCTTTAAATAATCTTGCAAAAAGGATAAATACAATGGATGTTCAGATCTTATGTACAGGAATAATTATAAACAGAGAGCTTGGCGGAAATCTGGCTGAATTAACTTTAAGCATCGGGAATACTGTAAGAGAAAGATTCAGATTAAAAGGTATGATAAAAGCACTTACAGCAGAAAATCAGGGTTCTGCAATTTTACTTATGGTTTTGCCGGTTGGATTATATATTTTATTAAATATACTTGCTCCTGGTGTTTATAATTCATTTGCTACTGATCCGCTTGGAAAAATGATTTTAATTGGCTGTGTTGTTTCTATGACATTTGGGTATCTTGTTATACAAAAAATTACAAAACTAGAGGTTTAATCGGGGATGAGTTATTTTACAATAATTTTAATCAGCTTATGTACATTTGGTTCAATCTTTTTGATCCTTCTTGCTGTCTACAGAATGAAGCAAATTTCTTCCCAGTCAAATGAGATTAATAAAAGACTAAAGTTCTGGTTATCCGAGAAGAGTATTGGTTCTCAGGGCACAGGATATGCAGAAGAACAGCCTGATAAAGATGAATCTTTTGCAAGGAGAGTATTAGTTCCGCTTGGTGAGCAGGTAGGAAACTGGATGGCAGAAAAAGTTCCGTATAACAAACAGTCTCAGGCAAGGAAGCTCTTAATAAGAGCAGGATTTAGAAGTAAAAAAGCCCTTCAATTTTTTTATGCAATAAAATTTACAATGGCAGTCGTATTTGCTGGAGGATTTTTATTTGTTTGTTCTGTGTTTGGCAAAGATGTGCAAGCTGCACTGGGATTAGCTTTTATAGCCGGTATTTTTGGATTTATAGGGACAAATTTTATTGTAGATAAAATTGCTACAGGACGCCAGCAAAATATTGACAGAGTACTGCCTGATGCACTGGATTTACTGGTTATATGTACTGAAGCCGGTATGGGAATAGATCAGGCACTTCTGAGAGTAGCATCAAACCTTGGAGAAAAGGGGAAAGATCTTACTGAAGAAATAGCTTTAACAAACAGAGAATTAAACTTAGGGCAGGAAAGAGCTTTATGCTGGAATAATTTTGGAGAAAGAGCAAATTCTGAAGAACTGAAAAATTTGGCCCGGGTTATTGTACAGTCTGAAAAAGTAGGAGCAAGTATTGGAGCTGTGCTTAAAAATCAGTCAGAGTTCTTAAGAGTGCGGAGAAAACAAAAAGCTGAGGAAAAAGCTGCCCAGATGACAATTAAGATGATGATTCCACTGGCACTTTTTATATTTCCGGTTATTATGGCAGTTACAATGGGACCACCAATAGTAAAACTTGTTTCAACTCTTGGAAAGATGTCGTAGAGATGCCCTATTGGCATATCTTTTATATGGCCGTCTTACTTAAGATAAGAGCTTTCGTTACTAGGAACAAATTAAGATTTTACTTATTCTCTTATCATTATCGTGAATAAAAATACGACTGATTTTATTTGTGTAAAATTTCCAGGTAAGCTGTCTTTGTTGATGGTTTTTCTGATTTTGAATTTACTCCTGCCGGTAAACTCAAAAGTTTATTTTTTAGAGGCTGATTTCTATCAAGATAAAACACAGGATAAACAAATAATCCTCGGCAAAGGAGAAATTATTTTAAGTGACACACCTGTTTCAAGAATTGCTATAAGTGATCCGGCTATTGTAGATGTTCAGATTTTAAATGAAAAAGAAATGTTTGCCAGAGCCAGGCAGCTTGGAACTTCTACAGTATTACTCTGGGAAAAGGGTAAATTAAGACCAAGCCGATTTGATGTAGAAGTCTGGCCCGATATAGATTTTTTAACAAAACAATTACAGGAGCTGGATAAAAATATAACAGTTGATTATATTCCTCCAAACAGCAGCCTGTCTTCAAACAGTGCTTCTCAGGGGACTTTTAGTAGTGCTACGGATCCAAATGCAGCAGGTGGGCAGTCAGCTCTGGGGGGATCTGCTTTAAGCGGACAATCACCTTCTTCAGCGGCTGGCTCACAGATTGCTACAGGAAAAATTATTTTAAAGGGAGATGTCGCCAACGCAGAAATAATTGCCAGATCACTTCAAATAGCAGGTGCTTATGTGGGTGATCAGGGCATAAAAATTATCAGTCAGCCTGGTGGACAGATCGTAGATGGTCTGTCGGGCAAATATGATATCTATAGTAACTCAGATTCTCAGGGTGGACAATCCAGTCAGGGCTCAGCTACAGCCTTTGGTGCAAGAGATCCAATCCGATTTACTTCAAACAGATATGCAAATCTTAGCCGTGGAGTAATAGCAACTACTCAAATGGGCTCTGTAATCAGCTTTCTGACAGTTAAAGATTCTGCACAGATTTCAGTAGCCATAAGATTTTATGAGATCTCAAGATCAGCAGCCAGAAACTTAGGGTTTAATGCAATAGCTGGCGGCAGTTCATTACAGGGTGGTTCTTTTGTTGGTGGAAATGGAATCAGTCAGGTTATTGGTGGTATTTCATCAATTGCAAACCTGATGGATTTTATGGCAGGCAGCGGACAGGCAGCACCTGAGTTTACACTTGGACATGGATCGATAGCCGGAGGATCTTTCTTAGCCCAGGCAATCGGACAGGGAGTTACTGGTGTAATTTTTAATCCTGACAATGGAATTGGTGCTATTATCCAGGCGCTGCAGGAACGGGGAGAAATTAAAACTCTGGCGGAGCCAAATCTTGTAATTGCAAATGGTGAGCCGGCATCATTTTTAGCTGGCGGTGAAGTCCCGATTATAAGATCTGTTTTTACTGCAGGCGGAGCAAGCCAGGATGTAACTTATGAGCCTTTCGGAATTAAGTTTGCCTTGTTACCGACACTGACAGGTAAGGATAAAATTTTCTTACAACTTCTCCCGGAAATAAGAGATATTGATACTGATCTTTCAAATTTGGTTGTTCCTCCGGGATCGACTTCTGTAAGACCACCTGCATTCAGAACAAGAAGAACACAGACACAGGTAGAACTTTATTCAGGTCAGGCGTTTGCAATTAGCGGATTGCTTCGTGAAGACAATACCAGAAACCTTAGAAAAGTACCAGGCGTGGGAGATTTACCTATACTGGGGACATTGTTTAGAAGTAAATCTTTTAGAAAGGGTGAAACGGAATTATTGATTGTAGTTTCTCCTGTTATTGTCAGACCAACAGATCCAAATAAAATAGCTCAATTTACAAAACCTGAAATTCCATATAATGAGTTTAATCAGATGCCGCCGATGAAGAAACCTCATTTTGATTTACAGGATGAAAAAGGTCCTGATATGAAAGATCCTCTTGATGCAGGGAAATATAATAATCCTGAACCGATAACAGATACAGAGAAAAAATCTTTTAATGATATGCAAAAAGAAAAAAAGCAAGCTAAACTGCAAAAATATGAACAATCTTTAAAAGAAACCTGGCAAATGGAAATTCAAAAATATGCTCAGGCAAAAGAAGCCATGAGGCTTGCAAGAAAGCAAAGATAAAAGATTCTCAGTTAACTAATTTTAGTCCAAGCTCATCCGCTATTTGCAAAAAGGCTTCTTTTAATTTTGCAGGATTATTAATAAAAATTACAGGCTCTGCTCTGCCTACTGTCTCTAATTGATATTTAAACTGATCAATAGTTGACTGAGATACCGCTAAAGTTAAAACTACTGAATAAATCTTTATACCTGCATCTGTAAATGATTTAACTTTAGTACCTAAAGCGCTAAAGCTATGCGAAGGTGCACCATCTGTAAATAAAATTATAATTTTTTCCGAGCCTCGCCTGTCACTGCGGTCTAGTGTCCATTTTGCATTATCTAATCCTGCATTGATATTGGTTCCGCCGTCAGAAAAACTGAAAGTATCAATTGGAGAGGCTAAGGTACCATTGCCACCTGTTGACATAATGGTAATTTTTTGAATGATAGTATCAAAGCTGGATGGACTGACTAAACTTAAATATGGATATCTTGTTCTAATCCTTTTTGATAATCCATTTCCAGCATATTCAGAAGTACCTATTACAGTACTTGTATCTGTTTTATAAGATGAACTTGCAAAACTGACCAGCCCGACCTTTAGAGCTGCAGTTCCATAAATTCTTACTGTATCAATAAAAGTCTTTACTCCATATGATGCACTGGCAATAGGTTCTATATATGGAGCCAGCATATTGAAATAGTTTGTAATCACATTAGGATCCAGGCTCCTGTTGTTAGCATAGCTTTGAGCAAGGTTTTTATCTTCATTTGCAATTGCTAAACCAGCAAGTTCACTAATTCTTCGTCCGCTTAGTGCATTACGATACAGTCCGCTTGCCATATCAGCATTAGTTATAAAGCCTCTGTCTGGATCATTTGTGTATATTGCCATTCCTGTAGTGTAAGCAGCATTGCCTGGAATATCAAAGCCTGCAGTGTTAATTACAACATCTGTTATAGATGCAATTGTTGTAACAAAGCCATTTGCAGTAATCATGCTATTTCGACCATATAGTTGATCCTGTGCCTGAAAAAGAACAACATCAGGAAAAAGTGTACCAAGCCCGGACATTCCTACTACCTGCCTGTAGGCAGATCCAATATATGTGCCAAAGGTTGCAAATCGCATTGAACCTGAAAGGTCAATTACAAAAGCTACATCAATCGGCGGCAGCTCTGCTTCTTTGGTTATTGAAATCATTGCTGCATCTGCAAGAAATGTGATAAAAAAAGGTTTTGGAGTAAGATTGGAGGTAACAGAAATTTTTCCTCTGTCCAGGCTGGTCATCACTGTCAGTGTAATAGGAGATTCTCTGTAAAAAGCTTTGATGCCATCAGCTTGTGTAAAAGTTTTTGTATAAGTCAGGGTTGATGGCTGACCGGGGCCTGTTGCATTATAAAAATTTCCAACCATGGTATCATCTGCAATGTTCATTTTAAATGCTCTTGTTGTAGCATTTACAGCTTTACCTGCATCAGCTTTATTTCTGAAATATTCCTGAGCGCCTGCTACAGCAGCAGCTTCTGTAGCTTTTTCCATTGAGCTTCTCAAAATACCAAAATAACCAATGTCTACTGAAAGTCCAGCCAGAGGAATTAGTGCAGCTATAAAAGTAATTGCCAGAGGCATAATTGTACCTGTGGCATTTCTTTGCAGTTTTCTGATTTGTGATTTCATTTCTCTTCCCTTCAAAATCTGTGTCTATATTATTATTATTTAATTTAACGTTGGTCTCCTGGAACGTTCCAGAAAACATGTGGCAGAACCTGAAAGCATTAGTCCACCTGCTCCAAAAACAGGCATGCCAATTAAATTCCCAGGATCAATTATCGGTATCTTAAGTGAGCTGTCAGCAGGTGGCGGAAATATTACAGTTACAACTACTTTTGTACTTGTTGCTCCATTAGCCTGCCCATTCACCACAGTCCCGTTGTTTAGAGCATCTGTAACATTAAATGAAAACTGGGTTGAATCCACGACAGCCCCGGGAAACCTTACCTGATCTGCATAGGTTGTAAAACCTCCAATATTATATGCAGGAGTTCTCTTTGCATTTATTGCGATTTTAGCTGCTACCTGCTGAGCAGCAACACCAAGTATATTGTATACATAGAGCGCCCTTGATAATTCCATCACACTAAAAATTAACAATAAAAACACCGGAATAGTTAAAGCAGCTTCTGCTAAAACTGCTCCTGTGTTTCTTCTTATAATATATTTTTTCATCTTTCCAGTCGTCCTTCTATCTGAAATATAGCTTTTGCCATAAGAGTTATATTGCTCTGAAAAATATTTCCAGGATTAAAGACTATAGGTATAGGGGTGCTGACGCCTGCCCCTGCTCCCGGATAAGTAATTTCAACCTGAACAAAATCAATAGAGCCGGGATTATTTTGCCTGTCAAATGGCAGGTCCTGAACACCCCGAACTTCATTTCCTGCCGGATTTAAATATTTAATGGTAAATTGTCCGGGTTCTTCTATTACACCCATAATTCTTACACTATTTTTTATTAAATTCTCAATTTCAGTCCTTGAAATTGTATTCTTACTCATGAAATTAGCATCAACACCTTCTTTAACAGATGCCCCTATTCTTGCAGCTTCTCTGGCCCCGTATTCCAGATTATTTTGCAGATAATATATTCTTGATACTTCAAATATTGCCCCCATAAGCATAATTACAAAAGGTAAAATAACAATCATTTCTGTAAAAGCGCTTCCTTTTGTTGATCTGTTTATTACAGGAAAAAAATTCATTACCCCCTCCCTTCTGCTATAAGTTATCTACCCTATATTATAGAAATAAAAATAAATCAAACCTGTGATTAAGTAAACATTGAAATAAGTCTTTAGTTTATCCCTAAGGGTTAACAAACCTTTTAATAATAATAATAAGTTCTTTGATCACCCAGAATAATTTCAATTGCATTTTTATCTGCATTGGAACCACCTGCAGCTATCGGAATATTTATCGGCTGATTACCAGCACCAGAGACTATGTATCCATAGACATCTTCCAGACTGGCTCCTGGTGTAATTGCTAATTCTTTTTCACTGTGTGGTCTTAAGACAAGATGTAATTGTCCTGTCTCAGATGCAAGAGCTAATTTTTCTGTATCTTTTGGAGAAAGTGCAAATGTTACCTGGGAAACAACTTTTGCCTGAGGATCAGAAAAAATATTCGGATCAAAAATTTTATCGCCTACTGCAAGAACAAGTACATTTTGTAAAATTGTTTTTGAAAAAGTCTGGTCTTCACTTTTCTTTAAAATCGAAAGGATATCCACATGATCTCCCGGACTGATGAATCCTCCAACACCTACTACTTCATTTACCCGGATTGTTATAGCTCTGTAGCCAGCAGGTATTACTACCGGAAGTCCTCCTGCAGCACCCTCACCGACCAGCCTTCCTTCTGTGATTACTTCGCCTGTACTGATTGTTCCTTTTACAAGGCGGCCTTTAAGTGAATCTATTGAACTTGGATAATCTTTTGGAACTGCCTGAGCAGGTAATTGTTTAATAGCAAGATCGCTTTCTTCGATTTTTTTGCCGGCTGGAATTTGTTTGCTGGCTACAACTACAGCTTTTGTAACAGTAAGCTCTTTTACTTTTTGCTGTGTTTTATTTAAATACTGCCAAATTCCTATTGCAGCAATTAAACCCAGGACAACAGCAATAACAATCATTACAACAAGAGAGTTAACTTTGTTCTTTGTTTTAGGTGTAAAGGATGTCGGGTTCACTGCCATATAATTATATTAAAAAGATTATTTGCACCAAACGTTATATATAAGATTGTTCCCATTAAGATAGCAATACCATAAGGAATTTTTTGATTTTTGTCTACAGTCGGTAATATTTGTCCTGTTGTTATCAGGAATTTAAGACGACCAGGATTAAAAATGAGCCAGATAATACCAAGGACTAATCCACAAAGAGCAGTATAAAAGAAAATAAGGATAGCTCCTTTATATCCTACAATAGCACCAAGTGAACCAAGCAGTTTTACGTCTCCTGCACCCATTCCTCCGATAATGTAAGGTATAAATAAAAGTGCCAGGCCTGCTAAAAGACCGAGCAAAGAATTTACAAATCCCCAGAGTCCTGCATGAACAATGTTTAATAAAAATATTACCGGAAGACTGTATACTGTGAGCCAGTTTGGAATTTTTCTTGTTCTCCAGTCATATATTGCACCGATAGCTGCAATCAGTAAAAGAAGTATTGTCTCAGGAAGCATAGTTGACTCATCTACTGAATGGCATTTGTAGCATTTGTAATGGCTGTACCGATCTTTGCTCCAAATGCTGTAATTACTGATGCAAGTGCAATTGTAATTATTCCTAAGAGAAGAGCATATTCGGCCAGATCGGCACCATCTTCATCTTTTATAAAATTTAATAAGTTATTCATGGGTTATCTTTTATTTAACACGATGATTTTTATTTATTTTATTTACCCGGCGAAAATCTTTTAAAGAAACAAAAAAAATTAAGCACAGCTATTCTACATAATATGTCTATGAGACGTACTATACAATAGACTGTGCCTAACAAAAATTGTTTATTATTTTATAACGTTTGTAGCGTTAGTAATAACTGTACCGATCTTTGCTCCAAATGCTGTAATTACTGTAGCAATTGCAACTGTAATTAATCCGAGAAGAAGTGCGTATTCGGCCATTGATGCACCTTCTTCGTCTTTTAAAAATTGAATCAGCTTATTCATAAATTACCTCCCTTTGTTTAATAACATAATTTTTACATACCCAGTTTATAGAGCAAATATACCCATTGTTAACCCTATTATTTAAAATTTCGGGATAGCCTGTATTTAGCTCTATCTTGATTATCAGCATACCCACATTAACTTTCTTTTCTCGTGATATCAAGCACAATCACCAGAGATAACTCCAGGTTAAATTTTAAAGATTAAAAATAATTGTGCATAATTATATTAGAAAAAGCAAAAGGTTATTACCATGATTTTAAACATCAATTTTAAGCGTGTTATTAAAGGAAGTGTAATGGCTGAAGCTGCTATTCTTATCCCTATTCTTCTGGGTGTAACTTTTTTTATAATTGAATTTGGAAATGTCTTATATTTAACCAATACACTTAATCAAATTTCAAGAACAGCAGCGAGGTATGCTTCTGTAACACCATCATATACTCAGCAGGGAATAATTGATGCATCAGGAGCAAGTTCGCTTGTACCTGACATTTCAAAGTTTACCCTGACTGTTACTCCGGCACCGGGAGTACAAAGAAGTGTAGGTTCGACAATCACTGTAGAAGTTCAGTATGATTACATACCCATTATCAATCCATTTGGCTTCTTTAATATAAATCAGGACTGGGTACCTGTAGTGAGAAGCAGTTCGGTTGCCAGATCTGAGGTGTCAAATGCGTAATGAGAGAGGATTTGCTGTTGTTTTTTTTGCTCTTTTGTTAGTAGCAATACTTGGCTTGGGAAGTCTTGTCTTAGATTTAGGACAGTCATATTCCATAAGAGCAAGGATAAAAAATGCTGTTGATTTTTCAAGTATTGCCGGAGTGTCACAATTAATCAGTTCCACGGATGTTGATAGTGCAAAAAATATTGCACTTCAATATTTAAATGATAATCTCTCCATGCTTTTACCTTCATTTAATACACTGACATTAAATAATTCTGATGTTTCTGTTCAACTCGGAATTTATAATTTCAGTACAATGACTTTTACAGAGGATGAAGCAAATCCATCCGTAAATGCCATAAAAGTTTCTTATACTTACAGAACAGTTCCGTTTTTGGCAACTGTTTTTATGATTGATAATATTCAAATATCTGAAAGTGCTACTGCAGCAAAACAGATAGCAGGAAATATGGCACCTGGCGGTGGATTTCCACTGGCTTTGGACAGCTCTTTGCTTTCAGTTGCAAGAAATAATAATTATATGGTTGACCTGGTTCAAACAGGCCTTGTAAATTCGTACTTTACTTCATTTAATTCAAACAGTGCCAGCGCTGATGATATTAAAGCAGTAATTGATTATTTTCAAAACCAGTCTACTGGCACATCTCCTCCGGCATTGATGGTGGGAGATGATTTTCAGATAAATAATGGTACTCTTGCAGCCGTCTATATGACACTGGATTCTACATACTTTGAAGGAAAAACTTTTGTAGCCCCTGTAATAACTCCGGATCAGAACTTTGCAAGCATGGTTACAGTACAGGCATTTGTAGGTCTAACTATTGATGATGTTTATAAAGTAGGAAATGATTACCATATTTCAGCCACGCTTATACCGAAATATATTGATAATATGTGGAGTGGATTAACTGTAGGCGCTGGTCCTGGAAATATCAGTACGCAGGATCAATCTGTTCTTGCCACATCTTTTGGCCTGGTAATTTAAAGCAGCTGGGGTTATCCCTTACTTTAAATTAGGCTTAATAACAAATTTTCTTTCAACTATTTAATCTATAACAGTTTAACCCTAGCACTTCAGTGGTAACTATCAATTAGAGTCCCTTTTTAATTTATCGGAGCGGGGGTATAGATTTGAATTTCTACGAAGCAATCAGAATTCACCTGAGGCTGGGCCTGTTAATTGTTTTTTTAGTGCCGACCGTATCCTGGATTATAGCTCTCAATATCACTCCTATTTATGAAAGCAGGGCCAGGTTATTGATTGAGGCCAAAGATTTAGGACTTGATAGTAATGAATCTTCTGCTCCATTTAGATCCATCTCACGATTAAGCGACCCGATTCAAACCCAGATTGAGATTCTTCGTTCCTCTACCATTCTGGAAAAAGTTATTCGCCAGTTTAATCTTCGATATCGGAGAGGTCCGCAAAAAGGACAATACTTAAGTTACCTGAGCTTAAGTCAGAATCTTTCTGTTTCGGCAGACAGAAATGTAGATGTTGTGGAGTTGAAATATAAGGATCCGGATCCTAAAAAAGCAAAAGATATTTTACGGGCTATAACTGACAGCTACATTGAAAAAACCATAGAACTTAAGGCAAGTGATACTGCAAGTGCAATCAGATTTTTAAAAAAGGAAAGGAATAAAGCAGAAAGAGAGGCCCTTGAAGCCAGTAAAAGACTTAGAGAATTTGAACAAAGAAGCAAAACTGCCGGTCGGGATTTTAACAGTGAATTAATTAAATCTTCTTACGGATTAAAGAGCTTAAGGCTCTCAATTGATACAGAGTATGTAAAAGCGAAAACTGCAGCAGAACAGGTATCCAAACAGCTTATGTCAAATATTGACGATGCGCTTCTGGAGAATACTATAAACCAGGATCCGTTCCTGGCTGCTTTGAAAAAAGATCTTTTTGAGAGACAAACCCAGTTAGTTAAAATACAGACAAAAGTTAAACCCGGACATTACCAGTTAGAAGAAATTAAACAGCAAATTCAGGGAGATAATAAATTAATAGCAGAGCGTGTAAAAGAATTAATCGGACATGATGTAAACCCAAATACAATTCCATACTCACAGGATCCGCTCAGAGCAGGGCTTATAAAAAATTTACTCGAAACAAAAACTGCTGAATTAGCTATTGAACAAGAACTAATGGTAGTAGATGAAGCGATTGCGGAATTACAAAAGAAAATAGATAAACTACCAAATGAAAAATATATTTACAATCAGTTATTGAGACAAAATGAAATTGCTGAAAAAAGACTTCAGGAAATTGAAGTTAAATTAATTGAATCAAGAATGAAAGGAGTTATAGCGTCACATATAACTAATATAAGACTTATTGATCCTCCGTCATTTGCAGCCAGACCAAAATGGCCAAATATTTCTTCGACATTAATGACCAGTTTTATTTTTGGATTGTTGTTAGCCGGACTTGTAATTTATCTTGTTGAATATTTTGATGATGTAATAAAAAGTGTAGATACTCTGCCTAAAGACCTCGGTTGTCCGTTTCTGGGGCAGCTTCCTTATATTCATGTTAGTGATCTTCCAACAGTTTATCAGGAGCCAAGATCAGAATATACTGAAGCTATTCATGCTTTAAGAACAAATCTTTCTTTTCTTTCTTTGGCCGGTAATAAAAAACTTCTTCTGGTAACAAGTTCTACCAAAAACGAAGGAAAGTCTACCATTTCTGTAAATTTGGCAATTACATATGCACAAAGCGGAAAAAGGGTTTTATTACTGGATGCAGATATTAGAAATCCCAGTTTGTATAAATATTTAGCCAGACCAAAAGATGCAGTAGGTATCAGTAACACCCTGATAAATGAAATTGATTTTTATGATGTAGTACAAAAAAGCATTCTTGGAATTATTGGGTTTGATTATTTGCCAGGCGGAGATATACCTCCTAACCCGGTTCAATTACTTGAGTCAGATAAAATGAGAGAACTGCTTGAAACCTGCCAGCACATCTATGATTTGGTTATTATCGATACTCCTCCGATAGGATATTTTTCTGATGCACTTTTACTGGCCCGCCATGCAGATGTGGTAGCTCTTGTATCCAGATATAACCAGACTTCAAGGAAGGAATTGTCAGCTTCAGTCAGCCTTTTAAAGAAAACAAATGTAACTGCGCTAGGGGTAATTCTAAATGGCATACCTGTAGGTGCTCAGGGTGCTTATGGTTATTATGGATATGGGCATGAATCAGAAAGATATATCAGAGAACAGCCAGCAGCGTAGTAGAGACGCGCTGGTGGCACGCCTCAGAAAAACAAAAAATAAGATGCAATAGAAAAAAATGATAAAAGAGAAAAAAAATAAAAAGAAATTACAAAAAATAACCCTGATTTTATGTTTATTTGTTTTGTTTATTGTTTATGGAAGTATTCAGGTGCTTGCTCAGGAAAGTAATGAACAAAGTAAAAAAGAAGTAGAATTAAAAATTACCCTTACTCCTTCGTATATTCTTGGTCCTGGAGATCAACTTAGCATTACTGACAGAACATTAAGAGAATTGTTCGGGCAGGTAGAAAGATTTGATGTAGTCATTGCATCTGATGGATATATTTCAGTTCCGCTCCCGGATGGAACACAGCAAAATATTCTGGCAGCAGGGTATACATTAGACGAACTGGCTGCTGAGGTAAGAACTTTATTTGGGAAGACATTAAAAAATCCTCTTGTTTTTACACAAGTCAGTAAGTACAGGCCAATAAATATTTATATTACCGGAGAAATTGCAAAGCCTGGTGTTTACAAGGTTGAAACAGCCACCACACAAGCTGAGAGTGGAAAAACAAGCACCACTGCAATTAGTACTTTTGGATTAACCCTTGCAAATGCAATACAGCTTGCTGGTGGCTTAAAACCTCACGCAGATATAACATCTATCTCTTTAATAAGAGGAACAGGTTCTGAAAAGAAAATTGTAAATCTAAAGTCATTTTTTAATCCTAGTATTCCTATACAGGATCTAAATCTACAGTCAGGTGATACTGTTTATATTCCTAAAACCGATAAGTTTGAAGATCAGGCACAGGGAAATGTTTTATCTCTTGGAAAACTTGCATATCAGGAAGTTCCTATAAATATTGTTGGAGAAGTAAAAGCTCCCGGGAATTTTATTTTACAAAATGATGCCACTATTTTTGATGCAATAGGAATGGCTGGCGGTCCAAACAATGTTGGTACCTTGAAAAAAGTAAGAATTGCAAGATTTGATAACAACGGTATTTATAAATCCAGAGAATATAATTTGGATGAGTTAATTACAAGAGGAGTTAAGTTTGATGAAATATCTTTAAGACCATATGACAGAATAGAAATAGAAGCTTCAAAAGGAAAAGAAATCAGGCACTTCTTTAGAGACACAGGAAATGCATATATTACATCAACTCTAAGTTCATTAGGAAGCTTCATCCTTCAGGACAATATGTTTAACAGAATTAGTCGTAAAGCAAACGGACTTGGTACTTCAGCTCTGTTTAATGCCGGAGGCTCAAATATTTCTATTATTGCTCCGCCCGGTGCTCCAACAGGGCCATAAGAAAATGGTAAACTTTTTAAAAATTTTAACTATTTGTTTTTTTTTCATTTTGTTTAGCTTAAATATTGTATCTGCCTGTGATAGTGAGGAAAATATATGGGACTTAGATATATATAAAGTAGATCCTTCTTTGCTGGATAGTTATGAAGTAATTGAAAAAGGAACTACATTTAATCTGGTTTTAAAAAATAATATATATACCGGCGATTATAAGAAAGATAATGATGTTTTATTTGATGCACCTGCTGAATATGGAAAAGAATTTAAAGTAAGTGGTTCAATTACGATGCTTTCACCTGGGAGCCGATTCTCAAAACCAAGCTCTGTAGGATTTTTAGCTAACAAACTTTATTTAGATGATGGTCAGGAAATAAATCTATCAGCATATTCCCCGGTTTTTACAGGGGTTCATCCGCCTCATGCAAACACAGATTCAATTGGACTAGCAAGAGCAATTACCAGCTTATCAATTGCAGGCAGTCCTGTGACTTTTGGTGCCAGCCTTGGAATTAGCTTTCTTGCAAGCGGTTTATTATCAGCTTATCAAAATGGTTTTCATGATTTTTTCTGGGGAGGACTGGATGGAACAGGGCTTTCTTTTATAGAAAGAATATTCCGAAAGCAACCAGAATTATCTCTAAATTCAGGAAGTTTAATTCCGTTTACCTTAAGTGAAGATTTAAAAATCAGTAAGGGTATCCGAGTAGAAAAATTAGAAAAAATAAATTTATCAAATGAAGAAGCATTAAAAAAGATTGAACAATTATTAAAATGGGGAGATTTAGCTGGTGCTCTGGAACTGTCGATAAAAACAGGCCAGAAAGAAAAGTATGAAGAGATTATGAGAAAAATTTCTTCATAGCATCATTTTAAAACAGCAGTTTTCTTTTTTACATTCTCTGCGATATCTTTAATCGTCTCAGATATATAAAGGACCTCATCTTTAGAATTATCTTTTCCTAATGTAATTCTCAGTGAACCTTTTATATAATTTCCCGGAATTCCACAAGCCAGAAGAACATAAGAAGGTTTAATAGAAGCAGAATTGGCTGTGTTTCTGGTAGAGCATGCTGATCCTGAGCTGACAGCAATTCCTTTTAAATCTGCCTGTAAAACCAGACTTTCTCCTTCTATATCTTTACAGCAGATGCTTACATGTCCTGAAATTCTGTTTAAAAAATTTTCATGCGGAATATTTTCTCTTACTTTATTTAAAGCAGGACCTGTCAGCATTACATTCTCAATTCGTAAAAGCCTTTCCATAAGCTCGAGCTGGAGTGTACGAAGTTTTTGTGCATCAGGAAGTATTTCATCCTTTAGTAATTTTGCTGCAACACCAAATCCAACTATTCCTGATATATTTTCAGTGCCTGGTCTGATTTTATTTTCCTGTCCGCCTCCGATAAGCATGGGAGATAACTTATCCTTGGATTTTATGTATATAGCACCTACACCTTTTGGTCCGTAAATTTTATGACCTGACATTGACATAAAGTCAATATTTAAATTAGTTACATCAAGAGGTATTTTCCCGAAAGATTGAACTGCATCTGTATGAAATAAAACATTATTTTCATTGCAAATTTCTGAGATTTTTTTCAAATTCTGAATAGTCCCGATTTCATTATTTGCATGAATTACAGAAACCAGTGTTGTCCTTGGTGAGATTTTTGATCTTAGCTCATCAAAATCAAGAAACCCTTCTTTATCTGTATTTAACCAGGTAACATTCCATCCTTTCTTTTCAAGATATTCAAGAGATTCTTTAACAGCAGGATGTTCTATTTTTGTAGTTATTATGTGTCTGTCTTTGTTCTTAGGAATTCTCTCTTCAGGCAGATTTGAAACACCAAAAATCACTGTGTTTATGGATTCTGTGCCACCGCTTGTAAAAAATATTTGTTCTTCTTTTGCGTTTATTAAAGATGCGATATTCTTTCTGGCTTCCTCTAAATGCACCCTGGCTGTTCTTCCAAATCTATGGATGCTTGAAGGATTTCCAAAATCTTCTTTTAAGACAGTAAGCATAGCTTCTGCCACTTCATCCCTGACTTTTGTAGTGGCACCGTTATCAGCATAAATTTTATTCATATTACTGTACATAAACCTGATTATCCTTTGAGGCTTTGAAGCTTATTGAGTCATAATAAAGATCTTCAAGAGTAATTGATTTTAAAATTGTTAAAATACTTCTGTTTAACTTTTGCCAGAGCTGGCAGGTTACATCATAGTCTTTACCTGCATTCGGAGCAATATTTGTAGGACCTTCGACAGCTTCCATAATACTGGCAAGTGATATCTGCTTTTTATCTCTGGAGAGAAGATAACCTCCTGCAGGACCACGTGTGCTGGTAATTAAGCCTGCGCGCCTAAGTTTAATCGCAATTTGTTCGAGAAAAGGCAAAGGGATATTTTGATTTTTTGCAATTTCACGCAATGCAATAGGTTCTTTTGATTTTGTACAGTGAATTGCAATATCAATCATTGCCTGTATAGCATATTGTCCTTTAGTGGTCAGCTTCATATGAAGATTATAACGTAACCATTAAAAAAACCGGTTCGGATTACTGAATAAACTTGCAAGTATCTGAAACAACGCTGGCAGAAGCATAATAAGAAGTATAATTCCAATACAAGGTTTTATTGAAAAGCTGACCTGAAATGCATTTATCTGTGGTGCTGCTCTGGACATCAAGCCTAAGATCAAATCAACTGCAAGGATTGTAATTACAATCGGAGAAACAATTAAAAACCCAATTGCAATAACATCCGTAGTAGCTTTTAGGAGTTTGTCAAAGTTAATATTTAATTCATAAATTATTATGGGAAAAGCATTAAAACTTTTATAAAAACCTTCAATAATTTTTTCCATTCCTCCAATTGAAACAAAGAGTGTTAATGTAAGCATGTCAAAAAATCTTCCTATAATTGTGGACTGTGTTTGTGTCCCGGGATCAAATATGGTTGCAGCATTTAATCCCATTTGCATGTCGAGCATTTCACCTGCAGTTCTGCCTATTTCCAGTACAAGATGTGCTACCCAGCCGATGAATAATCCTACTGCAACATTTATTACAATAAGATAAATGAACTGATAATCTTTTGGATAAACTTCCGGGACCTGCAGATTTGGCAGGATAATTAAAGTCAATAGCATTGAAAAGGAAATTTTTATAAGTGCAGGAATACTTTTATGTCCTATTAAAGGGGCAGTACTGGCAAAAGCTAATACTCTGGAAAAAACAAGGAGGACTATAACCCACATCCCGCTTAGCTCCTGGAGTATTTTTGACTGGTTTAGTAAAAGATCGTACATTGTTTACTGTGGTAGCCAGCTGGATGGAACCTCTTCTTCCTCGCTTTCCTGCAGTTGTTCATTGTTTTCTATAATTTGTGTTTTTTTATTCGGGATGGGGATTGGTTCCTGGAAATCAGAAATCGGGATTTTTGACATTATAGTCTGTATGGGTATTTTAGGATTTTCAGGTGGCAAAAGTTTGCTTGTAGGAGCAGGTATTTTAGGTATAGAAGGTTTACCTGCATATGGAATATCTGGCGGTAAGCCGGCTTCAGGGAATTTAGTTTCTATCTTTTCAGGTGGCTCGACTTTTAGAGGGCGCTCTTCAAATTGATCCTTAAAATCTTCATCTTCTTTTGCACCGGGAGGGATTACTTTTTGTGTTCTGTGCGGAACTACAGTAAATGCTGTGGTAAATGTTCTTAAAGTATACTGATTTAAATACTGATACATCCAGAAACCTGCAAAAATAATCAGTGTAAAAACGCCGATTATTTTCAGAGCTGATCCGATGGTTTGTTCCTGCACCTGGGTAGCAGCCTGTAAGATACCAATCAGAAGTCCGATAAAAGCAGCAGCTAAAACCAGTGGTCCTGAAATTATAAGGACTACTATAATGCCGTCTCTTACTGCTTGTGGCATCCAATCTATTTATTTTTGCAAAAATTTAAGTTTAAATTTTTGCCCTCCGTACTTACCTTTAGTTAAAGCTCTGCACCAATCCCTTTATAATCAGCGACCACCCGTCAACCGCTACAAAAATTAATAGCTTAAACGGCAATGAAACAATTGTCGGAGATAGCATTATCATACCCAAAGCTAAGAGTATATTAGCAATAATTAAATCAATTACTAAAAATGGTATAAAAATTAAAAAGCCAATTTGAAAAGATGTTCTAAGTTCACTTAGTAAAAATGCTGCGATTAACTGCCTGAAACCTACTTCTTCAGGGCTTTTTGGATTTGGTGTGTTACTTAAACGATAAAAAAAAGCAAGATCCTTAATCTCGGTTTGCTTTAGCATAAATCTTCTTAACGGCTTATATGCTTCTGTGGCTGCCTGTGGTACTGATATTTGCTGGTTGCTGAGTGGAATTAAAGCTTTTTCATTCATTTCACTTAGTGCAGGGCCCATTACATAACCGGTTAAAATAATTGCCATTCCGATTACTACCATATTAGGCGGGACCTGCTGTGTACCCAGTGATGTTCTGAGTAATGAAAGAATTATTGTTATCCTTAAGAAAGGAGTCATTGTTACTACTATCAAAGGAAGCATTGACAGCAAAACCATTAAGATAACTATCTGCAATGATGGCTCTAGGTTTGGAAGTAAATTTCCCCAGTTCATGTAAGTATCTTCATTCCTTCGTGAGAGGAAAATATTTTTAGATTTTGCTTACCTTGTGTTTCCGGAACAAAAAGTTCATACAGACCGGACCTGGAACTTACTTTTTCTTTTTTTGCAAGCAAAATTTTTCTTTTGTCAAATTTTTGCTCTGAGTCAAAAATTAATTTTGGAATTAAACTTGATTCTCTGGCTATCCAGCATGCCAGCAAAGTTCCAAAACCACATCCTGTGAAGATTACCGTTAATTTGATCAGGAGAGTAAACAGACTTTCCATATTTTACATTTCCTCAAGATCTTTTAGCTCTTCTTCAAAACTGCCGGCTTTTTCTCCTTTTGATTTTTCAGGCTCACTTAAGAGATCTTCTATTTCAACACTGCCTGAACCTTTGCCTGATTTTTTGGTGGCTATTAAAAGATCAGTAATTCTCATTCCAAATTGATTTCCTACAATTACAAGCTCGCCTTTTGCTACTGGTTTTCCCTGTGCAGTTAGAATAAGTTCTGAATCCAAAACAGAACCAAGAGGTAAAACACCACCAGCCTTAAGTTCCAGCACCTGCTTCAGAGGTATTAAAACTTTTTGAAACTCCGCGGATAGTTCCAGAGGTAAACTTGAGAGAGGATCTTCATCATAATTTTTTGTTGTTTTAATCATTTCATCTGCCAATTCTTCCAAATTGTTGACTTCCTTAAAAAATACCGGATGATCTTCTTCCGGTAAGACGAGTCCTATTTCTCCTAAGTGCCAGTAAAACTTTGAAGTATCACTATCTTCAAATAGAACCAAATCCTCCATTTCAAAGGATTTAATTTCATTAAATGACAATTTGGTATTGCCTACTGTAAAGTCTACCGGTACTTTTATACCCGTATTAGCGAGTTTTCTAATATCGATTTGACTGGTTAAATCAATACTTTCTTCTATTTGAGCTTTTTTAGGTTTAAATGTGGCAGGAATTCCAAAAGCAATTCTTCCAAGCTGCCCTTCATCTGATTCTACAAGCCAGACTAAATATATGAGGTCCATCAGGTAAGGATGTTTTGTATCAACTTCCCAAAATTCTTTCATCCTGGCTTCAATCTTTCCCAAAAAACTTTGTAAGATATTTAATTCAAGCTGTGTAAGTTTTTTTATATTAAAAGGATAATTTGTATTTGATTCTCCAAAAGCATTGTTTAACAGAAATTCAGTAAGTTTTGCATCTATCCTGATTTGACCGTTTTGATTATCATGCTGCCATGATGCGCCAATTCCAATCCAGTTGTTAACATCCAGATCAAGTAAAATTGCTGCAAGTTTTGTACGTACTTTAGCCCAAAAAAAATCCTGAATTAAATCATGAAGTTCTATTTTTTCACAAGACCAGAGAAATAAATTATTCATTAAAGGTTCATTTGAAAACTGAAATGAATCAGGTTTGCCCGGGTTCATCCCCAGCTGCCTGATTAATTCTTTATTTTTGTCCTTTTTCACGCTTCGTCGCCTCTTCGATTTTTTTATTTTTGAAGGAACTACGAGGACTCCTCGCTATTTTTCTACCTTATCTTACAGCGCTCAAGATGTTGCTTTTAAACATCTTTCGCTTAGCTGCATTACTATTACTTTTTCTATTCCTATTATTCCCTTTTTAATGCTGCAGACAAGCTGCAGCTTCCGTCGATCTCCATCATTCGTTGGATCGGATTTGCTGGATAAACCAGACAAATCCGACAAATTCTTAAACAATTTGATTAAAAATATTATCTTAAATTAACAATTCATGGTATTTTAGGTGCTGATGACTAACAGCATCTATTATGCCAGAGATTGAAATTCCAGACTTTTTTTCACCAAATCCAAGAAGACAAAAGGATTTGGATAGTATTTTTAACTGGCTAAAACAGTTCTGGGGTTATTTGATTTTTATGGTTTTAATTTTATTTTTTTTAAGTGGTTCTGTAGTGAAGGTTGATGCAGGCGAGAGGGCCGTTATATTTAACATTTTTGGCGGGATTGAAAAAAGGGTGCTGGGTGAAGGTGTTCACCTGATTGTACCAATATTACAATCAGCTACAATTTATGATGTAAAACATGCAACCTATAACTTTACATCAGAGGAGCAGGGGAAACAGGGAAAAGTTGTGGGTCCTGAGATTCACTCCTTAACTTCAGATGGTCAAAAAGTAGATATTGAACTTTCTGTCAGGGCAAGACCTGAGCCACAAAATTTATGGAAGCTGCACAAATTCATTGGACCGTACTATGCTTACAAAGTTTTATTCCCGAAAGCAAGATCAGTTTTAAGAGAAGTTTTAGCTGCTTATCCTGTAGAAGATGTTTACAGTATTAAAAGGCAGGAAATCCAGAACAAAATACAGGAAGAACTGCAGAATGATCTAAGAAAAAAATATTTTATTGACGTGGAAGAAATTCTGATTAGAAATGTAAAATTTTCGAAAGAATTTCAGGATGCAATTGATCGTAAACAGCAGGCCTTTCAGGAATACTTAAAAATGGAATATATTTTAGCAAGCGAAAAAGCAAAGCGTGATGCGAAGATTTTACAGGCAGAAGGTGAAGCCAAAGCAATTAATTTAAGAGTTAATGCCTTACGGGCAAATCCTGATTTTGTAAAATACAGGCGTGCACAAATTTATGGAAAGAGAGCAAAATTAATATTTAGCAATGACTGAGGATGTATGAGCAATAATAAAGAAAATTCTATAGCAGCTGGTGTAGCAGTATTAGTGGTTGCACTTCTGCTTTTTGGTGGCGGGATGATAAAAATAATTCCTGCCGGACATGTAGGTGTAGTGTTTAATTTATTTGGTGGTGTAGAAAAGAGAGTTTTAAATGAAGGTTTAAATATAGTAATTCCAATTGTTGAAACAGTTACAGTTTATGAATCCAGGAAAATTTCTTACAGTTTTACTGATGGCTATGAAATAGGAAATGTTGGTCCGCCGATAAAATGCCAGACAAATGACGGTCAGCAAATAGATATTGATGTAAGTGTTATTGCACATATAGATAAAAATAAAAACTGGCAATTACATCAGGATCTGGGAAAAGATTATGTAGATAAACTTATTGTGCCGCAGACAAGAAGTATTCTTAGAAACATTGTGGCAAAATATCCTATTGATACGGTTTATACTACAAGTCGTATCGGACTTGCTCACGATGCTGACAAGTCTTTAAGAAAATCTTTTTTAAAAAGCGGAGTTATTCTGGATGAACTTTTAATCAGAGGTATTGTTTTTTCTCCTGCATTTGCCGAAGCTGTTGAAAAAAAACAGATTGCACTTCAGGAGTCACAGAGACAAAACTGGATTAAGAAAACAGCAGAACGGGATAAAGAGAGGAAAATTATTGAAGGGGAAGGTGATGCAAAAGCTCTTGCAGTAAAGGGACAAGCAATTCAGGCTGATCCAAGAATTGCAGAGCTTGAGTTTCTGGAACAACTTGATCAAAGAGGAGGAGATATTCCTGTAATTACCGGAGCTAAAAATGCTATATTATCAATTGGTGATCTGTTTAAAGAATCTCAGATACAACCTCCAAGTGAATTAAATAAAAAAGATTAAATTATTTCTAATGAAAAAGTTTTTAAGAAATCCAAAGGGTTCAAGAGACTGGCTCCCTGACGAAATCATTAAACAGGAATTTGTCAGGAGATCGCTTGTCAGGGTTTTTGAACTTTGGGGATATCAGCCTGTTCAAACTCCAATTTTAATTAATCTGGACACTCTGACACAGAGCAGTGACAAGCTCTCAGAGATTGCATTTAAGTTAATTGGTCAGCATGGAGATCTTCTGGCTCTAAGAGCTGATTTAACTACTCCTATAGCGAGAGTAACTGCTGAGAGACTTAAAGGAGAAAAATTACCATTCAGATTTTATTATGTAGGAAAGGTTTTCAGATATCATGCCAGGAAAACTACCAATGAAAGAGAGCTTTATCAGATTGGTATTGAATTTATAGGCGCAAAAGAAGGAGCCTCAGATTTGGAGTCTTTAAAAATACTTCTTGAAAGCCTGGATAAATTAGGGTTAAAAAAATATCTTGTTTCAGTTAATCATGCAGGTCTCTGGAATGAACTTTTTAAATATTTTGGAAATACTGCAGCAGAGCTATATAAAGCTCTTTCTAAAAAAGATCTTATTTTATTTGAATCGGTAATAAACAAATCAAAATTATCGAGGCCGGAAAAATCTTTCTGGAATGAATTAATAAAACTCAGAAGTAATAAAGATGCTATAGCCCATATGAAAAAATTGAACGGGTTAAAAAAGAAATTAAATAAAATTACCTCATATTTTAAAAAGATTAATAATTTATTTGGTGACAGAATACAGATCGATTTAAGTTTAACCAGTGACGTAGATTATTACACTGGAATTTACTTTGAAGCAGTTACTCCGTATCTTGGAAGGAAACTGGGTTCTGGCGGCAGATATGATCAGCTAATAAATAAATTTGGTTTTAATGTTCCTGCTATTGGATTTTCACTTTGTCTTGAAGATGTGCTCTTAGCACTTGAATTACAGGGAAAATCTTTTGATGGCTTTAAACCTCCAAAACTTTTCTCATCAGGCAAAAATATAAAAAAGACTTTTAATATTATAAATAAACTGCATAAGAAAAATAAAAGTGCAACCTTAAAATTATGAAAACATCCGGAAGTGAATTAACGATTGCTGTTCCAAAAGGCTTTTTATATAAAGGAAGCTATAAATATCTTTTTTCTCTGGGAATCAGTCTTCAGGCAGAAAATTCACGTGATCTTGTTTTTTATGACAAAAAAAATAAAATAAAAGGGCTTCTTGTAAGACCAGCTGACGTAAGCGTTTATGTAGAACATGGAAGTGCAGATCTTGGAATTGTAGGATCTGACTTATTGATGGAGCAGACACCAGATGTTATAAAGTTAAGAGATCTGCACTTCGGGAAATGTAAGTTAGTAATGGCTGTAAAGAAAGATTCAGTATACAAAAAGTCAGAAGATCTTCCTGCTAATGCAAAAATTGCCACCAAATTTACAAAACTTACAAATGATTTTATTCACAAAAGAGGACTTTCTGCTGAAGTTATAAAGTTATATGGTTCTGTAGAATTGGCTCCCTTGCTTGGTTTAAGCAATGCAATAATTGACCTTGTGGATACCGGAGAAACATTAAGGGCAAATAACTTAACTGCTATTGAGACAATCCTGGAAAGCAGTGCAATATTAATTGTTAACCCGGTTTCTTATAAGTTTAAGAGAACAATAATTAACTCACTTGTTAATCTTTAGACAATTGTTTTAAGACCAATAATTAAAGTTATAAAATACATCTAGACAATTTGTCTTAAATGTCTTACAATATAAATAAGTTATAAAACATTAAGTGGGACATCAAATATGAATCGCTGGAAGATTCTTAAAGAGGCTTTTTTGTGCAAAAAAGCCAGGGTACATTTTGCAGTAAATGTTCATTGTCATACTGAGAGTGAGATTATCGGGGAAATTTCCATTGGAGAAAATACAAATATTGGAAGAAGTAAAATTTTTTCAAAAAATAATTCTGTTATTTCAATTGGCAGAAATACAAATGTCAGGGATCATGTTCTGATTTATGCTGATGGAGTTACCCCGGAAAAATTAAATAATATATTTATAGGAAGTAAAGTTTTTATATCAAGTGGTGTTGAAATTTACGGACCGGCAATAATTTCTGATGAAACGTTTGTTGGAAGTAAAACAATGATAATAAATTCGGACATTGGTTCTGGCTGTTTAATTGAAAACAATGTTTTAATTAAAAATATTGTTATTCCTTCAAATACAGTTATCCCGAGCAGATCAGTAATTGATTCAATAGAAAGTTTAAATGAAGTAATTAGTAACAGCAATCAGGGAGGGTTTTGTCAGATATATTCTCAAAACATAAATAATGAGCAGCTTGCTTAGTAAATGTTTTTACCTTTTGGATTGTAGAGGCTGTTTCTCCACCTACTTACAGTATTTAATTTCTTATGTAAATTCTTTGATTTTGTATTTGCCATTCTAATAATATTATTTAATTCTTTAATATATACAGGCAGTAACTTTTTCAGTATCGGTAAATTTGAGATTAAAAGGTTTGAGTTCATCCCGGGATTTCCTCCTGCTATTCGCGTGCTGTCTCGGAATCCACCTGAAGCAACAGTTGATGCTAGTTCCCTAAAGTTTGATTCTTTTACTGTTTGACAGAGCCCGATTGATGCAAGAAGAGGCAAGTGACTAACCAGTGCAACTGCTTTATCATGTTTTTCAGGATTAATGATTATTGGTTTAGCACCGGTTTTTTTTACAACTGTTTTAATAGCTGTTAGTAATCGGTTGTTTTTATTTGCAGGAGTTAAAATCCATGCACAGTTTTTAAACAAATCTTTTTGTGCTGCAGAAAATCCGGATTTTTCTGTACCTGCCATAGGATGACCACCGATGAAAAAATGCGAAATGCGGAATGTAGAATGTAGAACAGAAAAAATCTTTTTGGCATGATTGCAAATCTCGGATTTTGTGCTTCCGACGTCGGTAATAATGACGCCTTTTTTTAGTTTTAATTTGGAGATTTTATTCAGATAAGTTGTTATTAGATGTAACGGAGTACAAATAAAAATCAAATCAATATTTTCCAGTGATTGTGAATTTAGTTTTGTATAGCCTTTGTTAATTGCTTTTTCTTTCAGTGCTAGTCTTATTGTCTTTGGATTTTTTGTTATTCCAATAATTTTATAGCCTTTGATTTTCAAAGCCTTTGCAATTGATCCGCCGATTAGACCAAGACCGATAATTGCTATGTTTTTGATTTTGTATTGTACTTTCAATTTCATATCTTAGTTATATAATATAAGAGATGCCAAAACTCTGTGTAAATATTGATCATATTGCTACTGTACGTGAAGCCAGGAAAACCATTGAGCCTGATCCGATCTTAGGTGCAAAACTTGCTATTGAAGGTGGGGCTGATGGAATTACTGTTCATTTAAGAGAAGACAGAAGGCATATAAATGACAGAGATGTACTTTTACTCAGTCAGAGTATAAAAGATGCTCTTTTTACTTTGGAAATGGCAGCTACTGATGAGATGCTTGAAATCTCATCAAAGGTAAAACCTGAGCTTGTTACACTGGTGCCGGAAAAAAGACAGGAACTAACTACTGAAGGCGGATTAAATGTAATTAGTCAGAAAATCTATTTAAAAAATTATTTAGAAAAACTTCATAGAAATAATCTAACTGTAAGTATTTTTATAAATGCTAATAATGATCAGATAAAGACTGCAAAAGAAATCGGAGCTGATTTTGTGGAGATTCATACAGGACCATATGCAGAAAATCCAAATGAAAAAGAACT
>MFRN01000003.1:36117-36577 GCA_001784585.1 Candidatus Melainabacteria bacterium RIFCSPLOWO2_02_FULL_35_15 | reverse complement strand
CCATACTCCTTAAAGTTCTTTTCAAACATTTCCATTAGTTCTTTTGCTTTTCCTGCTTTAGCTTCTTCCATACCTTTTAAGACAGACTTCAATGCCTCTGGATTTTTATAAAGCCATAATTCATTGTGCGGAATTGAAACTGTAGGAGTTAATTTTATTTCACCTGTTGAAGGATTAATATGGGTTTTAAATCCATCCACATTATTTAAGAGATTTAACTCCACGAGTGCTGGTGTTAGAATTACCCTGTTTCTGTTATCAGGGCCACTTATTGGATCAAGCTCTATCCACTTGTCAGGATTTCTTGTTGTTTTAGTTCTTTTCATCTTTATATTCCCATCATATACAATTCCTATATTCCCATTTACCTACAATTATAATCTTACTTGTTAAATTATAGTTAAAAATCTATTATTCTGTCAATTTAAGCTAATTTACCAATGCCTGGCACCTTGCAAGA
>MFRN01000003.1:0-36062 GCA_001784585.1 Candidatus Melainabacteria bacterium RIFCSPLOWO2_02_FULL_35_15 | reverse complement strand
AGTGCATTTTTCTGTCACTCCCTCTCTAATTTTTTCCTGCATTTTTCCTTAAATTAAATTTATTCTTAGCAATTAACCGACGGTGCCCTTAACCTAAAAACATTATTTTTGCTTAAAACCCTAAGTAGTAACTCAAGTTTACACATTGCAATTTGAAGATAAGTAGGAATATAATATCCACAAGTAAAAAATCATTTTAAGGAGAAGAAAGTAAATGAATCCAATATTAAAACTAGCTGCTGCTGTAGCTGTAACACTTCCAGTAGGATGTACATTAAATGAACAAAAACAAGATCGAGCCAAGACAATTTCAGAACCGGCATTAGTAAAAGAAGTTAATAATATACCATTTCTGGCTAGTACACTTTACACTTTTCCAGCATCCGGGGATTATAAAGGCAAATTACCAAAATTATTTCAGCTTCATGATTTTAATGGAAATGGAAAAATAGATGTCCCTGAAGAAGCACTTGAATTTTATTCAGATAAAGCACACTATAGTCCTTGTATTCTTTCTATTGGCTATAATTTTCCCTACAAAATAACAAAAGACAAAGTACTAAAAGTTAGTGATTGGTTTATTAAAGTTGGTAATTCAAAGGATACAAGTTCTGAAGAAAAAGAGGTTTGCCTGGATGTTGCTGCAGAACTTTATAACTATATGAACAACAAAGAGTTTATCCACACTCCGCTTCCCAGGATATTTGCTAAGTTTGATAAAGATAAAAATGGAAGGATTGATGTAACAGAAGCACTTAAATTTTATGAAGAAAGAACTAACATAAAACTAGAAAGAGATGCTAAAGGACAAGTTACACCAAAAGATTTTAGAAAGGTAATAGATGCTTTTGCAGCATATTCACTAGGAAAAGCAGGCAGGTCGTTGGAACGAACATTAAACATACCAACTGAATTCTCAACAAGACTGTCATGTGATCGCATTAGGAATAAGTTACAAGAGCAATATTCAGAACTATATGGACAGTACCCCTCACTTCCAGCTCCAGAGCCAGTTAAACTTATAGATAGATAGTAATCAAGCTCCTTTGGAAGCGGGGACAAGGTTTCCCACCTTGCGAGTCTTAACCTAAAGTTAAAAGTGACTTACAATTATTCTAATTGTACCTTGATTAGATATAATCTTTTTAAGGTATAATCATGGTATAAAAGAGGTATAATTTATGACTTATCAATTAAAATTACAAGTTCCTATTTCTGAAGAGCTAAATAATAAACTTAAGAAAAAGGCTAAAGAAGTCGGCTTTAGCTCAGTTAATGAGATAGTGAGACTTTTACTAACTAATTTTGTAAACAATAATTTGGTTATATCTTTTGTAAGTAAATTAGGTTTTGAAAATTCTAATGTTGATAATTTAAAACAAATCATTGCTGAAGGACTTATAGAATACAAAGAGGGGAAAACTAAAAAGCTTAACTTTTCTGCCAAAGACAGACCTGCCTCGGGTGGGAAGATTAAATCCTCATATTAGGTAATCGTACTGTAGAATTATTTAAAAAGGAGAAAATAGTATGCAAGCAGTCAGTGGAACACAACCCAAAATAAATGTAATTTTTTGGGGTAATCATCCATTCTTTATAAATCTTGGTCCTGATTTGGAACGAGCAGGATGTAAGACAGTATACTTTCCACAAATACACGAAGATTTATCTACAGTTAGTGCTATAGATCTATCAGTTGCTAAATCTGGCGACAAAATGGATGAGTTAAAAATAGGTAAGAGAACATCTCCGTATGATCCAAGCAAAAACCCAGAGCCTCCAACTGAAATAACAGAACCACATCAAGTTTTGCAATATGCAAAAGCATATTTAGAAGCACATGGCTACGAAACCTCTATAGGGAAGCGGTAACTTTTTAAGCAACCAAAGCCAGTTCTGGAATATAAATCTGTCCTTTATAATTTTTGCTTATGGAAAAACTTGCACTTGCAAATCTGGTTTTATATTCTTTTCTCAAATACCCCAAAATATTCTTCTCCGGTAAAAGTATGCGGACATTTTTCGTGGCGAAGCTCTTCTGTCTCCAGAAAATCATTTTTAAACAGTTCTTTTATTTCTTCCTGTGTACTGCCAAAAGGCGGGCCGCCCAGTTCTATTGGTCTTATAAAAAATAAACCAACTAATTTACCGTTTGGTTTTAAAAGATATTTTATTAGGTTTGCATACTCTTTTCTGCGTAATGGATCTATTGCACATAAACTGGTGTGTTCTATTACAAAGTCAAAATAATTTTTCCATTTTAACTCTTTTATTAGATCAAAAAAATCTGCCTGATAAAAATCAATATTTTTATTATTATTATTTTCTTTTACCTCCTTGCAAAATTTAACTGCACTGTGCGAAAAATCAAATCCATAAACCTGAAGGCAGGATTCATTAATCTCACCTTCTTTTAAACTTGCAATGTAAAAAGCATCATGCCCTTTACCGCAACCGAGAACAGCAACTTTTTTATTTAACAAATTCTTTTTATCAAAATATTTAACAAAAGCAGGTGCAGCTTCTCCGGTATCCCACGGAGTATTATTTGCAATGTACCGTTCTTCCCAAAAATTGCTTTTATTTACTTTACTCATTTTCAGCTTATAACTTAAAGCTTACAACTTGCAGCTTTTTTTGGAAGGAACCATTTGTATATATACCCGTCAACACTATATATAGTAGATAGACGTGTATCACACACTTTAATATGACAGGCTCTTTTCTAAAAGGTTAAAAGACAATAATCTAATCTCACAAAATAAAGGTTCTGGTAATTTTTGAACAGAGAAATACTATGCTAAGCTACACAAATGTAAAATCAGTCTCCTTAAACCCTAATGATAGTAAGGCTTTCAAGATGATTGTAAACAAAAAAAACAAACGTAAAAGAAAGATCACAAACAGATGACAAAAAACAATTTTAGGGTACCATTAATCTTTACTATCTTTAATAAGACAGTTAAGTATGACAGTTATCTGAAGATTTTCCCAAATTTTGATGACACTAAATATAGAGGTAAGAAAATTAGCTTAATTAGAGGTTCTTTTTCTTAAAATCAGGACTAAGATGACAATCACTGTATCAAATAGTTTAGTATCAAACCAGATGGAAAATGCACTGGAAAAACAGAATATCTTTAGTAAGGAAAAAGCAAAAGAAATTCTGTCAATGGATTTTAATGCCAACTTTCCTGACAACGTTCAGGAAGTTGTTAGAAAACTATATAGCAGAAGGAGTGAAAAAGGTGAAGCAATTGAAACTATCAGTCAGACATGGAGACGGGTAGCCATGGCAGTTGCAATTGCAAGATTAAAATATGTCATGAAACCTCATGAGCTGATCAAACTTACTCCTGAGCTGGCCCTTGAAAATGAATCAGTTTTAAAAGCTGCGGCCAGATACTATCAGGCAATGGGTGAGAGAAAAATGTTTGCAAATACTCCTGCAAACATAAATGCAAATCCTGAAGTATCGCTTAGTGTTTTACAATATGAAGCTCATGGTGAAATCCTTGGCTGGAACACATATAAAATTTGGATGAGTGAAAATGATTTACGGCAAAAATATGACAGACTTCCAAAAGCAGAAAAGGAAAAAGTTAAAAAGTGGATCTTTGATATTAAAGGTACTAATACAAACAGCAATATCTACGGGCAGCAGCAGAAACTTTTTTATCCAAATATAATCGAGACAAACAAACATGAACTTGCAATGGGTTATTATGCGGCCCGCATAAAAAGGCGTGGTGGACTTGCAGCCTGTGGTGTTACGAATGCAGGTGACAGTCTTGAAGATATTGAAAAAGCAGCAAATGAAATCATGGATGCTACTAAAGGTTCAATGGGTATGGGAATAAATACGAGTTCTCTGCGTCCGTGGCAAACACCTAACAGTGATGGAAGTACAGCGTCCGGTCCGGATCGTTTTGTAGAAAAGCTTTTTTGTCCTGCAGGTCAATCTATTGCTCAGGGAGGAAGACGTGGAGGGGCTTTTATAGAATTACGAGACAGTGATCATCCTGATGTAACTTTATTCATTGGAAAGAAACAATTGCCTAAAGAACCAAATTTTCCTGATGTCTATGATGCCATGGACTTAATTACTCCAAAAATTGATGCAAATGAATACTCGGATCCGAGCGAATATGAAAGTGCACTTTCCCAGAGACAGCTGAGTGTTATGCAAAAGTCCCTTGATTACTTCAGTAAAGTATCATTCGAATATTACACAAAACAACAATATTTAAAAAACTATAATGTTTCTGTAAGAGCAGTTCGTGGATTTATGGCTCATGTTGAAAATAAAGAATGGTACCCGGCTTATTTTACAAATTCTCTATGGAGAGGAAATCTATACGATTTCACAAAACCTGTTTTAGATTCTAAAGGAGAACAAAAAGTAAATCCCCTGAACAAAGAGCCTTTGTTTGAACTTTATTCTGTAAGCCTGGAAGAGTTTCCTCTGGCAGAAAGTATTGCAGTAAAACAAAACTTACAGGTTTTAAAATCAGAAGATGGAAAAAGAATACAGGTTCAGCGTGACGGAGCATTTTGTTTTTATGCACCTGATCTTTTTAAGAGAATTTGCATTGGAATGGTTAATGGTGGTGAACCTGGTATTCAATTTGCCGATCATGTCGAGACAGCTAATGCAAACAAGCACATCTATGAACTGCATACATGTAATCCATGTGGAGAACAAAATCTTCCGGCACAAACCGGGAAAGACGGACTAGAGTACAGAGGTATTTGTAACTTAACTACTCTTCATGCTGCACATAAAGATTTCTGGGACGAACACGGAAATTATCAATGGGAGAAAATGGAAGAAGTCGCTGAATTAGCTACTGAATTTATGGATGATGTAACTACTGTAAGTCACTTTCCGATTTTAGCTCAGAATTCTACAGCTCGCCGTGAAAGAAGAAATGGCGGCGGTTTTGCAGGTGTAGCCGAGTTTGTTGCACGACATGAACTTGAATTTGCATCTAAAGAGGCCAATGCTTTTGTCACAAGACTTTATGATCATCTTGCAAAAGCCTCTATAAGAGCAAGCCAGAGACTTGCAGAAGAAAGAGGAGTTTATGAAATTTGGGCTGGCAGTACATTTGCGCAAAAAGGGCTGAAAGTCAGGAACTGTTGCATGATTAATCAGCAGCCTACAGGTACGATGGCCCAGCTTTGTGGTACTTCATGGGGGCCGGAGCCATTTAACGGAATAGTGTTTTCCAGAAAAGTTAGGGATGCCTGGGTAAGTTTTACTTCTCCGGGATTTGAAGAAGCCATGAAAAAGCGAAATACATGGCCTAAAACAGAACAGGAAGTCCAGGAACTTTGCGACAAGATTAGAAAAAACGGTAAGAGAGTTACTAATCTAAAAGAAGTTCCTGAAGATGTTCAGAAAATATTTAAGATAAATACAGAAATTGATCCGCATGCTTATATTACTCATCTTGCCAGTATTCAAAAGGGAGTTGGTGGATATCCTGAATGTTTTAATGCTCTTTCAAATACCTGCATGATAAAAGGGAGATTACCATGGGAGTATGCATGGGAAGCCACGATGAGAGGTTATAAACTCGGAGTTAAATCAATTACTTTTTATCCTGATGGAACCAGGCTCAGTCAGCCTGTTGAAGAGCAGGAGAAAAAATCGCAGGAAATTAAAAAATTAAGTAAGTTTGTTCCGCATAATTTAATGGCGCTGCATGTAACACCATTACAAAAAGAAGAATCCCAGACAGGGACTTTGAATGCAGCATCTTTACTAAGATCAGAGCAAAACAAAGTTCGCGTAAGACCAAAAAGACTTTATGGATTTAATGAAGAAGTAATGACTCCGGAAGGACCTGTTCATGTTCATATTTATTTTGATGAAAACGGACCAAGACAGGTATTTGCACATCTTATGAGAGGTGGCGGGGTAGCTTCTGGAATGATTGAGGCTATCTGTCGCATGGCTACAAAAGCGCTGAAATGGGGATGCCCACCGGAAGATGTAGCAAATGGACTGTTGAATATTCAGGGCGGACAAAAAATTATTGGTATTGAATCGAGCTCCATACCGGATGCAATTGGAAAAATATTAAAAGAAGCATGTAACGGACAATACCAGCTCTCACTTTTTAATGAGGTTTTAAATGGTAATGGTGGTAATAAAGATGTGACTAATTGTGCCTCTGCATTGGAAGAAAAATTACAGGAAGAACCGATGCCTGTACAAACCACCTTACAGAGAAAACACGAAATAAAATTTGAAGAAAAATTTGATGAGATAATAAGAGCCAGAATGGACTGGATTGCACATGGACATGAAACACAGTGTCCGTGCTGTCATTCTGAGTTTACAAATGAATCATTTGGAAATGCAGCATGTAAGAGCGGACCGGTTTGTCTGGGGTGCGGGTGGAGTCATTGTGGATAGAGGAATGCGGCAGCGGACTCTATTTACACATGACTGCTGCTTCCTTTGTCTTATAACAATACTCTTCAAAAACCTCTAATCCTTTTTTATATTCATCAGTAAAGTCATAACTTAAATGCTGGAAATAAGTGCTGTAGAATTCTTTTGAAATTAAAACTTTCCCCTGTGCTTTTTTAATAACCTTGTCAAACATTGTTGTTAAGCCAATTTCCTTTGCCTTTCTTAATTGGTCAGATATAATTTCCATTTCAGCCGGATATTTTTCTAAAATATCTTTTCTTACTACCCATATACCAAAAACCATTGGAAATCCTGTATGTTTTTTCCAGAGTGAGCCCAGATCATAAATAAAAATATTTCTTGGCATCTTTGAGAATTCAAGTAATGCATGATCACCGATTAATAATCTGGCTGGATAATTAACCAATTGTAGAGGCATTGCACTCAATTTCTCTATTTCACAGATAACGTTAACATTTAGAAATTCTTTTAATATAATTTCCAGTAATTTGTTAGAAGTGGCAGATGCCGGTGATAATGCGATTTTTGCACCATCTAATTCTTCGATTGGAAATTGTGAAAACAATAAAACGCTGTCAGCAGGCCCGTTTGATGCTATACACAGATTAGCTATAGGAGTTAATTTGTCTTTGTTTGTAAGGTAGGCATATGATGACACAGGAGCAATATCTATTTCTCCACGTAAGATTTTCTTATTTAACTCACTAGGAACAGCATTTATAATGTTTGCATTTATACTAACCTCACCAAATTCAATCGGCAGGTTAATTGGCAGACAATTTATGAAGTCCACCTGACCAATGTTAAATTGTTTCCTTGTATTGTTGTGCAATTGGCATTCTCCAGCCATAACCAAATGATCTGCTAGTTAATTTTAATCCAGGCGCTGACTGATATCTCTTATATTCACTTAAATCAATCATATTACAAACTTTTTTAACTGTATCTTGTGGCAGACCTTTCTTTATAATTTCTTTTAAAGAAGAGTGTTGTTCTACATAAAGATTTAAAATTTTATCTAAAGTGTCATACGGTGGTAATATATCTTGATCAGTTTGATTTAGCTTTAATTCAGCCGTTGGAGCTTTTGTAAGAATATTTTTTGGAATTAGTTCTTTATTTTCTTTCTTATTTATATATTTGGAGAGTGTATAAACTAATGTTTTAGGAAGGTCGGATATTATTGCAAGACCTCCGCACATATCACCATACAGTGTACAGTAACCAGTTGCAAGCTCACTTTTATTTCCGGTTGACAGAACTAATCCACCACTTTGATTTGACAGTGCCATTAATATTAATCCTCTGATTCTGGCTTGTATGTTTTCTTCTGTTAGAGAGGAAGGTGATAATAAATTCAAAAATACTTTAAAAGGTTCTTCTATGGAAATAGTCTTAAGTTCGATACCAAGACTTAAAGCTAATTTATTCACATCGCTGGAACTGGTTTCTGATGTATATCTTGAAGGCATAAATATACATGAAATACTTTCTTTTCCCAGTGCATAAATAGCTAAAACAGTTACAAGTGCTGAATCAATACCGCCTGATAAACCAATAATAACCTTTTTAAAATCACACTTTTTTACATAGTCACGTAATCCGCAGGTAATGGCTTTTAATAATTCTTCCATGTTGGTTTCATTTGTGTAGAGATGTGCCGGCGGGACGTCTCTACCAGTGATAATTTGACTGCTATCGTTATTAAATTCAATAATCTGCAAATCTTCTTCAAATGATTTTAATTTTAAACAAATATTCCCGTTTTGATCTATTACACAGGAATTTCCGTCAAAAATTAATTCATCATTTCCGCCTACCTGATTAACATAGATGATTGGCAGCTTATGCTTCTTGGCACAATTTTTCAGGATGCCTTCTCTTAACTCTGGCTTACCAAGAAAATAAGGTGAAGCAGAAGAATTAATTATTAGACTAACGTTTTGTTCCGAAAGCTCTGAAACCGGGTCGAGATGATATCTTGGCTTAGTCCAGCTTAAATCATCATGCCATATATCTTCACAAACGGTTAATCCGATTTTTTGGTGAAACAGTTTAACAGGACTAATTATCTTTCCATGCTCAAAATATCTGTCTTCATCAAAGACATCATATGTCGGCAGTAATGTTTTTTGCCTGGTGAATAAAATTTTCCCTGACTTTAAAACTGCCAGTGAGTCAAATAAAGGCTTACCTTTTCCATTATTTTCTTCAGCAAAACCTATAATAACAGTAATATCCGATTTTATACTTTCAGCCAGTTTAATTAAGTATTTTTTGTTGTCTTCTATAAATTGTTTTTTTAATAGTAAATCTTTTGGCGGATACCCGCATAAAGCAAGCTCAGAAAAAACAATAAGTTCGGCATTTTGTTTATCTGCCTGATCTATATTTTCTAAAATTTTTTTTAGATTACCTTCAAAATCTCCGACAGTTGGATTAATTTGTGCAAGTGCGATTTTCATGAGAAAATTATATATAAATCTTTCTCGGTTGATTCAATTCTGTTAAAAAATCACCGATTATATTCAAACTTAACACAGTAAGCATAATCATTATGCTTGGATAAAGAATAAGATTTGTATGTGTATTTAAAAATTGCCAGCCGTCACTGGCTAATGTTCCCCAGCTGCAGTTTGGCGGAGAAAGCCCAAGTCCAAGAAAACTTAAAGTAGATTCAGCAATAATTGCTCTTGGCATAATAAAGGTAACTGAGACTAAAATTACATTTAAAATATTTGGTAAAAGATGACTAAAAAAAATTTTTCTTTTATCTAATCCGATTGCTGTAGCTGAAAGGATAAATTCCTGTTGTTTTAATTTTAGGATCTCTGCTCTGCTTAGCCTGGCTAAGTCCATCCAGCTTATTAATCCAATAGCAAATAATATTCCGGTAGTGGATCTGTTAAATATAAGTCCTATAATACTTAAAACTAAAAGATCCGGCAGGGAATAAATTACATCTATTGTTCTTGAAATAAAAAAATCAATTCTGCCTTCAAACATACCGGCAATTGTACCCATTGAGACTCCTATTAAAAGGGCAATTAAAGCAGTTACCACAGCGACTAAAAAAGAAAGCCTTGCGCCAAAAATTAACCTGGCGAGCATATCTCTTCCAAGCTGATCTGTACCAAGGGGATGTTCTAATGAAGGTGACTGTAAAATTATATCCTGATCCTGAAAATCGAAAGAATATTTGCCGAAACTAAAACCCAGATAAGACAAAATAACTAAAACTAATATTGAAAAAATAAATAAACACGGTAATAATATAAATTTGTTTCTGGTAATTAAGGGTATAGGATTCACAACTAATTTACATTATTTACACGGAAAGATTCTTGTATCTTTTCAATCATTTCATACATATCTTTTGCATCTTTTAAATATGGATTTAAAGCAATAGCCATTGCAAATTGTTCTTTTGCCATAGGATATTTTATTTTGGGTGGCTTGTTTGTGTCCTGGCAGAGCGCAAGTCCATAATCAGAGTATGCTTGTGCCAGTAGGGATTTTATTGGAATTGAATTTGGCTGATTTTTGTACTCATTTTCAAGTATTTTAATTGCATCGGCAAATTTTCCTTTTTGAGAAAGATTCTGTGCACATGTAACCGGATCGATAAAGCAGCAGGAGGTACTTAAAGTTATCAAAAGAAATATAATAAATAAACATTTGTTCATAAGGTTCTATTTTATTATAAACTAATCCTATGCATGATTTGAAAGACTTACGTACAAGACCTGATTATTATAAAGATAAGTTCTCCAAAAGAGATAAAAGCCTTCTTTTGCTTTTTGAAGAAATATTAAAACTGGATGAACAAAAAAGAGGAATACAGACTAAAGCAGATGAACTGCGTAAAAGAAAAAATGAAATTGCAGATGAAATTGGACGCTCGAAAGATCATAAAGAAAAAGTTGAATCTTTAAAAAAAGGAGGCAGTGATGTTAATTCAAAATTAGCTGAAATAGAGAAAGAAGAAATGGATTTAACGTATAAACTTACCGAAAAAGCTCTCTGGCTGCCAAACATTGTTTGTGATTCTGTGCCTGAAGGAGAAGATGAAACTAAAAATAAAGAAATATCAAAATGGGGAAATCCCCGGAGTGAAAAATGGATTAAGTCTCACTGGGAAATAGGTACAAAATTAAATTTGCTTGACTTTGAGCGTGGTGTAAAAGTAGCTCAGTCAAGATTTACAGTATTAAGCGGTATAGGAGCAAAACTTGAAAGAGCACTTATGAACTTTATGCTTGATCATGCCAGCAGTAAAGGTTATAAAGAAATTTCCCCGCCAATTTTAGTTAACAAGGAGTCAATGACCGGAACCGGGCAGCTGCCTAAGTTTGACGGTGATTTTTATAAGTGTGAAAATGAATTTTTATATCTTGTGCCTACTGCAGAAGTACCTTTAACAAACCTGTATAGGGATGAAGTGATCCCGCTTGAACAATTACCTGTAAAATATTGTGCTTACACCCCTTGCTTTAGAAGAGAAGCCGGTGCTGCCAGCAAAGATACGCGTGGAATAATCAGGCAACATCAGTTTAATAAAGTAGAGCTTGTAAAAATTGTTTTACCGGAAACAAGTGATAAAGAACATGAAGGACTTACAGATGATGCAGAAGAAATTCTGCAGAAATTAGAGCTTCCTTACAGAAAAATACTTCTTTGCACAGGAGACACAGGATTTTCAGCTATGAAGTGCTATGACCTTGAAGTCTGGTTTCCCGCACAAAATACATATCGTGAAATAAGCAGCTGTTCTAACTTTGGATCTTTTCAGGCAAGGCGAATAAACATAAAATACAAACCAAACCCAAAAGATAAACCACAGTTTGTACACACTATAAATGGTTCAGGACTTGCTATTGGCAGGACAATGGCTGCAATTCTGGAAAACTATCAGACTGAAAAAGGAACTATTATAGTGCCAAATATTTTACGCAGCTATCTGGGGAATATAACAGAGATGTGTTGATGCAGTATGAGTAAGTAAATCTGTTTTTGTCTGGTTCGGTAATAAAGGCGGATATTCTTCAAAGTGCTTTAATATTTTGACTGCATTTTTTCTAAAATCTTCTTTTTCATTTTTCCTTAAAGAATTAATAAGATTTAGAAACCTTTCGCTTTGTGGTTTTGTCAGCCAGTTTGTCTGCATAAATTCCAGTACCAGTCCCGCTAGCTGCTTGTTTATGTTTTTTTCATATTTGTGTTCATCTTCTAATATTTCAATATATTTATTAAACCAGTCTCTCCTTTCTGAATTATCTCTATATAATAAAACCTCGTGAAACCAGTCAGAGAAAGGATTTAAAACTTCTTCTTGTGGCATTTGTGAAATCCTGCTTAAGGCATCTCTTTCCTCATCAATAAAATTTGAATCTTTAATATAATGTTTTGATTCCAGGAATTCTTTTATATCAGCTTTTATACCTTCTCTTTTCTCTTCAGGATTGCAAAGTTCTATTTTAAGCCCCAGCCCGTAATATCTGCAAATTATTTCTTTTGCGATTTCTCTGATTTGTGAAGTCATTGGATGATGAAAATATACACTTAAAAGCTCTTCAGTCCATAGCAGCAAATTTGTATCCAATCGCTTATGTGCATCAGAATCTTCTTTGATTTTTTTTATTCTTATTCTTAGTTCATTGTCAGTAAAATTCCTTTCTACTGTTTTGTCATTTGAAGTATCAATAAATGTAACATCGGACAGAGCATCAGTTACATTATAAGCATTGTCATTATTTTCTGTCCTTACAGCACAATTAGCTTCTATGTTCCCTAAGTAGTTCAATTTTGCCAACATTTTTTTGTCTACCCAGGATACATGCTCAGATTCTTTCAATAGATCTTGTATTTTATGTAAATCTTCTGGGCTAAGATTTATACCTTTATCTGTTTTATCTGCAAGTTCTCCTGTCCAGTCTTCAAACCATTTTCTTCTTTTAGCATTATCCAGGTATATGTCTGCCAGGAAGTTATATCTTAATTTTCCTCCTCTAACTTCTCTTAGTGGTGAAGTAAGAAGATCTTTTCTTTCTTTTGCGGTTAAATATTTAGCTTCTTCAAAATCTTCACCTGAAAACAGTTTATTGATTTTAACTTTATTTTCCTTCCAGATGTCATATGGATGAGGTAATGGTTTGCCGTTACCTTCTGATATATATTCTGAAATAACTGCAATTGCAATTTCTCTTTGGCTGCTGGACACTATCTCTAGTGCATTATAATGACAGTCAAAAAATTCTGTAAAATATGCCAGCCATGAAGACAAAGGTTTTTCAAGTCTATTTCCGTTATCGAGCTCAAGAATTTTTTTTAAGCAGATATTAAGAGCAATATTAGTCATATCACTTACTTTATCCGGAGTAAGTTTTTCGAAATCTTTTAAAATATTTTTTTTTAACTCAGTATCATCTTCTGCAAAAAAATCACAATGAGTAAAGTTATCAGGTTTAACAACGGTAGCTTTCTCTATATCTGTATAATTTATTTCTTTACTATGCTTGTATCTTAATGCATTCAAAAATATTTCCCCCGGGCTGATAGCAGAAAATGATTTATCATCATTTTGATGAGCTGGTATTTTTCTGAAAAGCTGTCCTGGAGTAAGAGGCCTTCTGATAACAGGCCTTTTAAAGAAAAATGGACTCTGTCGGTGTCTTTGTATTATAAAGGCAGATTGCATAGATTTAAGTTACTTCTTTGTTAACTCAATACTATAGCAAAAAATGTAGATTTTAAAGTGAATTATTAGAAGAATTTTATTTTGAGATGTATCAAAAACTCATGTTTTTAAACTGGTTGTGGTTAAGAACCTTTTCAGTACGGGTACTAAAGAAGCTGCTTCTTCTACCCTTAAGGCCAGGGCAAGTCCATAATAAATCAGAAAACAAACTATAAAGCTTGCAGAAAGTAAAATTGCTTTTGAAAAGAAACCATATTGTTCCATATGAACAGGAAATACCAATAAAAATAATACCCCAAATAAGTACATTATAAGTGTAGCCACTCCCATCTTTAAAAGCGATCTCACATGTTTTAACCAGCCCAGACACCCAATTTGTTTTCTAAGTAAAAATCCTAGAAGTAAGAAATTAAATAAAGTAACCAGTGATGTAGAAAAAGCAATTCCCGGAGCCTGATATTTTTCCACAAACACACCATTTAAAATTATTTTTAAAATGATTGAAAATACAGCTACAAGCAAAGGTATTCTTGAATTTTCAAAAGAATAAAAAACTCTGGTCAAAGTATCCCTGGCTACATAAGCAATCATTGAAAGTAACAATGCTATCAGAATACTGCTTGTAAGCATAGTGGATCTCTCGTCAAATGCGCCTCTTTGAAAAACTATTTCTACAACTGGTTTTGCAAATAAAAACAAATAAACAGCAATCGGCAATGTTAAAAACCATAAGGACTTGATTACTAAAATGGCAGTTTCTTTTAATGCATTGATGTTTTTAGCATGTGCCAGCTCTGAAAATCTGGGAAAAAATGGCACTAAAAATGAAGTAAGTAAAACTCCAAGTGGCAGCTGGATTAATCTGTTTGCCAGTACTGTAGCCGTCCAGCTGCCTTCCTGAAGTCCTGAACAAAAAAAGCTGTCAATGTAGACAGTGATTTGGCCAATAGAAGTGCTAAGAATTGCAGGACCTAAAAAATGATTGAAATCACCTACTGCTTTTTGATTTTTTATCAGTGTTAATCTGCAATTTTTATATAGTCCGGCTTTAAGTAAATCAGGTAACTGAACAAGCAGCTGCAAAGCTGCACCGATTAATGTTCCTATGCCAAGTACTAATCCCGAAATATAAAGTCCTTGTAAAGACATGCCGTGGCATATCTCAACAAAAAAGATAATTGCAATGCTTGGTAAAACAGGACTGAATGAGGGCCAAAAGTATCTTCCATAGACATTTGCAACGCCGCATAAAATCCCGAGTAATCCGGAAATAATTATTAACGGAGACATTATCTCAAGCTGCATTACTGTTAAGTGCCATAATTTTTCTTGATATGAAATATCATGTCCAGTAGCCGGAGCAATAAAATGCACTATTTGAGTTTTAAAATAAATGACTGCAAATGTTATTAGTAAAAGTACTATAAATGTCGATGTAAAAATCTTTGTTAAGAAACTTCCGAAATCTTTTGCATTATCTTTTATTTTTGTAAGCGTGGCTATTGTAGCTGAATGAAAAGGCCCGCCAAGTCCGCCAAGAAGTATAAGTGCATTACCAGTAAGAAGATATGCAAAGTTATATGCATCAGCAGTAATCGTAGTGCCGTAAAACTTTGCTATTACTAAATCTCTAAGCAATCCAACGATTTTACTTACTACAGTAATTATTCCTACAAAGCCTGCTATTTTGAATAACTTTCTATTCATTTTTTTATTTCGCTCCAGACAAGCTGGAGCGTCTCGCTGTCAATTCTTTTCGTTTGATCGGATTCACCGAATAAATCGGATGAATCCTTTAAATGTTAAAACGTTTTCTGTTAGGTATAATGCATTACACAAGAAATAGAATACAATTAAATGCGAATGTTTCCATTCTTAAAACCAACACTTATTTATGATAATGATGTAACAAAAATACGTCTTGAAGACATTGAAAAATTAGGAGTTGAAGGTTTAATACTTGATCTTGATAACACAATAATGGCGCCAAAAAGTGCCAGATTAGATCCTTCTGTTAAAGCCTGGCTTGATATTATGAAGAAAAATTTTAAGATAGTTGTGCTTACAAACAATAAAAAAGCTTTTTATCTGGAAGCTGTAAGACAGGTGCTTGATCTTCCTGTCATTGGCTTTGCGAAAAAACCCTGGTTATTTGGAATTTATGAAGCACTTGAGATTTTAAAATTATCAAATGCTAAAATTGCAGTAATTGGAGATCGCCCGTTAACTGACATATGGCTTGGTCAAAGATATGGATTTAAAACTGTTTTAGTGAGGGCGCTGACAGCACATATTGAACCAAGGTGGAAATATTGGCTCAGAAAACTGGAGTGGTCTTTTGTGAAGAGAATGTAGGAACAGGTCATGACCTGCCCAGATAATGGTAGTAATAAAGATGACGACAAATAACAATATCTCCATAATCCTTGCTCCTTTTTCCATCGGCGGACCAAATGATGCTGCTAAAGATGGCCCTAAAGCTTTGATGTCGAATGGGCTTAGTGATGATTTAAAAGAATTAGGTTTCAATATAAAAATTATAAAACCCGGTAGAGATGTAATGCATTATGTCTCCAGCCACAAACCAGAAAACGCAAAAAGCAGAATTAAAAATATTGATGCAGTAATAAAAATAAATGAATGGCTTTCAGAGACTGTAAGAGATGAGATTAAAAACGGTTCAGTTCCTCTGACAATAGGTGGTGATCATAGTCTTGCAATTGGTACGATAAGCGGAACTCATGATGCCCTGAATAATATAGGCGTTCTTTGGCTGGATAGACACTTTGATGCCCATTCACCTAAAAACAGCCCGTCTTTAAGGGCTCATGGTATGCCAGTCTCAGTAGCTATAGCAAATAAGCATTATGATCCGCATCCGGATTTTCAAAGATTACTAATGATTGGGAAAAATAAAAATCTGCCTAAAATAAAAAAAGAAAATTTTGTTCAGATTGCAATTGGTGAAAAAAGTGCTGTAAATCCAAAAACAAAATGGTATTCAATGTCTGATATTGATGATAAAGGTATAAACAAAGTTATCAATGAAGCATTAGATTATCTGTTAAAAAGAGTTAAGTATGTTTATATAGCGTGGGATATAGATTCTATGAATGTTACAGGTACTGGTACGAGTGGTGATAGTCAGTTAAATCTTAGAGAAGGCCTTGTAGTTGCCAGAGCAATAAATAAAAAAATAAGATTAGCTGGCAGATTAGCTGGTTTTGAAGTTATGGAAGTAGCTCCAAAATTAGAACGTAGAGATTTAAGGGGACAAACAGTAGACTGGGCTCTTCAGCTGATAACTACTTCATTTGGTGGTAATTTATTTAATAATTTATCCAGAATGACAAGAAATATTAATATACATGCCAGGGATTTGTAAATGTTTTAACAGCTTAATTCTTTTATCCTATATTCAAACAAAAACTCAAAACTTATCTTAAAAGATTTTCTAGAAATATTGCCCTGGCTTGTAACGTAGCGAGAATATCATTGATTTGATCTTCAAAAACATTTAATATTTCTAAAGCTTTTTGTATTCTTTTATCGTCGTATAGAATTATTTCTTCGTGTTTATAAAATATATTTAGTTCATTTATAAGTAACTTTAATTTTGCAAATGATTCCTGATTTATAAATTCATGTTTTGCAAAAATATTTCTGACAGGATCTTCCAAACTAATTGTTTTTAACCCAGAAATTATTAGCTCAGCAGTATATTTATATGCTTTGCTTGCTTTCTCAAGTTTACTTTTTAAAAGCTTCAGCTTTTCCTTAAATTGACTTGTTAAGCTCACTAAAGAATTTTCCTGTTTCTTCTAATAATTTATCAACTTCTTGATTCCAATTCTCCAGTTTTTTTGTCTCTTCAGAAAAGAAGGAAACAATCTCTTCTTGTGTTGGCTTTTTGTTTTGTTCTTCCTTTAGAAAATATAAAATCCTTAGCTTATCTCCTGTTGAGAGTTGTTTAATTGAGTTAAGTATATTGTCTAGATTATTGTCCATTTATTATTAATTATAAACTCTTTGTCAAGCTCAATTCTTTTATCCTATATTCAAACAAAAACTCAAAAATTTCTAAATGTCTTTTAGCTTCTTTGGGCGAAGTGCCCCAGGCATAGATTCCATGCCCTTTTAAAAGAAGTCCCGGAACTTCTTCATTAATATAGCCTGGTACAATTTCTGCTAAATATTTTATATCCTGAGAATTTTTAATTATTGGAATAATTACTTTTACATCGTGAGTTTTAAAACCTAACCCTTTTAACATTTCCAAATCTGAAAAAATAATTTTATCCTGTAACTTTATGGATAAAAGAGTACTGTTTGTAGTATGCACATGAAAAACAGATTTTGCATTTGTATGTTTGTAAATAGTACTGTGTAATAGTGTTTCAGCTGATGGCTTTAATTCTACATTCTGCATTCTACATTCTACATTTTCTTCATTTTCATTAACCAGAATAAAATCATCTTCTGTAAGCTCACCTTTATCTTTTCCGCTTGCTGTAATTAGAAATAGTAACTCGTCGCTTGTCGCTCGTCGTTCAGAAATTAAAACCGAAAGATTTCCTGATGTCCCAAGCATCCAGCCACGATCGTAAAAGTTTTTACTGACTTTTATTAGTTCACTCTTTGCTTGAGCTATTTTTAAGTCCTGATTGATAGTTTTTGTGCTAATTGTCCTTTTACCTCATAGAAAGTTTGAAACGGAATATAAGAAATTTTTTCCTGTTCCAAGTATTTTATCAAATCTCCTCTTGCAAATACCATATCTGCTATTTTTGAAGCAGCTAAATCTGTCAGACTGTCACCGATTAATATCCTTGTAAACTTTTCTTTTGGGTATTTTTCAATAACCTCTATTTTACAGAACCCGCAATCTCCGCATAAAGAACAATCCTCAGGCAAATACTCATAATTTATTTTTATATTTTTTGAATTAAAGTTCGCTTTGTTACAGAAGATCTTTAATTTATTTCTAAACTTTCCTAAAACAGGTTCAATGTGAAAATCCAGTCCACCGCTTAATACATTAAATTCAATTTTTTCTTTTTCACAAAAACTTAGAAAATCTTCAAATCCTCCCCTAAGTTTCACCTTTTCTTTTATAAAATCAGTGATTTTGTTTTTTTTATTACTTTCAATTAGGCTAAAAAGCTTTTCCACACCATCTTTTAAAGTAATTGTTCTCTCGTATAAGATTTTATTTTTAATTTCAACCCATTCCGGAGGTGCAAATCTTTCCATTATGGTTAAAATTACATCACGTTCAGTAATGGTACCGTCAAAGTCAGAGAAGATTATAGGGATTTTGTTCAATTTAACTTTTAATTGTTTCTTTGATTCTTAAATTCTCAACCTCTTTAATAAACTCTTTAGCTCCATGAAGTCCGCCATCTTTATGCTCCCAGACGGCAGTTCCTGCATTTATAACTATATCTTCTCCAAAATCTAAAACTATTTCTTTTACCATAGAGGATTTAACACCTGCAGAAGGCACCGGCCAAGAGGGTTTTATATTTAAAAGTGACTGGGTTAATTTATTTTGAATGTCTTTTGTAATATCTTTATCCCAGGCAAGTGATCCATAAGGGCTGGGAAATAAAACAAAATCAGCTCCGGCAATTCTGGGTAAACTTCCAAGAAGCAATTTTTCGCTTAGTCCTGAATTACTGCTCATGCACATAGCACCGCTAAATGCCGGATGAGCCATAATTGAAATAGAAACTGTTTTTCTGAGTGCTGATAAAAGAGGCAATCCGTAAGAAACATAATTAAATAAAATACAGTTTGCGCCGTTTTTTTCAAGCTCAATTGCTCTCTTTAAAATTTCATTTGCTTCGCCGGTCAGATTAATTGCATATATTGTTTTTGACCTTGCTTTTTCTTTTGCTTTTAAACACTCTTCAAGCCTTTTTAAAGTCACATTAAAATCACTGTCATACAAAATTTCATCATCTTTTACCAGATCAAAACCAGCTTCTGCCTGGGAATAAAACATGCTTCCAAGCTCACCGGGAGTTAGGCCCAGGCATGGTTTAAAGATACTCATTAACAGTGGTTTGTTCTTTTTATCAATAAGTTCTCGTAGTCCGCCAATTCCCAACCTTGGTCCTTTAAAAAGATTTAAATATTTTTGTGAAAACTCAATATCTTCAAGTTTAATTTTTGGTGCAAGACTGATTTTTCCATAAATAGCTGTTAGTAAAGCTCCAAGATCTGAGCCAAAATTTTCTATTGGAAATGCAATTCTAATAGCAGATGTAAATTCAGATTCTTCTATTGATATTACTTCTGCAATATGCCCTGAAATTTGTAACCTTAAATTACCTGAAAGCTCATTCCATGTTCCGGTGGTTTGTCCTATTGCTATAGCCTGAGCAAACTTTTTTATATCCCGCCCGTCTTTTTTTACAGTATAAACTGCTATTATAGTATCTTTTGTCATAGTTGTATCATTTGTTATATGAACAGAACCCTGTTATTTATTATTTTATTTATTATATCTTTAAATCCATCTTTTGCAATTATTGGATATGAACAAGGTTTAAATTATGATGATTTGGTTGAATTAAGCAGAACCTCAAGTCCCTTCGGAGAGCTTAAACAAAAGCTTGAAAACCAGTTAAATGTTCCGGTTATTGTTCGGCCGCCCCGCAGCGAAACGGATTTTCTCAATGGGATGACTATAGGGAAATTTTTCAGGATAGCAAGCTGGAATATTGAAAGAGGATTTAATGCGGATAAAATCGAAAATATTTTCGCTGGCAGAGACTTACCGGAGCAAGTCTCTGGTAATAGTGCATTGAATGAAGAATTCAATATTTTACGGAAGGCAAGCATAATCATTTTAAACGAGGTGGATATTGGAATGCCCAGAACGAAATATCAGAATATAGCTCATAAACTGGCAGAGACTCTTAAGATGGGATATATTTTTGGTACTGAGTTTATAGAGGTTGATCCTTACCAGCTTGGAATTAAAAAATTTACAAATGAAACAAAAACGTTTCTTGAACCTCAGATATTGGAACAATTGAATAATATTGATAAAAGTAAGTTTAAAGGACTTCATGGCACTGCAATACTTTCCAAATATCCTATTTTAAATGCAAGGATTATAAGGCTTCCTGAATGCTACCCGTGGTACCAGGCAGAATCAAAGAAGATTTCAACTCTTGAACTGGCCAGAAGAGAAGCTGCTGAAAAGATTTTCTCTTCGAAAGTTCTGACAGAATTGCGTCATGGAGGAAGGATGGCAATTATTACAGAATTAATGCTGCCAAATAAAAATAAAATTACAGTTGTTGCAACACATCTTGAAAACAGATGTATGCCTGAATGCAGAATTAAAGAAATGGAATTTTTACTTGGCAGATTAAGAAACATAAAAAATCCTTTAATTTTGGGAGGAGACTTTAATACTACCGGTACAGACGCAAGTCCTGTTTCAGTTAAAAAAGAAATTTTAAAAAGAGTGAAAGATCCTCAGTATATTGCCAAGCAGGCTATTGTATCTCTTACCCCTGTAACTCTTGCACAAAATCTGATTTTAAATACAGCAAATGTATTCAGGCAGTTTAAAGATCCAACCACAAAACATATTCCGGTTATTTTGCCGAATAAAGAAAGAAAATTTTTTGATCTTTTAAAAGAATTTAAATTCAATGATGGAGGTGCTTTTGATGTAAGAGGAATTTCTAAAAAAACGCACCTTGGTCATGCAGGGCTCTTAAGTAATTCAAATGAAAGAGAACTTAAAGGATTTAAGCCTACATTTGAGCTTGAAAGGAATCTTGGAATTGCAAAATATAAATTAGATTGGTTTTTTGTAAAACCTTTAAGTTTAAAAGATTCAAATAATAAAAACGGATCATATGCTTATGCTCCGCATTTTGGAAGAACACTGGGGCTTGTAAATAGAGTTTTCGGGAAAAAGATTTCAGATCATGATCCTGTTACGATAGATGTGCCAGTGGGAGATCCGTCAAATTGACTATACTGCTTCTCCCAGCTTTTTACTTTACTGACTTTACCTTCCATAAACTTTAAAAACCCGCCTTTTAAAATAAATTCTTTTTTTAATGGATCTAAATCAAAAGTAAAGACGTCACGGTGAGGTGTCTCAACAATTTGCTTCACAACATCAATTGTGCATTCACTTTCTGTAAATAATTTTTCTGCTTCTTCTGGTTTTAACTTTACAGGTACAAGTCCATTGTTATAACAGTTCTCTTCGAATATTCTGGCAAAGCTAGTGGCTATAACAGCTTTAAATCCTCTATCCATAATTGCCCAGACAGCATGTTCCCGTGATGAACCACAGCCAAAATTTTCTCTCGTTAGTAAAATTGCTGCATCTTTATATTTTGGATCGTTAATCGTAGTATGAGGAACATCTTCAAATAAATGAATTCCATACCCGCTCTTTGTAATGCCAGTGAGATGACGTGCAGGAATAATTTGATCAGTGTCAATGTTTGAGCAGTCAAGAGGTAAAATTTTGCCTTTAATGATCATAAATCCTTTGGATGTGTAATCACCCCTGTTACAGCACTAACTGCTACTACCGCAGGGCTGGACAGATGAACCCTCCCCCCTGTTCCCATGCGCCCCGGGAAATTTCTATTTGTAGAAGAAATACAGCGTGATTCAGGAGCTACAACACCCATGGACATACCCAGGCACGGTCCGCATGAAGAGTGTGTCCAAAGTGCACCTGCATCCTGGAAAATATCATGAAGGCCTTCTTTTTCTGCCTGTCTTTTTACTGCCTGCGAGCCTGGAGTAATAATGGTAGGAATAGAAACTTTTTTCCCTTGTAATATTTTTGCAGCTTCACGGAGATCTGAAATTCTTGAATTTGTACATGAACCTATGAAAGCCTGATCTATAGGAAGTCCTAGAAGTCTTTGTCCTTTTTTTAATCCCATATATTCAAGGGATTTTTCATCTGCATCTGATGGAATTATTCCATCAATATCTATTACTTCACCAGGATTTGTTCCCCATGTAACTTTTGGCTTTAACGCCGTGGCATCAAGAAAAACTTCTTTGTCGTATTTTGCACCTTTGTCGCTGGTATAATTTAGCCACTTGATTTTTAATTTTTCAAAAGCACTTTTATCTTTTGTAATGTTTTCTTTTCCCCATAAGTAATCGATTGTAATTTGATCAGGGCTTATCATTCCACTTGTAGCACCTGCTTCAATGGACATATTACACATGGTCATTCGCTCTTCCATGGACATAGACTGAATAGTCGAACCTGCGTATTCCAGGACATAACCTGTAGCACCTTTGAAAGTAATTGTTCCTATAATTGCCAGAATTACATCTTTTGCATAAACAAATTTCGGAAGTGCTCCATTTATTAAAACCCTGAAGGTTTTTGGTTTGTTTAAAATTAAACACTGTGCAAGCATAGCTCCAGCTTGTGCTGTAGTTCCTATGCCCAGCGCAAAAGCTCCAAATGCACCATTTGTGCCTGTATGACTATCACCACAGCAAAGCGTTATTCCTGGCTGAACATAGCCTCTCTCCGGAGCCACCACATGACAGATACCGTTATCTCCAACATCAAATATTTTTACTTTGTGTTTTTTTGCCCAGTCACGTAAAACTTTTGCCTGAATGGCAGTAGCGGTATCTTTGGCAGGTGAGACGTGATCATTGATAGCTATTATTCTTTTTGGTTCAAATAACTTTCCGCCAAAATTTTGATCGATTTCCACAGCTCCCTGCGGTGTGGTAATTTCATGAGCTACAATTTGATCCATAAAAATCAAATAATTATTTCCAGGCAGTTTTTCTACTATATGTGAATCCCAAATTTTTTCAAACACCGATTTCATTTCTTCCCCTGTCCCTTATTCTACAATTATCTGCAACTAATCATTATACCTGTATTGTAGGCATTTCCCCTTTTTTACTCAATCCTTTTAATATAATGTCCAGTATAAATCAGATTCGTGGAATAATTTTTATATGACTCATCAAAAAAAAATAGCTCTGGTTTTATCCGGTGGAGCTGCAAGAGGAGCTTATGAAATAGGTGTATTAAAAGCACTTCTTCCTGAGATTCAAAAATATGGAGGATTTAAAATTATTTGTGGTACAAGTGTTGGATCAGTTAATGCATGTTTTGTAAGTTCACTTGTACATCTGCCAGTTGAAAAAATTGTTGAAGGTCTTGAACACTATTGGCTTACATTAAAAAGAGAACAGGTTTTTATAGAAAACTGGGCACATGCAGGACTTAGATCTTTTCTCGGTTCTCTCAGACTTGGTCAGCCGGATTTTCAGGGATTGCTTGATAACACACCATTAAAAAGAATCCTGGAAAATGATGTCAGCTGGGAACAAATAAGAAAAAATATTCAGAGTGAATTAATTTATGCTTTAACTATTACAGCTACATCTATTACAAGCGGAAAATCAATTGTATTTTATGAATCTCATGATCCGGAATGTATAAGTGTTATACCCAGAGATTCTCATGCCCGGTTTGTTCCGGATACAATTACCGGTACACATGCACTTGCTTCCACTTCTATCCCGATATTTTTTAAACCTGAGTATATTAGATTTAAAGATCATAATATTGAGCATGGAGATTGGTTTTGTGATGGTGGTGTTAGACAAAACACCCCATTATCCCCTGCACTATTATTAGGAGCAGATGCTCTTATAATTATCGGACTTCATTTTGCTGAGGAAAGATTTAGTCCTGACACAGAAAAACCAGGGCTTTTGCAGAATGTCGGGAAACTTTTAAATGCACTTTTTTTAGATCACATAAGAGCTGATACTCAGAGATTAAATATGGTAAATGAAATCTTAGAGTCAATTGACGATCCATCTCTTTTGGGGAAAATAAATGAACAAAGGATGAAAAGAGGTTCCAGACCCTGGAGAATAATTCCTGATCTCTTCGTCTCTCCAAGTAGTCCTATAAGTGAGATTGCAGAAGATATCTGGGACAGATATCCTGACACCAGAAAAAATTTTCGCACGTTAGACTGGCTTTTTAAATTAGGAAATTTAAAAGGACATTTACGCGGTGATCTTTTAAGTTATTTCTTTTTTAATCCTTATTACAGTAAAGCACTTATAGATCTGGGTTATAAAGATGGTCTGGAAAAAATAAATTCAACTATCTGGGAACCGCATCTTAAAAAGAACATAAAGCTTATTGATAAAATTGTGGGAAATGTGTAGGATGTAGCATGCTACATTCCTACCGAATTCTAGCTGTCAAATTAAATCCAAAGTGAAAATTATTTGAAGGACCGCCGGTTATGAATTGTCCAAAAGTTGTATAAGGAACATTTGATACTCCAAGTGTCCACACATGTGTTTCAAGTCTGGATAAGATTTGCAAACCAAAAGCCCATGCATTATCTGCTTCCCTGTATCCGCCAAGAACCGGAGTATATTCCCCAAATAAAGACAGTCTGTTTGGAACTATTTGCAGTGCTGCACCGATAGGCAGCGCAAACGTTCCTCTGTTTCTTATAAATCCTCTGTGTTTTGGATCACTAAATGTAAAAAACGATGCTGACTTTGATCCAAGATTTCCTATTGTCGATGTTCTAACTGCCCATGTAGGCACTAAATAAACTTTCAGCCAGCCTGGAATAATCACCCTGGAAAAAATTGCCTGAACATAAGGGTCTATTGAGTTCTGAATATTATCGTTTTGAAATCCGCTTGACAGGGTTAATCCAAAAGGTGCACCTTCTCCCCATTTTTTTGCTTCTTTAAACATTCTGAATTTTATTCCAAATTCAGAAGCATCGGTAAGGCTGGATCTAAATACATGTGCTTCAAGATTATTTGTGATTCCGTAATATAATCCGATGCCTGTATAAGCAAAGCCGTCTAATCCGTATAAATCATGGTTTGTACTGTTATCAATGGCTTGGGCAAATCTATGAGTAAAATCATAACCAAATCCTTTCTCAGGAAGAAGGGAATCTGTAGGTATGGAAAAAAGTCTTGAGCCTAAAGTAGTAGTGGCTGGACCTTTTGCATATTCTTTTTTTGAAATATTTCCCTGTAGAGACGTTGCATGCAGCATCTCTACGTCTTCAATGGGAACATCAAACGAGTATTCTTTTCCTTCTATTTCTACTTTTATAGTTTTATTTTCTTTGTTGTAATCAAGGATTTTAGGTTCAATAGCATATGAGACATTTACAGACAAAAGAAAAAATAGGATAAAAAATAATATTTTTTTTACCATAATAATTAATGAAAATTAATTTATCTACAGTGTTCCCGGATATTCTGCTAACTGTGATATTTGTTTATCTGTTAATTTAAAATCAAACATTTTTCTCATCAATTTAATTAATCTTTGAATGTGTTCAGGCTCTTCTCTTGTGCCAATTCCTTTTATCTTTTTATGCTGCTTGATTTAAGGATTGCCCGGCATTTTGAGCTGCTTCTTGTGCGCTTGGATGACCTTGTGATGGTGTGTTATGAGGATGTGTAGCATCATCTCTCCGGGTCTGTAAGATTCTATTTGCGGCTCTGGTTCCAACATACATTAAATCTAATTCGTTTTTAAAAAAGGATGGATTTTTTACCAGCTCTCTGAGTAAACCTGGATTTTTAAAAGCAGCTGCATATATAACAGCTGTACCAGCAACACTTAAAATTGAATTACCGAAAAATCCTAGTCCGCTCATATAAAATCCTCTAATAATAAACTTTGACTGTTTACATACATACAAAGCAAGTAATGGAATAAATTTGATAGGTTAACTTACTTAATGTTTCTTTAATCTTACTCTTTTATATTTTCTTTGATTAAACCCAGGTTCCAACAGGGTAATTTATGCCTAAGTTTGACAGAAATTTATTATTTTATTTATCATTGAAGGGTTTGGAGTTAGTGGATCTGCTACAAAATCATACTTACCAGTAGTTCTATTCCAGATATAATTTCCATTTACACCTTGGCGATTTGCTTTCAGGATATATTGTCCTTCAGGTGGGAATCGCTTTGCAATTTCAGGTGATATTAATGGGCCTGGAGGAGTGATCGCTGTTCCACCTTTAAGTGGTATCTTTGGTTTTGTGCTTGGCTGTGGAGCCCTAAATTCATGATATACAAGAGGAGGAGGTGGTGCAAAGGCTGGCGATGGTGGTGCAGGTACAGTTGGTGGTAGTACAGAAGCTGGTGATGCAGTAACTGAAGGTCGTGGCTTAGCTTTTGTAAATGGTGGTTTATCAGGAAGTATCGGTATTCCATTTTTGTCAACACTAACTGGTCTAGGTGGAACAGGAAAAGGAGTTAATGCTGGTGATTGAGGTGATGGTACAGTAGTCGGTGCAACAGCAGATGGTTTTGGGGCTGGTGTTTCTACAGGTGGATTTGAAGGAGTATCAGCAATACGGGATTTAGAAACATCATTTTTCCAGTTAGTATATTTTGCCTTCCCTTTTCCAACTATTCCTTTGATTTGATCATAGCCGCGAGCGCCTTGTGCACCATAGGTTTCTTTAATGAATGCGCGTGTATATCGATCATAATTGGTTTCTAATGTATAGTTTAGGCTATCGTTAAATGTCTTTAAGGCGTTAGGCGAGTCGGCTTTGAGATCTTTTAGTGATTTGAGAATCCCACCTTTTCCGTCAGCACCTTCAAATTTTATTCTTAATTTATTCCCGTAGTTATTAGCCACGAGTATTTTTCTTCTCTCTGATACTAATTTCCTAAGATTTTCTAATGTCTTTTGAAGTTCTTTTTTAGCTTCTTCAGAAGCAGTTTTTATTTTTTCTGCTAATTGTTCTTTTAGATCTTTAATAAGCTTATCATTAAAACCTGTTACGGTTTTTCCCTGTGTTTTTGCTATGTCTACAATTTTAGATTCTACAGTTGTTAATGCATCTGTTCCTTTTTTAAGTGATTCTTTGAGAGTAACTAAATTTTCAGTTATTTTCTTTTCAGTGTTTAATATTGCACTTCCAAGGTCTTTGGCTTCTACAGTAACGCCCTTAACTGTAGTAAAAGATTTCAATTTTGCAATTTTTAGTGCATTACCTAAGTTTCCAATTCCCGGCATTACACAAAACGCAGATAGCGCTGTACCGCCTGCACTCATTAATGTACTAAGACTAAATAAACCATTTTCTTTTACAGAATGAAGGGTATCTTTTGCACTGCCAAGAGCTTGAAGTAAACCGACTGCTGCACATGCAAGTATTAACCATGGATTAGTTATGCCAAAGAAAAATGCTGCACCTCCAAGTCCGATGGTTAGAAGTGTTAACGGGTTTGTAAGCGTTCCTGTAAAAATTCCGATTACAAAAGAAAATAATGCATTACCGCCTTGCAGCTTTTGTATAGTGCTTGTTTGTGGGTTGTACAATGCTTTGCCTACAAATGAATCTCTAAACCAGCGGCCAGTAGCTTCACCAGCTGGAGCTGTTCCAGGAGGTGATGCTGATGTCAGTGAAGGATTAGTAGTTCCTGCTAGTGCTACTGGTGCTGTTGGTGCTAGTGTTGCTGTACTAAGAACGAACATTTATATATCTTCCTTTAATATTTTTATTAAATAAAGTATCTTAAAAGAGTCATAGTATGACTCTGAATATAAAAAGGCCGTTTTTAGAAAATTTGATAGCTGGAAATATTAAGAAAGGCCAAAAGTCCCAAGTTTGTAAGATTTAACCAAACGTTTACCTGAAAAAAAGTTGTTATACATTTCTTTGATGGAGGAGCTGACTTCACTGCCGGTATCTATAGTGCATGCGCGTAAAAGCCTTACAAATTCTCTATAATGTATAAAATCATTCTTTTCAAAGTAATCTTTTAAATAATCTTTCAGATATTTTTGTAGTTCTTCTTCCTTTATATGTTTTTTATTTTTAAAATCTTTCCTGCCAAGATTATAAACCAGGACATATCTCATACTGTTTCTGGCATTATTAAAACATCTATTTAAACTGGATGCTAAAGCACGGCTTTTTTTTCTTACAAGATTTAAGCAATGATCAAGATTTAAAAGAATTTCCTTATCTACGGATTCTGACAATACTTTGTCTAAAGATTCAAATTCTATTTTAGTTACTTTTAATGTGTTCATTTATTTATAAGTAATTGATCTAAAACAACGACTTTTATTTCACTGATACCTTGGAGTTTTTTATCATTGCTTAAGAACAGATCAGCATTAGTATAAATTGAGGTGGCAATTTGAATTGCATCGGGAGTTTTTAAAAAAGAGTATTTTGATTTTAATTTGGCAGTTAATTCAGCAATATCATTATTCAGCTCTAAGATAGAAATTTCTTCTGAAGCTAGTAAAATGTCTTTGTATTTATTTGCCAGATCTTCTCTCTTTTCAAAAAATGGTTTTGTTAAAACCTCAATTAAAGTAATATTAGAAGTTATAATTTTAAGTGAGCTATTACTTTGCCGTGACCTCTCAAATATAGTTTTTAATAAATCAAAGTAGGTTTTATTTTTTTCTATGTAGTAGATAAAGATTGATGTATCAAGGGCGATTCTGCTAGAGTTGTCTAAGAGGTTATTTATGTCCAATCTTCTCTCTCCTTGGCGATGTATTCTTGGGCATCAATATCTTTCCATATTTCAGTACCTAAGCCGGCTAATTCTGTTAAATTATGCTTTTCTTTTGGTGGAATTTCAAATCCCATAATTATTTTTACAAGTTTTGTCCTTTCATTTTGTGATAAGGATTTTACTTTATTTATTAATTCTTTATCTATTGACATGTCATTATTATACCCATTAAATGATTTTTTATTATGATAAACTATTCTCATGCTTACTACAGCCAGAAAGGGTTTGATTAATCAAACCCTAATAATACACCCAACAGCCATCATATCAAAAGAAGCAAAAATTGCATCAGGTGTAAATATTGGCCCTTATTGTGTTATTGGTCCTGGTGTTGAAATTAAAGAAAATACTTATATTGGTCCGCATGTAATTATCGAAGGCAAGACAGAAATAGGAGCAAACTGTAAGTTAATTGCTGCTTGCAGTATTGGTTTGCCGCCGCAGGATATTAGCTATAAAGGAGAACTTACAGGCGTAAAAATTGGCGAGAATACAGTTATCAGAGAATATGTAACTATTCACAGAGCTGTAAAAGAAGGATTTACTGTAATTGGAAAAGATTGTTTTTTAATGAACTGTGCTCATATAGGACACAATGCACGGCTTGGAAACAATGTAATTATGGCCAGCTCATCAATACTTGCTGGTTATACAATTGTTGAAGATTTTGTTTTTATTAGTGCACTGTGTGTAACTCATCAACACTGTCGTATAGGTGAATCTGCTATGGTTGGCGGAATGACAGGAACCAGGCTTGATCTCCCTCCTTATTTTATGGCAGATGGAAGACCGGCAAAAATCAGAGGAGTAAATAAAGTAGGATTGCGCAGGCGGGGAATTAAAGCAGAGGTCAGGATCGAGCTTATGAAAGCATATAAGATGATTTATCTGTCCGGATTAAATACTGCAAATGCTCTTGAGAAGATAGAAACCGGGCTTATGCAGTTTGATGAAATAAAAAAACTGGTAAACTTTTTTAAAACAAGTAAAAGAGGGGTTGTCGGAAGAGATATTGAAAATGATGGCTCAGATAATGACATTGAAGTTTGATTATGAGATTATTAAACTTTTTTATATTTTTTTTAATTGTTATTTTTGATCAGCTTACAAAGAAATATTTGCTTTTTGATATTGGCTTAAATAACAGTAAGCCGTTTATTCCAGGATTAGTACAGTTTACAGTAGTGCAAAATACCGGCGGTGCATTTAGTATTCTTAAACAATACCCCCTTATTTTTCAGCTTCTTGGTGTAATTAATTTTTTAATTTTTTCTTGTCTTGTGTTTTGTCCAGCAGTATCTTTAAATAATATAGTTAAGATCGGCTGTGCATGCGTTTTGGGTGGTACTACTGGAAATTTAATAGATAGAATTGTTCATGGCGGTGTCATAGATTTTTTTGATTTGCAGCTTTTTAATTTTGCTGTTTTTAACCTGGCTGATGTCTTTATAGATATTGGAGTGGTATTAATTGTAATAGGATGGTTTATATCAAAGAAAAAATATTAACTGTTTTAGATGATTTTGCTGGCAAACGATTAGATCGCTTTGTTTCTGCTTCTCTTAAAGATTTGAGCAGAACATTAATTCAAAAATTAATTGATGAAAATTTAATTCTTGTAAATAAAAAACCTTCAAAATCCGGTTACAGGTTAAAAGCAGATGATATGGTTTTTATTTCAATACCTGATTTACAGGAAACAAAAATTGAACCTGAAAAGATTAAACTTGATGTTGTTTTTGAAGACAGGGATGTAATTGTTATCAATAAACCGCAGGGAATGGTAACTCATCCGGCAAGCGGTGTACATAAAGGAACGCTTGTTAATGCACTTTTAAGCCACTGTAAGGATTCGCTCTCAGGGATTAACGGTGTTTTAAGACCGGGAATTGTTCACAGACTTGATAAAGAGACTTCCGGACTGATTATAGTCTGTAAAAATGATAAATCACATACTGAAATTGCAAAGCAAATACAGGAGAGAAAGTTAAAAAGACATTATCTGGCTATTGTTCATGGAAAAATCCAGCATGATAAAGGGGTTATAAATAAACCAATCGGGAGGGACAAAATTCACAGACATAAAATGGCTGTGGTTTCGAATGGCAGGAAAGCCATTACCCATTACAAAGTAAAGGCGTTTCATAAAACGCCTTTACGAGAAAAATTTACGCTTGTTGAATGTATCCTGGAAACAGGTCGTACACATCAAATCAGGGTTCATATGAAAAGCATTGGGCATCCAATTCTGGGAGATAAGACCTATGGAGAAAAGAATGATCCTATAGATAAAATGATGCTTCATGCGTATAAACTGGTTTTTATACATCCGAGAACAAAAAAAGAAATAAGACTTGAGACTGGAATACCTGAGAGATTTAATGTAAAATAATAAACATGAAATCAGTTTTCGGGATTATTTCGTTCTCACTTTTTATTTTAATAGGGCTTTTTGTCTTACTGAACATTTCAAATTCTATTGCTGTTGAAACCAGCTTTTTAAGTCTTAGAGCAAATGTAGGATTTTTAATTTTGTTTTGTGTAATTTTGTCGATCCTTGCAACCCTGTTATTTTTAATGTCAATAGGCTCACGATCGACTACAAATATTAAAAAGCAGGCTGAAGATGCAAAATTAAGACATGAAATAGAATCTGCAAAAGTTATTCAGCTTGAAGCAAAAGTTAAAACTCTTGAAGAGGCTCTTAAGAAAGTAACCAGCGGCTTATAGCTATACTTTTTCAAATTCGAAAGCCACTTCATCTGTTACAAAACCATGACACTCCGGCGTATATTCGATCTCATATCCTTTTCCTGTAATTTTAGAATGTGAGATATGTTCGAGCTGGAGTTTTCCATTTAGCCATAATTGTCTGGAAAGCGTGGGATTTTCTATATAGTCTTTGAGTTTTAATGTATAAGCATAAGTAATATCTTCAGGCCTTATAACAGCTTTGAAACCGAAATTTTCATAAATAAAATCTTTGTCCTGGTTTGGATCATGGTAAATGTCATTAGTAACAGGATAAAGAGCCATTACTGAAAATGAATCAGGGCTTGTCAGACTGATAACCACCTGCTTTTCTTTAAAATCTCTTTTTTCAAATGGAAGTCTTGATGTGCAGTGTATAAAAGTAACAGGTTTTGAAAGTACAGGATTTGCTATTCTTTTATTTATTTTTTTTGTAACCTTCCAGATACCATTTAAATTTGGAAGCTTGTCATGCTCAAATTTAAGATCCCATTTGCTCCGGTTTTTAACTTCCTGCACTTTGTCTAATCTGGTTAAAATTTTGTCGTATGTTTCTTCTGGTGAACTGATTGCCGGGAGTGAGCATGCAATAAGCAGAGGAAATAAAAGTAGAATATTGAAATGTAATTTTGTTTTCATAAGAACAAGTTAATTTTTATCCAAGGGTTCTTCTTTTTTCTCTTCAGGCTTGTTTTGCAGGCTCTCAAGCTTCTTTTTTAAGATATCTTTATCAAAAGTATCAGCTGTTTCTACGGCAAATTCAAACTTAAATATCCCTATGAGATTTAATAAAACTAAAACTATTAACCAAAGAATCAATGCTTGCCAGAAATCAATGGCGAAATCACTGTATGATTTTGCTATTGTAGTATTCCATAAAACCTCAATAAAAATTATTGGTAAAAAGACAACAAAGCAAATAATAAAAAAACCAAAAAGAATTGTAGTTAAAGAATTTAATTTGTAAATCTTCATAATCTTATTTTATCAATCCCAGAAATTCTTGCTCAGAAAGGACAGAAATCCCCAAATCTTTAGCTTTTTTTAATTTAGAGCCTGGATCTGTTCCGGCTACCAGATAATCAGTATTTTTACTTACACTTGAAGCTGCTCTCCCGCCTAAATTCTTAATTAATTCTTCAGCTTTGGTTCTTGTCATACTCTCCAGTATTCCGGTAATGACTAATGTTTTTCCTGCTAATTTACTGTCTTTTATCTTTATTTGTTTTGCCTGAGATTTAATTTGTGCCCTCTTGATTTTATTTATTAGTTCTCTGGATGCACCAGTTTTAAAGAAGTCAATTATTGACTGAGCAATTTTTGGTCCAATACCGCCAATTTCTGTAAGTTCTTCAGGTGTGGTTTTTGACAATTCTTCTATAGAATGAAATCTTGTGGTTAACAGCTCTGCAATTGTTTTCCCGACATGCCTTATACCAAAGGCATAAATTAACCGATCTAAACTTCTTTCTTTGCTGTTTTGAATGGATGTAATAGCGTTTTGTGCAGATTTTTCTGCCATTCTTTCCAGTTCTTCAAACTGTTCTTGTTTTAAAAAATATAAATCAACAGGATCTTCAATCAGTTTATTTTTTAAAAGCTGTTTTATTAAAGATTCACCGACACCGTCTATGTCCATAGCATCACGTGAACACCAGTGTTCTATTCGTCTTTGAATTTGTCCGGGACAGCTGACATTTGTACAGCGTACAGCAGATTCTTCTTCTTCTCTTTCCACCTTTGAATTACAAACAGGGCATTTAGCAGGAAGTTTATAAGGAGGATTTTTATGGTTCCTTTTTTTCTTATCGACAGATACTACTTCAGGAATAATTTCTCCGGCTTTTCTGACTGTTACAATATCTTCTTCTCTGACATCCAGCTTGTTTATTGTGTCCTGGTTATGCAGACTTGCTCTTTTTACTACGGAACCTGCCAGTAACACCGGTTCCAAATTTGCAACAGGAGTTAATGTTCCTGTTCTGCCTACATCACAGATTATGGATAAAACTTTTGTCTTGGCGACTTGAGGCGGATATTTATATGCTATTGCCCAGCGAGGACTCTTAGCCGTAAAGCCAAGCTCTTCGTGAAGTGAAAGGTCATTTACTTTTACTACTATCCCGTCAATGGCATAAGACAGCTCATGTTTTTTTTCATACCAGACATTACAAAAATCTTTTACCTCTTTAAGTCCATGGCAAAGCTTTGAAGTTTTATTGACTTTAAAACCCAGATCTTTTAAAAGTTCAAGACTTTCCCAATGGGTTTTTGGCGCTTTATCCCATATTCCAGCATACACAAACATATCCAAATCCCGGCTGGCAGTAATCTTTGAATCGTATTGTCTGACTGAGCCGGCTGCAGCATTTCGCGGATTTGCAAATATTTTTTCTTCTTTTTCTTTTTGATCTTTATTTAGTTTTTCAAAACTTTCAATTGGCATAAAGACTTCACCACGAATTTCCAGTAGCCCGAAAACAGGTTTGTTTAAAATTAATGGGACTGATCTTATGGTTTTAATATTATTTGAAATATCTTCGCCGATATCTCCATCTCCACGTGTAGCACCAAGGATTAAAATGCCATCTTTATATGTTAAAGCTATTGCAAGTCCATCAATTTTCATTTCACAGACATAATCTATTTTTGTTCTTTCACCTAACACTCTGAAAATCTTTTCTTCCCAGTCTTCCAGCTCTTCAAAATTTAATGCATTATCGAGACTGTAGAGCGGTGTTCTATGAGTAACTTTTTTAAAATCTGAAACAGGTTCAGTACCGATTCTCCGGCTTGGACTATCTGGTGTAATTAGTTCAGGATATTTTTTTTCGATCTCAATCAGCTCGCGCATTGCTGCATCATAAACAGCATCATCCACTTCTGGATTATCCAGAACATAATATGCATGATTCCAGTGGTGGAGTTTTTTACGAAGATCTTCTGTTTTTTGTTTTATATCCCTGGTTACCATATTTATAGTTTACAGAATGAGTATATCTCCAATGTCTGGGTATATAATATTCTAGCTATTTCAAGGTGGTTTTATTTCTTTAGCAAATGTTAAATGTTAAAAGTATACTATTACTTTAAATAAGTTTAGATACACCTAATGGTTTATCTAATTTTAAGAAGTTTTTGCGTGCATATGAATAAAGATTTAATTGTTAATATTTCTATTTCATTGGTAAGTATTTTTATATGTACTATTTTAGTTTTTATTGTACTGGAAGTAAGAGTTTTTTTTAAGTCTTGAACCATATTACAGAGATAACTGGAAAAACCCAAATACAAAATTTGATTCTGAGCTTGGATGGAGTCCAATTCTTAATAGATCAGTTAAGTGTCCTGCCTATTGGGCGGAGGGAACACTTAGTTCAAATTCACAAGGATTTCGATCTGCTGAAATTGATCCTACTAAGAAAGCAATAATTGTAATCGGTGATTCTGTTGCTTTTGGAGCCGGTGTAAACGATAAACAAACATTCTCATATGCACTAGATAGAATGGTATCTGACAAAGGATACCAAGTATCAAACCTTGCTGTATCAGGTTACAATCTTGAACAATATTACCTGTTTTTAAACAGACACATAAACAAATTTAAAAATATAAAATATATAGTATGTGTTATTTGCACATACAATGACCTGACGGGTATAGGTAGTAATGTTCTCTATGGAAAAAGGAAACCTTATTTTAAGATCGATAATAATCATCAACTTATATTAAAAGGTAATAATATAAAACAATATTGTTTAAGAAATATACTTTCAAGAAGCCTTTTTTTAAATAGATTCCAACCTAATCAAGGTCTTATAGGTACATTTCTAAGTAAAATTGCAGGTGATAAAACATTAGATTACAACAACGATCCGGATGAAAATGGTTTACTTCCATGTGTAATGATCCAACAAATTTATAATCTTGCCAGAAGTCATGGCGCTAAGCTTCTCATAGTTTTAAGCCCAAGTAGAGATGACTTTGTAAAAGCTACCATAAGATTCAGATGGTTTCAGACTATATTCAAAGAATCAATAAGCAAAAACAATGAATTAGAAATTATAGATTTTATTTCTTATATTAAGAAAGAGGATGTAGATAAAGTTTTCAATCTTAATGACATAGTACATTACAGTCCCGAAGGCCATATACTTTTAGCAAAAATAGTATACGAGCATTTGTTTGAAACCATAAAATGAATAACACTGTTATTTAGTTTGCACTTAATATAATGAGAATGTTTTTAATATTGGGGTATAATATTCTGGTGATTGTTGATTGAATTAGATTCTGATCTTCTGATTTCTGACAACTGATTGCTGAATTCGGGGCGTGGCTCAGCTTGGTAGAGCATCTGCTTTGGGAGCAGAGGGTCGCACGTTCAAATCGTGTCGCCCCGAGAAATCAATATATGCATGTTTTGGTTATTAACTCTGATGAATTTTGGTTCTCAGCCAAAGGCTGATCCACCTTTGGTGGAAAATCCCAGTTGATTGCAGACTTTTAAATTTTCTAAAAATTATGATATTCTAACTTTTGATGCAAAAGAAATATTTATT
>MFRN01000002.1 GCA_001784585.1 Candidatus Melainabacteria bacterium RIFCSPLOWO2_02_FULL_35_15 | reverse complement strand
TAATCTTTCGTTTCGTTTAAGCCAGAAATGAGGTACTAGTGCAACATCAAGTAAATTATTCAGTGTTCCATTTACTGCGGGTGGCGCCCGCCTGGGGCGAGGTTCGCCAACGGCGACCGAAAGGGAAGGGTTCAGAGCGAGGAACTGTGTGACGAAGCTCTGAAGGGTACCTGCCAGTTTCCCACCTAAATACATATCTGAAAGTAGCATAGCCTTTTACACCTCAGTATCTAATGAGCCAATTACATGGTTTAATTGGCTCAGAAAAGTGGTATAATTGAGCCGATTACTTATTTAAAATGACTCATGAAATATAATTGGCAATTAAATGACTGGGCTGATTTTCGATATAACATTTCGGAAGTTAATGAATTAGCATATGACTGTTTAAAAAATATTAGTATGTTTGCTGGGAACATAACTGCTTTACCTGAAGATATTAAACAAGAAACAATAATACAATTCATGGTTTCTGAGGCAGTTAAAACTTCAGCAATTGAAGGAGAGTTTGTTAGTAGGGAAGATGTACTTTCCTCAATTAGAAATCACTTTGGATTAAATACAAAAACAAAACAAATTAAAGATTTAAAAGCAGAGGGTATTAGTAAGTTAATGATAGATGTTTATCAAACTTTCAATAAGCCACTTTCAAAGAAAATGTTAAATGAGTGGCACTTAATGTTATTTCAAGAACAAATCAGATCTAGCAAAATGAATATAGGTAAATATCGTACACACAAAGAACCAATGCAGGTAGTTTCTGGGTCTCTTGGCAAAGAAAAAATCCATTTTATAGCTCCACCATCAAAGGACATTGAGATAGAAATGAAAAAGTTTATTCAGTGGTTTAACCAAACAGCACCAGGAAGAGAACATGAAATTAAAGCAACTCCTATAAGATCAGCTATTGCTCATTTGTATTTTGAATCCATTCATCCTTTTGAAGATGGCAATGGTCGGATAGGACGTGCAATTTCAGAAAAAGCTTTAGCTCAAAGCTTAGGATATCCAATTTTAATTAGCCTGTCTCAAGAAATTGAAGCCAACAAAAAAAGTTATTATTTAAATCTTGAGAGAGCTCAAAAATCAAATGAAATTACTGAATGGATTAAATATTTTTTAGAGATGATCAATGCTTCAACCGTTAGAACAAAATCACAATTAACATTTATACTTGAAAAGTCAAGATTTTTTGACAGGTTTAAAAATGAACTTAACCAAAGACAAAAGAAAGTTATTAATCGAATGTTAGAAGAAGGTCATCTTGGATTTAAAGGAGGGATGACTGCTAGAAAATATATTGCTATTACTAAGTGTTCAAAGGCTACTGCAACCAGAGACTTGACTGAACTTTTAACAAGGCAAGCTATAAAACGACTACCTGGTAAAGGACGGAATATTAGTTATGAATTAGTTTTGCACTGAGAGATCTTTTAAGAGCTCGGTTAAAGCCCCCGCCGCAAGCGGACGGGGAATTGCTAGCTAACGATGTTTCCTACCTTATAGATCTTGATCTTTACAAGGTAGCTGCTTAACTTAATTCATGGTTTATACATATATTTTAACAATCTACGAATTTGGGGTATAGATATCATGAAGCTATACTTCAATATATCATGATAAAATGAAGTAATAGTACAAGCTATGAAAAGCATAAACAGATTATTAAATCTCCCCAAAAAGCAAAAAGAAAATTTTTTTCTTTGGGGTCCGAGGCAGACGGGTAAGAGCTCACTTCTTAAAAAAGAATATTCCGATGCATTTTATGTTGATTTATTAAAAACCTCAACTTACTTAAAGTATCTGGAAAAACCTTGGCTACTAAGAGAGGAATTACAGGAGTATGTTTTATCTCATGGAAAAAAAGAACTTAAATATCCTGTTGTAATTGATGAAGTACAGCGGGTTCCATTATTATTAGATGAAGTGCATTGGATGATTGAAAATTTGGGGCTTGGATTTGCTTTATGTGGCAGTAGTGCTAGAAAAGTAAAACGCGGTCATGCTAATTTACTGGGTGGAAGAGCAGTAAGATATGAATTATTTGGTTTGAGTGCAGCCGAATTAAAAGACGATTTTGATTTAAATACAATGCTTAATAACGGTTATTTACCACGTCATTATTTAAGTGGCAAACCTTTTAAATTATTAGATGCATATGTTAAAGATTACTTAAAAGAAGAAATTAAAGATGAGGCCTTGGTAAGAAATATCCCACATTTTTCAACTTTTTTGAATACAGCTTCTTTATCAGACACTAAACTTATTAACTATACAAATATTGCTAGAGAATGTGGGGTTTCTTCAAATACAGTTAAAGAATATTTTCAAATTTTAGTTGATACTTTACTTGGCAGGTTTTTACCTGCTTTTACTAAAAGACCAAAAAGAAGAGTCATTCAATCTCCTAAGTTTTATTTCGCTGATGTTGGTATTGTTAATTACCTTGCTAAAAGAGGTACACTGCAGCCACATTCAGAACTATATGGTAAAGCTTTTGAAAACTGGGTTTTTCATGAACTGAATGTATACAACTCATACAATGACAAATTTTGGGATCTTAGTTATTGGCGATTACCAAGCGGACATGAAGTAGACTTCATAGTAAATGATATGGAATATGCCATAGAAGCAAAGTCAAGTTCAAAAGTACACGATGGGCATTTAAAGGGATTGCGTGAAATTATTAACGATCACCCTAAATTAAAAAAGCGAATAGTTGTAAGTTTAGTAGAAGCAAATAGATTAACAAGTGATAAAATTGAAATTATTAATTACCAAACCTTTATAAAACGTCTTTGGTCTCACTCTTTATTGCGCCCGAGCGAAAAACTTGAGAGCTTGCTCCAGAGATAGTCAATCGTAACCTTTCACTGAAAGCAGCTTAGTCTTAACTTCGACCTTTTTTACTAATTTTTTATCTTCTTTCAATCAATGGAACTTCTCTTTGAGGTGGGCCGGTATAAATAGCTCTTGGTCGAATTAGTCTGTTATCGGATAATTGTTCAATAACATGTGCTGACCAGCCGCTTGTTCTGCTTAAGACAAATATCGGAGTGTATAAAGGAATTGGAATTCCAAGCAGATAATAAGCTAAAGCTGAATAGAAATCAGCATTTGGAAATAACCCTTTTCTTTCTTTTACAATTTTTTCAATTCTTTCTGCAATTTCAAAAAGCTTTGTATTTCCTTTCTTTTGTGAAAGTTCCTGAGCATACTTTTTCATTACGTAGGATCTTCCATCACTTCTTTTATAAACCCTGTGGCCAAAACCCATGATTTTTTCCTTACGATTTAACATATCGATTATGCCTGATTCAGCTCCTTGTGGGTCTTTAAATTTTAAAATCAAATTCATTGCAGCCTCATTAGCGCCACCGTGCAGAGATCCTTTTAGTGCACCAACACCGGCTGTAATAGCTGAGTAAATATCTGACAAAGTAGAAGCAGTAACTCTGGCACAGAATGTAGATGCATTAAATTCATGCTCTGCATAAAGAGTAAAACTTGCATTAATAACTCTCTCATCAAATGAATCCGGCTCTACTCCTGTTACAAGCTGTAAAAACCGGCCAGCATAAGAAAGCTGTTTTGATATTTTAGGTACATCCTGGCCTCTTGACAGGTGATACCAGGTCATAAGTGCAAATGGCAGCTTTGCTATAAGTGAGTATGCGATTTGCTTTGTATCTTCAGTTGATATTGGTTTATTTTCATCAATAGTACCCATGTACGAAACAGCAGTTCTTAAGACATCCATTGGGTTTGCATTTTGTGGAATATTTTTTAAAACTTTAATTAATGGTTTTGGAAGTTTTCTTTCCTGAACTAAAAGCCTGATAAGTCTTTTAAGTTCTCTTTTCTTCGGCAATCTTCCTTCTATAAGCAGGTGTATAACTTCCTCAAAGTTAACCTTTTCTGAAAGCTCAACAGCACTGTAACCCCTATAGAGTAAACTTTCATTTTCCGGACTAATAGTACAAATAGATGTATTTCCTGCTACTACATCTTCTAAACCTTTTTTTAATTGTTCTGTCATTGTTACTGACATAATCCCCTCCTGCTTACATTACATCTTCGTAATGATAATGCATTTATTGGCTTTTATCAACATTTTTTTCCTTTTCATAATAATTAAGCAGCTTATACAATTCTTCCCTGGTCTGGAGATGGTTCAGTATAGGTTTTTGGGTACCTTCCTTTTTAATAGTACGATACACTTCTTCTGTGGCATTCATCATGCGCCTGAAGGCAGTAAGCGGGAAAATAACCATACGTACCCCGAGGGATTCAAATTCATGAGCTGAAATGTAAGGAGTCTTGCCAAACTCAGTCATATTGGCTAATACAGGAATCTTTATGGCAAGAGCAAACTTTTTATACTCATCTTTACTTTCAAGTGCTTCAGCAAAGATTGCATCTGCTCCTGCTTCCTGGTATTTTTTTGCCCGAAGAAGTGCATCATCAAATCCTAAAACATTTCTGGAATCAACCCGCGCAATTATAAAAAAATCCGAATTAACTCTTGCTTTAATAGCATTTTGGATTTTCAAAACCATTTCATCAGAAGAGATTACTTCTTTTCCAGGCCTGTGTCCGCAGCGTTTTGGGAAGACTTGATCTTCCAGGTGTATACCACTAGCCCCAGCTTCTTCCAGTTTTTTAACCGTAAGAGACACATCTCCAAACCCTGTATCGGCATCTACCAGTAGGGGCGTTGCATGCAACGCCTCTACGTGCGTAATTCTTTCTGTCTCTTCATAAACATCATCCAGCGTGGTAATTCCCAGATCTGGTACCCCGAAACATCCTGTGGCAATTCCTGCTCCGGATAAATACATGGCTTCAAAACCGGCATTTTTTGCAAGGAGTGCAGATGCTGCATTAAATACACCGGGGATTACAAGTGTTTTTTGTTCTTTTAAAAGCTGGTGGAATGGTTTCATAGATACAACAAATCAGACAGATTGTCCAGTTCTTCCAGCTTCATTACCCGGTCTATTTGCTCTTCTATTTTATTCTGTCCAAGATGTGGACTGGCAAGTGTCTTCCACTTATTAAATACAGCCTCATCCGGCATGGGGTTTTTGGGATGACCAAATGGGTGTAAAATTTCTTTTATAATTTTCCTTCCATCAAATAGATTTATTTCCAGTCGATTTCCAAAGCTCTTTGGATAGTCGTTTGTATATCTTTGATCTTCCACTATTTTTATTTTCTTTAAAAATCTAAGAAGATTTGAATCGCGATAATTTTTCTTATGAAAACTTTCATCAGTTACATTACCGTCACGAAGTGCTATAGCAGTACAGTAAGGAAGACTATGATCAGCAGTTTCCTTAGATGTAGGTTTCCATTTTTCAGACTCTGAACCAATTATGTCATAAGCAGCTTTATGGGTATAAATGGTCATATCCTGAATTTGATCTGGCAGGAGCAAGTCGCTACTTGCTCCTGCATGTAAACTGATTGCAGCTTCAACAGCACTTTGTGCATGATATTCCACAGGATATGGTTTTATATAAGTCTCTAATATTTTTTTTGGTGGCTCACTAATATTTGGAAGTTTTAAGTTTATAGGTCCTGAAATTGTGATCTCAAATCCTTTTGTTCCTTCAAATACAGGTGAGGGCCCTGTCATTCCTTCTTTAGCCAGTCTGCATGCAAAAAGCCCTTGCCTGGCTGCATTTGCAAATGCACATGCTTTCCACATAGACATTTCACCGACACGGGTTTGCCGGGTAGCTATATTACAGACACCTGCTATTCCAAGTGCATTTTCTAATTGTTCTTTGTCTAAATCCATTAAAATGGCTGCGCCACATGCCACAGAAAAAGCACCGTAAGTAACGTGATCTATTCCTTTTGCTCTGAGGCTTGCTCCGTCACAAAGCCTGCACTGTATTTCATAAGCTATTGCAACAGCTAGTATTAGATCAAGTCCAGGTTTGCCATAAGCCTGAGCAGTTGCAATAAGTGGTGCAATGTTATCTGATGGGTGTGCAGGTTCTAAAGATAAATAAGTGTCATTAAAATCTAAATATCTTACTAATGCTCCATTTGCAAAAGCAGCTTCTTCATAAAAAACTTCCTTCCCTTTTCCAAATAATGGGGCTTTATATTTTCCTTTTATTTTTGAACATGTTCTTAAAACAATTTTACAGACCTTTGAATCATAAGCTCCTATTGCACAGGCAAAACTGTCAATAATTCTTCTTTTTACTTCATGAATAACTTCTTTTGATAAGGATTCTTTTTTTATAGATAAAACATAAGATGAAATTTCTTTTGCTTTGTTAGTTTGTTTTGTTAGGATTTCTTGCATTAATTTAAATTTAATCAAGTGGTGTGTATAATAGTAAGTATAAATGAGGTAATGAAATATGGCAAATAGTGAGAGAGTAAACTTTACATTATCCACTAAAGCTCGTAAGGCATTAAAAAAAATACCAGCTGGCCAGAGAAGTAAATATGTAGAAGAGTTAATAATTAAAGACACTGAAAGCAATGATCTTGGAGATTTTATAGAAAGGTATAAAAAAAGAAAAAAACCAATCTGGACCGATGAAAATCATCCCGATTTAATGACACCAGAAGATTTTAGGAATTATAGACACTCATTATGGGGAAATAAGTAATTGAAATTTCTCCTGGATACAAATTTCATAATAGGGCTCCTTCGCAAAGATAAAAACTACATAAGTAAGTTTGAAGAAATTAAAAGCAATAACTTGTATCTTTCTCCTCTAACTGTTGTAGAAATATATGCAGGGTGTCGAGAACATGAAATAGAAGAAACAGAAAATCTTTTACAAAAAGTTTTTACTCTTTCCTTGAGTAAATTAGTTTCAAAAGAGGCCGGGAAAATGATCTATCAATATTTCAAAAGAGGAAAGAAAATTTATATTGCAGATGCAATCATTGGTGCAACAGCAAAAATTCATCACTTAACACTAATTACCCAAAATACAAAAGATTTCCCAATGCTCTATCCAAGCCAGATCGAGAAGTTTCCTAAATAATCTCAAGATTTCAAAACTTCCAGTCCTAAAGATCTGATCACTTCCACATGCCTTTTTACATCTGCTTTTACTCTTTCGTAATCCCCATTAAAAATAGCATCAGCATTAAACATTCCGCTTCCCGGACAGACTCCGTAAGCACCGTATTTTGTCAGAACCTCTTTCATATTTTTATCATTGACTCCGCCTACAGCATATGTTCTGATATCGTGTTCCATAAGCTGATCTGAAAATTCTTTTAATTTTTCAAATCCTACTTTTTTGTCAGAGAGTTTTATAATTGCTTGCTTGCTGGGTTTTTCATTCTTAGCCTTTAGGTAAAATTTGTAAAATTGTGTCGGACTTTTTATAATGAATACATTCTCCGGGTTAATTGACTGACCATTAAATGCTAAAATCTCCCAACCCATTTTAATTAACTCTTCAAATTCATCTCTAAACGGTTCTCTTATTGCTTTAAAAAGCTCTTCGTCTGTTTTTACATTTGCAGGAAAGAATTTTGTATCAGCAATTTTAAGATCTATAGCCTGTTTAAAATTTGGCTCTGTAAAAACTCCAGGAAGGATAGGAATATTGTTTTTATTTGCTACTTCTATGGTATCTTCAAAAAACCCCGGACTGACCAGAAACTTAGCACCATGATTTATAGCTTCTTTAGCAGTTTTCTCATTTTTAATAGAACCTACACCAATGTTTAAATTTCTTTTTACACACTTGTCTACGATATTTTGCCAGAAATCTGAATTTGAAGTAATTTCAACAGCACCAGCCCCGGAGTCAAACGCTGCCTGTATTGCACTTATAGCATTAATTTCAGGAGTATCCGGCTTTGTCCTTAAAATACCAACTAACCGTGCATTTAAATAATTTAACGATTTTTTTTCTTTACCAAGCATTGAAATAAATTTTAAACAGGTGTCATAATATTAACCAATAATAATGAGATCATCCTAACATGCCAGAACTTATAAACAAGACCCTGGGTCAACTTTTAGACAGTACTGCACTTAAATATGCAGATAAGGATGCAATTGTTTTTTGTGATCTGAACTACAAATTAACTTATAAAAACTTTAAGAAACTTATTGATGAGATTGCTAAAGGGCTTCTTGCTCTTCATGTTCAAAAAGGTGAGCATATAGGGGTGTTTGCTGTAAATTGTCCTGAGTGGGTTATCTTACAGTTTGCCTCTGCAAAGGCCGGAGCAGTCCTTGTAAACATTAATCCTGCACTTAAGAGTCATGAATTGAAATATATTCTTGAACAAGGTAACATCACAACCTTATTTTTAACAGAACAATTTAAAAATCAAAATATGATTGAGGTGTTAAAAACAGTAGGGGCAGTTCATGGATTACCACTACGAAAAATAATTACAATTCGTACAAATAAGTATCCGGAATATATGAAATGGGAGGATCTTTACCAGCTTGCTAAAGGAATTTCCGATGAAGATTTAATTGAAAGAGAAAACCAGCTGGATTCAAAAGACATCATAAACATTCAGTATACTTCTGGTACTACAGGCTTTCCAAAAGGTGCCCAGCTAACACATTCTGGGATTTTAAATAATGCATATTTCTGTGGTTTAAACATGCACCTTACCGACAAGGACTCTGTCTGTATTCCGGTTCCTTTATATCACTGCTTTGGGTGTGTGCTGGGAACTTTGGTTTGTGTAAACTATGGAATTAAAATGGTTTTCCCGTCTGAAGTTTTTGATCCCCAAAAAACCCTGGAAGCGGTACACAAAGAAAAATGTACAGCACTTTATGGTGTACCGACAATGTTTATTTCTGAGCTTGCTCTGGATGATTTTAATAATTATAATTTAATGTCACTCAGAACAGGTGTTATTGCAGGAGCACCATGTCCCATGGAACTTATGAAACAGCTGATTGAAAAAATGAATCTTACTGAAATAACTATTGGATATGGTTTTACAGAAGCATCTCCATTAATTACACAAACCAGATATAATGACCCGATTGAACTAAAAGTAGGAACTGTAGGAAAAGCACATCAAAATGTAAAAGTAAAAATTATAGATCCTGAAATTAAAGAAGAAGTACCGTTTAATACTGCTGGTGAGCTTTGTGCTTATGGTTATAATGCCATGAAAGGTTATTATAAAATGCCTGATAAGACAAAAGAAGTAATTGATTCTGAGGGCTGGATGCACACCGGAGATTTGGCCACCATGGATAAAGACGGGGTTTGCAGGATAGTAGGCAGGATTAAGGACATGATAATCCGTGGCGGGGAAAATATTTATCCGGCTGAAGTAGAAGAGTTTTTTATGACAAATTCAAAAGTAGAAATAGTACAGGTAGTAGGTGTACCGGATCAAAAGTTTGGTGAACAAGCAGCAGCAGTAATTAAACTGAAACCAAATGAAAAGTGGACAGAAGAAGAAGCTAAAGAATGGTGTAAAGGCAAAATAGCAACATTTAAAATTCCATACCATATAAAATTTGTAAATGAATTTCCAATGACAGCAAACGGGAAGATTCAGAAGTACAGGATAAGAGAAATGCTGCAGAAAGAGCTTAAGATTTTGGTTTAATCTTTCCTGCTTGATTAAGAAACCTAAAATCTGTTATCTTAATAAAAATCCGGGTAGCTTATTTAAAAAGGAGATAAGAATGATAATTAATCCATATAATCCAAATCAATTTTATGTAGGAGCAGGTATAAACTCACTAGGCCAGGAAGGTCCTGAAAAAAGAGAGACAGAAACAATCAGAAAAAATGATCCATTTAGACTTAGAGCTAAATACATTGGGAATCAAGAGGTAATTAGTATCCTGGATGTAATAGAACAAGCAGTAGAAAAAAGTAATGAAACAGGAACACTAGATTTAAGTAATACAGACCTAAGCAATTTATCAGGTTTGCGGTTAGGAACATATTCTGTTAACCTGGAAAGGTTAATTTTAGCAACAGGAGCAAAAAATCAATACCCGTTGTCTGGTGCCGACTTGTCTTGTGCTAACTTGTCTTATGCCAACTTGTCTTATACTAACTTGTCTTATACCGATTTGTCTAATATCAACTTGCCTTATGCCGACTTGTCTTGCGCCAACTTGTCTTATGCCAACTTGTCTTATACTGACTTGTCGGGTACCAACTTGTTTTGTACCAACTTGTCTAATACCAACTTGTCTGGTGCTTTTATCCTGCAAGACACTAAAAAAATTGCAGGTGAGGAATTAAGAAGATATTTAATTGAGAACTATAAAGTGAGCGTTAATAAAAACACACGGTTCTAAAACTTAGGAACTAATGTCTATTTTGGCTCTGCCACCCTAATATGTAATTCTTTTAACTGCTTATCACTTGCCTTGCCCAGGGCGTCAGTAGGGGGGCATGCAGCAGTCTGGGTTTTAGGAAATGCTATAACATCCCGGATAGATTTATTTCCTGTAAGCAGCATAACAAGCCGGTCTTAAAGGAGATTATCA
>MFRN01000001.1 GCA_001784585.1 Candidatus Melainabacteria bacterium RIFCSPLOWO2_02_FULL_35_15 | reverse complement strand
ATATTTGCATTAATTGACGATTTATATAACCTTCGTATTTAATTTCTGTTTCGATTTCGTATTCGGGAATGTCCATTGTAGAAAATGGCAAGTCTCTACGATAAATTTCTTTAACACATTCATACGTAACGCCAGGTCTTTTTAATAAATCAAGCAGGTTTATTGGCTCATAAATTGTTTGATCATATTTATTTAAAAGTTCATTTATCTCTTTTGTTGGCTGAACTTTGGTTTGTTCAAGTCTTGTTTTTATATTTTTCATTTTTTCCATTTTTTCATTAAATATTTTCCACCTGAAATCATCCACAAGACCAATTTCACGTCCAAGCGGTGTCATTCTTTGATCAGCATTGTCCTGTCTTAAAAGTAATCTGTACTCGGAACGGGATGTAAGCATTCTGTAAGGTTCATCCATTTCTTTTGTAACTAAATCATCGATTAACGTCCCTATATAGCTGGAATTGCGTTCAAAAATTAACGGCTCAAGATTTTTTGTATGTCTGCTTGCATTTATTCCTGCTACAAGTCCCTGAGCAGCAGCTTCTTCATAACCGCTTGTACCAAGAACCTGACCGGCTATAAAAAGCCCTTCCACATTTTTTGACATAAGTCCGTGAGTAAACTGTGTACCGGGAAAATAATCATATTCCACAGCATAAGCGGGTCTCGCAATTAATGCATCTTCAAGACCCGGAAGCGATCGAACAATTTCCCACTGGATTTCAATAGGCAGACTTGTCGAACAACCCTGTAAATAAATTTCATTTGTACTTCTGCCTTCCGGTTCTAAAAATAAATGATGCGATGATTTGTCTTTAAATCGGACTACTTTATCTTCAATTGAAGGACAATATCTGGGACCAACACACTCTATAATCCCGGCATAAATCGGAGACTTATCCAGATTAGCTCTGATTATTTCATGTGTCTTTTCATTTGTTCGCGTAAGGTGACATGGTATTTGTTTGCGTACTGGTCTGTCAGGTAAAAAAGAAAAGAAAGAAGGCTTTTCATCTCCCCGGTGTTTTTCTAAAGTTGAAAAATTGATTGTTCTGCCATCCAGTCTTGGTGGTGTACCCGTCTTAAGCCTCTTTGATTTAAAGCCTAATGAAAGTAGTGAATCAGTCAACCCATAAGATGCAAATTCTCCTGCACGGCCTGCAGGGTGTGATTTTAAACCTATGTGGACTTTACCAGAGAGAAATGTGCCAGTAGTTATTATTACTGCACTTCCATATACCTTTTCACCCAAAGATGTCTCTATACCTTTAATCCTAACTGATTGTGAAGTTTCTTCAACAATTACCTTTGTTACCATTGCCTGGTATATGTCTAAACCGGGTATATTTTCCAGGTGGTTCTTTATCCACATTGAATACTCTTTTTTGTCAGATTGAGCTCTAAGAGACCTTACAGCCGGGCCTTTACTGGAATTTAAAGTTTTAAGCTGGAGATAAGTAGCATCACTGGCAAGGCCCATAAGGCCACCAAGAGCATCAATTTCTTTAACGAGGTGAGATTTTGCAGGGCCGCCAACAGCAGGGTTGCAGGGCATTGAAGCAATGGTGTCAAGGTTTAAAGCAAGGAGTAAAGTTTTTGCACCAAGTTTTGCACTGGCATGAGCAGCTTCACAGCCAGAATGTCCGGCTCCAACTACAATAACGTCGTAAAGTCTATTCATATGAATTACCTGAAATTATTGTACGATAAATTCTTAGTTAATAGAAACAATCATGGAAGATAAAATTAAAATTTCTAAAAAAACACCTTCTTTAGATAGTATTTCATTGGTAAAAAGAAATGGAACCACAGATACTAAATATACAAATCCAAACATAAAACCTACAAATGTAGAAGGACACTATCCGCGTTTTTTGCTTCATGGGGCAGTTAATCTGCTTCAGGAGGACCTGAGAGAGCTTAGCATTATTCTGGAGAGTTTTTTACCTTATCTGGATAAGATTGGTATTCAGTTAAATCAAACTAAGCCCCTCATAAAAGAAATTATTACAGGTACGGAAATTTTCAGAAGGTTAAAAGGAATAAGCCAGGTAGAGCTTTTACCATTTGCATTTAAACAGGTTCCATGGTTTACACGTTATACACACTCATGCCTTACATATGTCTTTGGAGATTATATTGTAGATAAATTAAATACAAGGCTGCATTTAAATAATATTGATCTTGAGGCAATAAAATTATGTTTTTTAATCCATGATTTAGGACATGGTCCATTTAGTCATCTTACCGAAAGAGCCTTTAAAAGACCAAAGGGAAGATACGGGAAAATACCAAAAGAATATGATCACGAGTACTGGACAAAGGTTCTCCTTAGTGAATTAAAAGAACAGCTCTTTGATACGAATGAAAATCCTTATTTAAATAAAAAAACAAGCAAGGAAGAAAAAGATAATTTAAACATTTTTTTAAAAGCAATAGAGATTATTTCAGAAGAAAATACAAAGGTTTTTACACAACTTCTTGCCAGTCAGATTGATTTAGATCGCCTCTCAAATTATCTTGGAGACAGGCTTGTAGTAAACGCTATTCTGGAAGAAGCTGATGTGAAGAATGAAAGAACGATAAAACACCTGAGTTCTTTAAATGAAGTTGTTGAAAATATTAAAAGAATAATGAATAGTCTTATTGTATTAAAGATTGATAAATCAGGAAATAAATGTGAGCCTTATTTAGCTATTCATGAAGATGCAGTAAATCCTGTTATTCATTATTTACTGGACAGGCACAGTATTCGTTATTATCTTTTAAAACATTACCGTAGAGAAGCCTCAAACAATCTGCTTGAAAAGATTTTATTACGTGCCCAGTTTCTGGTCAGAAACAATGAACTGGACTCTTTTGGAAAAACTGATCTTTTAATTCAAACCTGGTTGTTTGGAAACCATACTGAAGCAGAGTTTGTCGAAATGAATGATCAGCTTTTATTTAATCAGATTAGAAAGTGGAGCAGGAATACAAGAGATCCTGTACTAAAGGATCTAACCCTAAGGTTTACTGCACATAAATTTTTCTGCGCTTATACATGTGAAAAGAATAATAAACCATTTAAGCCATCCAAGGAATTAATTGATAAGGTGAAAAGTAAAGTTAATAATCACATAAATACTTCTCTGTGTCCCCGGGAATTGATTACTGATTATTATTTTACCTATGATGAAACCACATCCAAGCCATATCATACTGACAAAGATGAAATTCTTATCTATACTTCAAACAAAAAAATTAAAAAGCTCTCAGAGTATATCAAGGAAACAAACAATGAACTTGGTAAGACGCTTTTAGATAGTGAGTTTGAGAGACATTTATTTATAGTACCGGGTGAAGTTAATTTATGACAAATATAATAAGCTTCAAATCCCCATCCCATGTATAAATTCATCAATATTTTGTATGGTATCTTTTTTGGGTGCAGAATGGTTTTCTTCTGAAAGTTTTGGCATTGGTTGCTGATCCAGAATCTTTTCAACTTCTTTTGAAGAATCTGTTTCCTTTGATAAAATCCTTATGGCTGACTCGAGTTCTTTTATCTTTGTCATAAGACAATTAATAGCATCAGCTTCAGGATCAGGGAGAAGATTATGGTTTAGAGAATCGCGCTCTGATATTTTTCTGCCTTCATAAAGCACAATTCTTGCCGGAATACCCACTACAGTTGAGTTTGCAGGTACATCTTTTAGGACTACTGAGTTTGCTCCTATCTGACAATTATCCCCGATTTTTATATTTCCTAAAACCTTTGCTCCGCATCCTAAAACAATATTATTTCCAAGTGTGGGATGTCGTTTTACTTTTTTAGTACTGGTCCCGCCAAGAGTTACTCCCTGATAAATTATTACATCATTTCCAATCTGACTTGTCTCACCTATAACCACTCCTTTTCCATGATCAATAAAAACTCTCTTTCCAATTTCAGCCCCCGGATGAATTTCAATTCCTGTAATCCATCTTGAAATATGAGAAATAAGTCTTGGAATAATAGGAATTTTAAGCCTGTACAAACCATGTGCAAACTTATGAAATATCATTGCATGTAATCCAGGATAGCAGAGTAAAACCTCAAGCCATGATTTGCTTGCCGGATCTTTTTTTCGGATATTTTTTATTTCATCATTAAGCCAGAGTAACATGAGTTCCTTTTTGTATGAGCTTGATTAATCAAGCTCATACATCAAACTCCTGCTTTAGCCATTACAGGCTGAGCAAGATTAGTAAATAATAACGTGGATAAATATCTCTCTCCGGTGCTGGGTAATATGGTTACTATTAACTTACCCTTATTTTCAGGCCTTTTACCTACTTCAAGTGCTGCATAAACAGCAGCTCCTGAGCTAATTCCAGCTAAGATCCCTTCTTCTTTTGCCAGCTTGCGTCCATACTCAAGAGCCTGCTCGCTAGTAACGTGAAATATTTCATCAATAACTTTTCTGTCCAAAATATCAGGGACAAAACCAGCTCCAATGCCTTGAATCTTATGAGGAGAAGGCTGTCCACCGGCAAGAACCGGGGATTCTTTAGGTTCAATAGCAATAAGTTTTAATGCTGGTTTCTTAGGTTTCAAAGCCTGACCACATCCTGTAATTGTCCCGCCTGTTCCAACACCACTAATAATTATGTCTACTTTTCCATCAGTATCCTTCCAGATTTCTTCTGCTGTTGTTTTTCTGTGTATAAGAAGATTTGCAGGATTTTTAAACTGCTGGAGCATATAAGCATTTGGGGTTGCCTTTACAATTTCTTCAGCTTTAGCAATAGCCCCTTTCATTCCCAGTGCTCCGGGAGTTAAAACAAGCTCTGCATCAAATGCTTTTAACAGTGTTCTTCTTTCCATACTCATAGTATCCGGCATTGTAAGAATTAATTTATAACCTTTTGCTGCAGCTACAAAAGCAAGTGCAATTCCAGTATTTCCACTAGTCGGCTCTACAAGCACTGTCTGACCAGGCTTAATTTTTCCTTCTTTCTCTGCTTCATGAATCATACTTACACCAATTCTGTCTTTTACAGAACCAAGCGGATTCTGACTTTCTAACTTACAGGCAATAATCACAGAAGGATCAAGTCCATATTGTTTATTTAATTTATTTAAACGTACAAGAGGTGTGTTTCCAATTAATTCTGTAATATCATTTGCAATCTTCATGGTCATTCTCCTTGTAACTTGTGTCAATTATATAACAGTTCATATTGTCGCTGTAATTTTTTAAACTCTTCCGTTCCGGCTGTATATGTTATTTCAAAAAGAACAGTTTCAACCGAACTGACTATAACACCTGAGCTTTTCATCTTTTCAATAGCAATTTCTTTATTATATGGAATCCGTGTGGTTATTGCATCACAGGCTAAGTGAACCTGAAAACCATGATAAATTAAATCAAGAGCTGTTTGTAAAACACATACATGAGCTTCAATACCGCAAACAACAATTCTCTTTACGCCTAGTTTCTTAAGCTCTTCAAGAAATCCGATCTGACCACAACAACTCATTGTTTTTTTATAAAAAAATTTGGCGTGATGCAAATACTCTTTAAAGTCACTTATTGTAGGACCCAGTTTTTCCGGAACCTGCTCTGTGACTATAATAGGCAAGCTATAAATATTTACACCGCCTAAAAGCAGTTTTATATTTTTTATCGTTTCATCACGATTATGTAAAATAGGGAGAAATCTTTCTTGAAAATCTATCAATAAAACAAGAGCATTTTCGCGGGTAAAAAGGTTAGGATGTCTGCTATTACCAGCCATAACTCTTATCTTCTTTCTTTTTTTGTTCAGCCTGCTCTTTTAATACCTGTAACTGTTTTGTACCAATCTCTTTTTTTATGCGTCCTTTAGTAATTAAGGTTTCATTGTTTTTCTTTTCACCTTCTCTCATAAGTCCCAGTCCTTCACTGATTAATTTATGTGCTTCCATTTTACGCCTTTCCATTATTTTAAAAGCTTCATCTCTTATGGGAATGTCATCTGTCGTTAATTGAGTATTACCGGAACTACTTGATGAAATTTGATTTGTCCCAAAAAAACCAGCAATTACAGGATTTGAAAAAATCACAAGAAATGCTATCGTTAAAAAAGCATAAATTAATTTCATTTTGCTGTTAAAAAACTCCTGCATGTAATGTTAATATTACAAGCATATTCAAAAGAATAAGCAGCACTAAGCAACAATTCTTCACTTAATGATGGTGCAATAATCTGCAGGCCTATTGGAAGCTTCCTGGAATCAAATCCGCATGGTATCGAAATAGCAGGTAAGCCGGCAAGATTGGCTGGAATAGTAGCAATATCTGAAATATACATGGATAAAGGATCATCAACTCTGGAACCAAATTCAAATGCCGTAGTAGGACATGTAGGTGAAATTAAAAGATCAACTTTTTCAAATGTATTTAAGAAATCCTGTGCAACCAGTTTTCTAACCTGCTGAGCCTTTTTATAATATGCGTCATAATAACCTGAGCTTAATGCATAAGTCCCCAGCATAATTCTTCTTTTTACCTCAGCACCAAATCCTTCTTGTCGTGTTTTTGCATACATTGGCAACAATTCTTTTGCACCTGCTGTACGATAACCGTACTTAACACCATCATATCTGGCTAAATTTGAACTTGCTTCTGCAGTAGCAATGATGTAATAAATAGGTACTGAATATTTAACATTCGGCAGAGAGACTTCCACAACTTCTGCTTCAAGATTATTGAAAATTTTCACTGAAGCTTCAATTGATTTTTTGACTTCAGAATCAATTCCATCTCCCATAAGTTCTTTAATAAGACCAATTTTTTTACCTTTGAGAGAAGTAGTAGTAATTTTATTTATATAGTCCGGAACCTCAACATTTAAAGATGTACTGTCTTTTAAATCATATCCGCTTATATGCTGTAAAACCAGTGCAGTATCATAGACATTTCTTGAAAACGGGCCTATTTGATCCAGGCTGCTTGCAAATGCAATTAATCCAAATCTTGAAACCCTTCCGTAAGTAGGTTTTAAACCAACAACACCACAAAAGCTCGCAGGCTGTCTTACAGAACCACCGGTATCTGTTCCAAGGCTTACAGGGACTTCCATTGATGCCACAGAGGCAGCTGATCCCCCTGAACTACCGCCAGGAACAGTATTTAAATTCCAGGGATTTTTTGTTTTTTTAAAAGCTGAATTTTCAGTAGAGCTTCCCATTGCAAACTCATCCATATTTGATTTACCTATACAAATAGCGCCGGCTTCCCAGAGTTTATTTGTAGAAGCAGCTTCATACGGAGCAATAAAATTTTCAAGAATTTTTGAGCTGCAAGTAGCAGGATAAGTTTTCACACAAATTACATCTTTAACTACTATAGGAACCCCTGCAATTGAGCTGAGTTTTTCACCTTTTGAAATCTTTTTATCCAGTTCTCCTGCCTGTTTATAAGCCAGATCTTTTGTAATAGAGTTTAATGCCTGAATTTGTGGCTCAACAATTTCAATTTGTTTATAAACAGCATCAACTATTTCTTTTGCTGAAATCTCTTTATTTAAAAAAAGTCTGTTTATTTCTTTTGCTGATTTCTCTGTTAAATTTGATTTGCTCATTGTTATTTACTATATTATACTTTAGGAATACATGCAGTTAATACTTATAAGACACGCTCAAAGCAAAGGAAATAAAGAAAATATTGTCCAGGGACAAACTGACGAAGGTCTTTCAAGCTTAGGAAAAGAACAAGCAAAAGAATTACAGAAATATTTTCAGAGTGGGGATATTACAGCTATTTATTCAAGTGATCTCGGAAGGGCCATTCAAACAGCTATGCCAACTGCCCAAAAGTTAAATCTTGAAATTAAGACTGATGCTGATTTACGTGAAGCACATTTTGGGATCTGGGAAGGGCTTACATACAATGAGGTTAAAGAAAAATATCCGGAAGAATATACCAAGTGGCACAAAAATTATTACGTAAGACCATGCTGGTTTGAAAGTTTTGAATCACATGAAAAAAGAGTTAAAAGAGCAATAGAAAAAATATTAATTGAAAATGATTATAATTCAAAAGTAGCAGTATTTACTCATGGCGGAAGTATAAAAACTCAGATAGGGTCCTTTAGGAATTTAGGTGGCGAAGAATTAGCTTTATTTACTAATGCAAACTGCAGTTTAACATTAATAAATTTTAATCCGTCTGTTAAATATGCAGATGGAGAATTAATTTACTATAATAAAGAGGTAGTTTTTTATAAGGCTTCAAACAAGTTGAAGCCTTTCTAAATTAAATGTAACCTTTAATTATAAAACAATGAATGAACTGAATTTGGATGCAGAAAGCATAACAAGAAATAAAACTTACGGTCCGTCTGAGCATTTGCAGCACCTGTTAAAAATTGGCTGGTCAGCTGACAGTCAGCTTATTAAGAAATTTTTAATTGAGAACAACTTATCAAATAATGATCTTGCTGAAGCTGTAAGAAAGTTAAATGAAAATCAAAGTAAAGACTGCTGTATAGAAAAAAGTAATGTATAAACACGTTTTATTGTTATATAATAAAAAGGCTTATAAATAAAGGACACAATCATGGCAAAAAAAGGTGACAGAGTAATAGTTACACTGGAGTGTACGGAAGCGCGAAAAGAAGGCAAAACTCCTTCCCGATATTCAACCACTAAAAACAAAAGAAAACAAACTGAAAGATTAGAGTTAAAGAAATATAATCCATATCTGAAAAAATACACTCTCCACAAAGAAATAAAATAAATAACAGGAGATATTCTTTGATTAAAAGAAAATGGATATATTCTTTAAAACGAATATCCAGAGTGATAATTGATCTCTCATTATTTGCTTTATCCCTGATAATTTCTTATAAGTTACGGCTTGAGCACAATATATCCACTGAAACACAGGGATGGTTCTGGGGTTCACAGCTTCCGTTTGTTTTGCCAATTGTACTTTCTTTAAGATTACTTTTTTTATTTATTTTTCAAATTTACAGCAGGATGTGGAGGTATACGGAGCTAAATGAAATTTTAGAACTTACAAAACCAGTTCTTTGCTCATCTTTAATTTTGGCTATACCACGTATTATTGGGTTTAATGCTTATAACCAGCTCTTTGCAATTCCAATTGGTGTAATAATTATTGATTCATCATTAAGCCTGATTTTTCTTTCCTGTGCAAGATTACTTAGAAAATGGCAAATCACAAGGAGAACAATTAAAAAAAGACAAAAAGAAAACAATCAGAAAGCAAAAAAACGTACTCTTTTAATCGGTGCAGGTCAGGCAGCTCAGGAACTGGTAAGAAAGGTTATACAACACCCGGAACTCGATATAGAAATAATCTGCGCACTTGATGACGATGAAAGAAAACAAAAAATAAAAATCAGTGACAAAGTAAGAGTAGCCGGATATATTAAAAATTTAAATAACGCTGTTAAAGAGTACAATATTGAACAGATAATAATTGCAATTCCATCATTACCTCCAAATCAAATCAGGGAAATTATTGAGCTTTGTCAGGTAACAAGACTTGAAACCAAAATTATCCCCGGCGTAGATCAGCTTGCTGAGGGAAAAGTTACAATTGAAAAAATCAGGAAAATCAGTCTGGAAGACCTTCTTGGACGTGAACCAGTAGATTTATCTACTCCTGAAATAGCTGCTTTTATAAACAACAAGACAATTTTAATCACAGGTGCAGGAGGATCAATTGGCAGTGAGCTTACAAAGCAATTAGCTACTAATTTCTCTCCAAAGAAAATATACATTCTTGGAAGAGGTGAAAACAGTATCTTTCAGCTTTCACAGGAATTAAGCTATTTAACCTCAATCCCATTTACTCCAGTTATCTGTGATATCAGACATTACAAATTTCTTTACAGGTACTTAGCCAGCATTTCTCCTGATTTAATTTTTCATGCAGCAGCACATAAGCATGTTCCGTTAATGGAAGACCATCCAATGGAAGCATTTGAAAATAATGTAATAGGCACTAAAAATCTGGCAGAAATCGCAGGAATGTTAAATATTGAAACCTTTATAAATATTTCTACTGATAAAGCTGTAAATCCGATTAATGTTCTGGGTAATACAAAAAGGCTTGCTGAGCTTATTGTCAACACCTATGCTAAACAATTCCCAAAGACAAAATATATTTCAGTCAGATTTGGAAATGTAATTGGAAGCAGGGGCAGTGTCATTCCAGTCTGGGAAAATCAGTTAAAAAATAATTTGCCTGTTACCGTTACTGATAAAAACGCATACAGATTTTTTATGACAATGTCAGAATCTGCTCAGCTTGTAATAAAAGCCAGTGCAGCAGGAAAAACTTCAGACATTATGGTGCTTGATATGGGTAATGAAGTAAATATAGATGTTCTGGCAAAAGACTTTATCAGATTATCAGGATATGATCCCCGGCAAATAAAAATCAGATACACAGGGCTCAGATCGGGAGAAAAACTAAAAGAAGAACTTATTGGTTATTATGAAGGAACAAATACGACCAAACATAATAAAATATTAGTTATTAAACCAAAAGAATTTCCGGCAAGTCTGGTACTGGATACAATTGATGAATTAGCCAGGCTATCTGCAAAGCCAGACGAAACAACATTTAAAAATCGACTTATTATTGAAACAAAAAAACTAAATGAAGCAGAAGAATCAGTCCCGGTAAGGGTTTAAGCTATATCACT